>JABSQH010000099.1 GCA_013213745.1 Ilumatobacteraceae bacterium | reverse complement strand
TGTCGCGGGTTCAAATCCCGTCGGTCACCCCAATCGGCTCCGGTCGCATCGTGTCCCCGGCTCGCTACGATCGTTGCCTGCAACTGCGCCTCTAGCTCAATTGGTAGAGCATCGGACTCTTAATCCGCAGGTTCTGGGTTCGAGTCCCAGGGGGTGTACCACGCCAAGCCCCAGGTCAGAGCAGGTTTTCTGCCGACCTGGGGTTTCGTCGTTTTGGTGCGAGATGCGCCCGTGGTCGTATGAGTCCCTTGGCGTGGTGGGGTTTCGGTTCGGGTCCACCGTGGGGTGAGTCACCGGCGTGAGGCTCGGTGTGTAACTACCAAATTGCACACCAAGGAGACCACGCCGATGACTCTGTCTGAGTCTGCCATCAACGAAATACTTGCCGTTCTCAACGAGGGCGGCGGTGCCGATCTGGTTCGGCAGCTCGCCCAGTTCGGGATCCAGGAACTGATCGAGGCCGAAGCCACCGAAGCGATCGGCGCAGCCGCATGGGAACGCAGTCCGGAGAGGGTGACGCATCGCAACGGGCACCGGCCCCGGACGTTGTCGACGAAGGCCGGTGATCTCGAGCTCGGTATCCCGAAGTTTCGGCGGGGCGCGTTCTTCCCGGAGATCCTCGAACCGCGACGCCGGATCGATCAGGCCATGTACGCGGTGGTGATGGAGGTCTACGTCAACGGCGTCTCCACCCGCAGCGTGGACGCGCTGGTCGCCGCGCTCGGGGTTGATACCGGGATCTCGAAGTCGGAGGTGTCGCGGATCTGTGCCGGCCTCGACGAACGCGTCGCTGCGTTCAGAAACCGCACCCTGGGCCACACCGAGTTCCCCTACGTCTACCTCGACGCGACCTACGTCCACGTCCGCGACGACGCGCTCGGCCAGGTCGTGTCACGCGCAGTCGTGATCGCGACCGGCATCACGATCAACGGCGACCGCGAGATCCTCGGTGTCGACATCGGCGATTCCGAGGACGCCACCTTCTGGACCGCGTTCCTGCGCTCACTCAAGGCCCGAGGGCTGGCCGGTGTGCGCCTGGTGATCTCCGACGCCCACGAAGGCTTGAAGACGGCGATCCGCAAATGCTTCCAAGGCGCGTCGTGGCAGCGCTGCCGGGTGCACTACGCCCGCAACCTTCTCGCCAACGTCCCCAAAGGCCAAGCCGAGTTCGTCGCCGCAGCGTTCCGTTCGATCTTTGCGCTCGCCGCTGTCGAGGAGATCCTGGCCCGATGGGACGAGGTCGCCGCCACACTCGAGGAACGGTTCCCGAAAGCGGCCGCGTCGATGCACACCGCGAAGACCGACGTGCTGGCGTTCACCGCGTTCCCGCCGGCGCACTGGCGCAAGATCTGGAGCAACAACCCCCTCGAACGATTGAACAAGGAAGTCAAACGGCGCTCCAACGTCGTGGGGATCTTCCCCAACGACAAAGCCGCGATCAGACTCATCGGCGCCGTGCTCGCCGACCAACACGAAGAATGGGCCATCGCCCGCCGCTACATGTCCGACACCTCAATGGCCGAACTCAGCGAACCGCGCGACACTGACCACCAGCCCCAACTCGAGGGCTGAACACACCGAGCATCACACTCCGAACCCCACCACTCCACGGGACGCTGCCAGAAGACCACCAACGAGGATCAGCACATCGCTGAACTTCTCGCCGACATCGACTGGCATCCCAGTGAACGCCCAAGCGGTGCGTTGCCCATAGATGCAGCGAACCCCGCCGCCTACTGGAGGCGACGGGGTTCGAACAAGTGCATTCTGGCGGAAGGTAT
>JABSQH010000098.1 GCA_013213745.1 Ilumatobacteraceae bacterium | reverse complement strand
TTGCCGATGCCGTCGTTGTCGGTGTCCTCCCACTCCGTGTCGTCGAGCGGGAACGAGTCGTTGGCGTCGTCGTAGCCGTCTCCGTCGTCGTCGTAGTCCATGACATCGCAGATACCGTCACCGTCGGTGTCCTGCGGCACGCTGGAGGCATCGTCTGGGTCGGAGCCGCAGGTAATCTCGTCCTCGTCGTAGAAGCCGTCGCCGTCGGTGTCGAGGGTGAATATCCAGATGGTCATGTTGTACTCGCCCTCGCCCGTGTTGGCGTAGATCTCGATCAGGACGGTTTCCCCTCCGACGTAGGTGCCGTTGGAGGTGACCGTCTCAGGGCTGCTGGACGTCTGGGAGGTATCGATGATGTTGTTCGCTGGATTCGGCATCAAAGCCAGTGCTACGTCGAAGTTGGCCTCGCCGGTGTCGAAGGAGACGCTGACAGATATGCCGTAATCGGCAGGGACGTCCACCGCGTACTCGTCGACTATGTCATCGGCGTTGGAAGCCCAGCCGGTGAAGTCGTTCTGGCCTATGTTGGCAATTATTCCTGTGGGGTTGTTGTAGTCGTCGGAGGCATCGTCGCCTGTTCCCGAGTCGTTCTGGTTGTAGACGGGGGAGGAGGAGATGTTGTCGAACTGGAGCGTCAGGGTGTAGTCGTCATCACCAATCCATGCCCTGACCATCAGAGTTACAGTTGTCCCACCAACCGAAGAATTGCCGCTGGTGACTGTGTTGGGGGAGGTGGTGTTGAAGCCCTGTCCGCCTGGAAGGTAGGCTCCGGTGGAGTCGTACAGATGCAGGTGGAGGGTGGCACTGGAGGTGTTCCAGGATACGCTCGCGTTGATACGGTGGTAGGATGGTACAGGGATGCTGTAGTAGTCGAACTCGTCAGTACTTTTGTCGACGTAGCCGTAGTATGTCGCATTCGTACCATTTAGGGCCGTCGGCGTAGAGTATGTGTCGCCAGCATCGCCACCGGTGTTTGCGTCGTTCTGGGCCGGAGGCGGAGTGACTGTGAATATCCAGATCTGCAGGGTGTACTGGCCCGAGCCGCTCCAACGGTCGACGTTGATGTAGACAGTGGTACCGCCGACACCGGTGCCGTTGGAAGATACGCTATCGTAACCGAGCGAGTAGCTGGAGTCTATCGTGCTTCCATTCGAGTCGTACAGCAACAGGTCGAAATCGGCTCCGGACGGGGACGTCAGACCGACCGCTATGCCGGTGTCGGTCGACATGTTGACCCCGTAGTAGTCGTTGTTGTCGCTGCTCGCGGTCAGGTTTCCGTAGTAGGTGGCGTTCGAAGCAGGAAGCCAGGCGGCCGTGGAAATGGAGTCGCCGGCGTCGCCGCCAGTACCGGCGTCGTTGGCTAGGACTAGCCCGGAGAGGCAGGAGACCACGAGGAGTGCGACCAGTGTTCTCGCCGTGCTCGCGCTCGCCATGGCCTAAGGGCCATGGATACCGCTTTGAACTTTGGCACGGTATGATGGTGCAGAAAATGCACCGCCACAGCAATACGGTTTCATTAGTAGGAATAGAATCCCTGGCCGCTCTTTCGCCCGAGTTTGCCCACATCGACCATCTGGACCAGCAGAGGGGCGGGGGCGTACTTGTCGTCTTCCAGCCCCTCATGCAGGACGTTCATGATGTGCAGCAAGGTGTCCAAGCCGATCAGATCAGCCAGGGCGAGTGGTCCGATGGGGTGATTCATCCCCAGCTTCATGATACCGTCTATGGCCTCCGGCTCGGCCACGCCCTCCTGCAGAGTGAGGATGGCCTCGTTGAGCATCGGGCAGAGGATCCTGTTGCTGACGAAGCCGGGGGAGTCGTTGCACGACAGAGCCGTCTTGCCCATCCTCTCTGCGACCCGGACCACTGCTGCATTGACCTCGTCGGAGGTCTGGGCACCGTTGATGATCTCGACCAGTCGCATAATCGGGACGGGGTTCATGAAGTGCATCCCGATGACCCTGTCCGGCCTGCTTGTAGCCGCGG
>JABSQH010000097.1 GCA_013213745.1 Ilumatobacteraceae bacterium | reverse complement strand
CTAAAGTGCATCGGCAAACGAATAATGTTTCTTCATCAATTTCAAATATTTTAACGAGTTCGGGTAGCATAGCTATTCCTCCTCTACTTTCTCGCCGTCTTCGTACTCAGCCCAATATTCATGGCCTAAGTATCCTGTTTCTGCGCGTGAACGTACAACCCACTGTTCGACTAATGAGTCATCCATTGGGGCACTGCGACAAGTTCTGCCGTCTGGAAATACGTGAACTGTTACTAACATGATTACAATCCTTTCTTAAATTCATCCATGGATTTTTTCAAGGTGCCGGTATCATTATCTTCACGTTCTTTACGGTACGCTTCTGATATTGGTCCAGGTACTATATTAAACTTCAAACCAAATTTTAAGTAACCTCGATTAAGAAAGAACATTCCTATGCTGTCAATAGGTATACCGCCTTGTGATATGACGCTTTCAATCATATAGCTACGGTCTTCACGAGTTACCTTCTCTTTTGGTTTCATGCGGGCAACTATAAAATCTGATGTATCTTTTTGCAAGAAGATGCCGTATACGGTTACTTGTGTACCGCCCATTGAGAGGCCCACAACGATTGCCGCAACTATGCTGCCTAATGACACTGCAGCAACTGCATATAAGTCCACAAAGCCGAATATGCCCCATGAGAGTAATGCTGTGACTAATGCCACAAATACTAAAAATTTAACCATGTAGTGCTCCTTAGCGATAGCGCAGAAACACGCCAATTAAAAATAATCCAATGAACCCGCGAAGCGGGCTAGTCTGGACCATCTGTAGCCTTCCATAGAAAGACTATGATTATTATGAATGCACAAGTGCCAAATATCATATCTGCTACTCCTCATAGTCTTTTGGGATATGACCAGTTGTGACAAACATTGGGTCAGTGGTTGTAACGTGCGCTTTAACTTCAAGCTTGGTGCATTCGTCATACCAGTGCTTAGTATCTCGACGAGCACTTGCAAGTTCCCCTTTCAGGTCTTTCACACTGACACCTCGGAGGTAGCACATTACAGTTACAACAGCCAGTAGCACAACGGCAATTAATAATAGGCCGGTCAGTAATTCCATCATTGAGTAATTCCTCTAGTCGTTTTTTAATGGTGTCATGCTTCCGGTCGGAAAGCTGACTGTGATGTTTCCAGTAGTTACTCTCTTCTTCGCGTTTAGCTAGGTCGCATATTGTACAATAACATACGATGCCGAGAGCCAGTATTACGGCTCCCATTAGTATTATTACAAATATCATTCAGATTCCTTAGCTGCGCATTCTCCTGCTAATGCTGCATAGGCCGATAGGTCTACGTAGTCATCGCGTTGGAATGAACCGCCGTTTGCGCGAGACATCTTTAGGAATAGCATGAACATCCAGCCCTGAGTCTCAGTAAGATTGGTTCCATACAGTGCATTGAACGCATTGACGCAAGCTTTCATAGAACGCTCACCTTCGTTATCTCGTTCGTCAGCACGGTCTAGCATCGCTGCCAAGCCCTCTTCCATGATGCCCGCAGCAGTTACATCGGGGTTAGGACAAGAGCCGTAGCCTTGCTCTGAGAGCCGTTTATTCATGGCCTCAATGGACTCACCTATATTAGG
>JABSQH010000096.1 GCA_013213745.1 Ilumatobacteraceae bacterium | reverse complement strand
ATGGGGTTTCTTACCAGAAGAAGCTAAACGTGAAATACTAGGCTATGAAGATAATATGTTAGCGAACGCTCACGTTTATCATCACCCAACAGTTATCGGCGTTAATAATGAAATCGAACGCTCTATTGAGAACGTTGAGAACTTCACCACTAAGATGCTTGGTGAGAAAGCTGGCCTAGATAGTAAATTCTTCATGTCTCATGAAGTATGGAAGAATGGTCGTTTAGGTATGATATCTAATACCATCAACCTACAGGGCGACAAGCTACATCGTCACCTATTCGGTATGGATGCATGGAATGTAACTATCGACCCAACAGACGAGCATATGGTCATCCAGGCGAAACTCGCAATTGCGGAAGGGCTCGGTGTCAAGGTCGATAAGAACACTTTAGGCCAGACTCTGGACCAGTACGAAGACCTAGTGAACTCTAAAGTAATCCGGGATGCAGTTGCATCAATCAAAGTAGTTAACGGTAAGAAGAGCGTACAGGCTCGTACAACTGACCGTCATATAGATGCAATCATGGCTGGTGTTAAGAAAGGTGGCGAGAAAGCTTATACCTTAGACGCACTGACTAACCTAGCTAAGATGTCTACCACTGAGTCGTTTGAATTCGACCTCTTCCGTGAAATTGATGGCATAACCAATGGTGTTGCAATCGGTACATGGCAGTTAGGTGCGGCAGATGATGCAATTGATATGGAACAACGTCTAGCTAAGACCGGTATCTATTTCGAAGAAAACGGTGGCACATACGGTGAGCGTAACCAAGTTAAGGGCAACCTTGATAGTTACGAGGACTTATCGGTAGCATGGGAAGCTGCTATTGCCCCTTTCCGTGATGCAAGTAATACTAAACTTATCTCACTAGATGCCTTAATTTTTGGCGAAAACATGGACGCTGCTATAAGCCGTGCAATGAGTAAGAATCCTTTAATGATTACCAACTATGGTGCTGCAATCAAAGGCGTAGTATCTGCATTTGCTGAGGGCGTTGTGGGTGACACTTATAAAGCTATCGCTAAAGCTAGCAATCAGAAAGAGCTCGATACAATAGCTAAAAGGATTACCGAAGTAACTGGTTCACAATTCACTATGAAGTTTGGTGAGCATCTAAATAAACTAATGACTCCTGCACAAGACTTGGCATTACGTGATTACGTAGCAGAGACTTACGGTTCTGCACTTGAAGCAGCTCTTAACTCTAAATACAAAGCATTCCAAGACTCACGTACTAAAGTGAATCAGGCTGTATCTATTATGTTTGATGCATTCAACATCCGTTATGGCCGTGCTCTTGCTCAAGCGGAAGAAGCTGGACGAGTACTTAGTAATAACGAACGTGAAGAATTAGTATTAAGCATGTACGAATCAGTGCCTCTATTCAATAACTACTTCTCTATGAAATCAGGTAATCGTACAGAGATGACACTCGGTATGAAAACTCGTAAGGTTCGTCAGAATGGCGTTGCCCAATTCAAGAATCGTCAGAAATATGCTGTACCAATTGGTGAAGTGCATCCTAAGACAGGTAAACCTGTTAAGTCTGACACCGGTTACTCTTCTATTAATGTATACGAAGATGCTGGCGTAGCTCCTATGATTCTAGCGATTCATGGTATTGATGCTGCGACTATGGTTAAGATGCTCGATAATCAAGCCGGTTTGAACGTACATGATGCCTATGCATATGGCCTAGACGTTGTGCTTGATGGAACTAAGCAGTTCAACAAAGGCTTTGGCGATGTAATGAAAGAGCTCAGTATAGTTGGTGAAGTATCAACAGCTGTACAAGACTCGTTAGCTGCATTCGCTAAACACGCCGATAAAGGTATGTTAGCTGAAATGGATGCGTTGATGAAGAAACGTAAACTTGGCAGCGTTAAAGAATACTTAAATCAAGGCATAGCCGACTTAGCCACTATACAAGGTGACAAAGATGCTACCACTGAACGCGTTAAAGAAATCTCTCAGTACCATACAGAGGGTGGCGCTAAGTCAGTGAGCGAAGGCCAAACCGAAGATGTACTAGATGAAATCGTATTAGATAACTTAGCTGATACTATTGTCGAAGAAGATATACAAGAAGAGCTCGGTTTAATTGAACCAACTGATGAACAGGTTAAATACTTTGCTGATTTACCGGCAGCAGAGCTTGCTAATGCAGAGGTTGTTACTAAATCGGCTAAGATGCTAGTAATAAATATAGCTAAACAGCTTCGTAAAGATACTCTTAACTCTGGCGTAGAAAATATAGATACTAGCAACTTCCATGACATCTACAGCAACGATGTTAATAGACTTAATGCAATGGGCGTATTCCGTGACCTAAGTACAATGGGCACTAAACGGGACACCCCTAGCCATTTACGTAACCTAAGCGACACATTGAGCACATTAAGCACACAGATATTGACACCTATAGCACTCAAGTTAGCTGACATACAAGGTCAGGAGACTCACGGAGTGTTCACTAACAATAAGATATTCATTAATAACTCAGTAGGTAGTATTGAGAATGGTATCCAGATGTCGGCGAACGAAGTGTATGTCCATGAAGTTGTACATGCGGTAACTGCCGAAGGCATATCTAGTGCTAGTTGGGCTGCTCGCGAACTTAAGAAATTGTTCAAGATAGCTGAGAGTAATATCAAGGTTGAAGACTTCTTAAACCCAGGCACCCATATCGGTAGTGTGGACTATGCTACTGAACTGGCTGCGGCACAAGCACGCTATGACCATATATTCAATAACACTGATGGAGCTTACTTAGATGAATTCGTAGCACTTGGTTTAACGAATGAGAACTTCATGAATGCCCTAAGCAAAGTTGACGGAACTACGGTAGCCCGTAACCCTAAAACAGTGATAGACGGCATACGTGATATATTCAACTTCTTCGTTAATGCGCTGACTGCTAACATTACTCAGACTGGCCGTATGAAAGCTGATGCTAAATTACGCGCTCTTGCTGAACAACTAGCTGGCATTGACCATCGCAAAAAATCTATTATTTATACTGCATATGATAAGGCTGCTGACTTTGCTAAATCAGCTGGTGCTCAAATAACTAAGTTCGTTGTTGAACCGTTATTGAAATTCATGAACTCAGAAGCATCACGTAATGCGAAAGGCCGCGTACGCCGTATCGGTACTCGTTACATGCGTGCATTGCACAACAGCAGCTTTGAAGATTACCAAAAAGTGTTGCACCGTGTACTAGGTCGTTTCAAATGGATGCGTGACGGTATACTTTCACAGCTCATGACTGAGACTCGTGGCCGTACAGAGATTAACGGTTACATGCATACACTAAGCCGTATGTCTAATAAACTGATTGACCAAACACGTTTAGATATACAAACTAAAGTCACTGCCCACTTAAACACAATGTTTGATACTGACCTGTCTAAAGACGAACGTAATGCGCTAGGACGTGCTTTACTTAAAACTGATGCAGTTGTGTTACTAGACGATGGTTATACCCTTACAGACATAGCAGAGCTACTTGAGAACCCTGCGAAGCTTAAGAAAGAGATTGCTAAACATGAAGCTAAGTTAGTTGCATACGGAGCGAACCAACACTTCTACCGCAAACAAGCTGAGAACATGGGCTTGATGATGGCTAAAGGCATTAGCCGTGAGCACCTAACCTTACGTAATGCGATTAACATCGCTACCTTGATGGATACTAACGGTCAGGTCGTAGGTGATGTTGACAATGCGATAGTTACGATTGATACACTTGGTTCACTGCATGCTCTTGCTTTCACTGACGATGCAGAGCTTAAGGCTTCTGCTAAAGTTGTTAAGAAAGAGCTTGATGTTGACAAAGAGTTGAACGGTGTAATGTTCATGTTGAAAGAACATACGGATGCTAAGAACCAAGCTAGACAACGTAACTTCTCTGGCGGTGCTGAAAGCTTAATAGTGAAAGGACATACTAAAGAAATCCTTAGCCCTGATGTTACAGTGCGTACAGCTACTGAACAGGAACTACCTGAGTACTTAGCTCAGAACTGGACAGTTGTTAAGAAACTTAAGCATGACCCATCACATCCACTAGCAGGCACTGCACTGTATCAAATAGTGAATAAAGACGGCTTACTAGCTAAGTATGAATCAGGTGTTGCTTCACTAACAAGTGAGAAAGCTAACGGTACTGACCTTATGAAAGTTCGTAGCCAGTTAGGTGGTACTTATTCAGAAGCATTAGATGATGCTAACTCAGTGTTCATTGCTAAAGCTAACTTGATTACCGATATGTTCCTACCTAAAGATACACGGGTTGAGCGTGGAGTTACTATGCTAACTCAAGTTCACAATCAGAATGGTAGCGTATCAGGCTATCGTTACATGATGACCGAGGCTAACAAAGTTGAGTTAATGGGTAAAGATGATGACTTCGCATTAGTGCTAGGCCACATGCAAGCCGGTGTAGTTGATAAAGTAAACTCACGCCAGATTAACGAACGTGTAGTCAAAGGTCTTAAATTAGACTGGGATGAAAATGGTAAAGAAGATGCGGCAGACTTCGTAACAGTTGGCCCTAATGGCAACTATAAAGAAATCTACGCTATGCTACCACAAGCAATGAAGGATGATATTAAAGCGGAATGGGGTGGACAAGAAATGTTTGTTCGTCGGGATATGATTCGCTTAGTTTTCGGTCAACGTAAATGGTCTGTAGGCCAATTGAAACGTGAGTCTTTAGAAGACCAGAAAGCACTAGCTCAGATTGGTACGTTGTTTAACAATGGTATAGTTGGCCTTGCTAACCTATTCGGTATGCACCGTGTGCGTTTGGCTGAACAAGTTTGGCAAGAAGTTATAACTATGGTGAAAGATGCTATCGTTATCAAAACAGTCACAGTTACGGCGGGTAACATTGGTTCCAATCTAATATTACTTAAAACACTAGGTGTTAGCACTAAAGATATGGTGCGTGACCACGGTATAGCAATCAACGCAGCTGTTGCATACAAACGCGATAAGCAGAAAGTTGATGTACTTAAACGTAATATCAAGAACGGTTTCAGCAAAAATGTTAAACGTGATGAAGTGTTAATCGACCGTCTCAATACTGAGATAACTCGTAACCCTATTCACACATTAGCAGAGGCTGGTATTTACCAATCAATCGTTGAAGATATCGACACAGTTGATAACCAGTTCAGTAAAGCTTCTAAACTAGAAGAGTGGGCTAAACCCGGCACTGACTTAATACCTCAAGTTGTTAAAGATGCAGGTAACACTGTGTTCTTAGGTCATGAGACTAGAGCGTACAAATTCCTTCGTGAATCAGCTCAGTTGAGTGACTTCGTGGCTCGTTACACACTTCATCAACATAACCTTAAGAAGGGCATGAGTGAAGCTGACTCGCTTGATATGATTGTTGAGATATTTATTAACTATGACTTACCTACTCATAAAGCAATCCAATACGCTAATGACATGGGCCTGTTAATGTTTACTAAATTCTTCATCCGTATTCAGAAAGTAATCATGCGTATCATGAAAGACCATCCGGGTAACGTTATGGCAACTGTGCTATTGCAACAACAGTTCGGTGACTTCTCAGAGATTCTGGACTCAAGCGTAGTGGGTACTGACTTGTTCGGTAAAATTAATAACCCTCTT
>JABSQH010000095.1 GCA_013213745.1 Ilumatobacteraceae bacterium | reverse complement strand
CCTCGCATCCCTCGAAGACCTTGTCTCAACGGAAGGTCCGGTGAAGTTGGTGGCCGAAGAGGGTTCGATCACGATCGAGCCGGGGAGTGATGCTGCATTCGGAATCAGCGCCGGGGGCGACATCCTGCTCGAGGCCCGCGGAAGCAACCACGATGTCATCGTCAATGGCAACCTCCAAAGCGTAACTGGTCACGTCACACTGACCGCCGTCGACGACATCGACTTGAACGGTTCACTGTCGACCGGTGGGGACGGAACGGTCTATCTGCTGGCGGGCAACGATCAGGTCGACGCAGTGGGTCCCGACGTCGATGGAATCAACCTCAACGGTTCCATCACAACGGCAGATGGGGACGTGTTGATCGACTCGGGCGAAGCGATCCGTCAAACGGCGTTGATCCAAAGTGATTCGGGTGACATCGGCTTGGTGGCCGACACAACGATCAGCCAAACAGCCGGCGGTGATATCACGACTGGCGGTGACCTGCTGATCGATGCGGGCGGTGACTGGACGATGGACGGCGACGCGGTCTTCTCGGTTGGCGGCCAGGACCTGCTGGGTCAATCGGACGGCACGATCACGCTCGGTGTGCTGCAACTGACCGACACCACGACGAACCGTGTGGCGATCTCGGCTGCTGGCGACATCCTCGATGGCAACGGGAATGCCGTGAACATCGCCGAGACCGATGGCGGTGCACAGACTTCCCTCTCTCTGCGAGCCGGCGGCATCATCGGCGGACTCGGTGGAGCGGTGGCCTCGGTCAACGACAACGCGATCGACTTGAATGTGGATCAAGTCGCGGCAACCTCGGCGACGGGCATCTATCTCCGCGAAGTGGAATCGGGTGGCGCGATCACGGTGACGTCGGTCGACGAAGTCAGTGTGACGATCGACAACGTCGAGCGAGCCGACTTCGACAGTGCGACGACGGACGTTTCCCTCGCGACAGTGACAATCGCTTCCCTCGAAGACCTCCAAACGAGCTCTGACGGGCCGATCAAGCTGGTCGCGGAAGGCGGATCGATCACGGTCGAAGCGGGGAACGATACCGCGTTCGGCATCAGCGCCGACGGCACCGGTGACTTGTTGCTGGAAGCACGCGGGGCCGAAAGTGATGTGATCGTCAACGGGAACCTGGTCAGCGGCAGTGGTCACATCACGCTCGACGCGGGACGCAACGTGGACGTGAATGCGACGTTGAGCACAACCGGCGCTGGAACGGTGGTCATCCTGTCGGGTGTCAACACCGAAATCGATGCCGAGATTTCAACGATCGATGGCGATCTGCTAGCCAGTGCCAACGGCTCGATCACTCAAACGGCCTCGATCACGAGCACCAACGGTGACGTTGGCTTGGTTGCCGGTGGCAGGATCGATCAAACATCAACCGGCGACATCACGACGACCGACGGCGATGTCCTGATCGATGCCGGCGGCGACTGGACGATGGCCGCGGACACCGTGATCGAAGCGGGTGGCCAGGACCTGCTGGGTCAATCGGGCGGGACGATCACCCTTGGTGTCCTTCGCATGACCGACGCCGCGACCAACCGAGTGGCTCTCGAAGCAGCAGGCGACATCCTCGATGCCAACGCGGCAGCCATCAATATCGAAGAGTCGGTTGCAGGTTCCCAGGCATCCGTCTCGCTTCGCTCCGGCGGCGTGATTGGCGGAGCGGGCTTGACCTCTTCATCAACCAACGATGCCGCGATCGACTTGGTGGTTGATGTGGTGGCAGCGGCATCGGTGCTGGGTATCTACCTGCGAGAGGTCTCCTCGGCATCCGGTGACATCCGAGTCGATACAGCGGCTGCGGTGAGTGTCGATGTCGACGGTGTCCTACGCAGTAACTTCAACAGCACCACCAGCGATGCATCGCAAGACGCAAGCCTCGCATCCCTCGAAGACCTTGTCTCAACGGAAGGTCCGGTGAAGTTGGTGGCCGAAGAGGGTTCGATCACGATCGAGCCGGGGAGTGATGCTGCATTCGGAATCAGCGCCGGGGGCGACATCCTGCTCGAGGCCCGCGG
>JABSQH010000094.1 GCA_013213745.1 Ilumatobacteraceae bacterium | reverse complement strand
GGTGTGTACAAGACCCGAGAACGTATTCACCGCGACATAGCTGATTCGCGATTACTAGTGATTCCAGCTTCATGGAGGCGAATTTCAGCCTCCAATCCGGACTACGAACGACTTTTTCAGATTAGCTCCACATTGCTGTTTCGCGACTGTTTGTATCATCCATTGTATTACGTTTGTGGCCCTAGTCATAAAGGGCATGATGACTTGACGTCATCCCCACCTTCCTCCGATTTGCATCGGCAGTATCGATAGATGAAATAACTATCGAAAGGGGTTGCGCTCGTTGCGGGACTTAACCCAACATCTCACGACACGAGCTGACGACAACCATGCACCACCTGTGCATTGGTTAGCCTCCGCTATATCTCTATAGCATTGCCAAGCATTTCAAGCGTAGGTAAGGTTCTTCGCGTATCCTCGAATTGAACCACACGCTCCGCTGCTTGTGCGGGCCCCCGTCAATTCCTTTGAGTTTTAGTCTTGCGACCGTACTCCCCAGGCGGGGCACTTAATGCGTTAGCGACGGCGCGGATCTCGTTGGTTGAGACCCACACCTAGTGCCCAACGTTTACGGCATGGACTACCAGGGTATCTAATCCTGTTTGCTACCCATGCTTTCGCTCCTCAGCGTCAGTTACGGCCCAGAGTGGCGCCTTCGCCACTGGTGTTCTTCCTGATATCTGCGCATTTCACCGCTACACCAGGAGTTCCCCACTCCCCTACCGCACTCTAGTCACAGCAGTATCGGGTGGCGTCTCTGGGTTGAGCCCAGAGTTTTCACACCCGACTTACCGAACCGCCTACGAGCTCTTTACGCCCAATAAATCCGGATAACGCTTGATGCCTACGTGTCACCGCGGCTGCTGGCACGTAGTTGGCCGCATCTTCTTCTGCAGGTACCGTCAGTTTCTTCCCTGCTGAAAGCGGTTTACAACCCTAGGGCCGTCTTCCCGCACGCGGCGTTGCTGCATCAGGCTTTCGCCCATTGTGCAAGATTCCCCACTGCTGCCTCCCGTAGGAGTCTGGGCCGTGTCTCAGTCCCAGTGTGGCTGATCATCCTCTCAGACCAGCTACCCGTCGATGCCTTGGTGAGCCGTTACCTCTCCAACTAGCTGATAGGCCGCGAGACCCTCCCAGACCGAAATTCTTTCATCGATCCACCAGGCGATGGATCGGTGGTATCCGGTATTAGCAGTCGTTTCCAACTGTTATTCCAGAGTCCGGGGCAGGTTTCTCACGTGTTACGCACCCGTTCGCCACTAGGTCGTCCGGAGCAAGCTCCATGGACCTCGTTCGACTTGCATGTGTTAAGCACGCCGCCAGCGTTCATCCTGAGCCAGGATCAAACTCTCCAACAAAAGCCTGTCCGAGCGAACTCGGATCGACTGCGTCAGCGAGTGCCCGCCGTTCACGAGGGGAATACCCCGGTCGCGACGAGCGTCCTTGCTGTGGTGGCTGAGCCACCGAATTTCTTAGTTTGCCATCGGCTGGGTAGCCGACAGCTGAATTGACAGACAGCTCTCTACGGCCGAGGCCGTATGAACTGCCCGCACTGGCGTTCTGTCTTCTCTTCCGTTTTCAAGGAGCCGAAGCTCGCGGCACACACCGAGGCGCTGAGCGCTCGTTCGGCGGAGGTGCCGTCGCCCCTGCGTTCCGGGTAAACCGTGCGCGAAGGCGGAGTTAGAAGATAACCACGCAGACACGTCGCCACAACCCCTTGCCGAAAAAGTTCGGGGCGGTCGCGCCTCAGGGCAGCAACTCGACGAGGGCATGGCGTTTTTTGCCCCGCCGCAGCATCAAGAAACGTCCGTGCAGCGGAGCGATCGCAGCGAGGTCGGCGTCGGCGGCGAGCGCCTCGCCGTTCACCGACAGTGCACCCTGCGTCAACTGTCGGCGGGTGTCACCGTTCGAGTCGGTGAGGCCGGCAGCGACGAACAGCGGGACCGGATCGCCGACGTCGCCAACCGGCACAGCGATCGCATCGATCTCGTTGCGCAACACCTCGAGCGCCTCGCCCGAGGCGTCGGTTGGATCCTTGGCGAACAGCAGATCGGCCGCCTCGGCGGCGCCCGCGGCAGCTGCCGCACCGTGGATCAGCGTGACCATCTCATCGGCGAGAGCCCGTTGGGCGACCCGTCGCTGCGGTGCCTCGGCGTGCTCGGCGAGCAGTTCGTCGAGCTCCGCGAGCGGGCGCAGTGAAAACGTCTTGAGCTGCGCGCCGATCGCCTCGTCGGAGATCTGCATCCAGTACTGACGGAACTGATACGGGCTGGTGCGCTCAGCCGACAACCAGACTCGGGCGCCGGTGGTCTTGCCGAGCTTGCTGCCATCGCTCGCGGTCAACAGCGGCCACGAGAAGGCGTGAACCGTCGCTCGCCGTGTCCGCCGAATGAGGTCGACACCCGACAAGATGTTGCCCCACTGGTCGGAGCCGCCGACTTGGATGGTGCAGCCGTATCGGTCGTACAACTCGAGGTAGTCGTTGGCCTGCAGCAGCATGTAACTGAACTCGGTGAACGAGATCCCGCGCTCGGACTCGAGCCGCATCTTGACCGATTCGCGCGCCAGCATCTGATTGACGGTGACGTGTTTGCCCACGTCGCGCAAGAAGTCGAGCACCGACATGGGCTCGGTCCACTCGCGGTTGTCGACGAGGACGCCCAGTGCGTCGTCGTCGAGATCGATCACGTGGGCCAACTGGGCCTTGATGCTGGCGACGTTGTGATCCAAGACGTCGTCGTCGAGCAAGTTCCGCTCTTCACTGCGCCCGCTCGGATCGCCGACCATCCCGGTCGCTCCCCCGGCCAATGGGATCGCTCGGTGGCCCGCATCTTGGAACCGGCGCAGCGTGATCAGCCCGATCAGGTTGCCGACGTGCAAGCTGTCGGCGGTCGGGTCGCATCCGTAGTAGATCCCCACGGCATCATCGGCGATGTGCCGACGGAGTTCGTCGCGGTCGGTCGAATCGTGGATCAGGCCGCGCGCTTCGAGGTCGGCGAGGAGATCCGGATGCTCGTCGGTCATACGGATCGCCAGCGTACTGTCGGAGCGTGCCCCACCAGCTGGAGGTTGAGCCGGTCGATCCATCGTGGCGTCAGGAGATCGCCCGACGCTTCGGTCGGCTGTCGACCACCACCGCGCGGCGGGCGCCGCTCTATGCGGCGATGTCGGCCCATTTCGCCGATCGGCCAGAACTGACCGACCCGCTACAGGCCGCGCCCATCACCCAACGCCAACCGGTGCTGCTGCTCGCAGCGATCCACCATCTGCTGATCGCAGACCAGACCGACCCACTGGTTGCATGGTTTCCCAACCTGCAGGTCGATCCGCGGCCGACGACCGATCCGGCGTTGCACACGGCGCTCGCAGACTTCATCGGGCGACGGAGCGACGAGATCACCGAGATCACCGCGCGGCGCACGACGCAGACCAACGAAGTCGGCCGGTGCTCGCTCCTCCTTCCCGCAATGGCGCTGATCGCCGCCGAGGTCGATGCACCGCTCGCCCACCTCGACGTGGGCGCAAGCGGCGGCCTCAACCTCCTCCTCGATCGCTTTTCGTACCGCTATCGGCCGAGCCCCGGCGCGACTGCGGAGTTTCCCGAGACGCAGCTCGGCGAGGCCACAGCGCTGCAACTGACCTGTCAGATCACCGGCGCCATGCCGCCACCGACTGCACTCCCCTCCATCGCCACCCGCTGCGGCATCGATCGCAGCCCAATCGATGTCACCGACCCGGCCGAAGCCCGATGGCTCGAGGCCTGCGTCTGGCCCGATCAGCGTGACCGCTTCGAGCGCCTGGTCGCGGCGATCGAGCTGGCGCACGAACATCCACCGGAGTTGGTCGCCGGCGATGCGGTGGCGTCGACCGTCCCTGCACTCGAGCGAATGGTCGTGCGTGGGCACCCCGTGGTCACCAACACCTGGGTCCTGAACTACTTCACCGCCGAGGCGCGTCAGACCTATGTCAGCGAACTCGACCGATTCGGGACGGATCACGATCTCTCCTGGGTGTATGCCGAATCACCGGCGCAGACACCCGATCTCGACCACGGCGTGCCCACCGATCAGCACGTCACCGAGATCACGCTGGTGCGATGGCGTGGCGGGCAGCGTCGGGTCGACCACCTGGCCACCTGCCATCCCCACGGCTATTGGATCGACTGGCGCTGACCGCGGTCGACCCGCCAGCGCCACGGGGTGTCGCGCGCCACCGACAACCCGATCCGCGGTCCGACCAGCGGAGCCGACGGCGGCGGGACGCCGTCGTCGTACACGTCGATCGGCGATGTGGGATCGAGCAGATCGAGGCCGTTGTGCTCCATCCCGATCCCGAGCGCTTGGCACAACTTGCCCGGACCGTCGACGAGGTCCTTGCGGCCGCTGCGGCGCCGGCGCATGACATCGAGGCCGCGCTGTGGGTCGAGCGCGCGGATCAGTACTGCTGCACCGACTCCGACCTCATCGACCGCCACGTTGGCGCAGACGTGGATGCCGTAACTCACGTAGCAGTACAACGTGCCGGCGCGGTCGAACATCGCAGCATTGCGCCTCGTCTCGCCCCGAGCGGAGTGTGACGCCGGATCGTCAGGTGTGTACGCCTCGACCTCGACGATGCGACCGGCCGTCGAACCGTGCGCCAGCACCTTGTTCAGCAACAGCGGCGCAACCGTCGGCGCGTCGCATTCAAGGAGCTGCCGATCGATCGGTGTCACAGGCCGAGAGCATCGCTCTCCGCGGCCAACATCTCCCGGTACGCCTCGATCTGATGTGGGCGCGCCGCCGGCCCGCCCGCTCCATGGCTGCGGCGCATTGCCACCGCGACGCCATCGGCCACGAGGGCCGCCCCATCGTCGCCGAGCCGCGGGTCGGCCTCCACCAGGTCGCGCAACTCGCTGCCGTCAGCGAGCGCACGTCGGACATGATCACCGACGATGGCGTGCGCTTCGCGAAATGGCACGCCGCTACGGACCAAGTGCTCCGCCAGGTCCGTTGCGGCCATCGTCGCTTCGTCGGCGGCCTGCTGCATTCGCTCCGGAACAAACGTCGCAGTCGCGATCATGCCGGTGATGGCCGCAACGGCGAGCGCCACCTGCTCGACCGAGTCGAACAGCGGCTCCTTGTCCTCTTGCAGATCGCGGTTGTACGCCAGTGGCAGGCCTTTCAGGGTCGTCAGCAGACCCGTCAGGTTGCCGATCAGGCGCCCGCTCTTCCCGCGCGCCAGTTCGGCGATGTCGGGGTTCTTCTTCTGCGGCAGCATGGACGAACCGGTGGCGAATCCGTCGTCGAGCACGGCGAAGCCGTACTCAGCCGACGTCCACAACACCCACTCTTCACCGATCCGCGACAGGTGCACGCCGACGAGGGCCAGCACGAACAGCGCCTCGGCGACGAAGTCGCGGTCGCTGACTGCGTCGAGCGAGTTCTCGAACGGCTTCGCGAAGCCGAGCTCCTCGGCGGTGCCAAACGGATCGATGGGCAGGGACGACCCGGCCAATGCACCCGCACCCAGTGGCGAAACGTCCATCCGGTCGAGGGCATCGATGAGTCGGTCGACGTCGCGCCCGAGCGCCCACCCGTGGGCCATCAAGTGATGGGCAAGCAACACCGGTTGCGCTCGCTGCAGGTGCGTGTAGCCCGGGAGGTAGGTGTCGCCGGCAGCGAGCGCCTGGTCGAGTAGCACCCGTTGGAGGTCCACCAATCGGGCCGCCACCGAGCGCAACTCGCGGCGGCACCACAGCCGCAAGTCCGTGGCCACCTGATCGTTGCGACTCCGCGCCGAGTGCAACTTGCCCCCCGCTGGGCCGGCGAGTTCGGTGACCCGCCGTTCAATCGCCGTATGGATGTCTTCGTCGGTCTCGACGAACTCGAAGGTCCGTGTGTCCATCTCGTCGGCGACGCGGGCGAGCGCGGCGAGGATGGCCTCACGCTCGTCGGCGGTCAGCAGTCCGGCCCGCGCCAGCCCGTTGACGTGTGCCGTCGACCCGGCGATGTCGTCGGCCCACATGCGTTGGTCGAACGGGAGGCTGACCGTGTACGCCAGCAGCGCCTCGTCGGGCCCGCCGGTGAAGCGGCCATGCCACAACGTGCGTGCGTTCGCGGGGACGTCGCCGCTTCGACCGAACTCGTGGCGGTCGTCAAGATCCATCGTGGGCCTCCGTTGCCGTGTGTTGTCGGGGGGACCTCGACGGCGTGCGCGATGTCACGTCAGTCGAGACCGGCCAAGCGTCGCAGTTGATCGGCCAAGGCACCACCGTCGGGCGTCGACGCGACGCACAACAACGTGTCGTCACCCGCCACCGTGCCGAGCAGTCCGCCGACGCGACTGCGGTCGAGCGCAGACGCCACGACGTGGGCACAACCCGGGGGCGTCCGACACACGACGATGTTGCCAGACCAGGTCACCTCGGCCACCCACTCACCCATGACCCGCCGCAGCTGATCGGCAGGCGCCAGCCGGTCCGGCTCGTACTCAGGGATGGCGTAGACGGTCGCGCCGCCGGGGACGCGCACCTTCACCGCACCCAGTTCGTCGAGATCGCGCGACACCGTGGCCTGCGTGGCCTCGACCGACTCGCCTGCGAGCAGTTCGATGAGGCCCGGCTGGCTCGTCACTTCGTGTTCGCCGATGAGCCGGGTGATCAGGGCTTGACGCTGCACTTTGGTCGTCATGGCACCTCGACTCCGAGCAGCATCGCCAGCGCGCCCCGCGCCGCGTGCATCCGATTGTGGGCTTGCTCGATCACCACCGAGCGGGGGCCGTCGATGACGTCGGCAGACACCTCGAGCCCGCGATACGCAGGGAGGCAGTGCAGGAACACCGCATCGGGCGCAGCCCTCTCCATCAACTCCGTGTCGACCGTCCAACCGGCAAAGGCCGCACGTCGTTCCTCGCGGTCGCGCTCTTGTCCCATCGACACCCATGTGTCGGTGTGGACGGCATGGGCGCCGTCGACCGCCTCTTCAGGTCGCTTGTGCAGGGTCACCGTGCCCTCGCCCAATCCGCGAATACGTTCGACGTCGACCGGATCGGGTTCGTAACCCTTGGGGGCGCCCAGCCGTACATCGGCACCGAGGAGTACGCACACCTCGGCCAACGAGCGGGCGACGTTGTTGTAGTCGCCGACGTAGGCCACGCCTCGACCGCGCAGGCCGCCGAGGTGTTGTTCCATCGTGAGCGCATCGGCCAATGCCTGGAGTGGATGCGAGTGGTCCGACAACAAGTTGACCACGGGGACATCGGCGGCACCGGCGAGCCGGACGAGCGTTTGGTGCTGCATCACTCGCGCCGCAAGCAGGCCGTGGTATCCCGACATCACCCGGGCGATGTCCTCGACGGGCTCGCGAGTGTCGAAACCGATCTCCTCGCCGCGGGTGTACACCGGATGCCCACCGAGTTGGACGACGGCCATTTCGCTCGAGTGGCGAGTGCGGTTCGACGGCTTCTCGAAGATCAGTGCCGCGCCACGACCGGCGAGCGGCGCGCCGAGCTCGCGAGGGTTGAGCGACGCCAGATCGAGACTCTTCCTCACGCCGTCGGCGCCGAGGTCCGCAATGTCGAGGAGATCGGACGGCACGTCGTGCTCGATCGCTGTCATGGGCTCCCTCCAGGTGATCCTGCCCGGACGTCGTCGATCGCTTCGGCAATCGTGCGCACGGCGAACTCGATCTCGTCATCGGCGATGGTCAACGGTGGGACGAGCCGGAGTGCATCGGTCGCGACGGCATTGACGATCACTCCCCGCGCAAACGCCGCTGCAGCGACATCGGCAGCGGCGACATCGTCGGCCAGCTGTGCGGCCAGCATCAGGCCGCGACCCCGCACGCTTTCGACGCCATCGACCGCAGCGAGGGCCGCGGCCAGCCGTCCGCCGTACTCGGTGGCGCGTGCCGGGGCGTCGATCCTGCGCAGCTCGGCGATGGTCGCATTGACCGCGGCGGTGGCGATCGCCGTTCCCGAATAGGTCGAGCCGTGGTCACCGGGCTCGAACACCGCGGCGACCTCGCGCCGCGCCCAGCACGCCCCCACCGGCATCCCGTTGCCGAGCGCCTTGGCCAGTGGAACGACGTCGGGCACGATGCCGGACTCCTCGAATCCGAACCACCGACCGGTGCGGCCAAGCCCGGTCTGGATCTCGTCGACGATCATCAAGACGCCGCGTTCGTCACATGCCGCGCGCAGACCGCGGAGGTACTCCGCGCTCGCGGGGTGGACACCACCTTCACCGAGAATCGGTTCGACGAGGATCGCCGCGACCGTCGGGTCGAGCGCCGCGACGGCCTCGTCGAGGTCGCCGAACGCAACGTGGCGGAATCCTTCGGGCATCGGGGCGAACGGTTCGTGTTTCGCCGGTTGGCCGGTGGCAGCCAGCGCTGCGAGCGTTCGCCCGTGGAAACTCCCGAACATGGCGACCACGTTGTGGCGACCGCGACCTCCGTACTTCCGCGCCAACTTGATCGCACACTCGACGGACTCGGCGCCCGAGTTCGTGAAGAACACTTGTCCAGGGCTGCCCGTGGTCTGTTCCAGCAACTCATCGATCGCCACCGCCGCTGCCGTCGCTTGCGGGTTGGCGAAGAAGTTGGAGACATGCAGCAGTTGCCGAGACTGTGCGCTGACGGCGTCGGCGACGGCGGGGTGAGCATGCCCCAGCGACACCACGGCGATGCCTGCGAGCAGATCGAGATAACGCCGCCCATCGGCGTCCCACAACCAACATCCCTCGCCCCGTTCGATCATTGCGAGCGGCGGTGCGAACACCGGCATGAACGGACTCGTCTGCGGATCGAGTGGAGAATGCGCGGTCATTCGGGCGACTCCGACTGAATCATGGTGCCGATACCGGCATCGGTGAAGATCTCGAGGAGCAGCACGTGGGCAACCCGGCCATCGAGGATGTGTGCCCCGTTGACACCGCCGCGGACTGCGTCGATACAACTCTGCACTTTCGGGATCATCCCGCCGGCGACCGTGCCGTCAGCGATCAACTCGGCGAGTTCGTCGCTCGTGACGTGCGAGATGAGTGTCGACGGATCGGCGGCGTCGCGTCGCAGGCCGTCGATGTCGGTGAGATAGATCAGCTTCTCCGCACCCAACGCCGTGGCGATCTCACCCGCCGCCACGTCCGCGTTGATGTTGTATGGCTGGCCGTGCTGATCGACACCGATCGTGGCCACGACCGGGACGAACTCGTCGTCGAGCAGACCCTGGAGCAGCGCTGGATCGACGACGTCGACATCACCGACGAAACCCAACCGCGGGTCACGCTCGGCGGCGCGCAATAACCCTCCGTCGGCCCCACTCAGACCGACGGCGTACCGGCCATGCACGTTGATCGCCGTCACCAATTGGGGATTCACCTGCCCGGCGAGCACCATGCGCGCGATGTCGACGGTGTCCGCGTCGGTGACCCGCAAGCCGTCGACGAATTCGGGCTCCTTGCCGAGACGGTTCATCAGCGCCGAGATCTGCGGTCCGCCCCCATGCACGACCACGGGACGCATCCCGACCAGCCGCATCAGCACGATGTCTTGAGCGAACAACTCGAGCGCGTCATGATCGCTGGTCCCGGCGAGCGCGTTCCCCCCGTACTTGACGACCACGGTGCGCCCCGCGAACCGACGGATGTACGGCAACGCCTCGATCAGCGTCGAGGCGATCGACTCCGGTCCAGCGGCAATCACGGTTGCAGACCGATCGTCGGGAGACCCGCCGTCTCCTCGACCCCCAGCGCGACGTTCAATGCCTGCAACGCGCCGCCGGATGCACCCTTGGTGAGATTGTCGAGCGCGGCCATCGCGATCACTGAGCCCGTGCGCGCGTCGTAGCTCGCCGACACCAGCGCAGTGTTCGCGCCGAGACATGCCTTGGTCGACGGCGGTCCGTCGACCACGGCCACGAACGGCTCGTCGGCATATGCGTCTCGATAGGCCGCAGTGATCGCAGCCTCGATGTCGTCGGCGTGACGGACGTCGGTGTCGGCCGCTGGTGCGTGACATGTCGCCAGGAGCCCGCGGCTCATCGGGACGAGGTGCGGGGTGAACAGCACCCGGCCGCCGATCTCCTGCTCCATCTCCGGCGTGTGTCGGTGGTGGTGCAACCCGTACGCAACGGTGTTGGCGTCGATGTTGGCAAAGATGTTCGTGTCGGTGGGTGCCCGGCCGGCGCCGGTGATGCCGGTCATCGAATCGACGATCAGACCACGCGGCTCGACCACCCCGGCGTGCACGAGCGGCGCAAGTGCCAACGTCGCAGCCGTCACATGACATCCGGGTGTCGCGATTAGCTGGGCGCCGAGCAGCTCCTTGCGGTGCAGTTCCGGAAGCCCGTACACCGCGCCGGCCAGCAGGTCGGTTTCGGTGTGCTCGAATCCGTAGAACTCGGGGTATGCCGTTGCGTCCTTCAGGCGGAATGCGGCCGATAGATCGACGATGTGGCCGACGCGATCCATCAGGTGCGGAACCAGGTGCATCGCCGCCTCGTGCGGAAGACCGAGAAACACTGCATCGAGGCCGTCGAGCCGCTCGGCCAGGGCGGTCGGGTCGTCGTCGATCAGCCCGGCCTCGAAGGTCCGGTCGCCGTAGGCCACGCCGAGCGACGGATAGACATCGGCGATCTGACGACCGGCCATCGACGCAGCCGTGACCGCCTCGAGTGACAGCATCGCATGGGCATCGAGGAGCCGCAGCAGTTCCGCTCCCGTATAGCCGGAGGCACCGACGACTCCGACGGCCTTGGCAGTCATCTGCATGAACATACACTCATACGGATGTTCATGCAATAGTGTCCGGATCCAGCGGCGGCATCGTGGGTGCCGAGGCGGAAGGGTCCCGGCACAATGAACAGGTGCTCGCCGGGACACCGACCAAGGGACGATTGCTCCTCGCCACTCCCCCGCTCGTCGATCCCAACTTCGACCGCACCGTGATCTTCATGCTCGAGCACCACGACGACGGCGCCATCGGGGTGGTTATCAACCGTCCGAGCGAGGAGAGTCTCGACGAACCGCTGGATCGCTGGATTGAACTGCAGTCAACGCCGTCGTCGGTGTTCCTCGGCGGCCCAGTCGAAGACAACGCGCTCATTGCGCTGGCCGAGACGGCGGCCCAGCTCGACGACAACGACGAGGACGAGGTGTTGTCGCCCATCGTCGGTCGCGTCGCGTCGGCGGATCTCACGGCCGACCCCGCGCTCGTTGCCGACGCAGTCCGCGGTGTGAGGGTGTTCCGGGGCTACGCCGGGTGGGGACCAGGGCAACTCGACGAGGAGATCAGCTCCGGAGCGTGGCTCGTGCTCGACAGCGAACCGAGCGACGTGTTCAGCGCCGAGCCCGATCAATTGTGGCGGACGGTGTTGCGCCGCCAGCCCGGGCGGCTCGCCTGGCTCGCCGAAGCGCCCGACGATCTCAGCCTCAACTGATCAGACTGCGACATCAGGAATGATCGGGCGCAAGGGCGGCGAGCGCGTCACTGGCGCGGCTGTGGGGCACCAGCAGGTGATCGTGGTGATACCCGGCCAACACATTGCAGGCGATGTTGCGCTCGGCCAATCGACCGCTGACCGCAGCGGTGAGTCCGACAGCGTCGAGGCTCGAGTGCACCGCCAACGTCAGCCAAGCCAGCTCGATGACGACCGGCAGCCCCGCCCTGGTCGCCGCTTCGACGGGTACCACGAGGGTGGTCAACTCGCCTTCGTCGACCATCGCCGCAGCAGCTGCGAGCACACCGGGAGTCGGCACGTCGACCGCCACGTACGTGTACACGTCGGGTCGCCGATCGACGCGCAGCGTGGCCAGCATCTGCGCAAGGTCGGTTTCGCCAGGGGCGGCCACGTGCTCAGCTTCGCAGCTCGACACCCAGTTTGGTCGTCACCGTCTCGACACTCCGGCGAACGTCGGCGACGTCGCCGTCGGTCAGATTGCGATCGGCCGCTTGTAGCCGCAACCGATACGCCAGCGAACGTGTCTGCGGCGGCACCCGGTCGCCTCGGTACGCGTCGAACAGTGTCAGCTCGACGAGCAGCTTGCCAGCACCTTGCCGGATCGCCTTCTCCACACGCTCCGCACTGAACTCGTCGCCGACGACGAACGCCAGATCGAGGTCGCTCGACGGGTATCGGCTGGTCGGCTTCCACTGCGACGGCTTGGCAGGCCGGGCAAGCAGCCGGTCGAGGTCGACCTCGAGGATCGCCACACGCTCCTCGACGTCGAATGCTGCGAGCACCTCGGGGGCGATCTCACCGACAGCACCGATTGCGTCCTTGCCGACCTGGAGCGTGGCCGAACGGGTGGAATGCAGACCGGCTGCGACACGACTTTGGTCGATACGCGCGCCGACACCGAGGGCCGCCGCCAGCTCACGCCACACAGCGATCGCCGCAGGCGCCTCGCGGCCGGCGAGGACGACGGTCAATGACTCGAACTCGTCGGGGAGTTCACCGTCACCGGGCGGGTACACGTGGCCCACCTCGAACAACGCCACCCCGGCACGACGATGCGACTCGTTGAACGCGATCGCCTTCAGCAACCCGGGCCGCAACGACGTCCGCAAGACGCTCTCTTCGGCCACGAGCGGGTTCGTGATCGAGATCACCTCCCCCGGGATTCCGGCGCGCTGCTGTGTGTCTGGCGCGAGGAACGGATTGGGCATCGCCTCGGAGATTCCCAACCCGAGGAGCACCTGACGAGCGAGCCGGCGCCGCTGTTGATGGTCGGTGAGCGAACCGTGCACCACCGACTGCGGGACGCGCTTGCCCAGATTGGCGTATCCGTAATGCCGGGCAACCTCTTCGACGACGTCGATCTCCCCACTGGAGTCGGGTCGCCAGGACGGCAATGCGACGGTGCGCGTGTCACCGCTGCCGGTCACCGTGTAGCCGATCGGGTCGAGCAGGCCGGGGAGGTCGTCGGCCGCGAGCGACGTACCGAGCACCCGGTTGACCGCCGAGATGCGGACTTCGGTGTGTCGCTGCTCGGGTGGCAGGTGTTCGGTGCGTGCGTCGACTGCACCGTCGTGCACGACGAGATCGGGGCATGTCTCGGCAAGGAGCTCGGCGAAGCGGGCGATCGCCAACGGCATCCCGTACGGATCGACCCCGCGTTCGAAGCGGGTCGAGGCTTCCGAGCGCAGGTTCGCGCGCGTCACGGTGCGGGCCACGCCGTACGGGTCGAACCACGCCATTTCCAGCGCCACCGTCGTCGTCGATTCGGAGATCTCGGAATCGAGGCCACCCATCACTCCACCGACACCGATCGGCACGTCGTCGCCGTCGCAGATGAAGAGGTCGTCGTGCGTGAACGTGCGTTGCTCGCCGTCGAGCGTGGTCAGCGTCTCGCCATCGGCAGCCAACCGCACACGAAAGCCGCCGCCCCCCAACGCGTCGAGGTCGTAGGCATGGTTCGGTTGGTTCAGCTCGAGCATCACGTAGTTGCTCACGTCGACGACGTTGCTGATCGGGCGCATGCCCGCCGCGAGCAACCGGCGTGCCATCCAGTCAGCCGACGGAGCGACGACCACGCCGGAGATCACCGTGGAAGTGAATCGTGGGCACCGGTCGCCGTCGACCAGCTCGACCGGCGCGGAGAGCGACTCGCCGGCTGGCGGTGTTGGCGGAATCGGTGGTCGGAATTCGACCCCGAGCGCAGGCGCGAGGTCACGCGCAATGCCGACGTAACCGAGCGTGTCCGGTCGATTGCGGATGACCTCGACATCGATCAGGGCGTCGAGCGTGAGACCGAGCGCGTCGCCATACGGCACCCCGAGGGGCGTGTCGGACGGCAACAGATGGATGCCGCTGTGATCGTCGCCGAGGCCGAGTTCGGACGCCGAGCACAACATGCCCTCGGAGTCGATGCCGAGGATGCCGCGTCGTTCGATGGTCATCCCGTTGGGCATCTCGGTGCCGAGCGTGGCCAGCGGGACGATGTCGCCGACGGCCATGTTGAACGCCCCACACCAGACGTGGCGTTCGGCGCCGTCGCCGGCGTCGACGTAGACCCGTTGCACTTTGGCGGCGTCGGGGTGCTGCTCGAGGCGGAGCACACGCGCGGCCACGACCCCGTCGACCGTCTGGCCGACGACATCGACCGAGGCGACCTCCACGCCGAGCGAGGTCAAGGCATCGCAGACGCGGGCGACCGCCGCCGGGTCGGCGGGGTCGCCGAAGTCGCCGTAGTCGTTGAGCCACGACAGCAATACGTCCATCAGAACTGCTCCAGGAATCGAATGTCGTTGCTGAACATCTCACGGAGGTCATCGACCCCGTGGCGCTCCTTGGCCATCCGGTCGATGCCGAATCCGAAAGCGAACCCGCTCCACTCTTCGGGGTCGATGCCGCCGGCGCGCAACACGTCGGGGTGCACCATGCCGCATCCACCGAGTTCGATCCACGACCCGTCGGGTCGTTGGATGTCGAACTCGGCCGACGGTTCAGTGAACGGGAAGTGGTACGGACGCAGGCGCGAGGTGAACTCCGACCCGAAGAACGCCTTGGTGAACGCCTCGATCGTGCCAGCGAGGTCGGCCATGGTGATGTGCCGATCGACCACCAGGCCCTCGATCTGGTGGAACACGGGCATATGGGTCGCGTCGGCGGTGTCGCGTCGGAACACGCGCCCCGGGGCAACGATGTAGATCGGCGGTTTGCCTGCGAGCATCGTGCGGATCTGCACTGGCGACGTGTGGGTGCGCAACAACGTCGACCCGGGCTGGCCACCGGGGGGCGCATAGTCGAGGAACAAGGTGTCGAACTCCCCGCGCGCGGGGTGTCCCTCGCCCATGTTCAACGCCTCGAAGTTGTGCCAGTCGGTCTCCACCTCGGGACCCTCGGCGATCTGGAAACCCAACCCGATGAACAGATCTTCGAGACGCTCCCACGCCTGGGTCACGAGGTGGGCGTGACCACGGGTGGGCGCAGCGACGAACTCGGTGAGGTCGAGACGCTCGTGCTCGACGCGGTCGGCGAGCGCTGCTGCGTTGAGCTCCGCACGGCGGTCGTCGAGTGCGGTGTTCACGGCGGCAAGCGCGGCGTTGATCGCCTGGCCGGCCGCCTTCTTGTCATCGATGCTCTCGAGGGCGCCGAGCCCCTTCTTCAGGCCGGACAGTGCGCTCTTCTTGCCCGTCAGGCGGGCGGTGGCGGTCGACACGGCCTCGACGTCGCCGAGAGCGGCGATCTCGGCCAGTGCGGCGTTGCGCGCCGCTTCGATCTCGTTGATCACGACAGATCCTTTCGCTGGTGGCTCCGGTGGACAGACCCCGGGCGACTCAGGACGGTGGACGGCGCAGCGCGTATCCCCGGGTCACCCGGGGCACAAAAATCGCTGTAGCGCGTGCGTCACGATCGGGCAGCGTACAACAACGGCGACTCTTCGACCACGACGTTACGCGCTCAAGATCCTCGCTTCGATTTGGCGATCACCTCCGGCGCTGACGCTGCGCTTCGAAGACCAACACGGTGGCCGCCATCGCCACGTTGAGCGACTCGGCGGGACCGACGTGCGGAATCCGCAGCCACCGGTCGATGTCGTGCTCTGCCTCGGCCGGCAAACCGTGCGCTTCGGTGCCGAGGACGAACGCGACGCGGCCCGTGAGATCCGCTCGGTCGTAGTCCGTCGGCGCATGCTCGTCGTGGCTCGTCGTCCCCCATGACACCAGACCGGCCGCAGCCACATCGCCGAGCGTGGCTTCGATCACCGGCAATCGGAACAACGAGCCGGCCGCAGACCGCACGACCTTTGGGTTCGAGGGGTCGACCGATTCGGGGGTCACCACCACCGCATCGGCACCGGCGGCCTCCGCCGAGCGGATGATCGTGCCGAGATTGCCCGGATCGGCGATCCGGTCGAGCACGAGAACGAGCGACGCACCGGTGAGGACACGGTCGACATCCGGCGATCGTTGGCGGACGATGGCGATCGGCGGACGCGGGTGTTGGGTCGGGGCGACCCGCTCGAATACACCGGGACCGAGCAAACGCGCTGGTCCGGCGGCGGCGACCGCCGTGTCCGGACGGTCGGCGGGAACGAACTGCTCCTCGAACTCCAGACCAGCCGCCACCGCCTCGTCGATCGCACGCGGCCCTTCGACGACGAAGAGGCCCTCGCTGCGCCGCGCTCGGCGATCGCCGATCAGGCGACGCACGCGTTGGACAGCGCTGCTCGTGTAGTTGAGCTCGTCGGCGCTCAGAGCGCCGACTTGGCCGACTCGACCAGCGCGGCGAAGGCGGCGCGGTCGGTCACTGCGATCTCGGCGAGGATCTTGCGATCGACGGCGATGTCGGCGGCGTTGAGCCCGGCGATGAACCGGCTGTAGCTCATGTCGTTCTCGCGACAGGCCGCATTGATCCGCTGGATCCACAGGCGGCGCATCTCGCCCTTGCGGGCCCGACGGTCGCGGTAGGCGTATTGCCCCGACCGCATCACCTGTTCGTTGGCGGCTCGGTACGAACGGCTCTTGTTGCCGTAGTAGCCCTTGGCCTGGCCGAGGACCTTCTTGTGGCGTCGCTTCGCCGCGACGCCGCGCTTCACACGTGCCATGTCACTTCTCCCGTCTTGTCGTCGTCGATCTCAGCGCTCGGCGAGGAGGCGCTTGATGCGCTTCTCGTCGCCGGGATGCACGTCTGCGTCAGCGGCCAGACGACGGGTTCGCGTCGACGGCTTCTTCTCGAACAGGTGCTGGCGCATCGCCTGCTGACGGCGCAGCTTGCCGCTGCCCGTCTTCTTGAACCGCTTCGCGGTGGTCTTGGAAGTCTTCATCTTCGGCATCGTCTACTCCGTTCCCTGCTCGGCAGCTTCGGCGACGTCGGCCTGCTCGGCCTCGCGCGCCGCCTCGGCGGCCGCTTTCTTCATCGCCTCTTGTGCCTTTTTGTCCGGCGAGAGCACCATCGACATGCTGCGACCCTCGAGTCGAGCTTGGCTGTCGACCTTGGCAGCGGGCCCGACCGCTTCGAGCACGTCGTCGAGGATCTTCGTGCCGAGTTCGGGATGGGCCATCTCCCGACCCCGGAACTGCAGCGTCACCTTGACTTTGTGCCCTTCATCGATGAAGCGAATCACGTTGCGCGTCTTCGTGTTGAAGTCACCCTTGCCGATCTTGGGTCGATACTTGACCTCTTTGACCGACACGTTGGTCGACTTCCGACGCGCCTCTTTGGCCTTTTGCCCCTCCTCGTACTTGAACTTGCCGTAATCCATGATCCGGCAGACGGGTGGGTTGGCATTCGGCGCCACTTCGACGAGGTCCAGATCGAGGCCTCGTGCCATACGCAACGCTTCGGGAACGGGCTTGATCCCCAGCTGATCGCCGGTGGGCCCGATCAACCGCACCTCACGGGCGCGGATCCGATCGTTGACGCGATGTTGGTCGCCGCGTTGGTCGTTTCGCGGTGCTATGGCTGAACGCTCCTGTGCAAAGGATCTCCCTGGGTCTCGATATGTGCTGTTTTCGGCGCTCGACGCGAACTGCACGCGGAGCGGCTCGCAGCACTGCCAGCCTCAGCCTTGTGACCCGGACGCACCGTCATGTGTCGGCAGTGGTACTGCCGGCACACCGTGGCCGGGTGGGAGTTGCCCCCACTTCGCCTCAAATGTCGCGTCGGTAGGGTAGCGCCTGTGACCGACGAAACCTCCGCCGCATCCCCCGATCAGCCGTTCGACGCAGCCGGCTTCGACCCTGAACAGCTCGACCAGGAGCAGCTCGATGCGCTCGCCGAGGCCGAGCAGGCCATGGCTGATGCGCGAGCTCGACTGGGCGACGTTCCCGCCGAGGTCGTCGTGACCAACCACGTGATGGGCCTATATGAGTTGGCGGCGATTCATTTGTCAGCCACTCCCCCGAACCTCGAACCTGCCGCCCTGGCCATCGATGCCGTGGCCTGCCTGGTCGATGGCCTGGGCGACCGCCTCGGCGAGGAAGCGGGCACGATGCGCGACGCACTGAACAACATCAGGCTGGCGTTCGTACAGGTCAAGGGCGCAGTCGGCAGCGACGACACCACCTGAGCAACCGCCTGGGCCGCCGCCCGGCCTATGACTCCACAATCAGGACCCCACCTTCAGTCGGCGCGTCAGCTGACGTTGCTGTCGGCGATGCCGACGATCAGCGGACCCCACACCGTGAGCACCACGTTGGCCACGGCGTAGGTGATCGTGAACGTGGCCCCCGGCGTGGCGATCAGCGAGCTCCTCGATCGCCTCGGGCGGGTACCGGCATTCGTCGTTTTCGCCCTGCGCGATCTCCAGTTGGATCAATCGATAGGGCATCGGACAATGGTCGCCGAGAATGGCGTCGCAGAGTTCGAGCACGAACGCGACGAGTCGAACCCGAAGCGTGAGGGCGCGAGTTCGAGGGTGCGATCGAGCAACTCCACACCTTGGGCGTTCGCGTCAGCGAGGTGGTGGCGTAGCCGCTCGCCTTCGTCGACCGACCACAGCGGCGTGCCGACGTGGCGAACTTAGTGCGAGTCGCGGTGGAAGCGCCCAATCGGTGCGCTGCGAACTCGGCCGTCGTGGACGACCACGCCTTCGGCGCGCAACAGTGCAGCCTGTCGGCCCTCCGGCCCGGTGCGAATCACCCCTGCGGCATTGACCACACGCCACCACGGGACTTCGACGCCATGCCAATCGGCGAACTCGCCGAGGATCCGGCCGACCAGACGCGCCTGTCGCGGGTGCCCGGCGGTCGCGGCGACGTCGCCGTAGGTGGTCACCTCGCCGGGCTCGAGAGCGATGAGCACATCGAGCATCTCAGCGATGCGCCGGTCGGTCACCCGACGATGGCCGTCGCCTCGCGCCGCCCGAACCGGCTGTCGACGGTGAAGCCGACGGAGGTCCCGACCTCGATCGTCCGGGTGCCGTCGGCGAGCTCGACACAGTGGAACGGATACCGCACGCCGGCGTCGTCGACGATCGTGCCGAGGCCAGATCCACCGTCGAACGCCTCGACGACGCCGACGCGCCGTTGCATGGCGTGCGTTCGCTCGGTCACGGGACGATCTTGGAGATCGGCATCTCGACGAGGTCGGTGGCGCCGGCCTCGCGCAGGGCCGGGATCACGAGATTGATCATGCGCTTCTCGACCACCGATTCGACGGCGTAACCGCCCCCGGCAAGCGGTGACACCGTGGGCGACTTCATCGACGGCAGCACGTCGAGCACCGCATCGCGTCGTTCTTCTGACACGTTGATCTTGAGGAGCACCCGGCCGCGTGCGTCGAGGACGCCGTTGAGCAGTGTCAGGATCTGCCCCATCGCCCGTCGCTTTTCCGGATCGGCCGCCGCTGCCGGGTTGGCAATCACTTCGGTGTAGCTCGTGAGCACCGTGTCGATGATCTTCAGACCAGCCGCCCGGAGGGCTCGGCCGGTCTCGGTGATCTCGACGACGCAGTCGGCGATGTCCGGCACCTTGGCTTCGGTCGCGCCGTACGACAGTCGGACGTCGGCGCGGACACCTTTCTCAGCGAAGAAGCGCTCGGTCAGCCCGAGGTATTCGGACTGCACCCGCACCCCGTCGGGAAGGTCAGCCGCCGACTGGGCTGGGGAGTCGCCGGCGACGGCGACGACCACCCGGATTGGATTCGTCGTCGCTTTGGAGTACTTCAGTTCACCCAGCGACTCGACCTGGGATTGAGTCTCTTCGATCCAGTCTCGACCAGTGATGCCGATATCGAAGAGCCCCTCAGCGACGTAGTTCGGGATCTCCTGCGGACGCAGGATGCGGACCGATTCGATGCGCGGGTCGTCGATCGTCGCCTGATAGTCGACCGTCGACGAGCGACGTACCGGCAGGTCGGCGGACTCGAACAGGTCGAGCGTCGCCGCCTCGAGTGAACCCTTGGGGATGACCATCCGCAGCACGGCGCCGCAGGTTATCGGCGCGCCCGAGGGTCGACTGTGGCAGATTCGCGCGACAACCGTTCAGTGTCCGACGTTGCCGTCGGTCAGAAGGGCCACGGCGTGGGGAATCACGTCGATCACGGCATCGAGCTGCTCGACACATCCCTTGGTGCTCCCAGGCGTGTTGAGAACGATTGCCGTCCCACGAACCCCCGCCCGTCCCCGTGAGAGCCGACCGAGCGGGTTGCAGAGGCGCATCGCCTCGGCGAGTCCGGGAGCCTCGCGCTCGATCACCCGCAGCGTCCCCTCCGGCGTCTGGTCGCGTGGTGCGAAGCCGGTGCCGCCCGTCGTGACGACGACGCCCGCGAATCCAGCGGTCATCGTGTCGAGATGAGCGGCGACCTCGTCGGCACCGTCGGCCGTGACCTGGTGATCGACCACCGAGAAGCCAGCACCGGTGAGGTGATCGACGAGGGCGCGCCCGCTGCGATCGTCGCGCGTGCCGTGGAACACGCCGTCGCTCACCGTGAGGACCTTTGCTGCGGGCGGCGAAGCGTCCGCGGAATCGTGCTCAGCCATCGACCCGACGGTATCGGAGCAGCGTCATGCCGTCGGTGTCGGCATCGTGTGGGAGCACACGCCAACCCCGATCGTACGGCCGCCACGTTCCGCTGTCCGGCGCTCGGTTGTCGATGGCGAAGTGACGAGGAACGGCGTGATCGATCGACTCGGCGGCGGTCAAGGTGCACACGCTGTACACGAGCTGGCCTCCCGGACGAACGAGCGTGGCAGCGGCATCGAGCAGCGCTGCTTGCAGCTCGACCAGCTCGTCGACGCTCGTTGGGGTGATCCGCCATCGAGCGTCAGGCCGGCGGCGGAGCGCCCCGAGCCCCGAACACGGCGCGTCGAGCAACACCGCATCGAACGTTGCGGGAGCGAACGGCGGCTGCCGACCATCGACCACGGCCACCGGCATCTCGACGCCGCGGCGCGCTGCGTTGCGCGCCATCATCCGGACGCGTCCCGGGTGAACGTCGGTCGCAACGACGTGCGCATCGGTGGCCAGTGCGCTCGCTTTGCCCCCGGGGGCCGCACACAGATCGAGGACCCGTCCGCCGGCGTCGACTGCCTCGGCCACCCATGTCGAGGCCAGGTCCTGCACGTAACCGTCGGAGCGCTCGGTCACCGGAGGCGGACGGTTCATCACTTCGAGGGTCGCATCGGCGTCGTCCTCGCCCAACTCTGAGCGCAACCGATCGACGATCCAGTCGGGATAACTCAACCGGGCGGCATCACTCGGCCACGACGCAGCAGGCATCGGCTCTGCGGCCACCCGTCGCAGCACGGCATTGACGAACCCCCGGGTACGGCGAGGCGCCAATTCGACGGTCTCCGACACCGCCGCGTATGCGGCAACACCCGCATAGGCCAGTTGGTAGGCGCCCAACCGGAGCAGTCGCCGGGTGGCGGCGTCGGGATCCACGGATACGAACCGATCGGTGATCGCATCGCAGGCCCGCCGCATCCGCGTGACGCCGTAGACGAGATCGGTCACGAATCGACGGTCGTTCGTGTCGAGTCCACTGCGCTCGAGCGCCGTTCCGAGCACGGCGTTGGCGAACGCACCGTCGTCGATGCGCTCGAGCACGTCCACCGCGACGGCACGCGCCGATGGACCGCTTTCCGGCATCAGCCGAAAAGCTCGTCAGGCCGCGGCTGGGCGCCGTTGCGCCAGGCATCGAAGGCCATCGGCGACTTGCCAGCGGGCTGCACCGTGACCGGGCGCACCACCCCGTCGACCAGTTCTGCGGCGTGCACTTTCAGACGAGCGTCACGAAACGTGGTCCACGCTCCGCCGATCCGGATCAGCCGGTCGATCTCCTCGGGCGTACGGGCCCAGTCGATCTCCAGCTCGGCCGGATCGATCTTGTCGGCGTAGGTCGTGACGCCGCGCTGTGGAGCGGCATCGTCGATCCAACCCGACAGTGGCCGATCGAGCTGGCGCACCAACAGCTCGACCCCCTCGGCGACCAACGTCGCGCGCAGGTCCGCTGCCGTGGTGGTGGCTCCGATGGGCACCTGGGCGCACGCGTACACTCCGCCGGTGTCCAGCCCGGCTTCGAGGCGCATCAGACACACTCCGGTCTCGTCGTCGCCCGCCAGAAGCGCCCGCTCGACAGGTGCCGCTCCCCGCCAGCGTGGGAGGAGCGAGAAGTGCAGGTTGACCAGCGGAAACGCGTCGAGGACTGGTTGTTTGATCAGTCGTCCGTAGGCGACAACGACGCCGAGCTCGATCTCGTGAGTCGCATCGGCGAGCAGCGCAGGGTCGTGGATGACCGACAGACCGAGTTCGTCCGCCGCAGCCTTCACCGGACTGGGGGCGGTGCGGCCGCCGCGACCTCGACGGCGGTCGGGATTGGTGACCACCACGACGACGTCGTGGCCCGCCTCGACGAGCGCCCGCAGCGGCGGCACCGAGATCTCGGGGGTCCCGAGATAGGCGAGCCTCATGGAGGGCTACTGCAACCCGAGCCGCCTGGCCAGCGGCCTCCGTTGCGGCGCGGCAGCTGCCTCGGCCTCGCGCTCCATGCGGCGATACTCCTTCATCGCTTCCTTGCGCTGGTCTGGCGTCATACGGTCGAACATCAACACACCGCGGAGATGGTCGATCTCATGCTGGAACATCCGAGCTTCCAACTCGTCGGCTTCGATCTCGATCACGTTGCCATCGAGGTCGACGCCGCGCACAAGGACCTGTTTCGGGCGCAACATCTCGACGTACAGACCCGGGATCGAGAGGCACCCTTCGTCGTAGACCCACTCGCCATCGGACTCGACGATTTCGGGGTTGACGATGGCCAGCGGATCCTCGCCAAGGTCCCACACGACCACCTGTTTGCGCACACCGATCTGCGGTGCCGCAAGGGCGATCCCGTTCCCCGAGTCGACGAGCGAGTCGAACATGTCGTCGACGAGTCGGACGATCTTGCCATCGACGTTGTCGACCGGCGCGGCTTGCGCCGTGAGGACCGGGTCGCCGTAGGTGCGAATCTGGTACGACATCCATGTCAGGCTACGGCCATGGCGCCCGACGCGGACGAGCACTACTTCTCCGATGCGCCGAATGCGCCCTCCGACCCCGAGACGGTGGAGGTGCTCCTTGCCGACATCGGCTTCACCTACACCACGGACCGCGGTGTGTTCGCTCACGGACGACTCGACACCGGTACCGGACTACTCCTCCGGCTCGGCCCGCCGGTACCGGCGCGTGGGGCGTTGCTCGATCTCGGGTGCGGAGCCGGTCCGATCGCACTCACACTCGCCCGCCGCTCGCCGGACGCAACGGTGTGGGCGGTCGACGTCAACCAACGCGCTCGCGCCCTATGTCGTGACAATGCCGAGCGCAACGGGCTGGCGAACATCGAGGTCGCCGCTCCCGAGGAGGTGCCTACCGAGCTGGGCTTCGCTGCGATCTGGTCGAATCCGCCGATTCGTATCGGCAAGACCGCGCTGCATGACCTGCTCGACAGCTGGTTGCCGCGGCTCGACGCCGGCGGCGAGGCGGCCCTCGTCGTCCAGAAACATCTCGGCGCCGACTCGCTGCAGAAGTGGTTACGCAGCCGCGGGTACGACGTCGACCGGTTGGCCTCGAAGTCCGGTTTCCGTCTCCTCGTTGCCAACCGCGCCCGCCTCTGAGCCGGTGCTGCCGACTACAGGCGCGGCGGGTCGATGGCCACTCGGGCGCGAGCACCGGTCGGGCGTGGCGCCGCGTTGAGGGCTGCGCCGAGCTGCATCCAATCATCGGCGCGCACCAGGATCGTGGCATCGTCGAGGGCAGCCACGTCGACCTCAGCGGGCAGGGCGGCGGCAAGTTCGGCCGAACCGGACCCCGACAACAACCCGACCGCCGCATACGGCGGGAAGCGCAGCAGCCGTCGACGCGCCTGCTCGTCGGCGACGAGTCGTCCCGGATCACCGCTGCGGACGGCTTGGAGCACCTCGTGGTCGGGGATGAACGTCTGCACGAGGACGGTCGGGGCCAATCGTCCGGCGAGCACAAGCAGCGCCAAAGCCTGCTCCGCCGCGCGGTAGCGAGGTGCGAGCAGCTCCGAGTCGAACTCGAGGAACGCCACGACGTCGACGCTCCGGCCGAGACGATGGAGCACAGCCTCTGTGCCGACGTACACCCCGGCGTCAGCGATCGGCCCGGCATCGGCGCCCGTGACCGCGATTGCGGCTCGGCCGGCAGCAGCTTCGAGCTCTTCGCGCAGCCGCGTCACCCCCGGGCGCAGATTGGCGAAACCCGTCCCCGCACACTCCTGGCACACCGGTGGTCTCGTGGTGCCGCAGCGCCGACAACGAAGGCGTCCATCGTCGTCGAGGCCCACGGCGGCCGCGCAGCGTTCGCAACGCAGCAACGCACGACAGTTGCGGCAGGCCAACAACCGAGCTCGGCCGGTGATGTTGCTCACACAGACGACCGTCGACGAGTGATCGCGCAGCCGCTCGATCAATGCCGAAGTGAGCAACGAGCGCTGCCACGGGGCCTCGCCCCGGCGATCGACGGTGTCGATGCGCGGCCAGCCGGAGCGCTCGCGGCGAGATGGAGGATGCACGACCACTCCGGGTCCGCCAGTCGCCTCGATGGCCGCAAGCGTCGGCGTCGGCGACACGAGCACGACCGGCACGCCAGCACGTCGTCCACGCTCGATCAACACGTCGCGGGCGTGCCATGTCGGACTGCGTTCGG
>JABSQH010000093.1 GCA_013213745.1 Ilumatobacteraceae bacterium | reverse complement strand
GGCGGTGCCGCGCGGGTACACACAGCTTGAGCCGAGGTACAGCAGCTTCTTGACGTTGTACTCGTGGCTGGCGTGAACCACGGTGCCGTGGATCAGCAGGTTGTCGTAGGCGAACTCCGCTGGCCTGGTGGAGTTCGCCAGAATTCCTCCGACGGTGCCAGCAACGAGGAATACGTAGTCGGGGCGGTTGGCGCGGAACCAGTAGCTGACGGCGGCCTGGTCTCTTAGGTCGAGTTGCTCTCGCGTGGCGGTCAAGATGTTGGTGAACCCGTCGGCTTGCAGCCGGCGAACGATCGCGGATCCAACCAGGCCGCGATGGCCGGTCACGAAAACCCGTGCGTTGGTTGGCATCGTCATCGACGATGCGGCTTGGGGTTGGGTCTGTGTGAGTAGCTCTTTCCGCGCTTGGGTGTATGACGTGCCGGTCTCGGCCATACGCGCACGTACGAGTCGCTTGAAGTTCTTGTCGTCGGTCACAGGGTCCTCCTCGTTGCATACGCAGGCACACTCCCCAGCAGTTCCTGCGCGGCCGAAGGCCCATAACTCGAGCGGGCCCGAGGATTCGCTCCCCTTCACTCGCATTGGCGCACTTGCTGGGGAAGAACACCAAGAGCTTGGCGACGGGCCTGTCGCCGCCAAGAGACTCTCAACCAACCGCAGCCCCGTCAAGAGCCAGAGGCCTCCGCCGTCAAATGTGTCTTCGTGCTGAGGTCGTAGGTGGGCAATCCTGCGGCGGCGGCGGCCTCAAGCGCGCCGCTGCTGCTGTTGTTGGAGATCACCACCGCCGGAACACAACGGGTCCGGTCGGTGGCTCGTGCGCCGAGAACGGCACGCAGCGCTGACCCGTTGTGCGATGCAACGAAACCGACTCTCACGTGCTCGACCCTACGGCTCGCGCTGGACGCGCATTTCCCAGTAGGTCGACCCCGAGCTGGTCGTGCCATACCAGTGCGGGCTCGTTCCGGACCGCAGTGTGAGCGATATGCGCTAGCAAGCGACGGCAGCTTCGCTGAAGTGGCTACACTTGCCGCATGAATGTAGCCACCACGCGAGCCGAGGTCGGGATCCGAGAACTCAAAAACGGGCTCAGCAAGTACATCGATCGCGTCCGTGCCGGCGAAGAAGTGATCGTGACCGATCGAGGACGCCCGGTCGCACGGTTGTCGTCAGTCGATGCCTCAGAGGACCGCTTGGCGGACCTTGTGGCCGAGGGACTGGTTCGTGCCCCGATGAGTCGTGGGCGCCATGTGCCGGAACGCCGCATCAAGGCGACTGCGCCGGTGAGCGATCTCGTTGCCGAGCAGCGACGCTGACGACAACACGGGATGATCACCTACGTCGACACGTCGACACTGCTCAAGCTTGTCATCGACGAGGACGGATCCGATCGAGCCAGCACGATCTGGACCTCAGCCGACAGGGTCGCCTCGGTCTCGCTCATCGCTGTCGAGTCCAGAGCCGCGCTCGCCGCAGCCAAGCGTGGCCACCGGCTCACCACCGATCAGCACGTCGAGGCCAGCAAGGAACTCGACGCTCTACTCGCCGAACTCCACATCGCAGCGGTGACCGAGGAGCTGATCGTAGAGGCAGGAGAGCTCGCCGAGAATGAGGCACTGCGAGGCTATGACGCGGTCCACCTCGCTACGGCACTCCTGGTGGGCGCAACCATCTTCAGTAGTGCCGACACCGATCTGTGCGCCGCCGGAGAACGACGAGGACTCCATGTCGCCAATCCGCTGGTGGCCGACTGATCTTGCTCTGTGGCTGCGACTACCCCGCGCAATATCGAGTGGGTCGAGCGTCGAGAACGATCCGCAGTCGTGCCGCTACAGAGCGGTACGGCAGGCAGCGAGCCCACCGTTGATATGCGCTACCTCGAGCGGACCATGCTCGTGTTCCTCGACATGAGGTTGGCCGTCGAATCGACCGAGTCGGCCCGCGAGGCCGCTGAAGAGTCCCGAGCCACTCGTTCGCCGTTCAGGTGGCGTGAGGCCGTAGGTGCTGTTGGAACAGATTGACGGTTCGCGTGAAGCAGTCGGTGGCGGCATGTTCGTGGTAGCTCGGCCAGCCTCGCCAGGTGTAGCCGTGGTCGGCACCGGGGTAGGTGACGATCTGACAGACCCGCACTCAGCGCTCACCCACCTCGGCGAAGACGGCGTGTCCGCTGTCCTGCTGCAGGCGAAGAGCCGCCACGCAGACCCCCGTACCCTCGCCCGCTACTCGAAGCCTGGCATCGAAGCCATCGCCGCGCTCACCGCGGAACACGACCGAGGGCGGCGGCACCGCCGTTGACTCGATCGCTTTGAGGCGGTACGCCAGCGTCGGTTCAGAAGGCGACGTGTTCCTCGACCCCGAGGAACCTACGGGAGGTCTCTGTAGGCCGTCGTGAGTTGTTGTTCGAGCACGTCGACGTTCAGCTCGCTCTGGATCAACAGGATGTCACGGTCTTCGCGCTCGACAGCATCGATGTCGGGGTGAGTGCGGAGTTGTTCAACGAGTCGATCGAGCGACCTCGAGGTGTCCTCGTCGACTTCTTCGTTGTAGGTGACGTGAAACCTGCTTGCATCGTCCGTGTGGATCTCGAAGACGCTGCGTTCGGGTCGAGGCGCGGGAGCACTGACCTGTAGCCGCATGTCCATGTGCCGTCGCAGCCCGTCGGGAGCGGCGGCCTTCGCCGCGTTGGGTCCAGTTCCCTCGAGTGCTCGCATCAAGGTCTTGTCGACCAGGGACTCTGCGGACAAGTCGGCTCCTGACGGGAACACCAACAGCGGCATGCGGTGGCCTACACCGTTCTTGTGTTCGCCGAGCGTGAACGTGGCTCGTTCGTCGGCTCGAAGCACGCATTCGCAGAAGTACGCTGCGACGTTGCCGATGATGTCCACAACGACGGGTCCCACGCGACGCGCAGGTCCGGGCCGAAACGCAGCAAACGGTGGCATGTCCGAGCGTTCCCAGTCTTCGCTGGCCTGCGCCGGGATCTGCACGTCGTTGAGGACCGCAACCCAGACCGGCTCAAGGCTGACGTTGGAGAAGTCGAGCACCTCGTCACTGAGACCCAGCCCTTTGAGGTAGTCGATGGCCGCGGCAACGCGTTGGGGGTGCTCGCCAACGTAGGCATCGAAGATCTCAACCGCCTGCTTCTTGGTGAGGTCGTCCCAGAACTGCGGGTACTCGAATGACGGCATCACCCTGATCCTATGGGAGGTGGATGACGTAGGGGATTCCGTTCTCCGTCAGGTACTCGAACAGTTCGGGGTCATCCGCGATTCGGCTCGATGTCGCGCTGGCGAAGAAGTGCCACTCGACCACGTCGATCTCGGGACTGTCGTCCGGAGCGTGTCCAGCAGCGAGGACATGACGACGCCGAGACTGCGTTGTCATCGATCGACGGCGCAAACACCGTCGCCAGCGGTGTGTCGTCGGGCGACGACTGGTTGCCGATGGCCGCCGACACCGCCTTCGAGGCGGGATACCGCACGGCCCTCTTCGTCGTCGCCAGGATTACTGCAATCACCGCCACCGTCGTGTCGCTTCGACTTCGCCAGCAGGAGGTCTGACCGGCATACTCTGCGCCGCGCCGTGCCGTCGGCACGCCGAACGATTGGGGAGTTGCACTGACGTGAAGGAACTCGAGGGGAAGACCGCTGTGGTGACCGGCGCCGGGTCCGGCATCGGGCGGGCGTTGGCCATTCGGTTCGCTACGGCGGGAATGCATGTGGCGCTCGCCGACGTAGAGGAACCCAAGCTCGCCGAGGTGGCTCAAGAGGTCGACACGATCGGGCCCGGCGTCATTGCGGTGCCGACAGACGTCAGCGAGGAGGAGGCCATCCATCGCCTGCGCGACGAGGCGCTGGACGCGTTCGGAGCGGTGCACGTGGTGTGCAACAACGCCGGCGTCGGGGGCGGAGGCGAGACACTCGCCGACTGGCAGTGGGTGATGAACGTCAATTTCTGGGGCGTCGTTCACGGACTGCGCACGTTTCTACCGCTGCTGCAGGGCCAGAACGAAGGACACATCGTCAACACGGCATCGATGGCGGGCATCTTTCCGGGCTACAGCCCGTACTCGGCGAGTAAGTGGGCCGTCGTGGGGATCAGCGAGGGCCTCTACAGCCAACTCTCGATGGAAGGCTCCGACGTCGGTGTGTCGTGCCTGTGCCCTGGTTGGGTGCGCACCTCGATCATCGACAGCGATCGCAATCGACCCGAATGGGCGACGTCGGCCGCGCTCGACGATGCTGACCCGGATCCGGTGGCCGAGATGCGTATGCAATTCGTACGCGACTCGATCGCCAGCGGGCGGCAGCCCGAAGAGGTCGCCGGACTCGTCCACGACGCGGTCGTGAACGGCACCTTCTGGGTCTTCACCGACGAGACGATGGTTGCCGCCAATCGGCCGCGTTACGAGGCGCTGCTCGCGGGCGAGAACCCGCCCAGCGCCTGGACCATCGGCGCCGACTGAACTCAGCTCAGGCGCACGAGGCGTCCGGGCGTTGCGCCGGTGAACGCATCGTGGTCGCGTGTGATCTGGCCGGCGGCGGTGGTGTAGTCGTAGCCCTCGGCGTCCTGAAGGAAGCGGGGACGTCCGGTCCAGTGCAGCACCATCACCTGGTCACTGACGGAGCCCCAGCCCCTCGTGATGACGAACTGCATCGCCGGGTTCATGATGCTCATCATCGAGCGGCTCGGCGTCGAGCGGGTGATCGTTGCCATGTGGTGGCCCGTATCGATCGGGATGGTCGATCGGATTCATCGGTCGGGACCCGGGCGGATGACGTCGTTATTCGTTCGTACTGACTGCAGTTGGGATTGGAGTGAAGGCAAAAATGACCGTAGTCATAATGTGATGGTCAGAACACCCGTGCGAACCTCCACTTCGCAGGTTGTTGGGGGCATTCCGTAACGTTCGCCTGCATGCGCGTGCAGAACGGTGATGTCTCGCTCAATGTCCTGGTCGACGGCGATGACGGTGCGCCACCCCTGTTGCTGCTGCACGGCATCCTCGGTTGCGCCGAAACGTGGGAGTGGATGGTGCCGCGGGTGGCGGATCGATTCCGGGTGCTGCGGCTCGATTTCCGTGGGCACGGCGACTCGGACCGTGCGCCGGGCCACTACCAGGCGGTGGATTACGTGGCCGACGCGGCCGCGGTGTGTGAACAGGTCGCCGGGCGCCCGGTCGCCGTCGTCGGGCATTCACTGGGAGGTGGCACGGCCGCCGGACTGGCCCAGACCCGGCCCGAACTCGTGCGCGGCGCCGTGCTGGAAGACGCCCCGTTCGTCGACCCGTCGGCCGACACCGTCGGATCCGCCGACAACTCGCTGTGGGAGTCGTTTCGGCTCTTGCGTGAGTCGATTCCGCAGGTGCAGGCCGCCGGAATGACCGCCGAGCAGTTGGTCCCGGTGATTGCGATGAGCCCGTACGCAGGGGGCGGCACGCTCGGCGACCTTCTGCTCGACGACGGCTTGCTGACCATGGCCCAGGGGATGGCTCGTGTCGACGCCACGGTGCTCGATCCCGTTCTCGTGGGAGAGCTGACCCCGGTGCACGACCCGCAGGAGCCGATCGACCCGCCAATTGCCGCCGTCGCTGCCGACCCGGCGATGCCCGACGCGCTCACCTCCCAAGGTGACCTGGAGCGCCTCGCCGCGCGCTGTCCGCACGTCGCAACGCACACGCTGCCCGGAGCGAACCACCTGATTCACGACACCGATGGCCAGCGCGAGCCGTTCTGGGCCATCGTCGACGAGTTCCTGGGCGGGCTCGACTAGGTCGACAAGCGAGATCAACTCGTGTGGCGCACGGCGGGCATCCACTTCGGTCCCGCCGTTGCGTCGATGCGAGCCACGAACGCGTCGTGGTGTGCGGAGACGGCATCGCACAACGCTCGTGTCGACGTCTCACCGACCTCTCGCCACGCCGGTGCCGTCAGCGCGTCGGTTCGCCGTTCGAGCTCGATGCGGAACGTCCGGCCAGCCTCGTTGAGCGCGCCCTCCGTCGCGAGCCCCTTGTCCCTCAGTCGCGTCCACCCAGCGGCAATCGCCGCATCATCGTTGCCGCGGCTGCGGGCGATCCACTCCTCGCTTTCGTATTCGTCGGGATCGACCATCGCCGAGTGCAGAAGGCCGACCTCCACGGCGTCGAGGTTCTCTGCGGCGCAGAGGACCCAGTGGTTGTCGCCGCGTAGCTCGCGCATGCAGTTCACCGCCAGCCAGGCCGACAGCACCGGCTGATCCGCTGGACGCGGCTCGGCGCGGAACGCACTGAAGAATGGCCGCGCACCGAAGTGGACCGAGTCGACTCCGCGCCACAGGTCATCTGCGAGCGGCGCCAACTGTTCGCCGAGGCCTGGGGCGATCGCCTCGAGGCCTGGTTCAATCGATGCGTTGCGGGTCGCGGTGATCGCTGCCGGATCCGTTGCGTTGTACGTCATGTCGAGCACTGCGGCGATCATGTCGGCGTTCATCGAGTAGGTCATCGCCGATGCCGCAGCGGGAGCGATGCGGTCGAGTGCGGCCAAACGCCAGGCGACGATCCAGCCGGTTCCGTTCGGAACGCCGTTGGCAGCGTGCTGCGCGATCGCGCCTGGATCCCACATCAGCCATCCGACGAGGTCGTGGCCGGCCAGGCAAGCGCGGCGCGTGAGTTCGAGCCAATCGGTCATCTCGCTATTGTCTCTCGCCAGTGCAGATCGGCCCGTGTCCGGGGAACCGCATCGCAGCCGCTGTCATCGGTAACCTCCGCTTGATGTCGGCAACCTCTCCTGCGCCAAGGGCGATGCGCGAGGAGACCGAGGATCAGTTCGATCGCACTGATTCCGGAGCGTCGTCACGTGGCGCAGTCGCAGCACTCGCGGTGATTCTGGTTGTCGCCGCGGTACTGCGCTTGTACAACCTCGGCGCTGACAGCCTGTGGGACAACGAGATCCTGAGCCTGCAGCGGGCCAAGACACCGCTCAGTGATGTCGTCGAGGTGTTGCGGGCAGGCACGCACCCGCCGCTGTACAGCCAAGGTGTGTTACGTCCGCTGTTCGTTGTCGGCCAGAACGAGTTCGTGCAACGATTCCCGAGCGCAGTGTTCGGCGTGCTCGCCGTGGCGGGGGTGTATGTCCTCGGCCGACGCGTGTTCGACGTCCGGGTCGGGCTCGTTGCTTCCGCGCTGCTGGCACTCCTCCCGCTGCACGTGTATTACTCGCGGGAGGGCCGCATGTATGCGCTCCTGGCGCTCTTGGTCACTGCCTGGATCGCGTCGCTGCTGTACGCACGACGGAAGAACACCATCGGCGCCTGGATCGTGTACGCGGTGCTCGGCGCTTCGATTCTGTACACCCACTACTACGCCGGGTTGACGATCGCCGCGGTGATTCTCGTCACGGGTGCTGCCGTGCTCACTGGTGCGGTCGGACCGTCGGTGCGGCGTCGGTGGCTCGCCGCGACCGGGGTCATTGGTGTTTTGTTCCTGCCGTGGCTCCCGTCGTTTCTGTATCAGTTCGAGAACTCATCGTCGAACATTCCAGGTCGGCAGCCTGGCGACCTTCCCGACATCGTCAGCCAGTTCTTCACCGCTTTCGTCGCTGTGTCGTCTCCGGTCCGAGCGATCATTCTCGGGTCGCTCGCCGTGCTTGCTGCGTTGTTGGTGCTGGCCGCCGCCCGGATGGCGCAGCGCGCCGAGCACGACCTGTTTCCGCTGCTGGTGATGGTCGCCGCGGTCGTCGGCACCGTCGTGCTGGCGGTGCTCGTCTCGGTCGTCGAACCGATCTTGTTCGTTCGCTATTTCGCTGGAATCTTGCCGATCGGCTGCATTTTGCTTGCGGCGGCTGCGGTGCGAGGCCGACCGCGTGTGCTCGGATGGGCGGCGTTCGGGGCGTTGGCAGCCGTCAGCGTCGCGTGCGTAATCCCAGTGGTCACCGACTCGTGGCGTCCAGACTTCGGTGCTGTGACGGAGACCGTTGGCGCTGAGAGCAGTGACGACGCAATCATGCTCGTGATCGGCAACAACCAAAACGACCTTGCGCTTTCGGGTCTCGACCACTACATCGGCGACCGCGTGCCTATTCAGGTTGTCGACACCTCTGTCGGTGACAGCGCTGTCCCGGACGCCATTGCTGCGCAGGGCGCCGACAGCGACATCTGGCTACTGCAACACGGATCGACGCCGACGCTCGCTGTTCCCGAGGGCTTCGTCGCAACCGTCGACGAGACCTACGACACCCGGTTCTTCGAACGTCGCTTCCGCATGCGCTTGACGTTGCTCGAGCCGGTGGCATGACGTGATGAGCGCGGACCCGCTTTCACGCCGGACCGAGTCGATCACGGCGGTCCTTCCGGCCTACAACGAGGCAGACAACCTCGCGCACGTCGTCGATGAGTTGGCCGCCGTACTCGAAGCCGAGTTCAACGAGTGGCAGATCGTCGTTGTCGACGATGGCAGCACCGACGGCACCGCCGCCGTGCTCGATGAGCTCGAAGCCCACCACGCTCAGCTCCGGTCGATACGCAGCCGAGTGAACCGGGGAAAGAGCGACGCCTTGCGAGCCGCGTTCGAGAGTGTGACCACCGACCTCGTCATGCTGATGGATGCCGACGGTCAAGACGATCCCGGCGAATTGCCGCAACTGCTCGCCCAGATCGATGCCGGCTTCGAGCTCGTCACCGGACGCCGACAGGTGCGCAATGACCGCTTTCTGAAACGCAACACATCGAAGCTGTACAACTGGACGACGACCAAGATGACCGGTGTCGAAGGATCGGACTTCAACAGCGGATTCAAGCTGATGCGACGCAGCGTCGCCGACGATCTGAGCCTGTACGGCGAGTTGCACCGCTATATCCCGGTACTTGCAGCGTGGAGTGGATTTCGGGTCACCGAGGTCGATGTCAATCACCGCACTCGGTTGCACGGCACGTCGAAGTTCGGGCGCAGCCGATTCTGGCGCGGGATGCTGGACCTGTTCACCGTGAAGTTCCTCATCACCTACGACCGCCGGCCGTTCCACCTCATCGGTGGGACCGGGCTCGCAGTCGGCGCAGTCGGGGTCGGCCTGTTGGTGTGGATGCTCGTGGAATGGTTGATGGACAACACCATCGGCAATCGGCCGGCGCTCCTCGCTGGTGTCACGCTGCTCGTCGTTGGCGTGCTTCTGGTGAGCGTGGGTCTGCTTGCTGAGCTGACGCTGCATCTGCACCATGAACGCCGACGTGAACTGCAGCGCATGCTCGCGCGCTCGTCGTCTCCTCGAGCGGAGCGTTAGTGAGGGGCATCAGCCGCCGGCGGTCGGCGATGGGTGGACGCGATGAACCACAGCACGAGCTCAACTCCGACCAGCAGCAGGCGAACGAGCACGATCGGGACGATTGCGTCACCAGCCGGAGCGGTCGAGAACGCGAGCAGCAGTGCCTCGCGGGCGCCTAAACCAGCCGGTAGGGGTGTAGCGATCGACACTCCGAGCGCCAGGCAATAGCCGGCGACGGCGGCAAGTGGATTCATACTGATACCGGCAGCCTCGACCAGCACGGCGTAGGCAAGGCCGTGCAGGACGATGCCGGTCGCCGCCCACGCTGCACAACGGTTGAGTCGACGCTGCGGGGGCACCAGCGACGGGCGCGAGAGCACCTCGACGAATCGGCCGGCCGCTCGCACGATCGCGAGCAGCACTCGGTGGTCGAGACACACCAGTGTGACCGGTCCGAGCAACGCCAGCGGGGCCCACCAGCCGAATGCGGGCGAGCCGAGCAGTCCGAGCGCAACGCCGACGATCACCAGCGTTCCCGTATGTACCGCCCAGAGCACTCCGGCTGTGACGCGTGCTGCGCCGCGACCCGTCAACGCCGTGACGGAACCTGCCGCGTGCGCCACGCCGATCGGCACGTACTTGGCCGGTTGGCTGATGTGGAACGCCCAGCGGCGGTCGAACGGTGTCGTCACACCGGCGCCCAGCGACACCATCGCCTCGCCGAGGGCAACCTGGCCCAATGCGAGGAGTGCAACGACCCCGACGATCGGGAGTACACCGGGGAGTGGTTCGTCGCGGATGCGTCCCCAGCCGTCGTTTAGCTGAACAGCGATGAAGACCGCACTGGCCGCGGCCAAGGCGAGAATCAGGGCGCGACGAATGGTCACGCCGGAGCGTCGTGCCGTGCGAGCCGCAGCAGGTTCGTGATGATTTCCCAACGAGCGCCCACTTGCTCGCGGACGTTCGGTCGCATCGGCGTCAGCTTGGCAGAGCACCAATGGGGTGGCAAGCAGGCACGGATAGGGTCGTATCGTGATGGGCGCAGTCCGCCGACGGGCGGGGGTCGATGTTGAGCTCATCGTGATCGCCCTCTTCGGCGCCGTTGTTCGAGCCCGCCAGTACTTCTCTGGCCGCTCGCTGTGGGTTGATGAGGCGCTCGTGGCCAACGACCTCGCGGAGCTCAGCGTGTTCGACTCGCTGACCGATCGTTCACCTCGGAGCCAACTGGCGCCCGCTGGCTTCTGGGTGGTCAGCCACGTCGCCGACGCGATCTCCTCGGCCGAGTGGATGCTGAGACTCTTCCCGTTTTTTGCCGGCCTCGCCCTCCTTGCGGTCGCAGTCGTGTACGCGGTCCGGTGGATCGAACACCGGCTCGCCCGGGCACTGCTCGTCGGGGTGATCGCGCTCTCGCCGTCGCTGATCTATTACTCCGCCGAGGTCAAGCAATACGGCGTCGAGGCGCTGCTGGGTATGGTCGCCGTTTTCGCTGTCGCCGAGCGGGCGTCGCTGAGTCGCCTGGCGGCGGTACTGCTTGCGTTCGTCATGCTGGCTTTCAGCCTGCCAGCGCTCTTGATCGTCCCGGTGCTCGGGGTGCTGTGGTTCGTCACCGAGACGCGGCGCCGCGGCGCCGATCCTGCCGTCCGCTACTTGGCGGCTCCGGGGGCTGCGATCTTCACCGCCTGGGCTCTGGCCTTCGCCTGGGCGCAGCTCGCCAAGCCGTCGATCATGCAGGGCTTCTGGGCCGATGCCTTCGCCCCGTTTCCAACGAGCGTCTCCGGCATCGAGTGGTGGGCCCGCAACACCGTTGGCCTCTCCCACCTGACGCTCTCCAACCTCGGCGTCCCGTTGCACGTCGAAGATCCTGCGTGGCTGACCGCCGGCGCTCGTCTCGTTGCGTTGGCGCTGTGGGGGCTGGTGGTCGTTGGCGTCTGGCGTGCGGTCACTGCGCTCCGGCAGGCGCGTCGAACTGATCGCGGCGTTCCGTCTGCGGTCACCAAATGGTTCGCGGTGGTCCCGGTCACCGCAGTGATCGGGACCTCGTTCGCAATCGCCGCAATGCTCGAGGTGTACCCGTTCCGCGGACGACTGATTCTCGTACTCGTACCGCTCGTGGCGGTCGCCGCTGCGCACGGTCTGGATGTTTTGCTGTCACCGCGACCGTCACCGGGGCGTGTCCCACAGCGGCTCACGGAGAGCGCCGCTGCCGTCGCCGCAGTGGTCGTTGCGCTCGCCGCCGGTCTCGCAGCGGTGACGTTGCTGGTCGATCCCACCGATCGATGGGATGTCGAACCGGCGATCGAGTGGATCGCTGCAAACGCAGACCCCGATGACACGGTGGTCGCCTACTGTTTCGGCGATCAGCAGCTGCGGTACTACGAGCGGCATCTGGACGACGCTGGACTCACCCGTGACCCGTGTTTGACAAGTTTGGCTGTCGACCCTGTGATCGAGCGCGCCGGCGATGGCCGGTTGTGGTTTCTGCACGGGCACATCCGCGATGACGCCGATGCGGTTGACGTGCTTGCGGCGCACCCCGCCGTCACCCAGGCGTATCGATCCGACGGTGTCATTGCACTGCTCGTCGAACCCGCATCGACCGGATAGGAACCCGGTCTGTTCGTCGTCGACCGGCGACGAAATCACTTCGATGGCCCGACGACGATCTGGTCGACCTCGGCCCGATCGCTTGGCGTGAGGGCCCAGTCGGACGCAGCGACGTTGGCGACAACCGGCTCGGGGTCGGTCGCGCCCGAGATGACCGACGCCACGAGTGGGTGCGACGTGTGCCGGCTCATCGCGAGATCGAGCAACGTATGGTCGCGGGACTCGCACCAGGCGATCAAGCGATCGACAACGGCGAGCTTGTCGTCGTCGATAAACAGCGACGCCCGGTCACCCCAGTTCGCGAGTCGCGAGCCCTCGGGGCGGTCTGCACCGAGTCGGTACTTACCGGTGAGGAGTCCGGACTCGAGCGCAAAGTACGGCACGAACGCGATGTCGAGCTCCTCACATGCGGCGAAAACGCCGTCGTGCTCGGGTGCACGCGTGAGCAGGCTGTAGTGATTCTGTACTGATGGAAACGGGTCGAGGTCGTGTGTGGTCGCCGCGGCGTGTGCGCCGCGCAGTCCGTCGGCGGTGAAGCGTGTGGCGCCGCACTTGCGGATCTTTCCTGCCGCTCGCAGGCCGGTGAGGCACCCAAGCGTTTCGTCCACCGGCGTCAGCGGATCGGGGCGGTGCAGCCGATAGTGGTCGACGTAGTCGGTGCCGAGCCGGGCGAGGCTGACATCGAGCCGCTCGCGGATCAGGCGCGGGTCGCCGCCGCGTTCGCTCTCGCCGAGGCTGCGCGTGTGGCCCCACTTGGTGGCGATCACCACATCGTCGCGGCGACCGCTGAGCGCCCGCCCCAGCAACTCCTCGGAGGCGCCGTTGCCGTAGCTCTCTGCGGTGTCGAAGAAGTCGATTGCGGCGTCGACCACTCGCGCCGTCGCATCGCCGTCCAGGCGCATCCCGAAGTTGTTGCACCCGAGTCCCACGACGGACACCTCGAATCGGCCGAGCGAGCAGTACTCCCCCTGCGCCAACAAAGCGCGTACGTGCTACCGCTCGTGCCGGTGACTGCCGGTCGGGCACACTGCATCGGTGGTTCGACTGAGTGACCTGCACCCAGATGAGGCCGCGCATCTCCAGATGCGTGCCGACAACATGGCCCGCGTTGCGCCGGGTCCCTGGATCACGCCGAAGCCGCTCGCGGAGTCGACCGTTGCCATCGTGTCGACGGCGGGGATGCACCGTCGTGGCGACCCGCCGTTCGTTGCCGGCGACCTCAGCTACCGGATCATTCCGGGCACGAGCGACTTCAGCGACTTGGTGATGACCCACGTCAGCGCCAACTTCGACCGCACCGCAGTACAGGACGATCCGAATGTAGCCTTTCCGCTCGATCGGCTGCGGGAGCTCCACGACGCAGGTGAGATCGGTGGGGTCTCGAACTGGCACTACTCCTTCATGGGCGCGATGCCAAATCCTTCGCTGTTCGAAGAGGCCGGGACCGAAGTCGGTCGGTTGCTCGCCGCGGACGGAGTCGACGTGGCGCTGCTCGTGCCGATATGACCGATCTGCACGGGCTCGGTCGGAGCCCTCACACACTTCATCGAACGCGCCGGCGTTGCGACGACGTCGATCAGTCTCGTCCGCGAGCAGAGCGAGGCGGTCGGACCGACTCGTGCGCTGTGGGTGCCGTTCCCGCTCGGTCGGCCATTGGGGAGCGCCTCCGATGCCGAGTTCCAGCGAACGGTCGTGCGCGCCGCGCTCGATCTGCTGTCGACACAGATCGAGCCGGGAATCGTCGATTTCGCCACTGATGCGCCCGACGTCGGCGAACAGGAGCCGTGGGCGTGTCCGTTGAACCTCGCGCCGGCAACCGGAGACTCCTTCGCGGATCGGCTGGGCGCCGAGGCCAGTCGCTTCCTGCCGTGGGCCGCTGAGACCAGGCGCCGGCGCGGCCGCTCGTTGTTCGGCGCAAGCGGTGCTGCGCTCGATCAGCAGCGCGAGGTCGTCCAGGCGCTCGGCTCGGTCGCCGATTCGGGCAACCTCACCGATGCGCCGGGTGTCGGGATCGATTGGGCGTTCGAGATGCCGTTGTTGATTCGCCATCTGGTCGACGACGTTCGCACGATTTATCACGAGGCGCTGGCCTCCCAGCCCGGCTCGCGGGCTCCGACCCACGACGACCTCAACGACTGGATCTTCGACTCGACGGTGCTCGGCGAGGTGATCATCGCCATCGCCGATTACCTCACCGCAGCGGCCGACGAGCAGCCCATCCTCACCTTCATCCGCGGGTTCGTCGTCCCCGAAGGCAGGTACCGCGACCAGAGCAGCTTCTAGCTGATCCGGCTGACGATCAGGCTCGCCGCATCTCGATATGGCGCCGTGCTGTGTGTCGCTTGGGTGAGTCGTGGGCGGCCTCCGTCGCCGTCACGCCGATCGGGCAATCGAGCGTGAAGTCGTGGCTGCGCACCTCCTCGGCGGCCGCCTCGAAGATCCGGGTGACGGCGGTCGCAGGGTCGTGCTCATTCATCACCTCGGCGATCTGGGCGGCAGAGGTGAGCCCGCTGTCGCGCACCGCAGACGCCACGAGTTCTTCCTTCCCGCCCGGGAGAAAGTGGTACGTCGAGCTCGATGAGACACCGGTGTTGCGCAGCAGGTCCTGCATGCTCATCCCGGCGTCGCCGTGCTCCCACCGACGCCGTCGACATCGACGCCGTAGGGTTCGGCTGCGTGAGTTGGACGATCGAGGGTGACTTCACGGCCGACGGCGCCGTGTGTGTCCGCGGGGCGTTCACCGAGGCGCAGATGTCGCTCGCCGGTACAGCGGTCGACGAGAACCTGGCGAACTTGTCTCCGCTGGCCATCCGGGCCAGTGCCGAGTCCGACGGCGCGTTCATCGAAGACTTCTGCAACTGGCAACGGATCGCCCCCATGCGCGAGTTCCTGGCCGATACGGCAGCGGCACAGATCGCCGGCCATCTCATGGGTGCCGAGCAGGTCAGGCTGTACCACGACCATGTTCTGGTGAAGGAGCCGGGGACGCGTCAGGCGACGCCATGGCATCAGGACCAGCCGTATTACAACGTCGAGGGCACGCAGAACGTCAGCATGTGGCTGCCCATCGATCCTGTCGACCGCGAGACGACCTTGGAGTTCGTCGCCGGAACACATCGGGGCCCGTGGTACATGCCTCGCACGTTCCTCGACGAGCAGGCACGGTGGTTCCCCGAAGGCAGTCTCGCCGAGCTCCCGGACTTTCCTGCTGACCCCGAGCGGTGGCCGGTCGTCGGCTGGGCGCTGGAGCCGGGCGACGCAGTGTTCTTCCACATGCTCACCGCGCATCGGGCACGAGGGGTAAGCCGCCGCGCTCGTCGCCGGGTCATGTCGATTCGTTTTCTCGGCGACGACATGGTGCACGCGCCGCGTCGCTGGGTGACCTCCCCACCGTTCGACGGCTTGGATGACGAGTTAGCGACTGGCGCGACCTTGGACCATCCGCTGTTCCCGGTGCTGTGGGAGCGCACGCCCCAATCGAGCGAGACGCCCGGGGTTTCCGCAACCCTCGACTCGTGAGCCAGACGGCACCCGACTCGCCAGCATTCACCGAGCTGCCGATCGTCGACCTCGCTCGTTGGCGAGGCTCCGACACCGAACGTCGATCCTTGGCCGCTGAGGTCGCCGACGTCTGCCACCACGTCGGATTCTTCGTGGTTGTCGGCCACGGGATCGACAGCGCGTTCATCGACTCGGTGTTCTCGATGATGCGCATCGACAAACGTCGCTCCCGCCACTTCCGCAGCTGGGAGGCGGTCGGGACCGAGTTCACCAACAACCGGCCCGACATCCGAGAGCAGGTCGACTTGTGGAGCGAGCCCGGCCCGGGAGCCCGATGTCGAAGCGGCGTACCTCCGGCTGCTCGGGCCGAATCAGTGGTTCAGCGACGATGTACCGCCCGGATTCGTCGCGATCATGCGCCTCTGGTTTGCCGAGTGGGGGCAGTCGCCGACGAGCTGCTCGGGGTCATGTCGCTCGGGCTCGAAGTGGACGAGGGATACCTCTCGACGATGTTCGGCGCCGAACCGATGTCGCTCACCAAGTTGATCCGTTATCCGCCGACGCCCGGTGGTAGTGCTGGCGTAAACGCCCATCACGACACCGGCTCGTTCACCCTCTTGGCGCCCGGCGAGACGCCGGGCCTGCAGATCGAGAATCAGATAGGGGAGTGGATCGCGGCGCCATCGGTACCGGGTGCTTTCGTCGTCAATCTCGGCGAGATGCTCCAGGGGCTCACCGCCAACTACTTCAGAGCGACGCCGCACCGAGTGATCACCAGCGACACTCGGTACTCAGCGGCCTACTTCCACGGCCCGTCGCTCGACACTCCACTGGCGCCGTTGCCACTCGCTGAGCGCTTCGGTGCAGCAGTGGCCGCGAGCCCGCGTCACGCCGATGCCGGATTCATGGCGAGCGCCACCGAGATGGAAGCGGGAGTCGACGACGTGCAGTCCGCACAGCGCGCCGCCGTGTACGGCGAGCAATTGTGGAACTACTTCACCCGCAGATACCCCGACCTCGTCGCCGCGCACTATCCGGACGAGTCGGGTCGCTGACGCCGCTCGGCGAGCGGTGAACCGTTGTGGTGCCCGGCGAGTCAGCGCGTGCCGGGGCGGATCGTGCCATCGCCCATTGGTGGCGTCGCCGGGTCACCTCCGCTTGACGGTGGTGGAGCGACATCGAGGACCAGTTCGGCGACCGTGGTCTCCGGCGTTCCATCTGAGCACGTCGACGCGAACGTCAGCGTGAACTCATCGTCGACGTCGGTGCTGGTCGCCGACGTGAGAGGTCGATGGACCGGAATGTGTACGGCCGTGTCCCAATTCTCGTAGTGGTCGGACCGACGATCAGTGCCCAGACACCGAACGCGGCCACTGCCGCTCCGATGAGCCGTCGCATTCGGCGGCGAGGTGCGGGTGCGGTCGATGTCGTGTCCGGGTCGGTGCTCGTTTCGCGATGGCGTCGGCGCTCGGACGCGCCGACTGGTATCACCATCTCTAACGAGCGCTACCTGTGGGCGACCTGTGCCGGCCCCGATACGGCGCGCAGCTGGACGTCGCGCCGCGCTCTTGCGTGACCGCCGGCAGGGAACTCAGCGGCGGGTGATGCGCACCGGCAGCTTGGCGTAACCGTGCACGAACGACGAGAACACCCGCTCGGGTTCTGCCTGCACCTCGATGCGTTCAAAGCGCGGCAGGATCTCTTCCCACAGCACGCGTAGCTGCAGCTCGGCGAGCCGGGCACCCATGCAGAAGTGAATGCCGTACCCGAACGACAGGTGTTTGTCGGCGTTATCGCGCTCGATGTCGATGGCGTCGGCGTTCTCGAACACGGCTTCATCGCGGTTCGCCGAGAGGTACCACATCAGCACCTGGTCACCCTTCTTGATCTGCTTCCCACCCAGCTCGGTGTCCCGAGTCGCTGTGCGACGCATGTACGACAGCGGTGTTTGCCAGCGGACGATCTCTTTGACCATGTTCTTGATCAGGCCGGGATCGGCGATCAGCTTGTCGTATTGGTCGGGGAACTGATTGAGCCCGTACACGCTGCCCGACATCGAGTTGCGGGTCGTGTCGTTGCCGCCGACGATGAGCAACAGCAGGTTGCCGAGGTGCCGCAACGTCGGGATGTCCTTGGTCGCTTCGCCGTGGACGAGCATCGAGACGAGATCGTTGCCCGGGTTGTTGCGGCGCTCCTCCCACAGGCGCTCGAAGTAGGCAACACATCCCATCAACTCGTCGCGCTTCTGCTCCTGGGACTCGACGATGCCGCCCGGCTGCGGGATCGCGAACAACACATCGGACCAGCGGGTGAGCATCCGGCGGTCATCAATCGGGAAGTCGAACAGGGTCGCCAGCATCAGCGTCGTCAGCTCGACCGACACGTTGTCGACCCAGTCGAAGGTCTCGCCTTCGGGCAATGACTCGAGCACCTTGATGGTGCGCTCGCGCATGATCGGCTCGAAGTTCTTCAGGTTCACCGGCGCGGCGATACTGCGCACGGTGTTGCGTTGCGCCGTGTGCTCCGGCGGATCCATCGAGATGAACGACATGATCTGGGGCCCCGCATCGGCGGGGATCTTGTCGAGCGAGAGGCCGAGGGTGATGCCGTCGGCAGACGAGAACGTCTCCCAATCGCCGTCGACGGCCCGCACGTCGTCGTACTTGGTGATCGACCAGTAGCGGCCCGCGAGTTCCAGCTCGTTGAGATGGACGGGATCCTCGGCACGTAGCCGTGCGAAGTGGTCGTGCCAACGATCGTCGCGGAACAGGTGTGCGTTGTACGGGTCGATTGCGTCGATGCTCAACTCGGATGCGGCCGGCACGTCGGCGCCTTTCTCGGCGGCCTCTTGCTCGGGTGTCCTGCGGGCCAACGGCAACAGCTCGGGCCTGTTTGCGGTGTCGGTCATGACTCGAGCTTTGCAGGTCGACCGCCTGTCGATCGAGATATAGCCGGCCGTGTCGTCGTCTCGCCACCGTCGGGTAGCGTCCGACGTCGTGGGTTCGAGTGATGCACCACTGCGGTTCACCACGTGGCTGACGCCTGGTCTCCCGCTGGCGATGTTCGAGACCATCGCTGCGCATGTGGCGTCCGGCCTCGGTCGTGACCACGACGTGACGGTCGAGTCGAAGATGTCGGGTCCGGTCACAGCCGCAGACGACCGCTTTGCGATGGGCCTGACCGACATTGGGTTCATCTGTCCGCCGGCGTACCTCTGGCTGACCGAGCGCACATCGCCGAGCGTGGCCCTTGTTCCTCGGGCGCCGATCTACGACGACGCACGGAACGCCGGACAACCGACGTATGTCTCCGATGTGGTCGTCCGGGCCGATGCGCCCGTTGAGCGATTCGCCGACCTGCGGGGTCTGCGCATCGGCTACAACGAGCGGGCCTCTCTCTCGGGATTCGTCAGCCTCCTCGCCAAACTCGCCGACGAGGGACTCGATGTCGACTTCTGCGGCGAGCTCCGCCAGGTAGGCAGCCATCGTCGAGCGCTCGAGCTGATCGAGTCGGGCGCGCTCGATGCGGCAGCGATCGATGCCAACGTGTTGCGCTCGTGGGCGGGTGAGCGACCCGACCGTGGCGCCGCGGTCCGATCGATTGATGTCCTCGGTCCGTACCCCGTGCAGCCCGTGGTGGTTCGGTCCGAGCTGAGCCATCTGGTTCCCGACGTTGCCGATCTCCTTGCGGGTCCGGAGCTGGCGGCTGCGCTGACGCCATTCGGGGTGTGCGGTTTCGGTCCCGTGGAACACGACGACTATGCCCGCCTCGCCCCGCTCGTCGAACGAGCCATGGTCGAGGTTCCGGCATAGTCGCCGCTTCGGGCCGTTGCCGCTCTGCAGCTCGGCCTCGCACGACGACCACAGGTCGATCGCTTCGTCGATGCGGCAGACGTCGCGGCCGCTCGGGGGCCCACACGTTTTGGCCTTTGCCATCCTCGGCGTAGATCGTGTCGTTGCCGCGCCCGGCCCATGCCTCGTCGTGGTCGAAGGGGTCGTCGGTGACCATGTCGATCAGATGATGTCGTCGCCGTCGACGCCGAAGATCACGTCGGAGCCGGCGGTCCCGATGGTGGCGAAGCCGTCGACCGCCGTGATCGTTGGAGCCTGGCCGTAGCAGGCCCCGGCGGGATCGGTGGTGAGGTCGTCGAGACTGCGATGAAAGGTGTGATTCCTGGCGTCGAACAGCGCGGCGACGTCGTCGGCAGCCCTGGTCGTGTCGTCGGTCTTCGAGTCGAGTTGCCCCGAGGCCTGGACGGTACCGCCCAGCAGCCGTGTTCCTGCCACGGTGCCGGCAGCGGCGACGGTGCCGGCAGCGGCGACGGAGGTGAGGTTGGTTCGGGTGGACACGATCGCGCCCCTTGTTGCGTTGTGGTTCTGCACGACCTGACGGACCACACGTCGGTTCCTTACGCGTTGGCCTCCGCAACGATCACGATCTGGACCCGCCGTGGCGATACCACCGTCGTCGACAACGATTGGACGACGCACAGGCGCCGTTCAGGTGCGAGGCCGTGAAATCGACATCACGATGACACCAGATGCACCAGGTCCAGCCCGCCCCCGACTGATCCTGTCCGCCACCGCAGTTGTTGCTGCTGTCTCGCTCGTCCCGCTGGGAGGTGCCCACGCACGTTCCGGCGCCGCGGCCCTCGACGAGACCTTCGACCGCTGGATCGTTTCGGTGGATCCGAACGCTCGTCTGGCGGCGGCGACGCTCGACGACGTCGGTGACATCGACGGCGTCGACGTCGTGATGGAGATCGACGACGGGATCGAAGTGATCGAGACCGAAGCGCTCACGATCGACGAGGTCGAGCAATTGGTCGACGAGCCCGAGTTGTGCATCGAACCCGACTATCCCGCGCAGCTGACGTCGGTCGTCCCGGACGACACCCTGTTCTCGCTGCAGTGGGGACTGTCGAATCCGGACGCCGAATTCGACATCGGCGCCCCCGATGCATGGGCCTACCTCACCGATGCTCCCGACGTCGTCGTTGCCGTGATCGACTCGGGAGTAGACGCGACGCACGAGGATCTTGCCGGCAACATGTGGATCAACCCCGGCGAAGTCGAAGACGGCGAGGACACCAACGGCAACGGATTCGTCGACGACATCTTCGGTTGGGACTTCGTCACAGACACGCCGGCGGGCAATGATCCGAACGGCCACGGCACGCACGTCGCCGGCACGATCGGCGCCGAGACCGACAACGGCGTCGGTGTCGCCGGTGTCGCTTGGGACGTGCAGTTGATGGATGTGCGCGCCTTCGACGAGAACGGCGCCGGCAGCATCTCTTGGATCATGTCGGCAGTGCGCTACGCCATCGACAACGACGCAGACGTGATCAACGCCAGCTTCAGCGGCCGCGGCACGGAGAGCTATGCCGAGCTGCTCGACGAGGCCGACGCTGCGGGAATCGCCGTGATTGCGGCGGCGTCGAACGACGGTGCCGACAACGACCTCGACCCGTTGTCGCCGTATCCGGCCAACCACCCGACGGTCGTATCGGTCGCCGCCATCGACGCCCAGGGTGAGCTCGCCGAATTCTCGAACTACGGAGCCACGTCGGTCGATCTGGCCGCCCCCGGTGTCGGTATCACCAGCACCATGGCGGATTCGTACTACTTCATGTCGGGCACGTCGATGGCTGCGCCACACGTGGCGGGCACCGTGGCGTTGATGTCCCAGGCCGACCCATCGTTGTCGCCTGCCGACATCGCTGAGATCTTGCGATCGACTGCCGAGCCGGCATCGCAGCTCGCAGGAACATCGATCACCGGGGGGTACCTCCAGGCCGATGCAGCCCTTGCGCACATCGTCGAGGCGCCCGCCGTCGCAGCCTGACCGGTTACCCTCTCGGCGCCGTGCGACGACCAGCGGCAGGGGAGTGATCATGGGTGTTCTCGAGGAGCTCGGTTACGAGCACAAGCCGGCCAACGCCGTGCAACGCGTCACGCAGCGAATCGCAGCAAGTGGACCCGGCGCGTGGGTCGCTCAGCGGATGCTGTACCCGATCGACCGCTGGCTGTATCGACGGACCGATGGCAACACGACGCTGGCCGAGATCACAGCGGGCCTCCCAGTGATCTTGTTGACCACGACCGGCGCGAAGTCCGGCAAGGCGCGCTCGATGCCGCTCGTGGGGATTCCGCTCGACGGTGAATTGGCGATCATCGGCTCGAACTACGGCCAGGAACGCACCCCCGGCTGGGTGTACAACCTCGAAGCAGACCCGTCGGCCACCGTTGGCTACCGCGACCGTACGGTCGACGTGGTCGCTCGCCGCGCCGACGACGACACCGCTGATCGGGTCTTCGAGGCCGGTGCCGCGTTCTACGCCGGATACGCCAAGTACCGCGGCCGTGCCAGCCATCGCACGATCAGGGTGTTCGTGCTCGACGCCGCAAGCTGATGTCGGACGGTCGGCTCAGACCGGCTGGACGTTGCGCGCTTCGTCGCCCTTGCGGCCCGGTGCGAGGTCGAACTCCACGAGCTGTCCTTCGTGCAGCGACTTGTAGCCCTCGGTGGCGATGTTCGAGTAGTGCACGAACAGGTCGGCCTCACCCTTGCGTTCGATGAACCCGAAGCCCTTCTTGTTGTTGAAGAACTTCACGGTGCCGCGAGACGCACTTGTAGCGGCGTGCGCATCGTTGCGGCGCCGACGCTTGTTCTTCGACTTGGCGGAACGCTTCGGCCGGGGTGTCGATGGTTCGCTCGCCGCTGGTGGCTCGGGTGCGGGCGGTTCGATTGGCATCGACGCACCGTCGAGCGCGTCAAGGTTCGGGTCGGTCAACGGCTCGTCGAGACCAGCGCCACGCTGTAGGCGGCGGGCGTCCTTGTTCTGATCCGGCGGCACGAGGGAGACGACGACACCGCCGTCGCCACCGCGTGCGGTGCGACCGGAGCGGTGGATGTAGTCCTTGTGGTCGGCGGGAAGGTCGTAGTGCAACACGGCGGCAACGCGGTCGATGTGGATGCCACGCGCCGCGACGTCGGTGGCGACCAGCGCTTGCGCCTTGCCGCTGGCGAAGTCGGCGAGCGCCTTGTTGCGCTTGTTCTGATTGCGTCCCCCGTGGATCGCGGTCGCCGTGACGCCCTGCTTGGCGAGTTGGCGTTCAAGGCGGTCGGCCCCGTGCCGAGTCCGGCAGAACACGATCGTCGGCCAGGCGGCATTGATCGTTTCGGCCGCGGCGCGCGGGCGATCGGTGCGCTCGACACTCCAGAAGTAGTGGTCGGCGGCGGTGATGTCGGGCGTGTCCTCGCCGACCTCGCGGCGCACTGGGTCGTTTTGGTACGCCCGCGTGAGCTCGCCGACGGTGCCGTCGAGTGTTGCCGAGAACAGCAACGTCTGCCGCGTCGGCGACGTCTGGTCGAGGATCCGTCGGACGACGGGCAAGAAGCCCATGTCGGCCATGCGGTCGGCTTCGTCGATGACGACCCGGTCGACGGCGTCGAGGGTCACCTCACCCATCTGGATGAGGTCCTCGAGTCGCCCGGGGCAGGCGATGAGGATGTCGACTCCGCGACGCAGCGCGTCGAGCTGCTTGCCGTAACCGACGCCGCCGTACACGGCCGCGATGCGCAGTGAGCCAGCGAAGGTCTCGAGTTCGGTGGCGATCTGGTCGGCGAGCTCGCGCGTGGGAGCGAGTACCAGGCTGCGCGGTCGGCGGGCTTCGGCGCGGTCGGACAGCGCCACCAGGGGCACGCCGAAGGCCAGTGTCTTCCCAGAGCCGGTCGGAGCGCGGCCACAGACATCGTGGCCGGCGAGCGTGTCGGCGATCGTCGCTGCTTGGATGGCGAATGGTTCGGTGATGCCGCGCTGTTCGAGTGCCGCGCAAATCGGCGCGGGCACGCCCAGCTGGGCGAAGGTCGGGTTCATGGAGAGGGGCTCCTCGTTGTGGGGGGATGGTTCACTCGATCGGAACTCATCGCCCGTCTGCGAACCCATCGGATGGAACTGCCATCCGGTGAGCTCACGACGCTACCTGCGTCAGGGCTCGATTGCGCCTGCTGGTTCGAGCAGCCACTGCGTCGCGCCAGCCGCGCCGAAGGGGATCACCGTCGTGCCACCGGCGCCGTCAGGGACGAGAAAGACCAACGTTTCGATGAGGTCGCTGAAGACGAGGTGGGTGTCGTTCGCTTCGGGGATCACAGTCCAGACCTGTCCTGGGAGTTGTGCAGGACCGTCGGTGAAGAACGATCCTGTGCCGTCGGTGCTCAGTAGACCGGTCTCACCCGACGCGGCGTTTGATACCTCGTACCGCCCGCCTCCGAGATTGACGAACCGCCAGCGCTGTCCGGCCAGTGCGCCCGTCGGAGCCAAGATGGGTTCGCCGCCAGTGCCGTCGAGGGACAGCTCGGGTCCGAGCTCGGCACTGGTGACCCGGTACCACTGGATCAGCGACACGAGATCGACGGCCGCCGTCTCCGCAACGATCGTTTCTGCATTGGTGCTCAGCTCGTCGACGAGTCGTTGCACGTCGGGGGGGTCGCCCGGCGTCGGCGCGGTCTGACTGAGGTCGACCCACAGCGAGCCATCTGTCCACGCCGCTCCGCACCGCTGCACTCCGAGTGATGCGCTCACCGTGCAGTAGTCGAACAGGCCCGCATCACGCTCACTGCTCTGGTACTCGGCGTCGTCGCCTCCCGTCGGCGTCGCGGCGCTGAGGAACTCGTCGAACGTCGCGGGACCGACGGTGATCCCGATCGATGTCGCATCGCTGACGCATCCGAGTTGACTGAATTGTCCTTCAGGCCCGACGTCTGCGGTGCCCTCGATCGCCGCGGCCCCGTTGAGCGTGCGGGCGATCTCGATCGCGGTCGGCAACGGACACTGCCAGCGCACCGGCGGACGCTGCGTGGCGAGCGCGACAACGTTGCTGGTCGCCTGTGCGCTGCTCTCGGTTATCTGGTCGTCCGTCGCAGGCGTGACCTGACTGTCGACCGGAGCGGCCAACGTGGGCGGGATCGCCAGATCTGCGCTGCCACCATCGTCGTCTGACGCACACGACGCGATCAGAACGGCACTTGCAGCTGCGATCATCACGTGCGCAGTCGTGCGGGGCATGGCGGGCAACCATATTCTCCGCTCGTCACGTCCGAGACGCCCGGTCCGTTCATTCCGGTGCACGGTTCATCGGGGCCGTCCGACGGGTGGTGGGACGGTCGCCGCGTGTCGATCGAGAGCGACGGAAATTGGGGCCACAGCGGGCGCGATGGCACGCGGCATCGCCAACGGACTACTTCGGCGCTTGCGCTCGGCACAGGGATGCGCGGCCTCGAGTTCGAGGGCGAGACCCAACGGTGTTGCCGGCGACTCTCAGCCGTCGTCGGGGTCGACGAGCCACGCGACGGCGTCGACGACCACGTCGGCCGTCGGCTGGCGATATACGCATGTCCTCCCGCCGACGATCGGTGCGACCGCCATATTGGCCACTGCGCCGTCGCGATGATTGAGCGTCGAGTGGGCGGGTACGCCCGCGGTGCCACATCTCCGTGCGGTGAGGAAACCTCGACCGTCGCGTAGACCGACCACGTTCACCAGCGCGCCGTCCGCGTTCGGTGGCGCAACGGCGGTGTCGAGGGCGAGATCGCCACTGCCGGGTCCCACCGAGTTGCGCGAGTCGACGAGACGCACGTTGCTCACGGGTTGCACGAGTGCGCCGTCGGCCGCGATCACCCCGCCGAGGTCGACGACCAGGTGGGTGGGCGCATGGTTGTACACGCAGATCGTTCCGTCGGAGCCGACCCTGGTGATGGCGGCGACTGCGATCGTCTCGCCATCGACGTGATTGAGGTTCGACGCCGTCGGCGGCGGTCCGCTGCATGGCCCCGGGTACGTCGTCACGTAGCCCCGGCGGGTGGATTCGGTTGATGTCACATTGACCACGACTGCGTCCGCGTCGGCCGGGACATCGGGGGAACGACGGACCGGAAGTGTCGTGACCGTGCCAGCAGCGCGCCGCCCGTTGCTGGGAATGAGCTCGGCCGAACCCGTCGCACGCGAGTCGAAGATGCGCGTGGGCTCGACGGTTCGCACACCCGCTCCATCGCCGCCGACGTGGCCGAGCAGGTCGACGACCACGTCGGTCGGCATCGAGGCATAGATGCAGATCGAGCCTTGCCCCACCGGGATCAGTGCCAGATTGGCCGTCGCTGCGCGGTCGCGAGCGTTGAGTGTCGACGTCGGCGGTCGGGCGGCACCACACGCGAATCCGGCAAGGTGGCCGCGACGGCACGGGTCGACGGCGGTGAGCGTGACCAAAGCTGCTTGCGCATCGGCGTACTCAGCGGGGACGGGCACGCGCAGGACGCGGCCAGCTCCGACCATCGTCTCCGAACGCGTGTCGGCGATGCGCTGCGGCGCGTTGTGGACCGTGAGCCCGCCTGAGTCGGCGACCACCGCAGTCGTGCTCGTCGCCGGAGCGGCCTCGCCTGCATCGGCCAAGTCGCACCGAGTGGGTGGGGGCGGGGCCAGAGAGTTCAGCGACTCGCCGATGAGTTGGGACATTGCCCGGCCGCCGCTGGCGTTGAGGTGAGTGCCGTCGGAGGCCACCCAGTCGCCGCGGCCGGCGCTGCGTCCCGCCCAATCGGCGATCTGCAACTCGGGATAGATCGCCGCCTTGGCCCACAACGTCGCATTGTGGTTGCGGTACTGGTTGGCGTACTGGCCCGCAATCCGGTACGTGAGCCATACGACGTGGGGCACCCCCTGACGTCTCGCCTCGGCAATCACTTGGTCGACGGCGCTGTCGATGGAGGAGTCGTTGTATCCGACGGCGATAACGATGGCTCGGTTGGTCGCCCCTGCGTTCGCACGGATCACGTTCAACGCCGTCGACGGTCGATTGCCCCGATACGTGCAGCTGGTGGCGAGCACTCGGCGGCACACCTCGGCGTCGAACCGGTGAGGGGGCAGCGACGACCGTGCGCTCGAGCTCATGCCCGCCATCACCGAGTCGCCCACCAGTAGGTCGACCGTCGCTGCGGTGGCCGGTGACGGGCGCACCGCAATGACGAGCACCATCGCTGGGAGGAGCAGACAACACGCAATGGTGCGGGCGATGCGGACGACCACGGTCAGATCGTAGGAGCGGCCGCGCCGATATGGTGAGCGCTCCTCGTCCCGACGCCGAAAGGAAGGTGGACTCGTGACCGACGCCCAACGCATTCGTCTCACCCAGTTCAGCCACGGCGCCGGTTGAGGCTGCAAGCTCGCCCCGAGCGAGCTCGCGCACGTGATGCGCGATCTGCATGCTGATCAGCCCGACGAACTGCTCGTCGGCCCTGATACCGGCGACGATGCTGCCGTCTGGCGGCTCGACGACGAACGGGCCCTCGTGTCCACCGCCGACTTCATCACGCCGGTGGTCGACGATGCGCGTGCCTGGGGGCGCATCGCCGCAGCCAACAGCGTGTCCGACATCTATGCGATGGGTGGGCGGCCACTGTTCGCCCTCAACCTGGTCGGGTGGAATCGCGACGAGCTGCCGACCGAGTTGCTCGGCGAGGTGTTGGCCGGTGGCCGCGACGTTGCGTCGGCTGCCGGATTCGCCGTCGTCGGCGGCCACACGATCGACGATCCCGAGCCGAAGTACGGGATGGCAGTGACCGGCGAGGTCCATCCCGACCGGGTGCTGACCAACGCCGGTCTACGCGTCGGCGATGAGTTGGTCCTCACAAAGCCGCTCGGTGTCGGCGTCATCACCACGGCGATCAAGGCCGATGCGGCTGGCGGCGCCATCGCTGCAGCTGCGGTCGACTCGATGACGCGGTTGAACGACATCGCGGCGCGGGTTGCGGTCGATGCCGGTGCGACCGGATGTACCGACGTCACCGGGTTCGGGCTGCTCGGTCATCTCGGGCGGATGACGATCGAGTCCGACGTGCGGGCCAACGTCGACTTCGACGCGTTGCCATTCTTGCCTGGCGCGGTCGACTTGGCTGCCGACGGCTTGGTGCCCGGCGGCACACGACGCAACCTGGAATGGGGAGATCAGCTCCTCGACTCGGGTGCTCACGGCGAAGATCACCGCCTCCTGTTCGCCGATGCGCAGACGTCGGGTGGTCTGGTGTTCGGTGTCGATCCCGGTGAAGTCGATCGTGTGCTCGCCGAACTCGCCGAGTCGGGCCACCACGCTGCGTGCATCGGCTCGATCGTCGACGACGACGCGGGCGTCACCCTCCGCTGACCGCCGGTGCGTCCGCCCGGTCGAGGCGGGTGTGAATCTCGGCGATGTGCGCAGGCGTGATGTCGCAGCACCCGCCGACGATCGTTGCACCGTCGGCGATCCAATCATCGACGATGTCGGCGTATCGCCCAGGCGTGAGGTCGTCTCGCGCCTCGTTGATCGTCTCGTTCGCCGCATAATTCGTTGGAGGGTCCGGACGGAATGCGTTGGCGTAGGCGCCGATAGCGACGTCGTTGCGGTGCCCGAGCGCCTCGCGCAGCAGGCGGAGAGCGGGTGTGATGTGCTCGGGCAGCGAACAGTTGATGAGCACAGCGGCGAGGTGTGGCGTGGCGTTCAGCGACGCGGCCGCACGCGCGATCGATTCGCCTGACGGCAGGGCCGGATGGGCGGCGCGGTCGTCGAGCGTGAACGAGACCCACCGCGGTGTGTCGTCGCCGACCCGATCCAGTGCGGCATTGGCAGCTTCGATCTCGGCCACGCTCCCGAGTGTCTCGGGCAGCCACAGGTCGACATACGGCGCCAATGCGTGCACGATCGTGTCGAACACCGCCGGAGCGCGGTCGGGCTCGAACAGGTCCGGTCGGTACGAGCCGAACGGCGGCGGGATCGAGCCGGCGACCAGCGCGCCGGTGTCGTCGGCCACCGCCCGGGCCAGCTCGCCGGCGAGTGCGGTCAACTCATGGCCGTGCGCAGCGAAGCGCTCGTCGCCGAGGTGGTACGGGACGACCGCGTAGTTGCTCGTCGTGATGACGGTGGCGCCTGCGGCGACGAAGTTGCGGTGCGCTTCGGCGACGCGCGTCGGAGCCTCGATCAGTGCCAACGCGGACCATTCGGGCTGACGGAACGGTGCGCCGATCCGCCGCAGTTCCTTGCCCATTCCGCCGTCGAGCAACACGACCTCGGGTGCAGTCACGTGTCGAGTCTGTCAGCCGGCCAACGCTGTTCGTCGGAAGGCGGCCAGAGTCTGGCCGGTGCGCCGACCGCAGAACTTGGCGAAGTTGGTCGGTTCGGGGAACCCGAGGCGCGCCCCGATGGCGGCCGCCGACATGTCGGTGTTGGCGAGCAATCCTTGCGCTTCGAGAATGATGCGCTGATCGAGCAGTTGTTTCGGCGTCTGGCCCGTCGCGCGTGCCCAGGCGCGCGCCACTGTGCGCGTCGAGACGGTCGCGGCATCGTCCGCAACGTTGTGGGGTGGCTCGCCGTGCGCGATCGCTGACTCGATCGCTCGCCGAAAGGCCGCGTACGCGTCGCTGCGTGCGACTCGCTCGTGTTCAGGAGTGGCACTGATCGAAAAGAGTGCTTCGCGGGCGGCGAAAGCTCCGATCAGCATGCGCTCGGCTGCACCGCCGGGCTCGAATTCCGATTGGGCGTGAGTCACTGCATCGATCAGGCCCAACGCAGCTGCGTACTGTCCGACGTCGAGATCGGTGTAGCTGGGCTGGCCTGGGTGCCATCGCCGCCAGCTGGGCCCATGGCCGACGCCAATCGCTTCGACTTGCTCGGCACCCCGCTGGACATGAGCGAGTACGCCGACTGGGCGGCGACGATCCCAACGCAGGACTCCACCGAGGCTGAGTGTGCGCGATATCTCACCGGCTCGTGCGCTGACATGGTGATCGCGTCGACGTAGCGCTCGGTACTCGCCTACGGTCGACGGATGGCCGTCGACACCACGACCATCCATCCGCTTGACCCTGCGTCGGTCGACGAACTCGCTGCCGCCGTCGCGGCGATTCGGGCGACCGATGAGCTCAGCGAGCGTGCCTTCTTCGCCTTCGGTCAGCGCGTCGAACCGAGCCGCGACGAACTCGCTGCCCACACCCCGGGTGCACCGTTCGATCGAATGGTCAGCGTCGTCGGTCACGACCCCGAGGCTGGCAAGAGCTTCGAGGTGACCGTGTCGTCGTCGACGGGCGACGTCTCGACGTTCACGTGGGTCGACGAGGGCCAGGCGCCGATCTGCGACGCCGACGTGATCGCCGTGTACATGGCGCTCGCCGAACACAACGAGTGGAATGCTGCGCTCGCCAAGCGGGGAATCGACGACACGTCACTCGTGCACATCGAGCCGTGGATGGCTGGCGTACAGCCACCCGAGATGCCGACCGGCCGGGTGATGCGCGCTTTCGCCTTCCTCCACCGTGACCCCGACGACAACTACTACGCCTATCCCATCGAAGGGCTGATCGCCCTCGTCAACGTCGACACTGGAGATGTCGTCGTCGACGATCACGGCGTCGTTCCCATTCCCGACACGCCGGCGGAGTACGCCTCCGACCGCGTTCCGGATCAACGCGACGACATCAAACCACTCGACATCACCCAACCCGAGGGGCCGAGTTTTGTCGTCGATGACCACACGATCACCTGGCAGAACTGGCATCTGCGGATCTCGGTGCACCCGGTGGAGGGCCTTGTCCTGCATGACGTGCGCTATCGAGACGGCGACCGCGACCGCCCGATCTTGCACCGCGCGGCGCTGTCCGACATGGTCGTTCCGTACGGCGACGCCTCGCCGTTGCACTATTGGAAGCACGCCCTCGATGCTGGCGAGACCAGCCTCGGCCAGAGCGCCAACTCGCTGACCCTCGGCTGCGACTGCCTCGGCGAGATCTACTACTTCGACGCAGCGTTCCTCGGCTCCGACGGCGTCCCCATCGTGCGCGAGAACACCGTGTGCCTCCACGAAGAGGACTTCGGCATTCTGTGGAAACACACCAATCCGTTCCGCCCAGACCTGGCACCGGAGGTGCGGCGGTCTCGGCGGTTGGTGGTGAGCACGATCCACACGATCGGGAACTACGAGTACGGGTTCTACTGGTACTTCTACCTCGACGGCACGATCCAGCTGGAGATGAAGTTGACCGGCATCATCGGCGTGTCCGTTGCGGCCGATGGTGTTGGCTCCGACACGTCTCCACTCGTCGCTCCGTCGATCAGCTCCCCGATCCACCAGCACATGTTCTGCTTCCGCCTCGATGTCGCGGTGGACGGACCCGCGAACACGGTGGTCGAGACCAACGTCGAAGTGGTCGACGATGGTGCGCATCCCTACGGTGCCGGGTTCCGCTCGGTGGCCACGCCGCTGCGGACCGAGCAGGCGGCGATGCGCAACATCGACCCGGCCGCAAGTCGCAGTTGGCGAATCACCAATCCGTCGTCGACCAATCAGCTCGGCAATCCCGTGGCCTACAAGTTGCTGCCGCAGGCCTCGCCGACATTCATGGTGCCGGAGAACTCGCCGGCCGGGCAGCGAGGAGGGTTCGCGCGCCACAACCTGTGGGTCACGCCGTACGAGGCCGGCGAGCAATACGCCAGCGCGGGCGCGTTCAGCATGTTGCACCCCGGCGGCGCGGGTCTGCCGAGCTACGTGCAGGCAGATCGGTCCGTGGACGACACCGAGATCGTCGTCTGGCACACCTTCGGCGTCACGCATGTGCCGCGACCAGAAGACTGGCCGGTCATGCCGGTGGAGTACACCGGATTCACGCTGATGCCCTATGGCTTCTTCGAGCAGAACCCGTCGCTCGACGTTCCACCGTCGGCGGCCTGCCACGCCGGCCACTGACCTATTCCGCCGATCGAACGCGATCGGGCGCCGCTTGGGCCGGCACTGGGCCCGATGTGCTGTTCGTCCACGGGTGGCCGGTCGGCGGAGCGACGTACCGCACGCTGCTGCCATACCTGACCGAACACGTCACCTGTCACCTAGTCGATCTCCCCGGAGCCGGTTCGAGCACGTTCACCGCCGAGTCGCCGCTGTCGCTCGAACTGCACATCGAGGCGGTCCGTGCCGTGGTCCATCAGCTCCGGCTCGACTCGGTGGCCGTGGTTGGTCACGACAGTGGCGGAATGATCGCTCGACATGCGTTGGCCGGCGACGAGCGCATCCGCGTCCGGGGGATGATCGACACCGATCAGCCGCGAGGTACGAGCTGGCGATTCAACCTGTTTCTCAACTCGCGGCATTTCCCGGCTTCGGGTAGGCGCTGGGTTGGCTGGCGGGCACGCCAACGTTCCGTCGCCGAGTTGGGTGCGCTGCACGCCAAGATCGACGAGCCCATCCAGATGGTGCGGGGCGCCGGCCAGATCATCCCATTCGAGCTCGCAAACGAGTTGTTTGCCCCCCCATTCTCCCGTCCAGTAGCGTCGAAGCTCGTTCGTACAGGGCGTGAGTTTCGAGTTGATGGAGATCATGGTGGCGACGCGGATAATCGGTGTCTTCGGCGGGTTGCTGGCACTTTCGAGTGGGTTCGCTTGTGGTGGATCATCAGTTGGCTGCGACCCTCAGGACCCCGCCTCATTGGATCCGTTCACATCCATCGATATCGATTCGGCGGCGTATGTCGAGCTCACCGTGGAGCCTGGTAGCGAGCAGCAGGTCGAAATCGTGGAGGGGAGCGCTACGACCTGTGTTTCTGATCGGGTGTTGTACGTCAACAAAACAGGGGACGAATGGCTCACCAATGTTTCGGTCACCATTCCTGAAGTCGATTCCATCAACGTGAAATCGGCGAGCAATCTTGCCGCTGTCGGCGAGACCGATACCTACGAAATCTCGCTGTCATCTGCATCTGGTGCGTCGGCCGACGGCTTGATCGCCCAGCGGGTCTCGGTGGACTTCTCGAAGGACTCGACGGGGCAGATCAACGCGTCGGACGCGATCGACGGGAACGTCGATGGTGGATCAGTGCTCGTGGTCTTCGGTGGCGCGGACACGTCTGGTGTCGTCACGAACGATGGAACGATCTCAACCGGCTGACGAACAGCGTCGGGCTCGCGAACGCCCCGCAGTGGCCCCGGTGGTCCGCACCGTCTGAGCCGATCGGCCGACACCGACAGCCGACGGCACCGACCTGATTCGCTCGCGCCGGCGCACCGGCCGACCGCAGCACATCCGACCAGCTCGCTCGGACGTTCGGCGACAACCTCGCCGTCGACGGGATCGGCCCTGCTTTCGGTGCGAGCCGGCTCCGACTGAGTACGTGCGTCCGGCGTACTGTCGGACCATGAGCGAGTATCAGCCGGTTGACGGGATCGATGTCGGATCGGTCGACGCGGCACTGACCACCACGCGGGCGGTGCGCTTGCGCCTCGACTTCGAACGGCCGCTCAGCGACGACCTGATCCTCGAATGCATCGACGTCGCCGAGCAGGCGCCATCGGGCGGCAATCAGGGCTCACGACGCTGGGTGATCGTGCGCGACCAAGCCGTGAAAGACCGGTTGGCAGAGTTGTACATGGCCACTGCCGGCGCGTTCATGATCGGCGCCCGTGACCGGCTCGCGGGAACCGGACACCCACAAGAGAAGGTGATGCGCTCGGCCGCACACCTCGCCGAACACCTCGCCGATGCGCCAGCGATCGTGATCCCGACGATCATCGGCGTGCACGACGCATCCGGCCGACCTGGTCTGTTCGACTCGGTCATCCAATCCGTGTGGAGTTTCTGTGTTGCCGCCCGGGCCCGCGGGCTCGGCACGGCGTGGACCACCGCCATACTGATGCAGCGCGATCCGTTCCACGAGGTGCTCGGTATCCCCGACGATTCCACGCCGATCGCCATGATCCCGGTGGCCTATACCAAGGGCACCGAGTTCAAGACCGCACCCCGTTTCCCGGCGCGCGAGATCGCCTTCATCGACCACTACGGATCGACCTGGGAGCGCGGTCCCTCCGATCCTCCGACACTGGCGGACGGCCCGGGAACGATCGTCGAGATCGACATCGACGCCAAGCCAGCTGTCGTATGGGACGTGGTCACCGACATCGAGATGCCGGTGCAGTTCAGCGAGGAACTGCTGGGCGCTCGTTGGGCCGACGGCTACGACCGGGCCGGACTCGGCGCCCAATTCATCGGGCGGAACCGACACCAGGCCATCGGTGAGTGGGAGGTGACGTGCTTCGTCGACCGATTCGTCGATGGGAGCGAGTTCGGTTGGGCCGCCGTCGACGCCGACAACCCTGGTGCCCGCTGGTGGTTCGAAGTTCACGACATCGTCGGGGCCACGCGGCTGCGGTTCGGTCTCGTGCTCGGCCCCGGTCCGAGCGGCATCACCGCGGCCATCGAACGGATGCCCGAGCGTGAGCCGAGCATCTTGGTGCGGCGCGTCGCTGAGCACCGCACCAACATGCAGCGCGTCGTAGAGGGTGTGCGCGAGCTCGCCGAACGGGAGACGTGACCCGAGCGCTGACCGTCAACAAAATGGTTGGCGATCAGCTTGAGAGCGGGCGCACGGTCGGCGGAACCGTTCGGCGGATGGCAACGATGTCATACAGCTGGATCACGCCGGCATCGACAAGCGACAACAGGGCCCGTGCCGACCCGCTCGATGGGTTCTGTTCCGGGAACTCCAAGAGGACGACGTCCACCGGTCCGAGTGTGTCGTTGTCTGCCGTGTGCTGCCTTTGCGTTGTTGCTGACGATATGAGCGTGTAGCAGGCCTGGGGCCGAGGGTGGCAAGCAGCGGTGCAACGGGTGTTACAACTGGGCCGATGAGTGAGTTCATCGTCGCCGACCTGCTGATCCCCGGACGCGGTGAGCCGATCGAACGCGGCGTCGTCGTACTCGACGATCGACGGATCTCCTACGCCGGGCCGGCCGAGGGTGCGCCAGCGCGCCGCGCAGACGATCGGGTCAGCGAGGTGGCCACGGTGATGCCGGGGTTGTGGGACTGTCACGTGCATTTCGTAGGGACCGGCGTGCCCAACGTCGAGCGGATGTTGACCGAACACCCGGTGACCGCAGCGGGGCGCGCCGTTGCGGATGCTGCGGTGATGCTCGATGGCGGTGTGACCAGCGCCCGCGATGTCGGTGGGCTCGGACTGCAGTTGGCGCCGGTGTTCGCTGAGGGTCGCGTGCGCGGTCCGCACGTCTACGCCGCCGGGCGCATCCTGTCGACGACCGGCGGTCACGGCGACGTCCACCGGTTTCCGCTCGATTGCGTGCACACGATGGCCGAAGCAAGCGGGTTCTCGGCGATCTGCGATGGCGTTCCCGAAGTTCTTCGCGCCGTCCGTCTCAACCTGCGCTCCAACGCGAAGCTGATCAAGATCTGCGCGTCGGGCGGCGTGATGAGCGAAGTCGACCACCCGATCCACCAGCAGTTCTCCGACGAGGAGCTGGCGGCGATCGTCGCCGAGGCAGCGCGCGCCGAGCGCATTGTCGCCGCCCACTGCCACGGCAAGCCCGGGATCATGGCCGCGCTGCGCGCCGGATGCCACACGATCGAGCACGGCAGCTACCTCGACGAAGAAGCCGCTGAGGCCATGGTTGCCGCCGACGCGATGCTCGTGCCGACGCGTTTCGTGATCGACAGCCTGCTGCAGCAGGAGGATCAGATGCCTCCGTACGCGTACGCAAAGTTGCAGATGGTCGGCGGCGAGCACGAGCAAGCGATCAAGATCGCCATCGCCAAGGGCGTACGCATTGCGGCTGGTTGCGACATCTTCGTATCGGGCGCGACCTACGGCCATTCCGGTGCCGAGGTCCGGCTCCTCCACGAGGCCGGTCTGCCCCTCCTCGACGCGATCGAGGCGGCCACGGCCAACGGTCCCGACACGCTCGGTCCGCAGGCGCCGCGTAGCGGACAACTCCAGGTCGGCTACGACGCCGACGTGATCGCCTTCGACGGCAGCCCGCTCGATGACCTTTCGATGTGGGGCGACGGTGAACGGGTCACGCACGTGTGGAAAGACGCTGAGCTGGTGAAACAGCCCAGCAACTGAAGCAAACCTTGGGGCCCGGCTTGCGGATCGACCAGACTGGCGCGGGAGGGGACGATGCAGGTGACCAACAGCGCAAACGGCGCGCCCACCAAGGCGCCAAAGGCCAAGCCGCTGCTGCGCGAACTGCTGACGGTCCCCGAATTGTTCGTCGCCGTTCCCGGTGCCGCCGTGGCAGCTGCGGCCGCGCCGAACGGGGGGTCGCGCCCGGTGCTCGTCCTGCCGGGATTCGTCACCGGCGACATCACCACGGCGCCGTTGCGGGCCTTTCTCAAAGCACTCGGCCACCGCCCCGAGGGCTGGGGGCTCGGGCTCAATGTCGGCGTCGCCGATCACATCGCCGCTGGCGTCGATCGATTGCTGCAGGAGATGGCCCATCGACACGGGTCGACGATCGACATCGTGGGGTGGAGCGCCGGAGGCATCATCGGGCGTGTGCTGGCCCAGCACCGACGCGAGCTCGTCGGCCAGGTGATCAGCCTCGGTTCACCGATTCGGATGCATCGCACCGAGACGAACATCGGCTTCTTGCAGGAGATCGCGGGGCACTTCTTCGTGCCGACGCCGCCGCGCTTCGACTTCGATCGCATCCCGGTGCCCTCGACCACGGTATGGACCGACGCCGACGGCGTCGTGCCCGGCGATGTGTGTCGGCAGACGGTGCGCCCATACGCCGAGGTCGTGCAGGTGCGCGGGACGCACTGTGGCCTCGGAGCGAACCCCGCGGTGCTCTATCTCATCGCTGAACGGCTGGCCCAGCGCCCCGGTGAGTGGCAGCCATTCGCACCGGCGCGTCACCTACGGTGGTGGTACCCCTCGCGTGACTCGGTGCCGTCGACGGCGCCCGTCTTTGAGGACGACCAGGAGGACCTCCCCGATGCACCAGCTGTCGCCGTCTGAAGCCGAGCTGCTCGCCGCCGAGAGCGTGACCAATCTCGGGCACCAGTCGCTGGTGCTCGAGCTCGGCGACAACCGCGATGGCGAGCGCATCACGCTCGACCGTCTGCGCTCGGCGATCGAGTCGAGCCTGCACCTCGTCGACGGACTGCGGCGCCGGGTGGTCGAAGTGCCGCTCGGCCTCGACGATCCGTGGTGGATCGAGGACCCGCACTTCGATCTCGATTACCACATCCGCCATCTGGCAGTTCCGGGATCTGCTGACCCGTACGCGCTCGAGCAGCTCCTGGCGCGATTGCACGAACGACCGCTCGACCGCAATCGCCCGTTGTGGGAGCTCTACCTGATCGAGAACCCCGACGGAGCGACCAACGTCTTCGTCAAGGTGCACATCGTGCTGATCGAAGAGCTCGGTCCGCTCGGGCCCCTGGCGCCGGTGCTGGCGGGTCTCCCGACCGACATCGAGCCGCACCGCCCGGCGCGTTGGCAGCCCGACATGGTGCCCACCGACACCGAACTCTTGACCAAAGCGGTGTGGTCGCTCGGCCGCAGCCCGACGCGCGCCGCTCGCCACGTGCTCGGCGGGATGGCCCGCATCCCGGTGCTCGGCGAGGTGTCTCGCCTCGTGCTGGCGTCGGCCCGTTCGCGAGCGCATCCGATCGAGCTGGCCCGCAACGATCAGGCCGTACCCAGGGTGTCGTTCAACCGGACGGTGAGCTCGCATCGTCGCGTCGCCCGGGTCACGCTGCCCCTCGACCGGCTGCGCGACGTGCACCGCATGCGCGAGGTGCGATTCCACGATGTCCTGCTCACGGTGATCAGCGGCGTCCTTCGCCATTGGATGGTGCTCAACGACGAGCTGCCATCGGAACCGTTGGTTGCGCTGACCCCGTTGCTCGTCGACAGCGAGGGTGACGACGAACTCGGTGCCGCGTTGCTGCCACTCGCCACCCACCGCCACGATCCGTTGCAGCGGTTGGCCGATGTGAGCGATGCGATGTCGCAGCTCACCATGGACATCGACCCACAGTCGGCGGCCGATATCGCCCGTCGGGCCGAGCCACCTTCCGCGTTGGCGGGAACCGCCGCGCGGTTGCTGGTCACCACCGGTGCCGGTCTACGCCTGTTGCCGCCGTTCAACGTCTACGTCGTCAACATCCCCGGCCGAGATGAGGGGCCGATCGCCGGGCATCCGATCGTGCGTGAACATGCAATGGTGCCGATCGTCGATGGGATCGGTCTGTCGATCAGCGCCATCTCGCACGACGATCGTGTCGACCTCACATTGGTCGCCGACCGCGACCTCGTCCCCGACCTCACCATGCTCGCCGATCGCTTCGAGATCGAACTCGACGAGCTGCACCGCATGAGCCGGGCCCGGCAACGCCGAGCGGGTCGCCGCAAGCGCGCCAGCTGAGAGCGGCGTGGCGTCGTGGACCTGCCCGAGCTACGCGCGGACATTCGGTGCTCGCGGTCGGAGGCGCGTCTGTTCGCCCGGCGTGACCCTCGACGAGTTCGCTCGTGGCAGGTATCCGGCGACGGGGCTGGTGATCGAGCGAATCATCGACGCTGTTCGTGCCGTGGACAGCGACGAGGAGCTCATCGTCGACCCGATCTCCAAGGCGGTGTTGCTGAAGCGCGACGCAGTGTTCTGCACGGTGCCGCCGAAGACACGGTGGGTTGCGGCCGATCCGTCGTCCGATCCGATGGTCCCTGACGACGTCGATACCTAGTAGGAGAGCCGCTCGTCAGGTACGCGTGGCCGTCCCAGCGACTCGTACGGCGACGGAGTGCCCGATGATGAGCCCGGGCAGCTTGGCCACACCGAGCGAGCGGCGATCGACCGAGGTCGTCGCAACGAACGTCGCGGCGTCGCCGCTCACGTCGAGGGACTCGACGGTGAACGTGACCGGTGCCGTCGACGAGCCGAGGGTGAGGTCGCCGCCGATTCGCATACGTCCCGTTAGTTTCGCTCACCGAGGTCGACCGCGAAATCGATCGTCGTGTTCTGGTCGGCGTCGAGGAAGTCATCGGACTGTACGTGCTGGTCACGTTTGTCGTTCCCCGAGACGAATGTCGCGGTCGCGGCCGATCCGGAAAGGACCGATGACGCCAACATTATTGGTCAAGCAAATTTGTGTCACTCAACGGTTGTCCTCGGGCATGATGGCAACCGGCCGTGGTGACGACCAGGCATGATGACGAAATGGTCAACGTCGAAGATCATCAGGTGTGGCTCGGCAGTGTTGTCGAGGACGTGATCGAGCCCGAACTCCTGATCGTCGATCCGCATCATCACCTGTGGCCGCCGGGTGGCGCCCTCCCGTACGGGCTCGATGAGCTGCACGCCGATATCAGCGACGGTCATCACATCGTGGCGACGGTGTTCATCGAGTGCGGAGCCGCGTATCGAGCCGACGGCGACGAGCTGTTCGCCCCGGTGGGGGAGACCGAGTTCGTCGCGGCCGAGGCAGATCGCGACGAGCCGACGCTTATCCGCGGCATCGTCGCCCGCGCCGATCTCCGCTCCGAACGTCTCGACGAAGTGCTCGACGCTCACGAGGCGGCGGGAGGTGGCCGCTTCCGGGGTATCCGGCACGCGCTGTCACGAGCGATCGAACCCGAGGCCTTGACCATCCCCGGCAATGCGCCAGAAGGATTGGCCGCCGACCCGAACTTCCAACGTGGCGTGCGTCGCCTCGGCGAACGTGGGTTGACCTACGACTCGTGGCACTACCACTATCAAAACCAGGAGTTCCTCGAGCTGGCGCGTGCGGCACCGGAGACGACGATGGTGCTCGATCACTTCGGAACACCACTGGGCGTCGGATCGTTCGCCGGCCGACGCGACGAGATCTTCGAGTCGTGGCGCACCGACATCGCCGAACTGGCCGGTTGCCCGAACGTGGTCGCCAAGCTCGGCGGGCTGGCGATGCCCGACAACGGCTTCGGCTTCGATCAGGCCGAGCGGCCGCCGTCGTCAGCGGTGTTCCTGGCCGAGCAGCGACGGTACTACGAACACACCATCGAGTGCTTCGGCGCCGAGCGCTGCATGTTCGAGTCGAACTTCCCGGTCGACCGGATGTCGCTGTCGTACCGCACGTTCTGGAACGCTTGCAAGCTGCTCACTGCCGACCTGGCAACCGACGAGCGGGCCGCACTGTTCTCGGGGACGGCGGCGCGCATCTATCGACTCGATGTGGCGCTCACAGACTGAGCCACAACCGCAACAGAGCGTGGACCACTGTGTGATTGGAGATGAGCTGGATGTCTCGCCTCCAACCACATGTCGACGTGGGTGTCGGGCCTGGCGGCGATCTCGCCGAAGGCCTCGATGGCGGCGCGCCGACGTAACGAGAACTCGACGTCATCATGACGTTCCGCCGAGCGCATGTAGTCGCTGTGCCAGAACGTCCGGAGGCGAGTGCCGTCCCACGCACGGGGCGCGATGTCGAACCACCCGCGCTGGCTGGCGCCCTCCTCGCCACGTCGGTCGATGGCGAACGGTTCGATCAACTCCGCAGCGAGCTCTGGCGTCTCGTCGGCCAAGATGTCGTAAATGGCGACCGAATTGGCGATCCGACTCTGGCCGCCCTCCTTGGCGGTGCGCAGGCACAACAATCCAACGACGTCGGCCGAATCGCAGTGCACGACGATGTCGCCAGCGGTGCGGTACTTGGGAACCATCGGGCGATCGGCCTCGCCGTAGTCGAGAACGTGGCCCAGGAGCTCACCATCGGGGTTCTGTGCTCCCGGCGTTCCGAGGTGGTGACCGAGGATCCAGTAGGCGTACGACGACAGTTCCGCACCCCACTGCCGCACCGGTAGCCCGCGGAGCACGACCACGCCGAGGCCGTCGCTCAACTCCGCCCGCCAGGGCTCGATACGCGGCTGCCAAACCGGGAGCGGGACGGTCAGTGCGTCGAGGCTGTCCATCGGCCGTGCGGCGTCGATCGCCGTGCCCGCTGCGGTCTCGAGCTTGCTGATCTTGGCGGTCGTCAGCTCGCTCATCCACCGGTCGCACGTCGCCGTCAGCGATGGCCCACTCCACGCCGCCACCGGGGTCGGCGATCCCGTCGATCACCTCGACGAAGTAGCCGTCGCCGTCGGTGCGCACGCCTTGAGCGATCAGCGCCGTGGTACCGCCAGCCACTGCGCTGAGCCCTGGGATCAACGCCAGGACGCCGATGATCAGGGCCGCGATGTGGCGACCACGCCGTCCGCCCGCCAGCCTCGGCGGGTGTCGGCCTCGGAGGAAATGCAGCGCGCGTCTTCGGTCTCTGACCACTACGGTCATTGGCCCTTTGGGGCGCGCCCGAAGGACGGGAGGACACGGTGGACGATGCAGCTTTTTCAGACCTGGCCGACGAGCGCGGCCGCTTGACCCATTCTCGGGCGTGTCGCGACGCGATGATCGAACGTCTCGAGCGCGTCGATCCGGCGAGTGCGGCCGATGACATCACCTCGGAGTACGTAGAGATGACCGTGTGGGAGGCGCTTGACTCGCTGCGCTCGCCCGGGGCGGGCGACTTCTTCGGCCGGATCGACGAGCCGACGCAAGCAGGCGTCACCGAGCAGTGGTACATCGGGCGGCGGCACATCGAGAACGACCGCCACGACCCGGTGGTGGTCGATTGGCGGGCGCCGATCTCGGCGCCGTTCTATCGCGCCACCTCCGTCGACGCGCTGGGCGTGTCCCTGCGTCGCCGGTTCACGCTCGACGAGGGTCAACTCGTCGCCTACTTCGATGAGCACCTCGACGATCCCGACGCAGCCGATGTGGCGACCGGCATTCCCGATCCGGTGCTCGCCGAGATCGGGGCCGAGCGGTCGGGCGAAATGCGCGAGATCGTGGCCACGATTCAAGGCGAACAGGACGAGGTCATCCGGGCGCCGATCGACCAATCGCTCGTGGTGCAGGGCGGCCCCGGCACCGGAAAAACCGCGGTTGCGCTGCACCGGGCGGCATTTCTGTTGTTCGAGCATCGCGCCCGCCTCGCACGCGACGGTGTCCTCGTCGTCGGCCCCAACCGGGCGTTTCTCGACTACATCGCCAACGTGTTGCCATCGCTGGGGGAGCGGTCGGTGCGCCAAGCGACCGTCGACGAATTGTGTCTGCCCCGGGTGGAGGTTTCCGCCGTCGACGACGCCGACACCGCCCGCTGGAAGGGGGCCGCCGACCGGCTCGTGGATCTCGAACGCGCCGCCCTCGAGGCGATCCAACCACCATCCGACGACGTGCGCGTGCCCATCGGTGTGCGTACCCACGTGTTCGAGCAGGCGCAGATCGCCGAGTGGGTCGACACCGCCAAACGTGGTGTCGTGCCGATCAACCAGCGTCGCGAACGCCTGCGCGTGCTCGCCCAACAGGAGCTGAAGCGACGATGCCGGGGCGAGGATCGGTGGTCCGAGGCCGCTCCGCTGAAACGGGCGCTCAACAAGTGTTGGCCGACGCAGAAGCCGACTCGGCTGGTCGACCGCCTCCTCCCCGGAGCGCGCGGGAAGCGGCGCGCCTGGACCGCCGCCGACCAGTTGCTGGTCGATGAGGCGAACACGTTGCTCAATGGCACGCCGTTTACATACGGCCACGTCGTGGTCGACGAAGCGCAGGACCACTCGGCCGTGGCATTACGAGTGATCGGTCGACGTTCGCCGTCGGGTTCATCGACGTTGGTTGGCGACCTCGCGCAGTCGACGACGCCGGCGGGCCAACAGCGGTGGGAAGACGTGTTCGGTCATCTCGGCGCGAGCGGCTCGATCGCCGATCTGACGATCGGGTACCGCGTGCCGGGTCCGATCCTCGACGTCGCCAACCGACTGCTGCCGTTGACCGGGGTTGTGACGATCGCCAGCCGCTCGGTGCGCGTCGGCGGTCTGCCGCCGAAATCGGTGGTCGTTGCCGCCGACGACCTGGTCGCTGCCGCGGCCCGTCAGATCGCCGAGGTCAAACATCGACATCGTCTGACCGGTGTCGTGGCCCCACCGGAGTTGCACGACACGCTCGGTTCGGCGTTGTCCGCAGTCGGTCTGCATACCGTCGATCACGTGCACGAGCTCGCCGACGACGACGTGCCGGTCTTCGGTCCGGAGGCGGTCAAGGGGCTGGAGTTCGACGGGGTCGTCGTACTCAATCCGGCCGCGCTGCTCGACGGATCTGAACGAGGTGCCCGGTTGCTCTACGTCGCGATGACGCGTGCGGTGCAAGAGCTGTGGTTCGTCAGCGACGTCGCGCTGCCGGAGCCACTCGAAGTCTGAGCGTCAGGCCTCGATCGGGCGGGCCAGGTCGTCGATCACCTCGGCCGATGTCAGGCCGGCGATCGACGCCGGAGGACACAGGATCTTGCGGTCACGCCCGCCGCCGCCAACGATGACCCGATCGCGCGTCATCACCGCTGCGTCGATCCAGATCGGGATGTTGTCGGGGAGTCCGAATGGGGTGACGCCGCCGATCTCCATCCCACCGCTGCGTTCGATCGTCGCAGCGGCGTCGGCGAACGAGGCTTTGCGCGTGCCGAGTCGTTTGCGGACCGCACCGTTCACGTCGAGGCGTGTCGACGCCAGCACGAGACAGCACACCAATGGTCGCGGGTCCTCCGGTTTGCGACCCTTGCCGATCACAAGAATGGCGTTCGCCGAGTCCTCCGGCGCATAGCCGTACGCCTCGCAAAAGGCGGCGGTGTCGGCGAGTTCCGGGTCGCACGGCACGACCTCGGCGTCGAGACCCTCGATAGCCGCGAGCACGGAGTCGGTCACGGCAATTCCTCTCGTCGGCCGGCGATCTCTTCGAGAATCGCCGGGTCGTCGTTCCAATGTTCGTCGTCGGCCCTGGGGTGATGGACGATGAGCTCATCGATTCCCATCTCGGCGGCTCGGCCGGCCGCGTCGGCGAAGGCGTCGAAGCTGGCCAGCGGGCGTTGCCCGTCGTGGCCGGTCAGCAGAATGCGATCGACGGCGTCGCTGCTCCTGCCGACGTCTGTGAGCGTGCGATCGAGGAGCGCCGACTGCGCGCCGACCGCCTCGTTGGTCGGAGTCCCTGCGCCGGTGGTGTCGCCGAGCGTGATCCACGCGTCGGCGTACTGCGCAACGAGGGCAATCGAGCGTGGCGCGCCTGCGGCGATCGCGATCGGCACTCGCGGTTGCTGGATGCACCCGGGGAGCATGCGGGCGTCGTCGATCGTGACGTACTCGCCCGAGTAGGAGGTGGTCGACCCGCGCAGCAGGCCGTCGATCGACTCGACGTATTCGCCGAGACGGTCGACGCGTTGCCCCGGTGTGAGTGGCGCTTGGCCGAGCACCGTGGCGTCGAATCCGAGGCCGCCGGCACCGATTCCGAGCGTGAAGCGGCCCTCGGCGATGTGGTCGATCGTCATCGCGTCCTTGGCCAGCGTGGCCGCATGGCGCAGATTGGGATTGGCGACGAGGGTCCCGAGACGGATCGTCGACGTCGCTCCGGCAATTCCGGCGAGCCACGGGTACGGCGCAAACCACGGACGCTCGCGGTAGCGCTGCCACGACAGATGGTCGTACACCCAGAGGTGGTCGAAGCCCATCCGATCCAGGCGTCGTGCGGTGTCGAGCGCCTGTGACCACGGATCCGTTGGCATGACCACGACCCCGATGCGCATCACCTGCGGACGCTACCCGCCGGACGCCCTATCTGCGGTGAGGGAAGTGACCCACAGAGGGCCGCCTCGCTCACCGCAGGACCCGCTTGGGGTTGTGTTCGACGGCGAATTGCACCACACTCGAACACATGTTCGTTGCGCCGATGCAGGGCTCCTTGTTCGGGTCGGGCGAGCCGGCGCTCGACGTGTTGCGCCCCGACCGCGTCGATCTCGACCAGCGATCGTGGATCGACCATCAGCCGGTGTGGCTGGCTGGTGCCGACACGTTGTTCTCCGCACTGTTCGATTGCTGCGAGTGGCGCCAACGGACGCACATCCCGATGTACGAACGGCTGGTCGACGAACCGCGTCTCGTCGCCTCGGCCCCGATCGACGGGCCGGACACACCAGCGGTGCTCATCGACGCCGGGCGACGACTCGGCGGGCACTATGGCGTCGAATTCGACTCGCTGTCGTTCAACCTGTATCGCACCGGCGCCGACTCGGTGGCGTGGCACGGCGACCGGCATCGGCACACCGTGCGACACCCGTTGGTGGCGATCATCAGCCTCGGCGCGCCCCGGCCGTTCGCAGTGCGCCCGCGTGGCGGGGGAGCCGCTCGCCAGTGGGCGGCAGGCGGCGGTGACCTGTTGGTCATGGGCGGCGCATGCCAACACGACTGGGAACACGCTGTCCCCAAGGTCGCCCACGCAGGGCCGCGCATCTCGGTGATGTTCCGCCACGGCGTGCCCTGAGCACGGTGTCGCGACGGCGCGCCATCGGGTCGACCGGAATCCGGCGCCCCTGACGTGGGATCGAGCCACGGTGATCACCGCGCGCAGTCTCGAGGTCTTTGCTCAGCTGGGCCTGGTCGAACCGATCGTCGATTGCGGCGTACACATCTGGGAGTTGGTCGTGGCCGCCGACGAGACGCTGTTCGACGCCGCCGTCGCCGGTCAGCCCGGTGCGACATATCCGTTCAACATCGCTCTGTCGGAGGCCGAACTCGAACACGTGCTCGGAAACGACCTCGCCCAGCATGGCGCTGTCGTGCACGGGGGAACATCGCTCCACCAGCTCACACAGGGCTCCGGCGGTGTCGAGGCGACACTCGTTGGTGGGAGTGGTCCGACAACGGTGCGCGCTCGTTGGCTCGTTGGCTTAGACGGCTTTCTCGGGGCCACGCGGCGGGCGGCCGGCATCGACCGTCGTCGTCTGCATTCCGATCGTGAGTGGGCGGTGTTCGATGCCACGGTCCAACCGTGGACGTCGCCGGTCGAGGCGACCCCCGCCTACCTCGACGGTCCGGGCGCCATCCTGACGCCGCTCCCGAACCGGCGTTGGCGCGTGTATACCCGTGCGGCGTCAGATACCGATGCCGTCGCTTAGACGTTGGTGGTGCTCCGGCGCTACCACTCGACAGCAGAGTTCTGCGAGGTGGCGCCGCCGACACTGCACGTCGTGCAACCGGACGGTTACGTCGGCATGCGTGCTCAACTCGACGACAGTTCGGCGATCGACGACGACGTGGCGCTGCTCCACGGCGCCGTCGACTGACAACACCTGGCGCTACTTGGCAGGCTGCAGATCGCGGCGGGCGAAGACCACGGCTCCCACCACGAACCCGGCAGCCGCCATGATGACCGGGCGGATCACAGCCCAGCTCACACCCAGCACGAGGGACGCATCGTCGACGTACCACTTCCACGGCGTCAGCTCAGCGAGCCAGTCGAGCGAGCCGGTCGAGTTGGAGATGGTGTAGAGCACGTACCCGCCGACCGCGATCGCCGCCGCGACGCCGGTCGCGGTGCCTTTGCGCCCCGTGATCCCGCCGATGGCATAGGTCAGGCCGAGGAAACCCAAGCCGACAGCGGTCGATGACAACGTGCCGTTGAACGCGTCGAGCGCCGTCGCCCCCGGCTGGGTGGTCGAGGTGCCGTCGCTGGCCGTGGTGGTTACCGAGTCGCCGAGCTCGAACAACGGAATCGACACGATCAGCGACAGGCACAGCAGTGCGCCGGACACGACGAGGATGGCGACGGCTGCGATGAATCGGCTGACGGCGATCGTCGTCCGCGTCACAGGCATCGAGAGCATGTATTCGAGCGTCCCGGTCTCCTCGTCGCCGGCGATCGCGGCACTCCCCAGCGCGATACCGAAGGCGATCTGGGTCATGGGGACGACGTTGGCCCACAGGCCGATCCACAGGTATCCAAGGGGCGACGACGGGTCGATGGCGCTGCTCAGGCCGAGCAGCGCGCTCATCGCGCCGCTGCTGTCGGAACCGAGATCGGCGGTGGTCTCCGAGAGCGATGGATAGAACGCCGCAGTCAGCACCACGATGACAGCGAGGCCGACGGTCCAGCTGATGGTCGACAGTCGCCGATCGACCATCCAGCGACGCACGATCATCCAGCCCGCGCTCATGGCGATGCTCCGTCGTCGGCACTCAGATCGAACAGCTCGAGGAAGATGTCGTCGAGGTCGCGCCGTTGCGTCTCGATGTGCACGGCGCCGAGGTCGCCGGCCCGACGCAGCAGCGCGGCGACGGGACCGTCGACCGACACGGTCACGTCGCGACCGTCGACATCGACCGTCGTGAGTCCGTCGACGCCGTCGAACGCTGACGCCTCGACGGGCTCGGCGAAACCCAGTCGGATCCGGCCGGTGGTCTGGTGCCGAAGATCCTCCATCGCCAATTCCTTGGCCATCTTGCCGTCGCGAATCAAGCCGACGCGATCGGCCACTCGTTCCACCTCGGCCATCACGTGTGAGGTCAGCCAGATCGTCACGCCGCGTGCCTTGCGGTCGGCGAGCAGTGATCGGAACTCCTCCTGCAACACCGGATCGAGACCGCTGGTCGGCTCGTCGAGGATGAGCAGTTCGGGGTCGCCGAGAAAGGCGAGGACGAGGCCGACCTTGCGACGATTGCCGGTGCTCAGCTCGCGCACGGGGCGGGTGGGGTCGAGACCGAACCGATCGATCAGCGAGGCCCGCTCGGGATCGTCGGCGCTGCCGCGGAGCCCGCCGAAGAAGTCGAACGCATCGTTGCCGGTCATCGCTCGCGGCAGGTTGAGGTCGCCTGGCAGGTATCCGACGCGCCCACGGATCGCTGGGTCGGCACCCGCTCCGCCGAGCAGCCGTGCCGAGCCGGCCGTCGGCCGGATGAAGTCGAGCAGCATGCGTGCCGTTGTCGACTTGCCCGACCCGTTGCGACCGAGGAACGAGTAACACTCGCCCTGCTCGACCGCGAGGTCGAGGTGGTTCACGGCGATCAGCTGACCCCACTGTTTCGTCAGACCGTCGGTCTCGATCACCGTCGTCATCGCACGACTCACCCCTTTTCGTGACCGTAACAGCGCATCGCCGTACGCACAATCCCATCGGCCACCAGCCACGCTCGAATCGGATCGCCGTCGTGGGAGACCAGCAGATCGAGGTCGCGGCCGGCTTCGACGGGCGCACGGTGCTCGACCTCGGCGACGCCCAGGCGGGCGCCGATCACTTCTTCCAACGCGGCCCATTGGGCGGCGTTGTTGACGTGGCCGAGCGGGTCCAGATCGGAGCGTCGCACCACCCATGGCCGTGCCACAGCATCTGACGGAGGGTCGTCGAGTTGCAACCGCGTGGAGATCCGTCGCCCGTTTGCCGATGGGCCGTAGACCTCGAGGAAGTCGTCGCCCAGGCCGGTCGGCCGTCCGCTGATGGGATCGACGCGGATCCACAGTGCGACGGCATCGATGCTCGCGCCGTGATTGCCCTCGATGACCGTGCGACGTTCGGCCCAGCTCCGACCGGTGCCGGAACAGAACGTGGCCACGTCGACGCGCTCACCCAACCGTGCGGGCGAGTGCACCTCGATCATGGTGCGGCGCACCACCCAGCCGTAGGTGTTGCCCAGCGCCGCCTCGGCGGCGTCGTCGGTGGCCACGTCTTGTAGGTACCGAGCGGTGGCATCGAGGCGCAAGGCGGCGTCGACATCGACGTCGCCGAGCCTCACGCGGCGTGTGCGCTCGACGACACGCGCAGCGGAGGGACGGGCAACGAACTGGGATGCGGGGAGTTCGGCGGGCACGGCGACGGTGCACGCTAGGGCCTCGCCCGGCTGGACTGCGAGCCGATGGTGGCGTGAGCTACGGTCGATATCGACACGACGAAATGCGTCGATCGACACGACCCGGGAGACCGATACCGATGGCCACCACCCTCACCGTTTGGAAGTTTGACACCGCCGACGGCGCCGAGCGCGTCGAGAACAAGCTGATTGCGCTCGGCAAGCAGGAGCTGATCCAGATCCACGACGCCGCCGTCGTGTCGTGGCCGGAGGGCGCCAAGAAGCCCAAGACGAAACAGCTGTCGAACCTCACCGGAGCGGGAGCCGCAGGCGGAGCGTTCTGGGGGCTGCTGTTCGGCATCCTCTTCTTCGTGCCGTTGTTCGGGATGGCATTGGGTGCGGCAGTCGGCGCGGTCAGCGGGTCGCTCGCCAACATCGGCATCGACAAGGACTTCATCGAGTCGGTGCGCAGTCAGATCACCCCGGGGACGTCCGCACTCTTCCTCACGTCGAGCGATGTCGTCGTCGACCGGGTGAAGGACGCGCTCGAGAACGAGCACATGGAGCTCTTGACGACCAACCTGTCGGTCGAAGACGAGGAGCAACTGCGCGAGCTCATCGCCGAGTGAGCGCGACCGGCGGGCTCGGGGCCCCGTTCGACGCGACGGACATCGACACTCTCATCGAGGCGTTCCGGACGATGACCGCAGCGGAAATCATCGAGCGCGGCTTCACCGTCCAGGGAACATTCGACGAAATCGACGATCCGGTGCTGCTCGGTCCGACCGGATTGCCGGTGAAGACCTGGCAAGAGGGGTACCCCTACGACGAACGAATGTCGCGCCGCGAATACGAGCGAACCAAGCGCGGGTTGCAGATCGAGCTGCTAAAGGCGCAGAGCTGGCTCGCCGACACCGGCCACAAGTTGGTGGTGCTGTTCGAGGGGCGCGACGCCGCCGGCAAGGGTGGCAGCATCAAGCGGTTCATGGAACACCTCGATCCCCGTGGCGCAGGCGTCGTCGCGCTCGGTGTGCCGACCGAGCGCGAACAGGGGGAGTGGTACTTCCAGCGCTATGTGCAGCATCTGCCGACCAGCGGCGAGATTCGGTTCTTCGACCGCTCCTGGTACAACCGGGCCGGGGTCGAGCGGGTGATGGGCTACTGCGACGACGAGCAGTACGAGGAGTTCATGCGTGCCGTGCCCGAATTCGAACGGATGTTGATCAACTCGGACACGACGCTCGTCAAGCTGTGGTTCTCGGTGTCACGTCGTGAACAGATCGCCCGATTCACGATCCGTCGCATCGATCCGGTCCGTCAGTGGAAGCTCAGCCCGACCGACATCGCGTCACTCGACCGGTGGGACGAGTACACGGCGGCCAAGGTGGCGATGTTCCAGCGCAGTTCGACCGGACACGCACCGTGGATGGTCGTGCGCAGCAACGACAAGAAGCGCGGTCGGATCAACGCGATGCGCCACGTGCTCAGCGTGTTGCCGTACGCCGACAAGGATCTCGAGGTGGTGCGACCGCCCGATCCGTTGATCGTCGGCAGCTTCGCTCAGATCACCCCCGACCACGGCGACGTCCACCTGTAACGAGCGTTACGGCTTGGCGTCGGTGGGGTCGAGGGCATTGCGCAGCCCGTCGTCTAAGAAGTTGGCGCGTCGTCGGTGCGCACCACCACGGACAGAACACGCCGCAGCAGCGATGCGCAGGGGAACACCCATCTCGAAAAAGTAACCCGGGCGGCGCATTGGCCGTGACGACTCCTGCGTTTCGACGACAGCGGTGCTTGCGTGCGAGGGTCGTGTTGTGGACGACCTTCGGTATCCGCGGCGCCTGCTGCTGACGGTGATCTCGGCGATCGTGGTGTTCACGTCGTCGATGACGATCGTCTCGGCGTCACTACCGACGATGGCGACCGATCTCGACACCACCGAGTCGTTGCTCAGCTGGGCCGTGACCGGGTTGTTCCTGGTGATGGCGGTGTGCACGCCCATTCTCGGTCGACTCGGTGACGTCCACGGCCACCGCACGGTCTTTCTCTGGGGTGCGGCCGTGCTGTCGGTCGCCACGGCAGCCGCTGCTGCGGCGCCCTCGGCGGAGACCTTCGTCGCGGCGCGCATGCTGGCGGGGCTGGGCATCGCGGCGACGATGCCGACGGCGATGGCCTTGATCATGGAGGCCTACCCGGTCGATCGGCGATCGGAGGCGATGGGGTGGTTCTCGATGGCGATGACCGGCGCGCCGGTGGTCGGGCTGGTGGTTGGTGGTCCGCTCATCGAAGCCTTCGGCTGGCGGTCGGTGTTCATCGTGCTCGCACCGATTTCGGTGCTCGGCTGGTTGGCCGCGTGGCGCTTCATCCGTCCCTCGCCGCGGGCGGCGCCGGTACCGATCGACTGGTCGGGAGCCGCCACCCTGGCTGCGGGTACCACCGGCGCATTGCTGTTCTTGCAGTTCGGCGGGACGGGCGGGTTCGGATCACCGGGTGCGTTGGCGATGGCTGCGTTGGGGGTCGCAGGGATCGCGGCCTTCTTGACTGTCGAACGGCGCGCCGCCGCGCCGATGCTGCGACTCGAGTACTTCGCTCGTCCGAACTTTCGCGGTCCGCTGATCGCCCAGCCGACGGCGCAGTTCGCCTACATGGGTTCGTTCGTCATCTCGCCACTGCTGCTCGACGATCTGTTCGGCTACTCGGTCTCGGTTGTCGCGCTGATCCTCCTGTTCCGGCCGGGGACGTACAGCCTGACGTCCCCGATCGGTGGCCGCCTCGCGAGCCGGGTCGGCGAGCGTGTGATGGTGATCGCCGGCACCGTATTGATGGTCGCGTCGATGGCCGCATGGGTCGGCGGGGCGTGGTGGACAAATGTGCCCCTCATCCTCGTCGGACTGGTGCTGTCGGGGCTGGCGATGGGCTTGGCGACGCCGGCCTATGCGACGGTGCTGGCCGGTTCGGTCGAACGAGACGACCTCGGCGTGGCCAATGCCATGGGTGCAACAATGATGAACATCGGCATGCTCACGGGCATCCAAGCGATGTTCACCGTGCTCGGCGACGGCCGCGCGCCGGCTGACTTCGCGCTGGTGTTTGCATTCGCCGGCGTCGTGGCGGCCGTCGGTCTCGTCGGCGGATGGATGATCCGTGATGAGGCGGGCGAGTCGCCTCCGAGCGAGGTCGATGTGGCGCTCTCGCTGGTCGCCGAGGAGCCGCGCGCCTAGATGGTGCCCCGTTGGCGCCACCAGTCGGCGCCGAACCGAGCATGGCACTCGAGTAGGTCGCGCTCCCAGCCGAGGAGGTCGGCGGCCGCAATGTGAGCCGAGTCGACGAACTGCAGCAGCATTGCGTTGCGGTCGGTGGCGGCGGCCGCGTACGGCGTGCGAACTCGCCGAGCTCGGCCAACCAGAGTGTCTTCGCTGGCTCGATCGAGGCATCGGCGTATCCGTCTGGGGTTAGGTAGGCGTCGGCGTAGAAGATCGGCGGCGCCTCGCGGTTCCCGGGCCAAAATCCGCAGCTCGTCACCTCGTGGCTGTAGGCCTTGCGCGACGTCGTCGGGGAAGTTCGGAACGCCACCGGGGTGCGGTGGGGCGGTGCGGCCGGAGAACCGAGTGACCGCCATGTCGAGACTGCCTCAGAAAAAGTGCACCGGTGACGCCTTGCCCCAGTAGTCCGCGCGGAAGCGAGTGAACACCCGGTCGATCTGGACAAGGGCCTGCCACAACGAGTGGATGCGATCACGGTCGTAGGTGTGGTGAGTGGTGTCGTCGGGAGAGTCGATCGAGTCGGCGATCTCGTTCGGTGTGGTGTTGATGGTGACCGGGAGCTCAGCGTCGGCCCTCAACGCCATCGTGCGGCGGTAGAACTCGGCAACCGTCATCGGTTCGAGATCGAAGCCATCGCATGTGCCGGCACTGGTGGTGAGCTCGAGAGGATGATCGATCAGATCGAACGTCAGCGCGAAGGCTTCACCATGGCGCGCCGGGTTGTCGCCGGCGTACGGGACGAGCGACGTGCCGAGGCCACGCGGTGCCACGTACAGCGGAACACTCCACGAGTGATTGATCCAGACGGCGTTGACGAGACGCACCGTGCCGACCACCTGCGTTCACAGGTGGACTGTTTCGAGCGTGTCAAACCAGTCGTTATCGGCCGCCGCTCGGTTGGCGCAGCTACACGAGTTCGGCGGCGGCGTGTTCGGGCGCCGCGATCTGCTCATCGGGCCGACGGAAGCGCATCACACCGTCGACGATCGGCGCCGTGCGGAACATCTTGCGGTCGCGTTTGTAGTTCTGCGGGTTGATCCACGGCTCGCGGTCGCCTTGCTTGGGCATCTCGGGGAGTACCCGTTGGATGTAGCCCGAGGTGAAGTCCTCGATCCATGGCCGAACTTCCATGTCGGCGTCGCTCGGGCGCAATCGCGGCGTGCATTGCACGGTGCCGGTGTCGCGCATGTGGTTGAGCAACCGGCACACGTACTCACAGATCAGGTCGGCGCGCAGCGTCCACGACGCATTGATGTAACCGAACGACGACGCCAGGTTCGGCACGTCCGAGTATGCAAAGCCCTTGTACGAGATGGTGTTCGAGAAGTCGACTGGATCGCCGTCGACGACGATGTCGACCTCGCCGAGCATCACGCACTTGAGTCCGGTCGCCGTGACGATGATGTCGGCGTCGAGGTGATCTCCCGACGAGAGCGCAATGCCGCTTGCATCGACCGTGTCGATCGTGTCGGTGACGACGCTCGCCTTGCCCTCGTTGATCGCGTCGAACAAGTCGCGGTCGGGAACGAGGCACAGGCGCTGATCCCACGGGTTGTAGGTCGGGGTGAAGTGGGCGTCGATCTGGTCGGCCGGCAGCTGGTCGGCGAGCAAGCCGAGCAGTTTCTCTTTGGCCTGTTCCGGCTTGTCGCGCATCCGCTTGTACATGAACTGCTGCAGTCCGGTGTTCTTGCGGCGGGTCAGTTCGTAGGCCATCGAGTCGGGCAGGACTTTGCGGAGACCGTTGGCGATGGGATCGATCGCAGGACGTGACACCATGTAGGTCGGCGACCGCTGCAACATCGTGATGTGCTCGGTCTGGTCGGCCATCGCAGGTACGAGCGTGACCGCTGTGGCGCCCGACCCGATCACCACGACCTTCTTGTCGGCGTAGTCGAGGTCCTCGGGCCACCACTGCGGGTGGACGACCTGTCCCTCGAAGGTGTCGAGGCCGGGGATCTGCGCATCGTGGGCTTCGCGGTACGAGTAGTAGCCCGAGCACATGAACAGGTAATTGCAGCGGTATTCGACCTGCTCGCCGTCGGCGTCGACCGTCAGCACCCATTGGGCGTCGGGCGTCGACCACTCGGCGCGCTGAACGAGCTGACGCAAGCGGATGTGTGGTGCCACTCCGTACTCGTCGACGGTCTCTCGGAGGTACTTCATGATCGACGGACCGTCGGCGATCGCCTTGTCGGCAACCCACGGCTTGAAGCGGTACCCGAGTGTGTGCATGTCGCTGTCGGAGCGAATGCCGGGGTACCGGAACAGGTCCCAGGTGCCTCCGATGTCGTCGCGTCCCTCGAGGATCGCATAGCTGCGATCGGGCGAGTTCATCTGGAGATGGCATGCCGCCCCGATCCCCGAGATGCCGGCCCCGACGATGGCCACGTCGACGTTTCTCGATGGGTCCTGCGCAGCGCTCATGCCCGTCGACGGTAGTCGGCGCTGTCCCCTCGGCCGGTGCCGGACTGCTCGCCCGCACGCCTCCTGAGGCCGGGTCCGACCGACGAACTACGCTCGGCGACCATGGTTGGACCACAGCTCGATTTGATTCCGGGCGAAACGATGATCCTGCACTCACACCCCCACTGGTGGTACTTCTGGAAGCAGGTGCTCGCCGGAGTCGGCGTGCTCGTGTTGTTCATCGTGTGGGCGTCCCAAGACGGCGACGGGGCCGTGCGCACGTTGCTGTGGTGGCTCGTGGTGCTCGGGTTCGTCGTGTGGGCAGCGAACACGATCTACCAGTTCATCCAGTGGCAGACCACCCGCTTCGCCATCACCGATCAGCGGGTTGCCTATCAGAGCGGCGTGATCCGTCGCAGTGGAGTGTCGATTCCGCTCAATCGCATCACCAACGTGAACTTCGACCAGTCGATCATCGCCCGGACGTTGAACAACGGCATCGTAACGATCGAGTCGGCCGGCGAGACCGGCGACTCGGTGTTCGAGAACATCCCGGATCCCGAGAACGTGCGCAACGTGATCTTCAAGCAGGTCGACATCGACAAGGAAGCCGACTCGACCCGTGATGCCGATGCCCTCGCTGCCGCGCTGCGCGATCGGCTGCCGCCGCCCGGCGAGACGAGCTCGCCGAAGCAGCGGCTCGAGGAACTCGAAGCGCTCCACGCCGACGGGCTGGTCTCCGACGAGGAGTTCGAGCAGAAGCGCCAAGAGATCCTCGGCGACCTGTAGGTCGGGCGCGGCCGCAAGACGAACAGCTAGGTCGAGCGACGGTTGGGCAGCCCGCCCGTCGCAAGGAATCCGATCGCCGCGATTCCGATCACGGCGAGCAGCCCCGCCTTGAGTGCCAGCAGCTGCGCGTCTTCGTAGTTGTCGACCAATATCTCGACCGTCTCGGGAGGGAGCCCGGCCTCGGCCGCGTTGGCGGCGACGTCGTCGGCGGCGACGAAGTTGACGCCCGATGACAGCGCCACCTCGACGTCGGCGGTGACCTCCGCAGGTACGTCCGGGTCGTCCTCGATCTGGTTGATGAAAGCGGCGCCCAGTCCGGTGAGCACGATCGAGCCGATCAGCGCAACACCCAACGACGACCCCAACTGTTGCGACGTGTACTGCAGGCCGCCGGCTTCGCTACGGGCGTCGGCGTCGACCGAGCTCAACACGATGTTGCCGAGCTGGCTGGCGATGAGGCCCATCCCAGCGCCGAGCAGGGCCATGCCGAGACCGAAGCTGAAGCCGTCGAGTGTTGGTTCGATCGTGCCAAGGAGGACGAGACCGGAGACGAGGAGCACGCCGAGCCCGATGCGAATGATCGTGCGCTGGCCGAAGTACTTGAGCAGCAGCGCTCCGCTGAACGACACGGCGAACATCACGATCGACGTCGGCAGCATGCGCACGCCGGTGTCGAGCGCGTTGAGTCCGAGCACGATCTGCAGGTAGAGCGGAAGGGCGAAGAAGATGCCCATCAACACCGTGTTCTGCGCGACGAACGTCGACAGGCCGGCGCGCAACGGGGTGATTCTGAACAGCTCGAAGTCGATGAGAGGGTCGAGGCCCCGACGCACTCGATACGCCGACCACAGCTTGAATGCGTAGAGCAGCGCGATGCCAGCGGCGATGACGAACGGCGTGAGCGCGAATCCGAACGGCTCGACGGGCGAGTTGATCGGAGCGACCCAGCCCCACGTGGACGACTGCAACACCCCCAGCACGGCAATCGCCATTCCGGAGGCGGACAGCACGGCGCCGACGAGGTCGAGTTGTGGCCGCTTCTTCGATGCGACATCGGCGATCCAACCGCTGGTGAGAACGATCGCCAGCGCGACCACCACCTCACCGACGAAGACGACACGCCACGACAGGTTCGTCGTCGCCCAACCGCCGAGAATGGGGCCGATTGCGATCCCGGCGCCGGCCATGCCGCCAAGGACGCCGTAGGCGGTGACGCGGTCTGTGCCCTCGTAGTTGCCGGCGATCAGCGCAGCCATTGCTGGCAGGACCAGCGCGGCGCCGATGCCTTCGAGGATCGACCAACCGATGGCCAGCGACCCCACCGACCACGACGCGGCGGTGAGCGCCGACCCCGAGCCGTAGATGAGCAAGCCGATGACGAGGGCGCGTCGCCGTCCGATGATGTCGCCGACCTTGCCGCCGGTGATCATCAGCGCAGCCATCACCAGCGAGTACAAGGTGATGACGACCTGAATCCACGACACCGTCGTGTCGAAGTCTTCGACCAGTTGGCTGATCGAGACGTTCATCACCGACTGGTCGAGGACCATCAGGAACTGCGTGACCGACAGCACGATGAGCGCGCGCCAGCGAGCCATACGTCGGCGACACTCGGCGGTGGAAGGGGTCAATTCGGGGGAGCTGAGCCGGGCGTCAGGACAACGAAGCTGACGTTCTCGTCGCGACTCGATCTGCGGTGGCGGCCGCGCTGATGCTCGCTCGGTTGCGGGCGCTGGAGGTCGACGCGGCCGTCGTCGCCGACGGCCGCCAACACGATCGAGTCGGCCGGCGGCGAGTGGTCGAAGGTCTCGATCTGCCATCCGGAGCGCAACCGTTCGACGATCGAGGTGAGGGTCAACGCGCCGCGGAACGGACGGTTCGTGATGCGCAGCGGCGAAGGAATGATGTGTGACGTTCCTTCGCCCGGCGAGGGGATCAGGCGGCGCGGTGCAGCGGAGCTGCCGTCGGGGAGCAGCAGCACCTGCCGGCGACCGAGGACCTCGATGAAGGTGGAGATCACGAGCGCGTTGACCGCACCCTGACGAAACGAGACGACCATGTCGGCAACGGCAGCTTCCTCCACGGCCTCTTCGACCTCTTGCAGGCCGGCGTGCAGAGACAGCGTGGTGATGCTTCCGTGAGAATCTGGATCGGTCGCCGTTTCGATGGGCAGCGAGCTGGGTCGCGGGAAGAACGGCCCGGGCGTGGTCGGGTGCAGGGGTGCGACGTCGACGGTCGTAGCGCCGGGAACCAGTTGGTCTGGAGGAGGCGGCCGCGTGGTGACGAGGAGGACTCGTGCGCCCGCACGCGCCAACGCTGCGGCGAAGTCATCCAACCACGGGTCGTTGCCCAGGAGGCCGACGCCCGTCGGGCTGGGTCGCGCCACGCGTAGCCAGCGCGCAACGAAGGGGGTGGTGATGCCGTAGAAGACGCCGGTCCCGAGGATCACCCCGAACACGACCGGCAGCATGAACTCGGTGTCGTAGCCGTCGTTGTCGAGCCGACCGGCGAACTGGGCCGCGGTCGCGGCGGCGACTACGCCGCGCGGGTCGACCCATGCGATCAAGGCGCGGTCGCGCCAGGGCAACGAGAGACCTGCGAGACCGATGGCGACGGACAACGGGCGGATGATGAAGACGAGCACGACCACCAGGCCTGCGGTCGGCAGCGCGTAGTCGATCAAGTCCTCGATCTGGACCAGCGCTCCCAAGACGATGAACAACGTTCCGATGATCAACACGTCGAGGGTCTCGCTGACACCGACGATGCGTTGCGTCGCCACCAGGCCCTGGTTGGCGGCGAAGATGCCGACGGTCACGGTGGCGAAGAACCCGGCCTCACTCAGGAGCACCTCGGCGATGGTGAATGCGAGCACCGCGAACAGCAGCGCCACCGACGCCTCCATGTCGTCGGTGAGCAGGAACCTCGACATCACCAGTACCAGAACAAGTCCCATCACCAATCCGACGCCGATGCCGAGCCCAAGACGTTCGAGCAACTGCAGCAGGGGGTGGAGCCCAGGCCGCTCGACTGCCAGCAGGAGGTTGAGTACGACGACGCCGACGGTGGCGCCGATGGGGTCGAGGACCGTGCTCTCCCAATTGAGGATCGAACCGTTGGGCGCGACGGGGCGGACGACTGCCAGCAGCGGCCCCACGACCGTCGGCCCCGACACGATCAGGATCGAGCCGACCATGACGGCCAACCCGATGGAGACGTCGAACAACAGCCAGACGGTGATCGATGCACCGATGAATGTGATCAGCGCGCCGACGGACACCAATCGCGCCACCGATCGCCGCGCGTGCGACGGCAGATCGTGGATCCGCAGTTGCAGACCCGCCTGGAACAGCAACAGGCCGAGGAGCAAGGCGACCAGGGGAAACAGGAGATCGCCGAAGAGATCGGTCGGGTTGACGAGATCGAACACGTCGCCGGCGAGCAACCCCGCAGGAAGAAGGGTGAGGATCGAGGGGATGCCGACGCGCCGACCGATCCATTGTGCACCCACGCCGAACACGACGATCGTGCCGAGTGCAATCAGGATTTCGTCTTCGCTCACAGGTCCATCATCGCTCGTGTTGCCGCCCGGCGCCGCGACCGACGAGGAGAGCTGCAGCTGTGAGGTGACCTCGGTGGCATGCGCCGACCAGCTCGTCGGGGGTCTCGATCAAGCCGGTCAGCATCCCCGCAGCGAAGGCATCACCGGCGCCGGTGGTGTCGTCGACGCCGGTGAGGGCGATCGCTGGCACCTCGCCCACGGCATGGCCATCACGGATGATTGTGGTCGGCCCGCTCCCGGCTTTGGCAACCAGGTAGTTCGGTGCCGAGTCGATGCGTTGGGCCTCGTCGGCATTGGCCAGGACGACGAAGGGATCGAGCTGGTCGAGCAGCGAACCGACCCGGGCGCGGCCCAGTTCGTCGAGCAAGCTCGCCGACGACGCGTCGACGGTGACGAGTAGTCCCCGCTCATGGGCCAACTTCGCCAACCCGGTTGCGGTGTGGGCCAGGGGTGGCTCGGCGAGCGAGTACAGCGGTATGTGCAGGGCGCGGGTCCCGCGCAGCGCAGTCCTCGGCGGCGGCCGAAAATCCGCGGACGTGCCGCGGTCGGTGAGCATCGAGCGCTCACCGGTGTGGTCCACCAGTGCGACGACGGTTCCACTGCGTCCGCGCCGTTGGATGAAGCGCGTGTCGATGCCGCGTCGTCGCAGGTCATCGACAAGTCCGTCACCGACGCGGTCGGCGCCTGCAGCCGCGAGTAGACGTGCCGGCGTACCGATCCGTTGCGCAGTGGCGACGACGTTGGCGGCGCTGCCGCCCCGACGGCGGGAAACGTACGACTCGGTATCGGCAGCGAAGCTGAACGCTGCGGCGCGCTGGTGCACGATCACGTCGTCGACGAGATCGCCAAGGCAGACGAGCATCAGTCGCTCGTCGCCGTCACGATGAGCCGAGTGCGGCGATCGAGTCGCGGCTGCCGTAGACGATGAGCTCGTCGCCCGGGTGGAGTTCGACATCGGAGCCCGTCGCGTCGAGGTAGTCGCCCTCCCGTCGGAGGCCGAGCACTCGTACATCGGGGAGTCCGTCGGACATCGCGGAGAGACTTCGGTACGTATTGTCCGGGTGCTTATCGATTCGCAGCGTGGCGACGATGTGGTCGGCGCCGAGCGTGAGCTCTTCGTCGACCTCGGTCGACAATGCCGGCAGCAGCCGGCGATTCGCGTAGCGCCGACCGACGTCGGTCAAGATGCGCGTCATCGGTCTGTTCGTTGCCACCAGCACGATGAAGAGCAGCCCGGAGAACGCAACCAGTGAGCGTTCGGTGGTCGAACCCGGGCCGGGAGCGATGAGCCCGACCATCACCGACACGACGAGGGTGGGGGTGCCGAGGCTCCCGACGAACATCGTCGTCGCAATGATTCGTCGGCGCACAGGGTGATTGACGACGTTCTCGGCCTCGGTCGTCGTGAACCCCGCTCCGCTGAACGCAGAGCGCGCCTGGAACGCAGCGATGTCTGGTGGCATCCCCGTGGCCAGCAGCGCGCCGGTGGCGAGTCGGGTGAACGTCAGGGTCATGACCGCGACGACCAGGAAGGTGGCGACGGCGTACATCTTCAGCCGTCCCTGGTGCTGATCGTGCCCGCGCGAATCGCGTCGAGGTAGGCAGCGTGGTCGACGTCGACCAGGTCGGCGTAGGTATGCGCGAACCGGTCGATCGCATCGACGAACTCGCGACCGGACGGAGAGTCGGCGAGTGCGTCGTCGAGGACGTAACCGGCGATCATCGCTGCGTCCCCTGACCGGCTGTGCGCGAGCGCGAGCACTCGTCCGCACGTGTGGGCGTATTGCGCGAACGCCTTGCGACCCATCCGGTCGATGTCGAACGAGCCCTTCCCGTCCCACAGCTGGCGGAAGTAGAAGTCGCGCGTGGCACCGTCGGAGCGTTCGAACGTGGCCCAACCGAGGAGGATGTCGCCCATTGTCTGCATGAGTCGCTGACCTTGGACGACCCGTTCTCCTTGGTTGGTGTAACGGCTTGCGGATGTGTGCGGCTCGAGAACCGATTGCCCGGCTTCTTTGAACTGCAGGAACAGTGGCTCGCCGTCGCCGCTCTCGAGGAGCACGATCACGCACCGCGTGCCGACGCTGCCGACGCCGACGATCTTGTGCGCGACGTCGACGATCGAGTACCGGTCGAGCAGCGCGCGGCGATGCGCCGGCAGGCTCTGGAGGTAGCGCTCGAAGAAGTCGAGTACATCGGGGAGCAGTTCGGGTTGGTGGGCGAGCTCGAGCGGGACGATGCGCGGCGGATCCGCGACGATGCGCCTTCGTCCGTCGACGATGTCGGTGAGCTTGCTCACGGCGCGCATGCTCGTCTTGGAACGCGATTTGCGAACGACTTTGTCGGCGCGTTTGCGCTTCTTGCCCTGCAGCTTCGCAACCGCCCGCTGCACCTCGAGCCGCTCGTACACAGCGGTCAGAGGATCGATGCGCGCCGTCCGGCCGAGCTCGGTGCAGTACCCCTCGATCGCGGCGCGCGTGGCTCGTCGGATCGACGCGTCGTCGAACCGGTTGTCGCGTCCGGCGATCACCACGCTTGCGGCGAGGCGTTTGACGTCCCACTCGAACGGTCCGGGGAGTGTTTCGTCGAAGTCGTTGACGTCGACGACGAGGCGACGGTCGGGCCCGAAGAACATGCCGAAGTTCGAGAGATGCGCGTCACCGCACAGCTGTACCTGCAGGTCGGTGGTCGGAGATCGGTGCAGATCGCTCGCCATCACCGCGGCAGACCCGCGATACATCGTGAACGGCGTCGGGCTCATCCGGCTGTGGCGGATCGGGACCAGCGCTGCGAGTCGCGTGGTGTCCTGGGCCGTGAGGATGGCCAGTGGGTCCGGTCGTTGATCGACATCGACCTCGGAGTGAGCATCGATCGGAACGCGTTCGCGGCGGCTGCGACCGGCATCGGCGCGTGCTCGTCGAGCGCTGCGGTGTTGCACGGCGCGCAGACGGCGAGCCGTCAACGTGTTGTGTTCGGGGACGGTCATCGCCCGGAGCCTACGGCCCGCCGCCGGCGTGCTCGCCGTCGTGTGAGAGTCGTACTCGCAGTCGCCGGGACGACTGCTACCTTCGCCCTGTGGACACCATTCGCACACCCGACGAACGATTCGACGGTCTGCCCGGCTATTCGTTCGCTCCGCACTACGCCGACATCGGCGACGGCGATGGCGGCACGCTGCGCGTGCACTACCTTGACGAGGGCCCCGCCGACGCACCCCCTGTGCTGTTGATGCACGGCGAACCGTCATGGTGCTTCTTGTATCGCCACATGATTCCGGTGCTCGCCGACGCCGGTCATCGTGTGATCGCCCCCGATCTCGTCGGATTCGGTCGCAGCGACAAGCCGACTGAGCAAGCTGACTACACCTTTGCCCGTCATGTGGCATGGATGCGCGAGCTGGTTTTCGACGTGCTCGACCTCCATGACATCACCTACTTCGGTCAGGACTGGGGTGGTCTGATCGGTTTGCGACTGCTCGCCGAGGCGCCGGAGCGTTACTCCCGCGTGGCGATCGGGAACACCGGCCTGCCGACCGGCCATGGCCCTGCGAGCGATGCGTTCCTCGCATGGCAGAAGTTCTCGCAGGAGACACCTGACTTCCCGGTCGGCGCAATCATCAACGGCGGCTGTACGACCGACCTGACGGCAGATGTGATCGCGGGGTACGACGCGCCCTTCCCCGACGACCGCTACAAGGCGGGGGCGCGTATCTTCCCGACGCTGGTGCCGACCACGCCCGACGACCCGGCGACTGCCGACAACGAAGCTGCCTGGGAGGTGCTGGCGACGTTCGACAAACCGTTCTTGCTGACGTTCTCCGACTCCGATCCGGTGACCGCCGGCGGTGATGCGCCGTTTCTCGAGAAGGTGCCGGGCGCCAAGGGTCAGCGTCACGTGACCATCGAAGGGGGAGGTCACTTCCTGCAGGAGGACCGCGGGCCCGAGTTGGCGCAGCTGCTCGTCGACTTCATCGGCTGATGTCCTCGTCAGCTGGGCAGCGCGTGGCCGGTCCGCTCGTGGTCGGTGAGGATCGGCCAGACGTCGTCGTGATCATGACCGACGAAGAGCGGGCGGCGCCGCCCTACGAGTCAGACGAGCTGGCGGACTGGCGAAGGCGGCAACTGCCAGGCGAACGGTGGTTTGCCGACCACGCAGTGTCGTTTGATCGGCACTACACCGGATCGTTGGCGTGCGTACCCAGCCGGCCAACGCTGTTCACCGGGCAGTACCCCGACGTGCACGGCGTCACCCAGACAGACGGCCTCGGGAAGACGGCCGACGACAGTCGGCTGCGTTGGCTGCGCGAGGGCGAGGTTCCGACGCTGGGCAACTGGTTCCGCGCCGGTGGCTACGACACCCACTACGACGGCAAGTGGCACATCAGTCACGCCGATCTGATCGACACCGACGGCACGCCGCTGGCGACGAACGATGCCCAGGGCGTCATTGACCAGGCTGCGGTCGCGGCCTATCTCGACGCCGATCCGTTGGCGCCGTTCGGGTTCAGTGGTTGGGTCGGGCCTGAACCGCACGGTGGTGCGTTGGGCAACGCCGGTGTTCGCCGTGACGAGCTGATCGCCGATCGAGTCGTCGCATGGCTGCAGAATCGTTACGCACGACGCCGTCGTGGAGACGCCGATGCCCTGCGGCCCTTTCTGCTCGTCGCAAGCTTCGTCAATCCGCACGACATCGTGCTGTTCCCCCTGTGGATCAACCGCGGCGAGCCGCTCGTCGACGCGCCGCACCGCGAGCCGCCGCCTGTGGGGCCGTCGCCGACGGACGCGGAGGACCTCTCGAGCAAGCCGGCCGCGCAGGCGGCATACCGGGCGGCCTATCCGTCGATGTACGGCCCAGCAGCCGCCGTGGCTGCGTTGTACGCCGACAACGAACAGCGGTATCGCGATCTGTATTACCGCCTCCACGCCGAGGTCGACGGGCCCGTCGATCGGGTCCGGCAGACGGTGACCGACGGCGGGTCATCCCACGCGGTGGTGGTACGAACGTCAGATCATGGAGAGCTCCTCGGGGCGCACGGCGGACTCCATCAGAAGTGGTTCAACCTGTACGACGAGGCGACCCGGATCCCATTCCATGTGGCCCGGATCGCTGATGGGGCGGTCGTCACCGACGGCAGCCGGGTGGTCGACGATCCGTCGTCGCACGTCGATGTCGTGCCGACACTGCTCGACGCAGCTGGCCTCGACGAGGCCTCGATCGGAGCGCAGCTGGCGACGTCGTTCACCGAGGTGCACCCCCTCCCCGGAGCGAGCTTGCTCGACGTCGTCGATGGCGCCCCCAGTGATGCTGCCCGAGCGGTGTACATGCTGACGCGCGACAACATCTGCGAAGGTGACACCGGCGCGTCAGCGGTGGCGCGTGCGGCGGGTCAGGGCGACGATCCACCACCAGAGCTGATGATTCACGTACCAGCGGATGTCGGCGCCAACTTCGAAGGGATCGTCGCTCGCTCGGCCATCGATGGACGCCTATACAAGCTCGTACGCACGTTTGACGATCCCGCGACGTGGACCGAGCCCGGGCGACGCCATCTCGCCTCCGTGCTCGACGACGGCACCGAGACCTACCGTCGCGAGGCCCTCGCCGACCAGTGGGAGCTGTACGACCTCGACGGCGACGCGATCGAGTTGACCAACCTCGCCGACGGCGACGCAGATGATGTGTTCGACGAATTCGTGGCGCGGCTGGCGTTCACGCGGCGCGTGAGCGTGCCGGCGCGCCACGAGTCGTGGCCGTATGCGTCGCGCCGGGCGAGCGCCTCGTAGCCAGCGACGGTTCAGTCGCCGAAGTTGATGCCCAGGTCGCGTGCGGTCAGCATCGTGTCACACTCGGGCGGCACGGTCTTCATGCTGGCCGTGGCCTCGGCCAGGGGGACGTAGATCACGTTCGGGGGCTGCAGCGCGACCATGACACCGTCGTGGCCCTCCTCGAGCGCCCGCACCGCGCCGGCACCGAAGCGCATACCCAGGAGTCGATCGAGCGCGGTCGGCGGGCCGCCACGCAGGAGGTGGCCGAGCACAATGGTGCGCGACTCGCGACCGGTCAAGGCTTCCAAACCAGCGGCGACCTTGGCGCCGATGCCACCGAGGCGCACCTCCTGACCAACCGTCTTGCCCTTGGTGGAGATCACACCGTCGATCGACATCGCGCCTTCGGCAACGACAACGATCGAGTACTTCGCGCCGCGGGATTCGCGTTCTTTGATCGTCTCGGCGACCCTCTCCAGCTCGTAGGGGATCTCGGGGATGAGGATCGAGTGGGCGCCGGCGGCCATCCCTGCGTGCAGCGCGATCCACCCTGCATACCGACCCATCACCTCGACGACGATGACTCGGCCGTGCGATGTCGCTGTCGTGAACAGCCGGTCGATGCACTCGGTGGCGAAGTTCACCGCTGTGTCGAAACCGAACGTCGCAGTGGTCTTGTCGAGATCGTTGTCGATCGTCTTGGGCACGCCGATCACGCGCATGCCGTGGCGGTGGAGGTGATTGCCGATGGTCAGCGAACCATCGCCACCGACAGTGACGAGCGCGTCGATCTCGTGTTGACGGAACATCCCGATCAGCTCGTGCGTGCGGTCGACCTCTTCCCAGCCGCCGTCGGTGCTCTGCACCGGGAAGGCGGTCGGATTGCCCTTGTTCGTCGAACCGATGATCGTTCCGCCGAGGTGGGAGATCCCGCGGACGTCGTCGCGATCGAGACGCACGAGCCCACCGTCGGGGTAGTCGTCCGGAAGCATCAGGCCGTGGAAGCCGTCACGGATGCCGAGCACTTCCCAGCCTCGCCGGACCGCTGCAAGAGTGACCGAGCGGATGACCGCGTTGAGGCCGGGTGCGTCGCCGCCGCCGGTGCTGATCGCAATGCGGGAGATATCACTCACCCGGGTCACGCTAGATCACCCCGGACGACCAGGTCGTCGAGGCGACGTCGATCGCTTCCCGGCGATTGTGAGGTTCGTGCCTACGAGTATGCCGATCCGCCATCGCAGGTGATCACTTCGCCAACGGTGTACTGGCCAGCGCGCGAGCAGAGGTAGATCGTCAGTCCCACGATGTCTTCGGGACTCCCGACACGACCGGTCGGGTTGGTGCTGCCGACCGCGTCCCAGTCGGTGTTCTCGACATCTCCGCCCGTGCCGACACCGGTAGAGAGCATCCACGTCGGAAACGGTCCGGGCGCGATTGCGTTGACCAGCACATGCCGGGGCGCAAGCTTGACCCCCATCTGCCGGGTCAAGGCGTGGACGGCGGCCTTCGAAGGGCCGTACGACCAGGTGTCGAACACCGGCGTGCGGATGCCGTCGATCGAGCCGATGTTGACCACCCGTGACGGCGACTCCGAGGTTCCCGCAGCCTCGAGGAGCGGGAGGAGTCGTTGGGTGAGAAAGAACACGCCCTTGACGTTGGTGTCCATCACCTTCATCCACCCGCCCTCTGGGAACTCCTCGAGGGGCGCTCCCCATGACACGCCGGCGTTGTTGACCAGTACGTCGAGGCCTGTCTCCCGCTCTGACAGCGCGGCAGCCAAGGTCTCGACGCCGTCCAGGTCGGCGAGGTTCGCCGGCAGGGAAATGCACTCGCCGCCGAACTCCGCCGAGAGGCGGGCGGCCGTCGCGTCGCACACGTCGGCCTTGCGCGACGAGATGTAGACCTTCGCGCCGTTGGCCAGAAATCCGGCGGCGATCATCTCCCCGATGCCGCGTGATCCGCCGGTGACGAGAACGGTCTTGCCTTCCACACCGAACAGGCTCGCGACGGTGAGGGCATCAGCTGCTGGGGCGGTCGGGGATGCGTGATCGCTCATCTCCGTGTTGTAGCGCTCGATGGCCCGCGATCCGGCATCCTGGCGGTATGCCGACCGACTCCCGCCCCGCGCCGGGCCGCGTCGCAGTGCGCGTCACCCCCGATGCACTTCGGCGGATTCGTGGGGGTCATCCGTGGGTTTTTGACGGTTCGATTCGCTCTGTCGACCCCGCAGGTCGTGCCGGAGACCTCGCCGTGGTGTTCGACGAGCGCAAGCGGTTCGCGGCGGTCGGATTGTTCGATCCCGAGGCGCCGATCGCCATCCGCGTGCTGCACCAAGGGTCCCCGACTCCGATCGATGCGGAATGGATCCGAGGGCGTCTGGGCGCTGCGCTGGGGTTGCGCCGCTCGCTCGTCCGGGCGATGACCCGCGCTGGTCGCGACGCACCTGGCGCCGGATACCGGGTGATCAACGGAGAAAACGACGGTCTCGGAGGTCTCGTCATCGACCGGTACGCCGATGTCCTGGTGATCAAGATCTACACAGCTGCGTGGATCCCGTGGCTCGAGGTCGTCGTTGACGTCGCAGTGGATGTCACCGGGGCGGGCGCAGTCGTGGTGCGTCGTGCCCGTCACGTCGTCGACGGTCCCGCCGACGGAACGGTGATTGACGGTGCGCTCGACGATCCCCTCGTCCGCTTCGGTGAGTGGGGCCTCGATCTCGAAGCCGATGTCGTACGCGGACAGAAGACCGGATACTTCCTCGATCAGCGGGCCAATCGACGCCGGATCGGTGGTCTGGCCGACGGCGCCGCCGTGCTCGATGTCTTCGCTGCAACCGGCGGGTTCGGCGCACACGCTGCAGCCGGTGGGGCGGCGTCGGTGCACTCGATCGATGCGTCGGGTCCGACGCTGGCTGTCGCCGAACGCAACGTCGGGCGCAATGCGGCGACACCCGGGTTCGTGCACACCACGGAGGTCGGCGATGCCTTCGACGCGTTGCGCGGTCTGCGGCGCGCCGGGCGCCGGTTCGACGTCGTGGTCGTCGATCCGCCCGCATTCGCCCAGCGCGCCGCCGACGTCGAACGCGCCGCGCGAGCGTACGAGCGATTGGCAGGTCTCGCACTCGACGTGACGGCACCGGGCGGGGTGCTCATGCTCGCCTCGTGTTCATCGAGAGTCTCGACGACTCGCTTCTTCGAGATCGTTGCACCCAGGGTGGCTGAACGCGGCGGTCGGGAGATCGTTCGCACCGGTCACGACACTGACCACCCGGTGACGTTCCGGGAAGGTGAGTACCTGAAGGCAGGCTTCTGGCGCTTGCCGACTCGGTTGTAGCATGGTCCACCGTGCCTGCCGTCGACGCCAACGGGATCACGATCGAGTACGACACCACCGGAGCGGGTGATCCGTTGCTGTTGGTGATGGGACTCGGTGGCCAGCTCACCGACTGGCACCCCGACTTCGTCGCCGAGTTGGCGTCGGCGGGATTCCAGGTGATCACCTTCGACAACCGCGACCAGGGGTTGAGTACCGAGTTCGACTGGCAGCCGCCCAGCCAGGTCAGTGCGACGCTGTCGACACTGGTCAAGCGGCCGCCTGCGAGCGAGTATCTGCTCTCCGACATGGCGGCCGACGCCGTCGGGCTGCTGGACGCGATCGGGATCGACTCGGCGCACGTGGTCGGGATGTCGATGGGTGGGATGATCAGCCAGACGATCGCCATCGAGCACCCCCAACGAGTGCGTTCGCTGACCTCGATCATGTCGAACACGGGCGACCGGAAGAACGGAATGATCGCCAAGAAATTGATGGCCAAAATGGCTCGCCTCAAGCCCGCGGTCACGGTCGACGAGGGGATCGACCGCGCCGTGACGATTTTCGGCTACATCTCGGGGACCGAGTTCGACGCCGACGCGACCCGTGAGCGGGCCACGACGAGCCTCAACCGCAGCTTCCGGCCACAGGGCACCGAACGGCAGACCGCCGCGATCATGGCCAGCCCCGACCGCACTGAAGGTCTCACCGGTGTGACCGCGCCGACGCTGGTGATTCACGGGATGCTGGACCCACTGGTGAAGCCGAGCGGGGGTGTGGCCACCGCCGCCGCAGTGCCAGGGTCGCGGCTGGTGATGTACCCGGAGATGGGGCACGATCTACCGCCGACGCGGTGGACCGAGATGATCGGCGAGATTCGACGCAACGCCGACCGCGCGTAGCGCTCGCTCGGCTACAGCTCGTCGATGAGGCGGTGGCCGACCGGCGCCGACTTGCGGACGTGCCCGAGGACCAGGCTGGCCGATACGACCGCCATCGCTCCCTGCGGGACAGCCGTGCGTTCCGTCGATCGCCACGCAGTGACGGTGCCACTCTCGCCGTCGTCGACCGCCACGAACACGCTGTATCGATCGCGTTCGACGAAGCGACGCAGCGGTCTGGGCATCGGTGAAATCTCCGCTGGTCGCCGTGTGCGCAGGATCACGCCGGTCCGCTCGACCTTGCCGAACAGGTCCGCCGCGCCGGCGAGCGCCAGCCACAGTCCGCCGACGATCGCGATGTAGGCCAGCGCCGTGAGTCCCGTGAAGATGTCAGCGATCAGCCAGTCCTGATCGGGGAACCGGTCGTACAAGGAGCCGAGGGCCTCCTGGCGGGCCACGTCGTCGAAGTACCGCCGGGCACGCAGTGCCACCAGTGTGCCGATGAGACCACCCAAGAGCGCGGTGTACGGAGACAGCCCGTACCCGGGCCGCAGCGGGTAGTTGACCCGCACCAGGCGGGCCCGTCCTCCCACCGAACTCCAGGCACGGCGGGCATCCTCGCGGGCCAGCGGAAGCTCGACCGCAGCGCCTTCGGCGAGGCACATCGCCGCTGCGTAGGCCAGTCGTCGATCGCCGGCCTGGGTGGCGCTCGGCGCCATGCGCCCGAAGTCGGCTTCGACGAGGCGCTGGCGAATGGCGAGCCATCGTTGCGTGGCGGTCACGCCCGCCGGCGTATGGGTCAGTTCCCGGCGGACGAGGTGGCGGCCGACGCGGATGGCCAAGACGACGATGGCGACCGCAACAGCAGCGGCGACCAGTCTGGGAACGAGCGAGTCGATCACGGCGACCTCTTCGTCGCCGGTGCGCAACGCTCGCCACCACAGAATCGCCGCCAGCACGGTCAGTGCGACCGGCGGTGCGATCGCCAAGGGCTTCCAACGGTGTCGTACGAGACCACCACGCTTGGCTTCGGCCTCGACCAGGCCGCGGAATCGGCGCCACCAACTGCCGCGGACATCGACCGCCAGGTAGCGCGCCGGAATCGCTCGATCGGTGGTGAATCGCGCCATGACGTGTTGCAGCACGAGGCGTTCGTGCGGGAGCAGCGAATCGCCCTTGAAGGCGGTTGCCGCCGGACGAACCCGGGCCAACTCGTCCTCTTCATCGGCGGGCGCCACGATGCGCAGCCAGCCGCGGGCGGCGAGGTCGAGCATCGTTGCTCGGAATCCAGCGGCGGTCACCGTTGCGTCGTTGGTCAGCAGGTTGACCACCGCAGGAGACTCCTTGCGCAGTGCACCGGCACGGGCAGCCGGCGCAGGCCGAGGCGGGGCGACCCATTGCTCGGCCAAGATGACGGCAAGGAATCCCAACGCCGTGACGATGATCGCGAAGGTCAGGGACCCTCGATCGTGAGCGGGCGCGATGACGCTTGCGCTGAGTCCCACGTCCGTCACCCGCTCATCATGCCATCGCCGCAGGTCACAGCGGCGGTCACTCGTCGCCCGACCGCATCCAAATGGTCCGTTGCGGGAAGGGGATCTCGATTCCTGCCTCGTCGAAGACCTGCTTGAAGTGGCGACGCATCTCGCGTTGTAGCGCCCACTGCTCGCCGGGCTTGGTCTTGACGGTGACGCGCAGCGTGATGCCGTCGGCCCCGAGTGCTTCGACTCCGAGGAGTTTGGGTTCTTCGATCACTATCGGCGACCACTCCTCTGTATCGCACACTTCGTGGGCAGCATTGAGCAGGATCTCGCCGACCTGGTCGAGGTCGCTGTCGTAGGCCACGTCGAGATCGACGAGAGCGACCGACCACAGCTGCGACAGGTTGCCGACGCGGGTGACCTCACCGTTGGGAACGTGCCACACGGTTCCGTCGAGTCCGCGCAGGATGGTGACGCGCAAGGTGATCCGTTCGACGACACCCACGGCCTCGCCGAGGTCGACCACGTCGCCGATGCCGTATTGGTCCTCGAGCAGCACGAACAGCCCGCTGATGCAGTCCTTCACCAGGTCCTGAGCGCCAAAGCCCAATGCGACGCCGGCGATCCCAGCGCCCGCGATCAGCGGGCCGAGGTTGAGCCCGAGCTCCGCCAACGCCATCAGCACCGCCAGCGTCCAGATGATGACGGAGACCGTGCCCCCGAGCACGAACGAGATCGACGTCGCTCGCGACGCCCGACGCGACGCGGTATCGGGGCTCGAGCCCAGCAGTTCGGCGTCGCCCGAGTCGTCGAGTCCGAGTCGCTTCAGGCCGTCGCGCGTGGTCGCTGAGGGTTCGCTGGCGATCATCCGCTGGACCGCTTTACGCAGGTAGCGCTTGACCACGCGCGACGCAATCCAGGCGACGACGAAGATCAGCAGCACCGTCAGGAACGCGCCGGCGGTCGACGCGAGAAAACCGTTCCCGGTGAGGTCGTAGATCTTCTCGCACAACCAACCGGGGTCGTCGCCACAGTCGTCGAACGACACACTGTCGTTGTTGTCGCCGCTGTCGGTCCCGTCGCTCGCGCTCCCGTCACTACCGGAGGTGGTGGGCAATCGCGGACTGTGCACGAGGCATGACGGTAGTCAGCGGGGCACGCCGCGCACACGCCGACACGACCGCTAGCCTCATGCTCTCCGTCGACGCCGCCGGGCGTCGGTGCGAGTCGGCGACGTGAACGAAAGGACGTGCAGATGGGCGACAGCGTGACGTCGGCACCGATGCGGATCGGCGTCGTGGGGACCGGATACGTCGGTCTGACGACGGGTGCGTGTCTGGCCTCGTTGGGTCATGTCGTCGTGTGTGGTGACATCGATCCGCGCAAGGTCGAGGTGCTCAACGGTGGGGGCGTACCGATTGTCGAGGAGGGTCTCGAGGCGCTCGTCGCCGAGTCGGTGGCCGCCGGTCGGCTGTCGTTTGTTGTCGGATCGCAGGCCGCTGCCGCCGACGCCGACGTCGTCTTTCTCTGCGTGCCGACGCCACAGGGCGAGGACGGCAGCGCCGATTTGTCGTACATCGAGACCGCTGCGGGGGAGATCGCCGATGCGCTCCGCCCCGGCGCGGTGGTGGTCAACAAGTCGACCGTGCCGGTGGGTTCGACGCGCGTCGTCGAGGCGGCGTTGGGTCGCAGTGACGTGTCGGTCGTGTCGAACCCGGAGTTCCTCCGTGAAGGTACAGCGGTCCACGACTTTCTGCATCCCGATCGCGTGGTCATCGGTTCGGCGGATACCGCTGCTGCCGAGCGCGTTGCCGCGTTGTACGAGTCGCTCGGGGCCCGGGTGCAGATCACCGACCCGGCGTCGGCAGAGACGATCAAGTACGCGGCCAATGGGTTCTTGGCGATGAAGATCTCGTTCGTGAATGCCGTCGCCGCGATGTGTGAGGCGGTCGGCGCGGATGTCGCTGCAGTCGTCGACGGAATCGGATCGGATCAGCGCATCGGACGGGCGTTCCTCAATCCCGGGCCGGGCTGGGGTGGTTCGTGTTTCCCGAAGGACTCGCGAGCGCTGGTGAAGATCGCCGAGGACCATGGCTACGACTTCTCGATGATGCGTGGTGTCATCGAGGTCAACGACGAACAGCGGGCGCGAATGATCGACAAGATCGGGCGGGCCGCCGGTCGTGGCGACGGCGCCGATTTGTCGGGCGTCACCGTCGGGGCGCTCGGGTTGACGTTCAAGGCGGGAACCGACGACCTGCGCGAATCGCCGGCGTTGGCGATCATCGACGAGATTCGCCGGCGTGGTGGACGGGTCCGGGCATTCGACCCGACGACACTCGGGGAGTTGACGGCGCATCGCGCCGCTGCCCTGGCGGGCATCGAGTTGGTCGCTGACCCATACGCGGCGATGACCGACGCCGATGTGATCGGAGTGTTCACCGAGTGGCCGGAGTTCGCCAAGATCGATCTGGCGCGAACAGCAGCGTCAGTCCGTGCGGGGACGACGATCGTCGACACTCGCAACCTGCTCGATCCCGACGAGGTTCGAGCCGCTGGCCTCGGTTACGACGGCGTTGGCCGACGTTGATCGTCGGCGACCGAGACCGGCCCGATCACGTTGCGGAAGTAGCTCGCCGTTTCGACGAGACCGTCGCGCAGCGCCACCGTCGGCTCCCACTGCAGCAGTGTCCGCGCTCGGGTGAGGTCAGGCTGCCGCTGTGTCGGGTCGTCTTGCGGGAGCGGCAAGTGGATCACTTCTGAGGTCGATCCGGTCACATCGATCACCAGCCGCGCCAAGTCGGCAATGGTGAACTCGCGGTCGTTGCCGATGTTGACCGGCGTGGTCTCGGTCGAGTCGAGCAAGGCCAGAAAGCCACGGATCTCGTCGTCGACGTAGGTGAACGACCGCGTTTGTGACCCGTCGCCGTAGATCGTGATCGGCTCGCCGCGGAGGGCCTGGACCAGGAAGTTCGACACAGCCCGACCATCGTCGGGACGCATTCGCGGCCCATACGTGTTGAAGATCCGGACGATGCGCACGTCGAGACTGTGGTGCCGGTGGTACGCCATCGTCATCGCCTCGGCATAACGCTTCGCTTCGTCGTACACGCCGCGTGGGCCGATCGGGTTGACGTTGCCCCAGTAGTCCTCGGGCTGTGGGTGCACGAGCGGATCGCCGTAGACCTCCGACGTCGAAGCGAGGAAGAACTTGGCGCCCTTGGCCATCGCCAGCCCGAGCGTGTTGTGTGTGCCGAGGCCACCGACCTTGAGGATCTGAATGGGAATTCGCTCGAAGTCGGCCGGGCTGGCCGGACTGGCCAGGTGCATCACCACGTCGACGTCGCCCGGCACCCACACGTAGTTGCTCACGTCATGCTCGACGAACGTGAACCCGGGCCGACCGAACAGGGCTTCGATGTTCGCCACCGAACCGGTGACCAGGTTGTCGATGGCGATCACATCGTCGCCCCGATCGAGCAAGGCCCGGCAGAGATGCGACCCGAGAAACCCGGCCCCGCCGGTGACCACGACACGTGACATAGACGATGAGGGTACGCCAGGCCGGGCCCGACGCGGGGAGTGACCTACACTGCGGCCAGTGTGGCGCAGGAAGGTGATGGACGGCATCAGGCCGGTCACCTTGGATCTCCGCTCGACCGAGCTCGGTGACCTCGTTCGGCGCTCCCGTGAGGTCGTGCTCCTCGCAGCGATCACCGGTGCTGTCACCGGCGTCATCGTTCGGCTCTTCGAGTATGTCGCTGCCGAGGTGGTGCTCCACTGGGTGCTCGACGCACCGCTGTGGGTCGGCGCGATTGCGCCGGGGATCGGTTTGGTGCTGTCCGCGATCCTGCTGCACATCCTCGGCAACGGGGCATCGTCGGCGACGTCCGACGAGTATCTGCGGGCGTTCCACGATCCCGAGTACCCGTTGCGCTGGCGCGCCTATCTCGGGCGGATGTCAGCCGCGATCGCCACTCTCGGTTCGGGTGGCGCAATGGGTTTGGAGGGTCCCTCGATCTACGCCGGCTCCGCGCTCGGGGCAATGATCCAGCGTCGCCTCCCGGCGTCGTTCCGCAACTTCGATCACCGCACCCTGCTCGTCGCCGGCGCCGCCGCGGGCGTGGCGGCGATCTTCAAGGCGCCGGCGACGGGCGCGATCTTTGCGCTCGAGGTGCCGTTCCGCGATCAGTTGGCCCGGCGCATGTTGCTGCCAGCCCTCGTAGCGAGTGCGTTCGGGTACCTGACGTTCGTCGCCATGACCAACACCGATCCGATCTTCAGCTTCGACTCCGATCGCAGCGTGGTGTTCCAGTTCCGTGATCTCGCGGGTGCCGTGCTCATCGGCATCTTCTGCGCGATCGGTGCCCGGTTGTTCTCCCGCCTCATCGTCTATGCGAAGGGATTCACCCTGCGCCCGGTGGTCGCGCGTGTCTCGGTCGCCGGTGCCATCCTGTTCGTGTTGTTCGTGGTCGCGCGTGGGCTCACGGGCGAGAGCCTCAGCCTCGGCTCGGGCTACGAGGTCATCGCCTGGCTCGGCGAAGAACACGCTTTGTGGCTGCTCGCCGCGATCTTTGTGCTGCGCATGGTGGCCACAGCGACGACGCTCGCGGGCGGCGGAGTGGGCGGTGTGTTCATCCCGCTCGTGGTGGGTGGCGCCATCGTCGGTCGTTTCATCGGCGATCTCGTCAATCCGCTCGACCCGACGCTGTACGTGTTGCTCGGCATCGCCGCGTTCCTCGGCGCTGGCTACCGGGTGCCGCTGGCCGCCGTGATGTTCGTCGCTGAAACCACGGGACAGCCAGGTTTCATCGTCCCTGCGCTGTTCGCCGCAGTGTCGGCCGAACTCGTGATGGGCCAGGCGTCGATCACGACGTTCCAGCGCGACCCAGATCGGATCTGACATGGACATCACCGCACCCCTCCAGGGCACCGTCGTCGTGCTGCTCGCCGATGACGGCGCTGCCGTCTCGGCGGGCTCGACCGTTGCGCTTGTCGAGTCGATGAAGATGCACCACGACGTGGTCGCGCCGACCGGTGGCGTCGTGTCGTGGTCGGTTGCCGTCGGCGACACCGTCGTTGCCGACGCGTCGATCGGGAGCATCGACGCGATTGCCGGCGAGAGCAGCGACACACCGGAGATCTCCGACGTCGTGGTCACTGGCGACTTCGAACGCCCTGACCTCGACGAGGTCGTCGAGCGGCACCGAGTCGGCCTCGACGAGGCGCGGCCGGATGCTGTCACAAAACGCCACGATCGCGGCCGGCGGACGGCGCGCGAGAACATCGCCGACCTCGTCGACGACGGAACGTTGCGCGAGTACGGGCCACTCGTCGTTGCCGCCCAGCGACGGCGCCGCGAACTCGACGATCTGATCGCATCGACGCCCGCTGACGGGCTGGTGGGCGGTCTGGCCCAGGTGAATGGTGAGCTGGTTGGCACCGAGCGCGCCGCATGTGTGGTCGCGAGCTACGACTACACCGTGTTGGCCGGGACCCAGGGGTCCCAGAATCACCGGAAGAAGGATCGGCTGTTCGAGATCGCCCGCCAACTCGAGGCGCCGGTGGTGATCTTCACCGAAGGCGGTGGCGGTCGCCCGGGGGACACTGACGGTCTCGGCGTCAGCGGGCTCGACTGTGTTGCCTTCTTGTGGTTTGCGGAGCTCTCTGGGACCGTGCCGCTGGTCGGAGTCGCCTCCGGCTACAACTTCGCTGGCAACGCAGCTCTGCTCGGCTGTTGCGACGTCGTGATCGCAACCGAGGGAGCCAACATCGGCATGGGCGGTCCGGCGATGATCGAAGGAGGCGGGCTCGGCACCTTTGCGCCCACGGAGATCGGCCCCCTCGAGGTGCAGCGGGCCAATGGCGTGGTCGACCTCGTCGCCGCCGACGATGCTGCGGCAGTTGCGCTTGCCAAGCGCTATGTCGGCTACTTCCAGGGCCCGGCCGAAACGTGGGAGGCTCCCGACCAGCAGGCATTGCGTCATGTCGTGCCGGTCGATCGTCTCCGGGCCTACGACATTCGTGCGGCGATCGACGGTCTGTTCGACGTCGATTCCGTGTTGGAGCTGCGTTGTGACTTCGGACGCGGCATGGTGACTGCGCTGGCCCGCATCGAAGGACGGCCCGTCGGGGTCGTTGCCAACGATCCGCGCCATCTCGGCGGCGCCATCGATTCCGATGGCGCCGACAAGGTGGCGCGATTCATGCAGCTGTGCGATGCGCACGGGCTTGCGGTCGTGTCGTTCGTCGACACCCCGGGGATGATGGTCGGCCCGGACGTCGAGGAGACGGCCCTCGTCCGCCACTGCAGCCGGCTGTTCGTCACCGGCGCCAACCTGTCGGTGCCGCTCGTCGCAGTGGTCACCCGCAAGGCGTACGGACTCGGGGCGCAGGCGATGATGGGCGGGTCGACGAAGGCGCCGCTGGCGTGTCTCGCATGGCCGACGGGTGAGTTCGGCGGTATGGGTCTCGAAGGCGCCGTGCGCCTCGGTTATCGCCGCGAGTTGGAAGCGGTCGCTGACCCAGGCGAGCGGGAGGCGCTGTTCCAGGAGATGGTCGATCGCCTCTACGAGCACGGCAAAGCGGTCAGCGTGGCCTCACACTTCGAGATCGACGACGTGATCGATCCCGCCGACACTCGCGACTGGCTGGTGTCGTTGCTCGCCGCAGCACCAGCAACGTCCGCCGACCGGCCGCACGTCGACACCTGGTAGCGCGCGGCTGACGCTCAGCTTCTCCAGGCAGCGAGCATCGGCGCGCTGTCGACGTGGTCGACGAATGACGTGATGCGCCCGGACTCGATGCGCATCACGTGGCACCGACGCATGTCATAGCTCGCACTGCGTCCGCAAGAGTGGGCTCGCTCGGAGCCCTCTGCCAGCGCACCGTCGTCGGTACGCGTGATCCGGTCGACGACGAAGCACTCGACGACGCCGTGCTCGCCGAGCGAGGCGAAGAACCCCCGGGGCTCCATCGATCCCCTCGTACCGGCCGAAGTAGGGGGTCTCTTCGGGGCCGATGAGTTCCCAGACGATCCGCGGGTCGAGCAGCTCGATGACGCCGTCGATGTCGCCCTCTTGAATCGCTCCTACAGCTGGGCGGCGACGTCGGCCGAGTCGTGTTCACTCATGGCCCGATGGTGTCAGCTGACGCGGGCGCACTCGGTATGGTCACAGCCCGCATCCAGTGGCCAGCGCCTCGTTGAGCTCGCCGCCGTCGAAGGTGAACACGGCGACCCCTGCGCCGTCGGAGTACCAGGCACTGACGGCGACCTCCATTCGACCATCGCCGTTGTAGTCAGCCACATCGAGCACGCGGTATTGCTCCAGGAACTCGATCGACAGCTCGTCGCCGTCGTCGATCACCACCGACGAGAGCACGGTGGTCGCCGCCCGCGACTCGGTGTCGACGAGGAGCAGCCCGGAGAAGTCGCCGGGCGACCCGAGGACGACCTCGGGCGATCCCGGTGTGGGTTCCTGGACGCGTTCGAACACGACGAGCGCCTCCGTGTTGCCGTCGCCGTCGAGATCGGCGATCACCAGCTGCTCGACCGCGCCCGCCGTTGCGTCGACATCGAATTCGTCGAAGGCTCCTTCGCCCAACTCCTGGTACCCGGGCACGTCGTCGCCGAGCTCAGCTACTCGTCGTGGCTGAAGCGGCCAGTCCGGTGGCGGAAGGGCGACGCCGTTGTACCGAGCAGCGGGCGGAATCGCGTTGCCGCCGGCCGGCGTCATCGTCGGACCGACTCGCTCGTCGAAGCACACCTCTCCAGTCCCGTCGACGGTGCCGTCGACCGGCCCGGCGAGCCGACTGAGCGTGAACTCGCGCCCAGCGTCAGGAAGCGTCGCATCGTCGGGTGTCGTCGCCCACGCTCCACCGTCCCACTGCCCGAGGGGCGTGAGCAGGCCATCACCTTCGCCGATGAAGAGTGGGAACACATCGCCCGTCGGACCGGCGGGCAGCGCCGTATCCGGTGCGGTGGTGTCCGCCGCCGCTGTGGTGGTCGGTGCGGCCGTCGTCTCGGCGGCTGCCGTGGTGGTCGGTGCGGCCGTGGTGGTCGTGCTCGACACCGATGTGGTCGTCGATGTCGTCGAGGTCAGGGTGGTCCCCGGCTCGGACTGCTGGGAAGTGGCGCACCCCGCGATCGCCGCTACGCCGAGCACGATCGGAGCGAGACGCCTCTTCATGTCGGCAACACTGTCACGCGCTCGCCTGGTGCAAGGGCGTACAGCCGATCGCGCCGGTCGTGTTCGTCGAGGGCGTTCTCGAAGTCGGTGAGCGGGCGATCGAACCAGTCGCCGGGAACGCGGCGAACGTTCTCCGGGGCGTAGGTGCCCCAGTGGATCGGGATCACCAGGCGAGGATCGATCGTCGCAGTCGCGGCAGCCGCTCCGGTCGGGTCGAGGTGCCCTGGGCCGAGCGTCGGCCCCCAGCCCCAGATGGGAAGCAATGCCGCATCGATCGAGCCGAGGCCGGTCATTGCGTCGGTGAGATCGGTGTCGCCGGGGAAGTAGATCCGGGTCGTGGCTCCACCGATGACGTATCCCAGTGGCTCGGCGCGCACCCGCGAGTGCGGACCGCGTCCGTGGTGATGCTCGGCGGGAACGGCGGTGACGAGCACACCGTCGATGGCGGTGTGGGCGCCGACAACCAGCTCGACCACGTCGACGAATCCGGCCCGCCGCAAGAGTGCGCCTGCGCCCCGCGGCACCACGATGGTCGTCGAGCGAGGGATCGTCTTGAGCGACGGGAGATGGAGGTGATCGAGGTGGACGTGTGAGATCAAGATCGCGTCGGCGTCGGCGATCTCAGGTGGTGGCAGCGCGACCCGCCGCCGGAGGTGCGCGACGCGTTTGGTCAAGAGCGGATCGGTGAGAAAGCGCACGTGGTCCACTTCGATCAGCGCGCTGGCGTGACCGACCCAGGTCACCGTCGCCGGCGTGCTCACCGCGACGCCTCTTGGGTCAGTGAGTCGATCGCCGCATCCGGTGCCGTACCCGACGGCTCGATCGTGGTGAAGGGTGCGGGTACGTCGGCGACCGACGAGAGCCAGGACTTGAAGAGGTGGTGAATCGACGCTGCGCCGACGAGCTCGGAGCTCGGCGCGGCAAAGGCCGCTGGATAGAGCACGAACGGCTCGCCTTGGGCACCGCCGAGTCCGCCGTGAAATCCGATCAGCTCCTCGAAGGCTGCGCCCTCGTCGGCGTGGGGGTCGTAGAAGCTGTTGACCAAGATGTCGGGACAGTTGGCGAACGAATCGGTACGCCGCAGGTGATCCGCTGTATTCGGCCCGAACGGGGCGAGTGGATCCTCGCCTTCGACCCGGTCGGTCGCCAAGACGCGAACTCCTTGGCCGCCGACCACGATCGCACCGGCGATGTCGGACCGCACCATCACGAAGCCGACCCCAGGATGCTCGGCCAGCCCCTGGAGGAGGCCCGGATGGCGCTGGGCGAGCGTCTCCATCGACGCTCGCCCCGGGATGTCGGTGAACGAGATCAGCCCGAGGTTGCCTGACGCCAAGACGACGATGTCGCCATCGGTGTCTTTGTCGTCGCTACCACCGTCGCCAGCGTCGGCGCGCGCCGTTTTGAAGCTCGGGCCGAGGATGACATCGCCGTCGACCGTGCGCCGCCGAGTCACCAGACGGACTGCTGCCCCGAGACGGCTGTCCTCGTCGCGGGCGGCCTCGGACAGCGCGCCGTTGAGGTTGCCCCAGCCCTCCGAGGTCAGCTCGGGAACCTCGAGCTCGGTGCCCGGTTCGACCAGGGTCGTGACCAGCTCCTCGAGCGTGTGGCCGTAGCGCTGACGGAACGTCGCCCCCTGCGTTTGCCCATGGTCGCTCAGCACCACGATGTGGTACGGCCGCGGCGCGTCGTCGAGTGCTGCCTGGAGGCGGCCGAGCTGTCGATCGAGTCGCTGCAGGGTGTCGAGTGCGGTCGGTGCGGCGATACCCGAGTGGTGAGCGACCTCGTCATACCCCACGAAGTCGGCATAGGCCACGGGCACGCCACGGAATACATCGCTGATCAAGGTGTAGAGGGTGAGGTCGCGCAAGATCGTCGTGGTCGCGGCCCGCAGCAGCGGATACACGCCACCTCGATGCATGCGCGGCTCGACGCCGCGGCGCCGCGCTCGTCGGGCGTCGCGCAACTCGCGTGCGATGTCGGCCAGCGAGAGGGCGATGAGTCGTCCGACCGCGTACGGATCCGAGAGGATGTAGTTGGCGGTGTGGTCACTTTGGCGGTCGCGATCGAGCAGCGTCGAAAACGTGAGGATCGAGTCGTCGCTGTCGCCGGAGAACACGTTCGACCGCGACGCGCCGCCGCCGGCGAGGAGGCCGTTGCCGTCGGACTGTCGTCGCTCGATCTCGGCTGCATCTCGGGGCCGGTTCGATGTGAGCACTGTGCCGGATTCTTTGTCGTACCAGCGAAACGCCGGCATGTCCTCATTGTTTCCGTGCAGGATCCCGGCCTGGCTGGCGCCGGTCTGCGACGACAGGTCGCACTCCCAACCAACGATGCGATGGGTTCCCGATCGGACCCATCGGGCGAGGTTCGGCGCGTGGCCGTCGGAGATCGCCTGGCGGAGTACGCCTTCACCGAGCCCATCGATCTGCAGGAACAACACGCCGGGAACGTCGGTCGGGGTCGGCGGGTCGAGGCGCTGGACCATTCGCTGCATCGTCTGGCGTCGCCACACGTCGTCGTCGTCGAGCGAGAGCGCACTACTGACTGCGATCGACACGACGGTGATGGCCAACGAGGCCAGTGCTGCCGCCAGGAGGGAGTCGATCTCGACACCGTCGATCAGCCACTCGGCCAGCAGGAGAATCGCGCCGTTGAGTACGAGCCCGAGCATCCCGGCGGTCCACAGGATGGCCCGAGAGGCCAGACGGGCGATGATCGGCCAGAGCGCCGCATTGAGGACTGCGACCAGGCCTGCGGCGAGCAACGCGTCGAGCGGTTCGTCGATGGTGATATCAGGCAACACCGCAGCGACCAACCAGAAACTGACCGCCGAGACGGCGAACTCGACAGCAAAGTGGCGCAGCGGGATGGGCGCGATGCCGACCGATGTTCTCACGTCGGCGACGCTACTGGTGTCGCCGACAGTTGGTGCCTGGCACCAGATGTCGCATCCAGATGCGGGTCGCTCGGCTCAGAGGTCGGGCCAGCGGCGGGTGCCGGACACCCGTCGACGCCCGGCACGGCCCCGTCGGCGTCGGTCGGCAACGGCCCAGTCGCGCCGCCACCCCGTGTAGGCCGGCCCACTCAGTGCCGGTGTGTCGCCAGCAGCCGCATTCTGACGCGCCGTCCAGTAGTCGGTGAGGGCTTCGTCGCCGAGAGTGGCGACTGCATCGTGGATTCGTGTGCCGAATCGGCGCGTCGATTCTCCCTCCGCCGGCGTGAGTGGCGTACCGAACACCACCTGGGTGCGGCCGCGCTTGGGCCGCTTCATGCCCTTGCCGTAGATCGCACCGGTCCCGTCGATGAACACCGGTACGACCGGCGCCCCGGTGCGCCCCGACAAGTACGCGGCGCCGCCTTTCCAGTCCTGACCCCAGCCGTCGGGGGAGCGGCCACCTTCCGGGTAGATCACGAGGCTGTAGCCGTCGTCGATGAGTTCTCGCGTGAGATCCGCCGAGCGCCGGCCGGTGCTCGACCGGTCGATCGGCACGGCGTTGAGCGCCAGCGCCGACAGCGTCGCCTTCCAGCGGGCATCGAAGAAGTAGTCGGCCGCCGCGGCCACGACGAGCTTGTGTCGCCACTGGCGGGGGATCGAACGAATCATCAGGCCCGTGTCGAGGTGGCTGTGGTGGTTCGGCGTGAAGATCACCGGTGGGGTCTCGTCGAGGCGCTGTAGATCGGCGAGGCGGTCGGTGCCGACGATTTCGGGGTCTGCCAGGACCCGTGCGGCCAGCCGGATCGGTCCCTCGACGATTGCGGCGCGCAACACGGTTGGTAGTGGGTCACGCGCCCACGCAGTGTCGTAATGCGCACCGAGTCCGGACGCTTCCTCTGGAACCGTCACCCCGTGGGGGACCGTCGGTGCGCGGTATGGAAAGCCGCGACGGCGAATCGGCGCAGTGGCTCGTGTGACGAGCTCTTCAGCGGCGCCGGCTGCGCGTTGGGCCTGTTGGAGTGCCCGACGCTGGGCGGCGGTGCGCTCGCTGCTCACGTCACTTCACGTCCGCGATGAGCAGTGGTGGGGTCTTCACGTGGGTGATCGTCGGATGGCGGCCGACGGTGTCGGAGGCGATTTCGAGCGCGTCGTTGAGGGTCGACGCCGGTACGAACCCGAGCTTGCGGACCGTCGTTGGATCGCCACCGACGATGATCACCCGGCCGGCGTGTTGCATGCCGTGGCTGCCCCAGTACCACATGTAGAACGGATGCACGCCGTGGTAGGCGTAGCTCGTCTTGTACAAGTGTCGGTACCAGTCGTCCTCGGCGTACTGCCGCTCCCACTTCTTGGACATCTCGTGCGGGTCGGTGGTGTCGGCCAGCACTTCTTCGAAGAAGTCGATGTAGCTCGGGTGATGAACGGGGTGGAACTGGTTTGGTGTCGGGTGGGTCATGATGACCACGCCGCCCTCGCGTACGAGCGGCATCCCTCGGTAGAGGTTGAAGAAGTATCCGAGCCCGGTGCACATCACGAGGATCGGATTCATGATCGAGTGCACGTTGTACGGGCAGATGTACGGGATGCCCATCGTGAGGATGTCGGTCTGGCCCTGGACCTCGACGAGCTGTTGCTCGTAGACGTTCTCGGTCGTCACCTTGTGCACCGCTTCGACCTCGCCGGCTTGGATGCTGGTGAGCTGATGGGGAGCTTCGATGCCGTGGAGGATCTTGCGGGCCATGCGGTCGGGCACGCGGTCGAGCGACTTCGACGAGGCCAGGAACAACCCGCGGTCCTTGGCTTTCCACTCCCACTCCCGCTTCGACAAGAACTCGAACGGGTCGGGGAACGTGTCGGTGTTCAGCGTGGTCTCGATCTGGAAGATCTTCGGACCGTGCTCGCGCATCACCTTGCCCATCCGCCAGTTGCTCTTGTGCAACTCCGAGCGGTGCTGGTCCATGAACGAGTGCGACGCTTCCATCGTCTGCGGATTGTGGTGATGACGCAGCGATCGGTACGACGCGAGGCCGGTCGCCGTCGACTTCCACCCCCCATCCATCGCGACGAGGTTGATGTTGACGTAGACGAGCAGGTCGGACTCGGCGGCGCGTTTGTTGATCTCGATCTCCTCGCCCTCGGGGGTGGTCCCGAGGAAGGCGAGATTGTCGGGGTCCTCGGCGTCGTGCTGGGTGAGCAGACCACGCGGTTCGAAGGCGTCGTAGATGCGGTCGCCGAGGGCATGACGTAGCTCGAAGTCGTGCATCCGCCGGTGCAGAGCGAGAGCGGCGATCAACTCGACGTCGTCGACACCGGCATCGGCCGCCATCGTCAGCACCTGCTCGATGATCCGCTGACGAAGGTCGGGTCGGCGCATCTTCGGGAGCGGCAAACTGACGTCGTCGAACGCGATCGTCAGCTTCATTCCCGGGAACAACTGGGCGGGAAGCGGGTCGGCATCGATCGGATTGAGGAGCGCATGGCGAATCGCGCCGTCGATGTCGTCGATCGCATCGTGCGGCTCGGGTGCATAGACGATCCGGCTGCGATCGGCGGGCAGCTTCTCGAGGCGGTACCCCTCACCGTGCCAGAACAACGTCGGCGGGGTCGACTTGTCGACGTCGAGTACGAATCCAGGACGAGGCATCAGATTCCTTCCCGTACCTCAAAGCAGATCTTGGTGGCGCCGCGGCGACCGGCTTCGGCGGCGTGGGCAATGGCGTCGAGGTGGTCGGCCAGCGGGTACGCAGCGCTGAACATCTGCTCGACGCGCAAGTCGTTGGCGGTGTCGATGGCCAGCTCGAACGTGCGCCGCTGCGACCCGTCGGGGAGCGACTCGGTCCCGTACGTATAGGCGCCCTTGAGTTCGGTCTCGCGGTGCCACAGGCCGGTCAGGTCGACGGTGACCGAGGCGGGCATGCCGAGCATGATGACTCGTCCTCGCGGACGAGTCATGTGCAGCGCCTCGGTGAGGGTCGCCGACGTACCTACCGCATCGATCGTCACGTCGGCACCCGATGACAGGTAGTCGCCGATGACGTGACAGCCGACGGCCCGGCGTACGGCGCGGGCCAGCCCGTCGGGTTCGACCACGACGTCGGCTCCGAACTGGCGGGCGAGCGACTTCTGGTGCGGGTGGCGCGCTCCGACGACGATGCGGACGTCGGGGAGGTAGCGACGCAGCCCGGCGATCGTCGTTAAGCCCATCGTGCCGGCACCGATCACTGCCACGACCGGCGGTCGACTGTCATCGGCGTGGTGGGCGACCGTCGGCGCCGCGAGGAGTGCCGCGTGCACGCCGCCGGCGACCGGTTCCACCAGCACGGCCCGTTCATCGGGCATGTCGTCGGGGATGCGGTGCAGCTGGCTGTCGTGGGCGACGAACCATGGAGCCCAGCCACCCCCAGTGGAACAACAGAAGCCGGTCTGGATGCCGGGCTCGAGCGCCCCGGTCGCCAGGTGGGCGTAGTCGTCGCCGTCGCCCGGAGCCGCGCCGTCGAACGGTGCTGGCAATCCCCTCGCCTCGTGGCCGAGCACCGGCTCCAACACGACCCGAGTCCCGTCGTCGAGCTGCCCGACCACCTCGTGGCCCGGGACGAACGGGAACGAGACCCATTCGTCGAAGTACGTCGATGCGTGGCCCTCGATCATCGACAGGTCGGAGCCGCAGATGCCCGACAGGCGGGTGTGGACGCGATGCCAGCCGTCGCCGTGGAGCTCGGGCTCGTCGATCTCGCCATATGTCAACGGGCCGAGACGCGTCGCTGCCGACGCCGACCATCCCGCCGCGATGCGCGCCGCTCCGAGCCGCGCCACCGACCGGTCGATGAACAGTGCCTTCATCTCCGTGCCTCGCGGCGCTCGGCGCGTTTTCTGAACCGCCGCTCCCGCTCGGGGAGCAGCGGGCCGATCGGGAGGCGGGGCCGGGGACCGCCGGGGGCCTTTTCCCATTGCTCGACGAGCCAGCCGCGTTTGCGGGCGATCGCCGCCAGCCGGGTCTCGGGATTGACCGCGACAGGAAACCCGACCGCCTCGAACAGCGGTAGATCCGACGACGAGTCGGCGTAGGCCACACACTCGTCGAGGTCGAACCCTTCGGCATCGCAGTAGTCGGCGAGGATCTGAGCCCGCGCCTCGCCGGTCGGCGGCACCGTGAGCATCTCACCCGAGTAGGTGCCGTTCGGCTTGACCGACATCTCGGCTGCGACGATCTCGTCGAACAGGGGCCTGAGGCCCTCGACGTTGAAGCTCAGTGCCCCGGTGATCAGGATCGTGCGATGACCGAGTGCGCGATGGCGGCGAACACGACGCAGCCCAGCGGGGAACGACTTGGTGAGAATGATGTGGGTCAACATCTCGCGGGCGTCGCATTCGATCTGCTCGACCGGCGCGTTTTCGTAGCGTCGATAGAAGTAGCGCAGGAAGTCGGTGCGATCGGCCCGGTCGAGCTTGAGCAGCTCTGGAGCCTCGGCGATCGTTTGTAACGCGTAGCGCAGGCGGTCGCGGGAGTCGAGGCGGCGGGTCGCCAGCCACGAGTAGCTGTCGACGACGTTCGATGCGATGAGTGTGTTCTCGAGGTCGAACGCCGCGACCTGACGCTTGGGGTCGAGCACCTGGCGGCGCATCCTCGACATCCGATCGGTCGACGCTGACGGTCCGGGCGTGGTTTTCACGCGGGCGTGTTGGACGATCGAGGGCAGATGGATCTCGGTGATGTAGGTGGTCCAGTCGACCGACCGCGGATCGAAGTTGAACGCCGCACGATCGTCGTCGTCGATGTGCTCCCACGCATCGAGCAGGTTGTCGACCTGGTAGATCGCTTCGCACTCGGTGTAGAGGCCGTACAGCTCGACGTAGGTCTGCGCCCGCTCGACCTCGAGTCGTCGGGTTTCGATCTGGGCGCTCCACTCCGCCTGGCGGCCGCGCAACGGCAGTGTTTGCAGCGCCTTCTCGGCAGTCGTCAGGACCTTGTTGGCCCGGTTGAGTTGGCCCTGCACGCGGCCGCGTCCGGGGAATCGCCATTCGGGAGCGATGATCGGTTGACCCTTGCTGTCGTATACCGGATGCTCCCGGAACCAGCCGCTGATCGTGTCGACGAGGAAGCGGTACTTCACCGGGTTGGCAGAACCGGACGCCACTTGGCTGATGGCAGGAGCGTCGTCGGGTCCGAGCCCCGCAACTGCGATGATCGCGGCGACCACGAGGTCGACCGGGATCACGTCGACGGTGCC
>JABSQH010000092.1 GCA_013213745.1 Ilumatobacteraceae bacterium | reverse complement strand
TGAGCCGACCCACCAACCGACGCGACGACGCCGATAGGATCCGGCGAGCCATTCGCGGATGTAGTTCAACGGCTAGAACCTCAGCCTTCCAAGCTGATGCTGCGGGTTCGATTCCCGTCGTCCGCTCCACGCGAAAGTCCTGGTCACAAGCCGTATTGGCAGTACAATTGCCTAAATCGGGAGGGGCTGCGTGCCTCAGCGTTGAGGCACGAGGGCAGAAATCTCGGTGGTCCCGGTCTGCACCAACCCTGGTGAGCGAGGTGCGCCGCATCATCAGCCTGTTTGGCTGAGGATGCGCTGAGGGGTCTCGACCACGTACTCACCATTCCTCGAACGGCGGTCGCTCGCGGGGCGGAGGACGGCACATCGCTACGGCGGGCGCAGCGGTGCTTCGGGCGCCATCAGGGGTTGAGTGCACCGATGGCGGCGATGGCCGTGGCGACTCCGGCGAGCTCCCGTAGCCGGACCTGCTCTCTCCAGGCGATTCGGCGGACGGCGAGATCGTAGTAGTGCGCCCGCTGGCCCGTCGCGCCGCGCCGGCGGGAACCTTGTGTGCGCTCAGCTCGCACGGAGTCCGAGCCAGCGATACGGTCCAAGCCGACGAGCCGCCACCACCGCTTGCCCCTCCACCGCAATGCCGAATCGACTTGCCGCCGAGTCCAGCCCGTACCTGCGTCAGCACGCAGACAACCCCGTGGGCTGGTACCCGTGGGGTGACGTGGCGATCTCGGAGGCGAACGTGCGCGACGTGCCGATCGACTACGGCGAGAACACGACGCTCATCCACGAGATGCAGACCGCAGCCGCCACCGCCACCGTCACCGACGACTGACAGGACCCCGGCATGGACAACGAGGTCGACGCGAACGTCGCGACGATGAGCCTCGGCGAGCTCGTCAGCCACTCGATGGTGCTCCCGATGTACGGGGCCTCCGCCGAGTCGGTCACGGGCGAGCAGGCCGAGGCGAACCGGTCCATCTACGCAGCCGACACGCCCCGCGAGATCATCGAAGCGATTCGACCCGGCGGGGTGCTGTTGCTGGACCGGATTGCGTTCCACCCGCGGTTCGGTGACCTGCCGCTCGCCAGCGTCGTCTCGCCCGCTCAACTCACCGAGTACACCGAAGAGCTCCAATCGGTCGCCCGGTCCGCCGGTCTCGCGAACCTGCTGATCGTCACTGACCAGGAGGGCGGGCGAGTGAACCGGCTACCGACGCCGCCGCTGCCGTCTGCGTCGTCGATCGGGGCGACCAGTCGCCCCGATCTCGCACGTGCCGCAGGTGAGCTGACCGGCCGGATTGCGTCGTCGTTCGGCGTGAACGTCGTGTTCGGTCCGGTCGCCGACATCGGCGTCGCCAACAGTGCGATCGGTGATCGCTCCTTCGGCGCCGACCCTCGAGCGGTCGCCGAGATGGTCGTCGCAACCGTCGACGGGATCACCGCCGCCGGCGTCGCCGCGGTCGCCAAGCACTGGCCCGGTCACGGCCGCGCCGACGCCGACAGCCACGTCTCGCTCCCCACGCTCGACGTCTCCGCGTCGGAGTGGCGCGAGGCCGAGCTGCTGCCGTTCGACGCGGCGGTCCAAGCCGGTACCGACGCCGTCGCAGTCGCCCACCTGAGCGCTCCGGCCCTGGACCCGTCGGGCCGGCCGGCGTCGGCGTCCGCTTCGCTCGTGCGCCTGCTCCGCAAGCTGACCGGTTTCGCAGGCGTCACGTTCAGCGATGCGCTGTGGATGCCCGCCATCCGCCGGTTCGCGCCGACCGATCCCGAGGCGGCGGCGGCCGTGCTCGGAGCCGGCGTCGACCTGCTGCTCGCCCCGCCCGACCCCTGGGGCACGATGGAGTCCATCGACACTGCCGGCGCCGGTGACGAGCTCAGGGCGTCGCTCGAGGCGAGCGCGACGAGAACGCTCGCGCTGCGGCGCCGTCTCGGGGCGGCAGCGCAACGGCCCGACGGCACCGACTGGAGCGAGGAGATCCGACGGCTCGCGGCCGACATCGGCACTGCGTCGGAGGGGGCGAACCCGTCGTGATCGAACCAGGCGCCCACGAACCACAGGATCCTGCACGCGATCGAAACCCCAGTGACGGTCCGGTCATGGACACCGCCGTGCCCGTCGCAGAGCGGCTCGTCGCCGGCATCGAGCGCACCACTCGGCAGATCGCGTCCGGCGGCACCATGTGGACCGGGTCCCAACGCGTCGCGATCGCCTCGGTGGCTCGCTCAGCAGCTGCCGGTGAGTCCGGCGGTGACGGCAGCGTCCTGCCGGCGCCGGCGCGCACGACTGCGGCGAAGGTCGCAACCGACGCGCATTCGATGGCCCAGGCGGACGTCGACACCTTCGACGACCCCGCTGCCTACGTGGAGATCGTCGGCGTCGTCGCCCGCACGATCGCGATCGACACGTTCGCCCGGGGGGTCGACGCGGATCCGATCGCGTTCCCCATCGGAACCGACGACCCGCCGAGCGGCCAGATTAACCCCCATGCTCGACAACGCTCCTCGCTCGTCCCGACGGCCGGCGGCGCGGGCCCGACGACTGCGTTGTCGCTGGTGCCGGCCGAGGATCAGGCCCAGGAGGACCTGCACGGCACGTTGTACCTCACGTACTTCGAGATGGGAGACCCGACCATCCACAAGGGCCTTCCCCGATGGCAGCTCGAGCTGGTGGCAGCGAGGACGTCACTGATCAACCACTGCCGGTTTTGATTGGTTGCCCACGCAGGGATGCTCAGTTCGAGCGCCCAAGCCACCGGCGTCGGACTGGACCTCCGGTCGCTCGGCGATCGCGAACGCTCGCCGGGCCGCGAGGATGCGTCGGCGCTGCTCAGGTTCGCCGATGCACTCGTCGGACGGACCACCGACCTCGACGACGCCCGGGACCACTTGACCGACGTGTTGGGCGCCGAGGCCATCGCTCCGGCGGCGGCCGCGGCAGGGAACTTCGAGATGATGAACCGGGTGGTGGACGCGACCGGCATCCCCGCGCCCCGACGGATGGACCAGCTCGCACCACAGCTCGGCCTGCGCCTGGTCGACGGCGAGCTGCTGACCTGATCGCCGGCCGTGGTTCGACTCCGGGACGGCGATCACCGACGATGAGCGTCGCGGGTTCCTCCTCGACGCTGGTCGCGCAGCGTCGGGCGACACCTTCACGACTCCGCTGGGAACTCCAGGTGTCGGACGGTCGGCCGCTGCGAGCGAGGGTGTACGGATCATCCTCATCGGGATCCGCCGATCTCTTCGTCTCGCCGAGCGGCCACGTCGTCGCAGCGACTGCGATCACGACGGTCGCACCGGGAGTGCGGTTGCGGCGACCGGTACCGGTGCCGAGGACCCGAAACGCTCCTGCTCGACGTATGCCAGGCCGCAGACGAAGCTCACGTCGTTCACGTCCGGTAGAAGCTGTCGTCGGAGTTCTCAGGCCCGTCGGTCGATCAGCTCGTCGAGCTCGTCGAGCAGTGTCTCGGCCGTTTCGTCGGTGACCGGGTGCCGATCGGCGGCGATCGCGATCAGCGAGGTCGCAGCATCGAACAGGTCGACGAGTGGGTCGGTGGTGGCGGCAAGTGCTTCGGCCTGCGTCCGGGAGAGGGGGATCACGGGGGTGAACACGCCGGAGTCGCGTTGCATGCCGGTCAGACCGGTCACGAGCGAGGCAGCATCGGGCTCGCCGGCGAACACCAGGCACCCGGCCACCTGTGTCCATCCTTGGCGCAGCCGAGTCGCCAGCAGGTCGCATAGCTCGGTGTACGCCGATGCCTGGTCGGCGTCCTCCAGGTCCGACACCTCGAGCACGACCTCGAGCGATGACGATCCGAGGTTGGTCGACACCTCGCTCTCGTCGATCGTCCCTCGGACGTCGAGTCCGTCGGCGAGCGCTCGGCGCAACTCGGCGGCCATGTCGGGCCAGTCTTGATCGCTTCCCACGGCTCCTCCTCTCATGCCAGTAGTTGGCCGATGATCGCCGCGGCGCTCGGTGGCTCGATCTGGAAGCCGTCGAAGCACACCCGGCGCTCGGGTCCGATGATCACCGTCCACGGGGTACCGCCGGTGCGGTAGAGCCGCATCATCGACGGCGGCCCACCGAGTGGGTCGACGTCGTGACCGATTGGGATCCCGTCGAGTCCGTGCTGGGCCACGGAGGCGACGGCGCGCTCGGCGGTGTTGACCTCGTGTCCCTCGAACACGGTCTGCACCGCCACGAACGCCACCTGGTCGTCGGGGACCTGGGTGCGGACTGCCGCCATCGTCGGGAAGCCGTGACTGTGGCAGCCGGGGCACCAGCTCTGGAAGC
>JABSQH010000091.1 GCA_013213745.1 Ilumatobacteraceae bacterium | reverse complement strand
TTGGAGGAGCGCAGTGAGATCCATGTCGGGTTGGCGCGAGGTGAGGCGGGCGCAGCGATAGCTCGTCGGTTGGGCAAGCATCCTTCGACGATCACCCGGGAGATCGCAGCCAATGGTGGCCGCAACGGGTATCGGCCGTTGGGGGCGCATCGTCGGGCGTTACGGTTGTCGAAGCGGCCGCAGTGCTCAAAGTTGGAGACCAACCCACAGCTGGCCGGTTATGTGATCGCCAAGTTGGAGTTGTTGTGGTCACCGGAGCAGATCGCGCGACGCTTGCGCGACGAGTTCCCCGACGATGAAGAGATGCGCGTGTCGCACGAGACGATCTATCAGTCGCTGTTCGTGCAAGGCCACGGCGAGTTACGCAAAGAACTCGCTCGCTGTTTACGCACCGGGCGGGCGGTGCGGCGGCGCCGTGACCAGCACGGGCACACCACGGCACGCATCCCGGGGATGATCAACATCTCTGAACGGCCCGCAGAAGTCGAGGACCGGGCGGTGCCGGGGCACTGGGAAGGTGACTTGGTGCTCGGCGCGAATGGCCGTTCTGCGATCGGCACACTCGTAGAGCGCAGCACCCGGTTCGTGATGCTGCTGCACCTCCCCAACGGTCGCCGCGCCGACGACGTCAACGCGGCAATGGCCGCCAAGATCAGCGAGCTGCCCGCTGCGCTGGTCCGCTCGATCACCTGGGACCAAGGCACCGAGCTGGCACGACACCGTCACTTCAGCGTCGCTACCGGTGTCCCGGTGTACTTCTGCGATCCGCACTCACCATGGCAACGCGGTTCCAACGAGAACACCAACGGACTGTTACGCCAGTACTTCCCCAAAGGCACCAACCTCGCCGTCCACGACGCCGCCCACCTCGACGCCGTCGCCGACCAACTCAACGGCCGACCCCGCAAAACCCTCAACTGGCGAACCCCCACCGAACAACTCACTACCCTCATCGATGCGATAGCGACCTGAGGCCAAGGCCGTTGCGCTCACCGCAGCCGAACGAGCGTCGACGCGGTGAGCGAGGCGGCCGAGGGGGAGCCGCTTCACTCACCGGTCGGTGACGACCCGATCGAGAACCGGCAGGGGGCGCACGCTGACCCGAGCGATAACGCGCGTCGAGGCTCAGGTGCGCGGAAACGCGCGTTAGCGGAGCCGGTTCGTCCCGATCTACATCCGGCAGGGTGCGCACCCCGACCCGCTCGATAACGCGCGCCGATTCGGACCCGCCGCTACCCCACCGTTACACCGCGGAACCGGCGGATACTGGCCGTGGGCGTGTACGAAAGCCTTCGGAGGGCGTTGAGCCCGCTGGCCACTCCCCGTGCCGGCCGGCCACTCTGCGTCAACGAGTGGGACAACTTACGGTCGTTTGGGACAAGTTGTCGTCACGACGGGACAGATAGGGCGACAGGGACAACGTATTCGTCGCTTGTCACATCACTACATCGAGCGGGCGGCGTTGTCGAAGCGGGTGTACTGGCCGAGGAACACCAGTCGTTTGGTGCCGATCGGGCCCGAGCGGTGCTTGGCGACGATCACCTCTGCTGAGCCCTTGTCGGGTGATTCGGGGTTGTAGACCTCGTCGCGATACAGGAACATCACGACGTCGGCGTCCTGCTCGAGCGACCCCGACTCGCGGAGATCGGCGAGCATCGGGCGCTTGTCGGCCCGCGCTTCGAGGCCACGGCTGAGCTGGCTGAACGCCACGATCGGCACCTCGAGTTCACGGGCCAGGATCTTCAGGTTTCGGCTGATCTCGCTCACTTCGAGCTGGCGGTTCTCCGCCGTGCCCGAACCGCTCATCAGCTGCAGGTAGTCGATGAGGATCACCGACAGGCCGCCGTGCTGGGACTTGATCCGCCGAGCCTTGGCGCGGATCTCCATGACCGTCACCTGCGGGTTGTCGTCGAGGAACAGCGGCACCTCGAGTCGACCGACGGCCAATCCGATCTTCGACCAGTCGCTCTCGCTGAGGTTGCCGGTGCGCAGCTTGGTGGAGTCGACCTTGGCCTCGCTCGCCAGGATTCTCTGGGTGAGCTCGGCGTGTCCCATCTCGAGTGAAAAGAACAGCACCGGTTTCTGCGAGTGCTGCGCAACATGGGTGGCGATGCCGAGGCCAAAGGCCGACTTTCCCATCGCCGGACGAGCACCCACGATGTTCAAGGTGCTCGGTTGGAGGCCGGACAGCAGCTCGTCGAGGTCGTCGTAGCCCATTGCCTCGCCGGTGATCGAGTCGCCACGCTCGTAGTTCTCCTCGAGCTGATCCATCGTGTCGTTGAGCAGCTCTTGGATCGGCCGGGTACTGTCGACGACGCGGTCCTCGGCGACCTCGAACATCTTCGATTCCGCGAGATCGACCGCTTTGGTGACATCGTCGGGCTCGCCGAACGCAAGGTCGGTGATCTCGCCGGCTGTGTGGATCAGGCGGCGCAACAGTGCCGTGTCCATCACGATCTTCGCGTAGTGCTCCGCGCCGGACACCGAGGGGGTCGCGTTCTGCAACTCGTTGAGCCGCTCGATCCCACCGACCTCCTCCAAGAGGCCGTTGCGGCGGAGCTCGTCGGCGACGGTGACCACGTCGACCGGACCCGCGGTCGAGTAGATCGACCGGATGGCGTCGAAGATGTGTTGGTTGGCGGGGTGGTAGAAGTCGCGGACCGTCAGCCCTGCTTCACCGACGAGGCCGACCGCTTCGCGCGACAGCAGCAGCGCGCCAAGGACGGACTGCTCGGCGTGCAGGTTGTGGGGTGGGACGCGACCGGTGCTCGACGACATGGGGGCACCACCTTCTCAGCTCGGGGTTGTGCGATGGAAGGGGCACAACCCGCCGACTTCTGTGGGTCCGGTGGGGACCGATGTGGGCAACGCTGTGGGCGGTGCTGTGGATGACACCGCCGACGGTCGCACCGGACGGGCCTATTCGGCCGCAACCACCTCGAGGGTGATCGGGAACGACACGTCGGAGTGCAGCGACGCCGTCACCTGATGCTGTCCGGTGGTCCGGATGTGGTCGACGTCGATGTCGCGACGATCGATCTCGATGTCGGTCTGCTCGCGCACCGCGTCGGCGATGTCGGCAGCCGACACCGAGCCGAACAGACGGCCTTCGCTGCCGGCATTGGCCGAGATCGTGATGACCTGCGGCACCAGGGCGCTGGCGATCGCCGTGGCCGCCTCGCGGGCGGTGGCGTCACGCTCGTCGCGCGCCTTGCGCATGCGCGCCGCCTGCTCGATCGCGCCGTCGGAAGCGACGATCGCGTGGCCCTTTGGCAGCAGGTAGTTGCGGGCATGGCCGTCGGCCACTTCGACGATGTCGCCACGCTTACCGAGCCCGTCGAGATCGGAACGAAGGATGATCTTGACGCTCATGCCTGCTCCTCGACGGCGTCGACAACGGTCTCGTCGGTGTCTTCGAGCACGGTCTCATCGGTCGTTGCCTCGACGTCGTTCGGGGCGCCCTCATCGCGTGGCGGACGACCGTCACGGCCTCCGTCGCGGCGACCGCCGGTGCGCGTCGATGCAACTCGCTTGGCGTACGGCAACAGCGCCATCTCACGGGCCAGCTTGATCGCGTTGGCCACCTCGCGCTGCTGCTGCAGGGAGTTGCCGGCGACTCGCCGGTTGCGGATCTTGGCGCGATCGCTCATGAACCGCTGCAGCAGATCGACGTCTTTGTAGTCGATGTACTCGACCTTCTCGGTGACGAGGATGCTCGTCTTCTTCTTGAATTTGCGAGGGTTGGCGTCGCGTGCAGCGCGCGCCTTGTTCTTCTTGCTGGCCATCAGGTGTCCTTGCGTGGGGGTGTCGTCGTCAGAAATCGGGAATGAGGATCAGAACGGCTCTTCGTCGCCGTACACGGGATCGGGGGCGCGGTTGCCGCCACCGGATGGGGCGCCACCGCCGCCGCCGGATGCAGCATCGCGGCTGATCCGCTCGACCTGCGCCTGCGCCCAGCGGAGGCTAGGACCGAGCTCGTCGGCGATCACCTCGACCACGTTGCGCTTTTCGCCCTCGCGGGTCTCGTACTGGCGCTGTTCGAGTCGGCCCGTGACCATGACCCGATTGCCCTTGTTGAGGCTCGCCGCAGCGTTCTCACCGAGATCGCCCCAGGCGACCACGTTGAAGAACGAGACCTGCTCTTGCCATTCGCCGTTCTGCTGGTAGCGCCGGTTGACGGCGAGGCCGAAGCTGGCGACGCCACGACCGGTGGTCGTGTAGCGCAACTCAGGATCGCGGGTCAGGTTCCCGACGAGCGTGACGGAGTTCTCCGAAGCCATGTGTGTCCCCTTCTGATGTGAATCCGTGAACGTGAGCGTTCGTGATCCCGCCGTCAGGCGGGAACAGCCATGCCGCGACGCTGTGCCTCGGCATCGGGCAGACGGATGAGCTTGTGGCGGACGATGTCGTCGGCGAGACGCATCGTGCGCTCGAAATCGTCGAGGGCGCCGGGCGGCGCAACGAGCTCGGCGACCAGGTAGTAGCCGGCCGGCTTCTTGTTGATCGGGTAAGCGAACTGGCGCTTCCCCCACCAATCCACCTTGCCGTGCAACTCGCCACCAACGTTGGCAACGGCATCGGCGACCTGCTTGGTCCAGGCCTGGGCTTTGGGATCGTCGACGTCGCCATCGATGATCACCATCAGTTCATAAGCACGCATCGTGCGAGTTCTCCCTCCGGATCCGGTGCACTCGATCGAGGCACGGAGCCCCTTGCGGGGCAGGGCGTATATGTGACTGCGAAACTCTACCGAAGGTTTGTGCGTTCTCCTGCGGTCAATTCCTCGCCGTTCACCGCACCTCGGTGCCACCGCTCCCGCACGATCGCGACGGCGCCATCTTCGCTGGCGAGCACGTCGACGACCTCGACCGGCTGGCGGTGCGTCAACTCCTCCAGCGCCGGCCATCCACGCGTCGCAGTACCTGCGAACCGTCATCGCCGCCTCGGCGCAATCATCTGTTGCGATGTGATCCACGTGACGAGGCTGCTCGCCCAGCGACGTCGATGCGATGACGTGTCAGGTCATCACGCCGATACACAGGGCAGGCCGAGCGACGACTTGGTCCCGGGCACGAGTTCGAACGTCGAGCCGGGCTCGACACCGAGTGCGGCGAGGCCCCCTTGGGGGACTTCGAGGGCGAAGACGTAAGGCGCACCGGGGTTGTAGCGCTCGCACTCGCCCGAGTCGGCCACCAGGCACGGTTCCATGTCGGTTTCGGCGAGATATGAACCGTCTCGGTCGAACCAGGCGATCGACAACGGCGTGGGCGTGTTGAACATGAAGAAGTTGCCGCTGGTGTCGGCCTCGTAGGTGAAGACCATGCCGACCGGGTCGCCGAGGTCGGTCACTTGCATGAGTCCGCGCGAGCGCAGGCTCGCATCGTCGGCAAGCCAGAGACAGACCGTGCACACCTCGCCATCGGCCGAGGTGATCGTTGCCTCGACGGTGGTGAACCCCTCCGGCTGCACTCCGCCGGCATCGTCCCCGGCGGCGGTCGCATCGGTTGGCGCAGTCGTCACAGCAACGCTGTCGGGCGTGGGGGTCGATGTGGCGACCGTGTCGACGCTGGTCGTCCCGGTGGTGTCCGAGTGGGTGGTCGCCGGCGAATTCGACGAGCAGGCGGTGACGACCAACGCCGCCGCGGCGGCGAGGAGCACGCGCACGCGGTCAGGAGGTGCGCCGGCCACCGACCGGGAGCACGCGCAAAAGGTGGTGCCAGCGACACTCGACACACGCCTCGACGACGTATGCGTTGAGATCGTCGGGTCGCCGATTGAGGGTGGCCATCTCCGCCGCTGTGGAAACACAACGGCCGTGAGCGGGAAGGCGGGCGCCGAACACGTAGGTCACGAGGCGCAGCTCAGACTCTTCGCAGATCGGGCACATCGTGGTGGTCACGGTGCCCACATTGCGTGCGGCGCGAACGAGCTCGGGATGGGCGTCGCACACCTGCTCGAGAGGAATCCGGCCACGGCGGACTTCGTTGATCAGCATGCGTCGGGCGAGGCGATGATCGACGATCCCGCGCGCGCCGTCGATCCCGCGTACGGCACCGACCGAGAAGCTCATCGCCCGAGAGGCTAGCCACCATGGTCCGCGTCCATCACCGCGACGACGACCACACTGGTGTCGTGTTCGCCATCAAGTACGGATCCGGGCTCCCCGACGATGCCGAGCTGCGCCTGTGTGGCGACCTCGGCGACGGACGGCGGGCCGTCGAACTGGGCATCTCATCTGAGTACAACGCCCTGGCGATGGCCCGCGCAGGCGCCAAGGCGATCGCCGTCGATCCCGACCCCGAGCAGATCGCTCTGACCCGAGCGAAGGCGGCCGAACACGAGGTCAGCGTGCAGTGCTTCGAGACCGACCTCGCCGATCTCGGCGACATCACGTCGGCAACATGCGACGTGGTCGTGGCCAATCGCACGATCGGCGACGTCGACGACCTCGGTCGACTGTTCCGGCAGGTCCATCGCATCCTCAAGCCCGAGCGACCGTTCGTGATCGTCGTCGACCATCCCTTCGCCACCGTCAGTGACGAATCGCCGTACGGCACCGAGCGCACCATCGGTGGCTGGCACACCTCGCTCGCGCGCACCAATTTCCGGGTCGACCGACTGCTCGAGCTCGGCGCCGGTGGTGCCGCGCCGCGACCGTCGACCTTGATCCTGCGGGCGCTCAAAGAAGGGTCGTGACGGAACGATCGTGCCGGTCTGCCCGGCTCACCGATCGACGCGTTCGGCCTCGATGATCTGGGCGTTCCGTGGGCGCCCGAAGAGGTAACCCTGGGCCTTGTCGCAGGCGAGTTCGCGTAGCCGAGTCAGTTGCAGCGGTGTCTCGACACCCTCGGCAATCACCAGTACACCGAGGGAATGGCCGAGACCGATCACCGCCTCGACGATCGAGGTGTCGTCGGCCTCCAGGCCGAGACCGGCGACGAAGCTTCGATCGATCTTGATCGCCTCGACCGGGAATCGTTTGAGGTAGGTCAGCGATGAGTAGCCGGTTCCGAAGTCGTCGACCGACACGTGCAAGCCGAGCCCGCGCAACTCCCGCAGCGACGCTCCCGCAGCGTGGGTGTCACTCATCAACGCTGTCTCGGTGATCTCCAGCCAGAGCGAGTCGGCATCGATCCCCGTCTGCTGCAATGCCTCGTCGACGACGCCGAGGAACGCCGAGTCGGCGAGCTGCTGTGTCGCGACGTTGACCGAGATCGACGCATTGGCGAACGGCAACCCTTGTGCCCGCCAACGGGCGAGCTGCGACAGTGCATCGCGCATGATGCTGGCGCCGAGCTCGGTGATCAGACCCGTCTCCTCAGCCACCGGAAGAAATGCACCAGGAGCGAGCAGACCGCGGTCGGGGTGTAACCAGCGGGCGAGCACCTCGAAGCCCTCGATCTCGCCACCGACGAGGGCCACGATGGGTTGGAAGTACGGGACGATCTCGCCGCGTTCGAGGCCGCGGCGCAACTCGGTCGACGTCCGCAACACATCCACCGATGACTCGCGCGTGTCGGGCGTGAACCGCTCGATGCGATCGCGGCCCGCGGATTTGGCGCGATACATCGCTGCTTCCGCGTCGCGCAACAACTGATCGCCGTTCGCTGCGCCCGAGGGGTGGGCCATTCCTGCGCTCAGCGTGACGACCAGCTCCTCCCCCTCGACGACCATCGGGGCCTGCAACGCGTGCCGCACGCGGGCGGCCACGCGGGCCACGTCATCGTCGTGCGCACCACGGTCTGCCACGACGACGAACTCGTCACCTCCCAGCCGCGCCAGACGAGCATCGTCGTCGATCTCTTGGCGCAACCGACTGGCCACCTCGAGCAGCACAGCGTCACCAACCGCGTGACCGAGACTGTCGTTGACCACCTTGAAGTTGTCGATGTCGAAGAACACCACCGGCGCGGCGCGTGCGTCGAGCCGGGCGACGGCAGCGGCGCGGTTCGGCAGCCCGGTGAGGGTGTCATGCGTTTCGGCGAAGCTCAGCTGTTCCGCGCTGGTGCGCTGCGCAGTGATGTCCTCGATGTGCGTGATGGCCAACGCGACGCCGGCGTCCTCGGTCACCGACATGCGGGTGCGGGTCCATCGATAATCACCATTGCGATGGCGATAGCGCTGTTCGATGACGAACGCCTCGGCGATTCCCAACTCCAGTCGGGCCCGCTGCGCGACCGCGGCCCGAAGGTCGTCTGGGTGAGTCAGCTCGTTGACCGATGTGCCGATCAATTCCTCGACCGACACGCCGAGCATGTCGGCCAAGGCCTGGTTCGCGTCGACGATCGCTCGATCGTCCATCCGCACGAGCGCCATTCCGATCGGTGCTGCGTCGAACGCCTGTTGGAACCGCCGTCGCGCCTGATGCAGTGCACTCGACTGCCGCTCGCGATGGCTGACGTCGCGCAACACGACGAGCGGCCCGGCAGCACCGTCGTCGTGGCGGGTTGCTTCGACGATCAGGCTCCGGCCGTCGGCGCCGACCAGCTCGAGCAACGTGGCAGGAGCGTCGAGTTGCCACCGCTCGACCAGGTTGGGGCGATCGTCGTCGCCGACCAATGCCAAGAACGAGCGCCCCTCGAGATCATCGACCGAGCGACCGGCCATTGCCGCGGCCCGCTCGTTCGCCCATTCGATGTCGCCGTTTGCGTCGAGCCGCATCACTGCGTCGGGCAGCGCATCGAGGGTGTTCGCCAGGTCACGCCGGGCCACATCGACCGCCGCGTGCGCACGACGGACGACGACGAGCGCGGCGACCGCCGCAGCGATCACCACGGCGACGGCAACAACAACGATGACGGTGATGGCCGAGCTCACCGATTCCGATCGCGCCACCAGGCGTCGAGCCGCTTGCGGATCTCCGTGTCGCCGATCACGCCTTCTTCGATACGGATCTCCATCAAGAAGCGCATCGCCTCGCCGACCTCGCGTCCGGGGGGGAGGGACAGATGGTCCATTACCTGGTTGCCGTCGAGCTCCGGGCGCAGCGCGGCGAGCTCCTCCGCAACGGCCAGCTCATCGATGCGCTCTTCCAGCTCGTCCATCCGTCGTGCCAGGCGGGCGGCCTTCTTGGCGTTGCGCGTCGTGCAATCACAGCGGGTGAGGACGTTCAGTTCGGCCAACAGATCGCCAGCGTCTCGGACGTAGCGACGGACGGCGGCGTCGGACCAGCCCATCGAGTACGTGTGGAAGCGCAGGTGCAGCGCAACCAGCTCGGTCACCGCCTCGACATCGTCGTTGGAGTAGCGGAGCGCGCTCATCCGTTTGCGCGTCATCCGTGCGCCAACGGCGTCATGGTGATGGAACGTGGTGCCTTTGCCGGCGGAGTAGCCCCGTGTGCGCGGCTTGCCGATGTCGTGAAACAGCGCAGCGAGACGCGTGAGCCGGAAGTCGAAGGCGTCGGGATCGGCTGGTCGACGGACGTTCTCGACGACTGCGATCGAATGGGCGAGGACGTCTTTGTGACGGTGGATCGGATCGTGCTCGAGGCGCATCGCCGGCAACTCGGGCAAGAAGTGGTCGGCGAGCCCGGTGTCGACAAGAAACCACAGTCCCGGCGCCGGGTGATCGACCGTCATCAACTTGTCGAGCTCGTCACGGATGCGCTCGGCCGACACGATCTCGAGGCGGGCACCAAGTTGCTCGACCGCCTCGACGAGATCGGGGGTGGGCTCGAGGTCGAACCGGGCGATGAACCGCGCTGCGCGCAACATCCGCAATGGATCGTCGCCGAACGAGATGTCGGGTCCGCTTGGCGTACGCAGCTGCCGTGCCGCCAGATCGACGGCGCCCCCGAAGGGATCGACGAGCTCGGGCGCGGCGTCGTCGGCGCGCAGCTCGAGGGCCATCGCGTTGATGGTGAAGTCGCGCCGAGACAGATCGACATCGATGTGATCGGCGAACTCGACGACCGGTTTGCGCGAGTCGTCGCTGTACGCCTCGGACCGAAACGTCGTGACCTCGATCGTGCGCGACCGCCCATCGGCGCCGACCCGCTGCGCTCCGATCGTGCCGAACCGCTCACCCTGGGTCCACAGCGCGTCGACCGCTCCGTCGAGCGCGGCCTTGATCTCGTCCGGGCGAGCATCGGTGGTCAGGTCGAGATCGAAGTCATCACCGACGGCGTCGGTCGGATCACCGCCCACCAGGAGATCGCGGACTGAACCACCGACGAGATACAGCCGATGCCCGCGTGCTGCGAACCGCTCCGCGAGCGGCGCGAGCTCAGCCAGCACCGGTGCAAACCGTTCGGGGACCACCGCGCCAGGGTAACCACGGCACCCGGGTAGCGTCGTTGGATGGTGCACACGGCGAGCACACGGGCGGAGGCCCGACTCGGCCCATGGCCGCACGAGACGACCGTCGGTCGTCTCGTGCTCGTCGATCATCGGATGCAACCCACCGACGTCGACGTTGCCGAGTGGGTCGAACAAGCGAGGGCGCTGCAGCTCACCACGCTGCGCACCGGTGCACTCTTTCCTCCTGCAGATCGCCCCTTTCGGCGTGCCGGCTTCATCGAGATCGATCGCCTGGCACTGTTCCGCCGTCCGCTCGACCGCCAGGCGGAAGCGCCACACACGTCGACGTCTGACTCGGTGTCGCTCAAAGCGATGCGCCGATGGCATCTGCGCCGCGTCGCCGACCTCGACGTTGCGGCCTTCGGGCACCGGTGGGGCAACGATCGAGTGGCTATCGAGGAGATCCGTGATGCCACCCCCACCCATCGTGCGCGGATAGCGGTCGATCGCGCCGACGTCGTCGGCATGGCGATCACCGGGCGCGCCGGCGAGAGCGCCTATCTCCAACGGCTGGCAGTGGACCCCGGCGCACAACGACGCGGCATCGCCCGCGCCCTCGTGAACGATGCACTGCGGTGGGCGCGGCGGAGTCGGCAGATGCTCGTGAACACCTCAGTCGACAACGAGGCGGCAATCGGGCTGTATCGCAACCTCGGCTTCGAGCGCGACGACATCGCCCTCAGCGTGCTCGAGCTCGACCTCGAGGCGCTCCGATGAGTCGCGTGACGCGGGTCGTGCACGCCTTGGGCGCATCGATCGTTACCACGCTGGCGCTGGCAGGCGCACCGACGGCCCCGGTTGGGGCTCAAGACGATGCCGACCAAATTCAGGACGACGACCAAATCCAGTTGGCACTTCTCGACCAACGGTTCACGATCGAAGCCGACGGAACACTGCGGTTCGTCTACCGCGTCGACGGCGATCTCGAGCTGTTCCGGCTCGACGAGGCCACTGCGCCGATCGACGACACCACCGATGATGCCGTCACCGACAACGCCCCTGCCGATGACCCGGGCATGGATGGCGCAGCGCCTCCACCACCACCACCGCCGGCACTCACCATCGAGGTCACCAACTACGCACCGCTGTCGGCGCTCGGCCGCGTCGCTCCCCAACAACTCGTCGGCCCCGACATCCCGGAGCGGATCTACGAACAACTCGGCAACGGCGGGACCGCGATCGACGGGGTCCAACTCGTCGACGTGCGCGGCGATTTCGACGTCGCCGACGATGGAACGACCACGCTCACCGTCGAGGTGCCAACCGACGTCGGTGAAAGCGTCGCTGAACGACTGAAGCTCGATCGCGTCGGATTGCATCCGATTCGCGTCCAACTCAAGATCGGAGAACCCGGCGTGGGCGTAGAACTCGCGTCGCACGGCACGATCGTGGAGTGGGTCGACGAGGGCTCCCAGGGCGAAGCGATCGACCTCACCGTGATGGCCGCGATCCCGGAGCCGCCGCGCGCAGGTCCCCCGCCAACCGACGGCTTCGTCGCAGCAGCAGCGCTGAGCAACGCGCTGACCACACCGATCACGCTCGAGGTCGCCCCACGTACGGCCGCCGCTGCCACCTTGACGCTGGACTCTGCAGCACGTGACGAACTCCTGGTGGGTGACGAGGTCGTTGCGACGTCGGCGCGCATTCTCGATGTGTCATCAGCTGTTGCCGTCGGCCGCAGCGATGTGCTGGCCCGCGAGCTGTCGATCGGGGAACGTTTGGTCGTCGACGCGCTCCCCGCAGCCCGGGTCGGCCGAACCGCGTGGATTGCGCTCGACCCGCTCAGCGCAGCGGGTGCGCTCGAGCTACGCAATCTGGGGTTCCGCTACCTCGTCATGACCGAGGACATGTACGAAACCACGGTCGGCGGCCCGCTTCCCGAGAGCGATCGATTCGTCGACGTCTCTCTCCCCGACGGCGACGTGATGCCGCTCATCGTCGTCGATCCCATTGCCGAGGCGCTGACCACCCCGGGCACCGATCAAATCCTGGCCACGCTCACGGCCTTCGAGTGGGCGGTCGGCACGGCCTCGACGATGCTCCTCGAGCCAGCACCCGGGTCGATGGAACGATCACGCATCCTGAGTTCGCCGACCCTCGCGGCACCCGATCCACGGCTACTGGTTGCACTCGAAGACCTCTCGACCGATATCGGTCGATTGCGGTTCACCGAGGGTTCGACGATCCCCGCAACCACCGACACACAACCAGTTCCGGGCGGCGACGCCTCCGTGACCCTGCCGGTCGAGGCCGGACCGTCGCTCGTCGAACGAGTGGCCATCCTCGATGCGGTCGCACTCGAGATCTTGAGCACGGCATCAATGCTCCCCGACGACGACGAACGACCCGCACAGTGGAGCGTGCTGATCGACGAGCTGCTGACCACCGCCTACGACGACGACGTCGCATTGGAGCGCGTCGACGAGCTCCGCGCGGAACTCGACGAGTTACGGGGCGCCGTCGTCCCACCGGAACCATTCACATTCACCCTGACGGGCCGCACCGGCGACATCGAACTCCAGCTGGCCAACCGCGGCGACGAGCCGCTCGACGTCGTACTCGAGCTGACATCGAGCAAGCTCGAATTCCCCGACGGTGATCAAACGGTGACGCTCCGGCCGAACGGTGAGACGAACGTGATCGTCCCCGTGCGAGCACTTGCCAACGGGACGTCGTCGGTCGACATCACGGTGTCGACACCCGGCGGCGAGGTACTCGCCGACGACATCACCCTGACCTCACGGGTCACTGCGTTCACCGGGTTGGCACAGGTGCTCACGGGCGGTCTGATCGTGATCCTGATCACGTGGTGGATCGCCAATTGGCGCAGCAAGAAGCGCCGGGCGGCGGTCGACCAGCGCCGCGACCATCATCCCAGCGCAAGGCGGCCCGATAGCCTTCCGACGCCGTGAATCAGATCCGTATCGTCACCGATTCCTCTTGCGACCTCCCCGTCGAGATCGCCGAGGAGTTGGGAATCAGCATCGTTCCGCTGACCATCCGGTTCGGCGATGACGAGTTCGTCGATCGCGACGAGTTAACGACCGCGGAATTCTGGACGCGCTGCGTCAACTCGGCGACGCTGCCCGAGACTGCCGCTCCTGCACCTGGACAATTCGAGACGGTCTACCGACAGCTGGCAGCAGACGGGGCGACCGGCATCGTCACGGTGTCGCTGTCGAGCGCACTGTCGGCAACGATGCAAAGTGCCGAGCTCGCGGCGCGCACGGTGCACGAAGATGAGGCGGTCGACATCGACGTGCGTGTCGTCGACAGCCGCACGATCACGCTCGGACTGGGCACGATCGCGATCGCGTGTGCGCGGCTCGCCGCCGACGGCGCATCGATCGACGAGGTCGAGGCGCTCGCTGCCGACCTCACGGCGCGCACGCAGGTACTCGGCGCGCTCGACACCTTGGAGAACCTCCAAAAGGGTGGTCGCATCGGCAGCGCCAAAGCGCTGCTGGCAACGGCGCTGTCGATCAAGCCGATCATCGTCGTTACCGGCGGCGAGGTACAAGAAGGCGGCAAGCAACGGACGCGGACGAAGGCGCTGAAGTTCCTCGACGACAAGGTGCGCGAATTCGGGGATCGGGTCGAGAACCTCGCCGTGCTCCACGCCGACTGCAGTGACGTCGACGTGTTCGTCGACATGCTGCGGACGCACTACGACGACGAGATCGTCGTGGGCGAGATCGGCCCGGTGATCGGCACCCACGGCGGACGCGGCACGATCGGCGTCGCGTTCCACGAACGCGTCGGCTGAGCGATCTGCCGACCCGCCAACATGACCGGGGCGCGACGGCGCCCACCACTAGCGTTGCGCGAGGTCCATGTCCGCCGCGGCTCCCCCACCCACTGTGATCGCGCAGCGCTACGAGCTGCAGCGGATGCTCGCGCAAGGCGGCATGGCCGAGGTGTGGTTGGCGGTCGACCTCACCCTCGACCGCAAGGTCGCCGTGAAGTGGCTCAAGCCGACCCTGGCCTCCGACCCCGTCGTCGCCGAGCGATTCCGCCGCGAGGCGGTCGCCGCAGCCGGCCTGAACCACCCGAACATCGTCGCTGTTCATGACGTGTTCGAACAGGAGGGACGACAAGCGGTCGTCATGCAGTTGGTCGAGGGCAAGAGTCTGCGACAGCTCCTCGACACGCAAAAGCGCCTGAGTCCCGAGCTGACCTGTCACATCGGCTCGTGCGTCGCAGTCGCCCTCGACCATGCGCACCAGTCAGGGTTCGTTCACCGCGACGTCAAGCCCGGCAACATCATGATCACCTCCGATGGTCGAGTGCTACTCACCGACTTCGGAATCGCCAAAGGGTTGCAGCCCTCGGCCGAGAACGATCTGACCAACGACAACATCATGATGGGGACCGCCAAGTACCTGTCACCCGAACAGGTGCGCGGCAAGCGGCTCGACGGTCGCGCCGACCTGTACTCGCTCGGTCTGGTGCTGTATGAGTGCCTCGCCGGTCGGGTGCCCTTCCTCGGCGAGACCGACGCCGATACGGCACTCGCCCGACTCCAACGGGATCCCACCGACCTCGCCCAGCTCCGGGCGACGCTGCCCACCGAATTGGTTCTCGTCGTTCATCAGCTGTTGGCGCGCAATCCGAACAATCGCCCGGCAACTGGCGCCGATCTCTCCGCCACACTGAAACGGGCGGCCAACGCGGGTCCGCCGGTCGTCGACCCCACCGACCCACCGTCGGACGACGAGCCGCCAACACTTGCGAGCAAATGGCGCACCGCACCGACCATCCCCAGCCCGACGACGAGCGCGGTCGGCACCACCGCGACCGGGCCGCGAATTCCCGGCGAGGTCGCCGCGGTCGACCCCACACCACCCACGAGACGAGCACCGCGCGGCGAACCGGCTCGGGCGCTCGCCGATCGCCGCGCTCCGTCCGCAATCGTGGTTGGCGGCATCATCGCGGTGGCGGTCGTGCTGATCGCTGTGCTGATCGCCAGCTTGCGGTTCGGCAGCGACGATGCCACCAGCAGAACGACACTGCTGCCCAACGACACGCCGACCGGCGGCGCCAGCGACAACCCGGACGGCGGCAACACGATCGACGGCGCTGACGCCGCTGCGGGCAACGACGGCGTCGACGATCCGCCGGAACCACCGATCGTCGCCGGGCCAGCGTCGATTGCCACCATCACGGCGTTCGATCCCGACGGGGACGGCACCGAAAACGATGCCGACGCAGTGCTGTCGACTGCCGACGGCGACGCCACAACCTTTTGGCAATCCGTGTGTTACTCCGACCGATTCATGGGTGCCAAGCGAGGCGTCGGCCTCGTCGTCAGCTTCGATGAGCCAATGCAACAAGCGCTGTCGGTCGACGTGCAGAGCGCTCCGTACCAGCTGCAGTTCTTCGCCAGCGCCGCCGAGTCCGCTCCCGCAACGATCGACGGCTGGGGTCCGGCACTCAGCGAGCGGGCGTTCGCCGGCGAGCCGGGGACCGTGGTGTCGGCCACGCCGGCAGCACCAGCACGACACATGCTCGTCTTGCTCAACGAACTCGGCAGCGACCCGACGTGCACCGCAGCCAACCCCTTCCGCGGGCGGCTCGGCGAGATCGCACCGGCGGGCTGACAGTGGCCAGAGCCCTCGACGATGCGGCGCTGGTCGAGGCCGCCCAGTCCGGCGACCGTTTCGCTCTGGATCAGCTGCTCCGCCGGCACTACGACCGCGTGTACGCCGTGTGCCGACGGGTCGTCGGCTCCCAACGCGACGCCGACGACGCATGTCAAGAGGCGCTGATCAAGATCACCCGCAGCGTGCCCCGCTTCGACGGGCGATCGTCATTCGGCACGTGGGCGTACCGCATCGCGACCAACGCCGCACTCGACGAGCTGCGCAAACGACGCCGCCGGCCGATGCCCCACGACGACGACAATCCCGAGGTCGCCGACCTGCGAGGCGCACGCAACGTGGAGTTGGTCGAGGAGCGCTTGGCGCTCGATGAGGCACTCGAACAACTCAGCGACGATCTGCGCAGCGCCGTCGTGCTGCGTGATGTCGTCGACCTGGACTACCAAGAGATCGCCGACACGCTCGACATCCCGGTCGGCACGGTGAAGTCGCGCATCGCAAGGGGTCGTGCGGCGTTGGCCAACCGACTGCGGATTGAGGAACTTCCCGAACTCGACGGGAACCACGACGGTGGTTCAGAACGTCAAAACGGATCGACATGACCGACGACTACGACAGCGGGCCAACCGGCGACGAAGAGCGAGACGCCTTGGCCAGCGCGTACGTCGACGGCGAGCTCGACGACGCCACCCGCACGGCCGTCGAGGCCGACGACGAGTTGATGCTGCTCGTCAGGTCGATGTCGAGCACCCGTGCCCTGCTCGCCGACACCGAACCGGCGCCGATCTCGATGCGTGAACGTCATCTCGCCGCGGCGCTCGACGCATGGGAGCGCCTCCCCGAAGCAGAACGCAGCGGGACGCGTCGCGACCAGACGCCGACGGGCGTCGACGGTGCGGCCGCCGCCGGTGCGGCCGCCGTGAGCGCCCCACCGACCTCGCTGCGTCAGCGACGCAGCCGCAACAACGTTCGGTGGCTCAGCGCAGCTGCTGCGGCGCTCGTCCTCGTGCTCGCAGGGGGTCTCATCGTTCAGACGGTGACCGACACCGACGATGACGATCAAGCCGACTTGTCAGCAGACGCCACCAGCGACACGGTGACCGCCGGAGACCTCGAGAGCCGTTCCGTGAGCGAATCCGACGACGCCCTGGCGGCGACCCCGGCCCGCGGCGACACGGCCGATGGCGAGTTGAGTGATGATGACGAGATCGAGTTGTTCGCAGAGGATTCAGCGGGCTCCTCTGCCTTGCCCGAAGAGGCCGAGGAGGCAGTCGATGAGTCGGACACCTTGGTGATCGGCCCCGACGATCTCGGACCGCCGCCTGACACCGACCTCGAGTCACTGGAGTCGGCCGATGACGTCGGCGCGTTTGCCGCAGCGGCGGTCGATGCACCGCGCGCACCCGACATCGACACCGACACCACCCAGCCGACGACAGACGACGCGCGTACCGAGGTGGAGACGGACTTGCCGGACTTGGCCGCAGAGCCGTTGTGCGGCGCCGTCGACGTCGTCGTCGGACGGGCGTTCTATGCGGGCCAGCTGGCGGTGATCGGAATCGATCAGGCGACCGACGTCGCCTTCGCCCACCTGCCCGAGACCTGCACCGAGTTGGTCCGGGCGGCACTGCCGTAACGGCCAATGAGCGGCTAGCCTCGCCGGCCATGCCGGCCAACCCACTGACCGATCCGAACTGGCCTCGCGAGACGACCGACACGATCGTCCAGCTCGTCGGCTCGATTCGAGACCAGACGACGACCAAGGTCGTGTACGCCGCGCGGGGCATCGTCTTCGGGCTGATCGCTGTGATCGTCGGCTCGTTCACAGCGGTGTTGGCCATCATCGGGCTCTTGCGTGGGCTGCAGGCCTTGTTCGACCTCGGCGTCAGCACCCCACGTGCGGTGTATCTCAGCTACTTCGCGGTCGGTGGAATCTTCTGCCTTGTCGGTGCGTTCCTGTTCCGCAAGCGCAACGCCTCCACCACCAAGGCGTAAGGAGCCCCACGTGGTTCGCAACGTCATCATCATCGGATCCGGCCCAGCCGGTCTCACTGCGGCGGTGTACACCGCCCGCGCCAACCTGTCGCCCCTGCTCATCGAGGGTGAGCCGTCGAGCACCAGCGATCAACCTGGCGGTCAACTGATGCTCACGACCGACGTCGAGAACTACCCCGGATTTCCCGACGGCGTCATGGGGCCGGAGTTGATGCAGTCGATGCGGGCCCAGGCCGAACGATTCGGGACCGAGATCCTCACCGAAAAAGTCACCAAGGTCGACTTCTCGCAACGCCCGTTCCGGGTGTGGGTGCGCGACGATGAATACCAGGCTGACGCGATCATCGTCAGCACGGGCGCCCAATCGTTGATGCTCGGTCTCGAGGCCGAACAACGACTGCTCGGACACGGCCTGTCGACGTGCGCGACATGCGACGGCTTCTTCTTCCGTGGCCAGCACATCGCCGTCGTCGGTGGCGGCGACTCGGCGATCGAAGAAGCGACATTCCTGACCAAATTCGCTGATCGGGTCACCATCGTGCACCGCCGTGACGAGCTGCGGGCGTCGAAAATCATGCAGCAGCGGGCCTTCGACAATCCGAAGATCGACTTCGCCTGGAACAGCGAGGTCACCGCGATCCACGGCGAGGACAAGGTCGAGGGCATCACGCTGCGCGACGTCAACACCGACGAGCAGCACGAACTCCCCGTCACCGGCTTGTTCATCGCCATCGGGCATCGGCCCAATACCGACTTGTTCGTCGATCAGCTCGAGATGGAAGCCGACAGCGGCTACCTCATCACCCAGCCGGACTCGTCGTACACCAACGTCGAGGGCGTCTTTGCCTGTGGTGACGTGCAGGATCACACGTATCGGCAAGCCATCACCGCAGCAGGGTCGGGGTGCATGGCGGCAATCGATGCGGAACGTTGGCTCGAAGCCACCCGTTAACCACCGATTGCATCCTCTCGACCCCGCGGGAATGGCACAGCCACTCCGTGGGTTGATAGCCCTACGCCACTGTTGGTCACTCGATGCTGGATTCCAGCGCGAGGCGCCGACACGGTTCGACAACGTGTGAAAGGATCACCCCCATGGCCAACGGCATCACCAATCTCTCCACCGCCACCTTCGACGAGACGGTCAACGCGTCCGACAAGCCCGTAGTCGTCGACTTCTGGGCCGAGTGGTGTGGACCGTGTAAGCAGATCGCCCCGGTCCTTGAAGAAATCGCCGGCGAACACGGCGAGCAGATCGCCATCACCAAGTTGAACGTCGACGACAATCCCGACATCGCCATGAAGTACAACGTCATGAGCATTCCCACGCTGCTCGTGTTCGACGGCGGCGAGGTGTCGAAGCGGCTCGTCGGCGCGAAGAGCAAGGGCGCGCTGATGCAGGAGCTCGACGAATTCCTGGCGACTTCCCACTGACAATCGGCCTGCGTGGCGAGGCGGTTCGCGACCTGCAGCGCCGTCTCGCTCGCGCCGGTTTTGTCACGCCTGAGAACGAGCCGGGCGTCTATTGCGCGGCGACGTCGGAGTCTGTCGCGCAGTTTCAGACGAGCCGTGGCCTGCACGCCAGCGGATCGTGCGACGAGCTGACATGGCGCACGCTCGTCGAGGCCGGATGGTCGCTGGGCGACCGTCTCTTGGTGCTCGCCGCACCGCACCAACGAGGTGACGATGTCGTCGACCTCCAGAATCGCCTCAATCGGCTCGGATTCGATTGTGGGCGTCCCGACGGCATCCTCGGTGCCGCCACCACACGGGCAGTCGAAGACTTCCAGCGTCAGGCCGGCCTCAACCCTGACGGCATCTGCGGACCACAGACCGTGCACACACTCGACGTCGTCGGACGCCAGAGCGGCACCGGGCCTGGCGTCGCCCTGGTGCGCGAAGCGGAATCGATGCGTGACCATCGCTCGCTCCACGCACTGCGCATCGTCGTCGGCCAATTCGGCGGACTGAGCGCCATCACCCGCGCCCTTGCCCGACAGCTACGCGAGCGCGGTGCAACGGTGATCTCCACAGACGAGTACGAAGCAACGGCGCACGCCGCTGCTGCCAACCGGTTCGGGGCATCCGTGTACCTCGGTTTCGAACCCCAAGCAGACATCAGTTCGAATATTTCGTATTTCGCCGTACCGACGTTCGAGTCGGTCGGTGGCCGAGCACTGGCCACACACCTGGTCGCGCAACTCGGGCCGGCGATGCACCGAGAGATGCGGCTGCGCGGCATGCGGCTGCCCGTGCTTCGGGAAACGCGCATGCCGGCGGTGCTGTGTGAGCTCGGCCCCGTCCGCGATGTGGTCGATTCGACCGAACGCATCGTCAGCGCGTCGTTTCGGGCCATCGACGACTGGTCGATCGCACCGAACCGATCGTTGGACTAAGTGCGCTCCGCACCGATCACTGGACACCGGTCACTGAACACGGTGCGCTCCGCGCACACGAAGGGTGCTCGACGTTATCCACAGATATCCCCACAGCCTGTGACGATCGGTCCACCAGACGTTGAAGCCTGAGGACACTCACCATCGAGCGGACGATCAGGGCGTCTCGTCGGCGTGACCGCCGGTCATCGCCCGATATAGACGTTCGAGATCTTCGAGATCTGCAAAATCGATCGTGATCCGCCCGTGACGTGCCTTCATTTGCACGTTGACACGAGTGTCCAGATGTTCAGCGAGCAACTGCTCGAGCTCGAGTAGCCCCGGCGGTCGAAGCTGGGTCGTCGGGGCCAGACCGGCGCCGTCAAGGTCGCTGCCGGTCCCATCGTCGTCGAGTGGCGTCTCCGCTGACGACGAGGGTGACCCCTCGGTGTTGTCGTCAGCATCGTCGCCGCGCACCGCACGTTCCACCGCACGCACCGACCACCCCTCGCTCACAGCAGTGCGCGCCAGTTGCTCTTGCAGACTGCGGTCAGGCGTGCCGAGCAACGCCCGAGCATGGCCCGCTGACAGTTGACCGTCGGCCAACAAATGCTGTACGCCTGGTGGCAGTCCGAGCAGACGGATCGTGTTGCTGATCGCGGAACGACTCTTCCCGATGCGCGTCGACAACTGGTCGTGGGTGAGCTCAAAGTCGTCGAGCAACTGTTGGTACGCCGCGGCCTCCTCCAGCGGTGTGAGGTCTTGGCGGTGCAGGTTCTCAACGAGCGCGTGCTCGACACGTTCGAGGGAGTCGGCGGCGCGAATGATCGCCGGGATCGTCGTCAGCCCCGCCCGACGTGCCGCTCTCCATCGACGCTCACCGGCGATCAGCTCGTATCCCTCGTCGGCACGTTGCACGAGGATCGGCTGCAGCACGCCGACCTCGGCGATCGAGGCCGCGAGCTCCACCAGTGACTGTTCGTCGAAATGCGCTCGAGGTTGATCGGGATTGGGGACGACCTCGTCGACAGCGATGTCGTCGAGCACGGCGACCACCTGCTCGTCACCGTCGGCATCATCGGGCCGATCTGCTGCCGGAATGATCGAACTCAGACCCTTACCGAGTCCGCTGGCGCGGGCCATCACGTTCCTCCATCATCGGCGGTTGCATCATCATCGGTTGCCGGAGCGGGTATCGGTGGGGTTGCAGCGTCGGACGGTGCTGCGGATGCCGCCGCCTCCTTCGATGATGCGCTCTCATGCACTTCGCGAGCTGCGTCGTGGTAGGCGATCGCTCCTCGCGAACGGGGATCGAATGTTGTGATCGGTTGCCCGAACGACGGTGCCTCCGAGATCCGCACACTGCGCGGGATGATCGAGCGCAGCACCTTGTCGCCGAAATGTTCACGCACTTCGTTCACGACCTGCGTCGACAGGTTGGTCCGGGCGTCGTACATCACGCACAAGATCGTCGACAGCTCGAGTTCGGGATTGAGGTTCCGCTTCACCAGGTCAACATTGCGCAGCAGCTGTCCCAACCCTTCGAGCGCGTAGTACTCGCACTGAATTGGGACGAGCACTTCGTCGGCCGCAGCGAGACCGTTCACGGTCAGCAGGCCCAACGACGGTGGGCAGTCGATCAGCACATAATCATAGGTGTCGTGTACGGCAGCGATCGCTCGTTTGAGGCGCTGTTCACGGCTGAAGGCTGGCACCAGTTCAATCTCCGCGCCAGCGAGATCCAGCGACGCAGGTGCGACGAACAGGCCCTTGACGTCGGTCGGCTCGACGACGTTCTCGAGTGGCTCCTCGTGCATCAGCACGTGGTACATCGAGTGTTCGAGCGTGCGATTCTCGATGCCTAACCCGGTGGACGCATTGCCCTGAGGATCGAGGTCGATGATGACGGTGCGCTGGCCGAGGTCAGCGAGCGCTGCGCCGAGGTTGACCGCAGAAGTGGTTTTTCCGACGCCGCCCTTCTGATTGGCGATCGCGATGATGCGGGGGGACACAGTCCTCGTTTCGTTCGTGCTCGAGAGCTGAAGCACCGACACTCTGCCTGAACCTGCGGTTCCGATCAAGGACCCCACCACATTCCGCGACCGGTCGTTTCACGTGAAACCGACGAGGGCGAGCGGCCACCGACCCCACAACGTGTTTCACGTGAAACGCTCAGCCGGCGCTCACTCCACCCGCTGAAACACCGATACGCCGCGAATCCCCAGCTCACGACGGCGAACAGTCGGGTTCGCGACCTCGATCGAGGTCCATCGCTGCCCACTCGGCGGATCGCTGATGACAACAAGACCGTCGATGTGCACTGCGCTGGTCGCCAACGGCAAGACCCATTCCGGGGGACCGAACCCACGGGCGACCGCCGCGGAAAAGCGGCCTGCGCCAGCGCTACCCACGAAGTGCTCTGCATCGTCGGCGAGGACCGACACTCGATCACTCCACCCGAGTCGCCGCACCACCTGCTCAAGAAAGTCTGTGCGCTTGCGGCGTCGATCCAGCAGCGTCACTTCGAGGTCCGGCCGATCAGCAGCAATCACCAACCCAGGAAGGCCTGCTCCAGACCCGAGATCGATGACTGCGCCGCGGATGTCGGTGAGCGCACCCACAAATCGTCGGGCGTGGTCGATGACATCCGGGTTCGGCGCGTCACCGATCATTCCCCGACGACGAGCAGCGTCAAGTACGTCGTCGAGCGGATGGCCAGCCATCACGTCACGCGTTCACTCGAACGCGAATGTGTCGTTCAGGCGACGTCGACGACGATTCGACGCTGAGGATCTTCGCCCTCAGACCTGCTCTGGACACCGTCTTCGTCGTTGAGGACATCGTGAATCACTTTGCGGTCCGCAGACGTCATCGGCTCGAGCGAGCGGGCCACTCCACTCGACCGAACTTGCCCGGCGACGTCGCGGGCAAAACGCTCCAGTGCCTCTTCGCGGCGAGCGCGGTAACCGGCAACGTCGATGCGGAGCCGGGTGTCGTGATCGCCGAGACGGCGCTGCGACGCCACGCGAGCGAGATCCTGGACCGCATTGAGCGTTCGGCCACCCGGACCGACGAGGAGTCCGAGTTCGGCGCCACTCACGGCAACGTCGAGCTCGGTGCCATCGATCTGCAACGTCGAGGTTGCGTCAACTCCGAACGCCTCGGTCAACCCATCGACGAAACGAACGGCAGCTGCGCCGACTTCATCAGGGGACACGGCCGGTCGATCGTCGGCGGGGGACTGCTGGTCGTTGCTCATCGCTACTACTTTCGGTTCCGTGTTCGTGCGGGAAGCGGATTGGCGCTTCCCGCCACCCTGCTTCTGCTGGTTCGTCGTCTGCTTGTTGGATTGTTCGGTCTGGGCCTGCCGACCCTTGGATTGATTCGTCGACTGTTTCGTCGCCTGTTGTGCAGCGTCCTGCTTGCCGTTGCGGCCGCGGTCGTTGCGGCGACGCCGGCGATCCTGCTTCGGACGGACCGGCGTCGGTCGGACGCGCGCCCGCAGCCGCGCCGTGCCACGTGTCCGACCGAACAGCCCTTGCTTCGGTTCTTCGAGTACCTCGAACTCGGCGTCGTCGATGCCGACACCCAGTTGGTCGAGGGCCTGTTCACGCGCCTCGTCGAGGGACTTCGCTGTCGTCTCCACCCATTCCATCGCATTCCGCTTTCTGTGATCGCTGCGACCGGCGTGTCGGTCGTCGTTGTAGCCGCCGAGCCCGCTCAGCTTCGGCGTCGCTTGCTCGACGACTTCGGTCGTGAGGCCCGCTTCTTGTCCTGTGCCTGCTTGCGCGTCGGGGTCGGTCGACCCTTGGAGTCGTTCGACGCGGTCGGCTTGTTCTTCGGCTGGGTCACCCGCTTGCTCGTCGTCGGCGGTTTATCAGGCGACTTGCTCGACCCGTTCTTCGACGACTGGTCGCCGTCGGTGCCGCGGGCGGCGGCCAGGTCACGTTTGGCTTGCGCGAACAGACCACCACCCTCACCGTTCTTTTTGGCGTGCTCGCGCGCTTCTTCTCCCGCTCGCTGTGCCTGTCGGCCGAGTGACTCGTCGTGACCGTAGAAGCGCCGCGTGATGTACGCCTGCTGCCCAATGCGCATCAACGTCTGGAAGATGTAGTACACGACCAGCGCGGCGAGGAAGAACACCTGGAAGATCGCGAACACCACGGGCAAGTACTGCATCAGCTTCTGCTGTGCAGGCGACATCGTGGGACTGACCGACGCCCGAGCGGCGACCATGCGCTGCTGCACGAAGTACAACCCGCCGAGCAAGACAACGAGGAGGACGTAGATGATCCCCCCGCCGAATCCGTCGGCCACTGCCTCCAACGCCGAGCGCGAGAGGTCGAGACCCAGCGACATCATTTCGCGCTCGCCGAACAGCGCCAGATACAGGTCGGAGTCGGTGGACAGGTAGCGCGGAATGAACCCGGGATCAGCGGCTTCGGCCTCGTTGCCGAAGGTCAACCACACGCGCTCGGCCACCGGCGCGGCCGCCCCGCGGGGGGTGTAGATCAAGCCGCGCAGGATGCGGAACATGATGTAGAACACCGGCGCTTGAGCGAGGAGCGGGAGACACGAAGAGAGCGGATTGACCTTGTGCTCTTGATAGAGCTTCATCATCTCTTCGTTGAGTTTCTGGCGATCGCTGCGGTACTCGTTCTGCAGCTTGCGCATCTCGGGCGCCAGCTTCTGCATCTCGAGCATCCCCTTGGTGCTCTTCAAGGTGAGCGGGGTGGTGATCGCCATCACCACTGCGGCGATCAGTGCGATCGCGACGATGTAGCTGTTGGTCAGCCCGTAGAACCAGGACAACAACGCTGCAGGAATTTCGAACAACATCAACGATCACCTGGGGGCAGCGGGACCGGGTCGTAGCCAGACGGACCGAGGGGTCGACAGCGACTCAGCCGGCGCAGGGTCAACCACGTCGCCCGCCACGTGTCGTGGACGACAAAGGCTTCGTGGGCGTACGCGGAACAAGACGGATAGAAGCGGCATGGTGACGGACGACCTTCGGCGGCCCGCTGATACCACTCGATCGCCGCGATCATCCGCCGTCGTCCCCATGTCGGCGCTGATCCGACGCGGCCTCCGGTGACGGGAGTCTGGCGAGGAGCTGGTCGACCTCGTGGCGCAATTGTTCGAACGAACGTTCCGTCGATTGACGCCGTATCGATGACGTGTTCGCAGATCGCGTCGTGTTGATGGTCCCGAACACGTACTCGCCGGGAGGCATGTCGCGCGTTCTGAGCAGGGCGCGCAGCCGTCGTCGTAGCCGGTTGCGAGCGACAGCGGTTCCCATCGCGCGGGGAATCGCAAACCCCACGCACGGCGGAGTCACCAACGGATCGGGAAGGAACGAACACCACAACGTTTCGGCACGTAACCGTACCCCGTGCCGCCGCACTCGAACGAACGACTCGCGGTCACGGAGCGAGTGGATCAAGCTGACAGACGCTGCCGTCCCTTGGCCCGGCGCGACCGGACGACCGCGCGACCGCCGCGGGTCTGCATCCGGGCGCGAAACCCGTGCTTCCTCGACCGACGTCGATTGTTGGGTTGATACGTGCGCTTCATCGGGACTCCGAACTCAAACCGGGAACCTGGAAAGGCTACGGCGCGCGTCGGACCCATCCCAACCGTCTCGACGAGTTTGCCGGGGAGAGGATGGCGCGACGATGCGCCCGTCCCTGTGGACGCCGCTCGTGATCGTGAGCGCCTGGCGCTGAACAGCCGGCTCCACGAACCGCGAACCACATTGATGTAAGTTACCCACAGGTGGACGGCAACGAAGCAAATGCTCTCTGAGCAGGGGTGACGCCCCAGTTTTCCGAGCGCGACAGAACTGGTAGGTTCGGTCGCTCGCTCGCTCCGCCGGCGGTGTCCCCATCATGTGGACAACGGTGTGGACGACGCACCGTCCAGATCACCGGCCAGATATCACTTCACCGCCCGTTACACGCCCCGTCCGAGAAGAGATCCCATCGAGATGACCGACGCCGACGATGTGTGGACACAAGTAACGGTGTCGTTGCGGTCACAACTTGCTGAATCCGTCTGGTTCTCCACGTTTCAAGACGTCGTGCCGCTCAACGTCGACGACGACTACCTTCGCCTGCAAGCACCCAGCGCGTACGTACGTGACCGAATTCTGACCCGATTCCTGCCGCTGGTCACCGAAGCTCTCCACGAAGCAAACCTCGGGCATCTCGCGGTCGACATCGATGTCGATGCCAACGGCACCGCTCCCGAGATGCCCGCGGCCGATGCGCTGGTCACCGAAACCATCGACGGTCGCGCCGCCGATCAGCCCTCGATCGATTCGACTGCACCGCAACGAACCAGTGACGCCGATGTCGACGGTGAGCGCGACAACACCGGGGCTCGCAACCTCCTCGACGAAGCTGGGCTGAACCCGCGCTACACGTTCGAGACGTTCGTGAAGGGAGCCTCCAACCAATTCGCTCTCGCCGCGGCGCTGCGTGTCGCCGAAACCCCAGCGAGGAGCTACAACCCGCTGTTCATCTACGGATCGGCCGGGCTCGGCAAGACCCACCTCCTTCACGCAATCGGCCACTACGTCCACTCGAATTACCAGCACCACGAAGTTCGCTACGTGTCGACCGAGACGTTCATGAACGAGTACGTCGACGCCATCCGCCAGAACACCACCAACTCGCTGCGTCGCCGGTATCGCGACATCGACGTGCTCTTGATCGACGACATCCAATTCATCGCCGGAAAAGAGGGCCTGCAGGAAGAGTTCTTCCACACGTTCAACTCGTTGCACGGTGCCAACAAACAGATCGTGATCTCTTCAGATCGCATGCCCGATGCGATTCCCACACTCGAAGAGCGCCTCCGCGGTCGCTTCAAGTGGGGTCTGATCACCGACATCCAACCGCCGGATTTGGAGACACGCTTGGCGATCCTGCGCAACAAGGCAGAACGCGACCGCGTCAGCGTTCCCGATGACACTCTCGAGTTCGTCGCCACCAACATCGCCACCAACATCCGCGAGTTGGAGGGTGCACTGATCCGCGTCACCGCCTTCGCCAGTCTCAACCAAGTCCCGATCACGACCGACCTGGCGCAGAGTCAGTTGGCCGACTTGCTCAAGGAGAACAAGCCCAAGGTCCGCACCGACGAGGAGCTGCTCGCCGAGATCGCTGACATCTTGAAGTTCCCCGTCGAGGACCTGAAGGGACGCAGCCGGCAACGACCGCTCGTCACCGCGCGGCAGATTGCGATGTACGTGTTCCGCGAGATGACCGATCTCAGTTATCCCGCGATCGCCCGACTGTTCGGCGGCCGTGACCACACCACCGTGATCCATGCCAACGAAAAGATCCAACACCTGATGAGCGAACGCAAACAGATCTACGACCAGGTCACCGACCTGTTACAGCAGCTCAAGTGATGACGCACATGGGGACGAACGGGGGACAGCCGGCGGACAACCCCTGCGTACCGGTGGATCATCGCCGGCTATCCACCGAACCACATCGCTGTGAGTCGCGACATGGGGACGACGACGTATCCCGTGTGGGCAACGTCTTGGCCTCTACGCTGGGCAAACGGGCGCTCGTCCCCAATCCACAGCACCTACTACTGCCCCTGTCTGTTGAGACATCCCTGCATGAGGAGAGGTTCCGACTGTGAAGTTTCGTTGTGAACGAGACGTGCTCGCCGATGCCGTCACGTCAGCTGGTCGTGCGGCCACCAATCGAACTGGCACGTTGCCGGTGCTCGCAGGTGTCCGTATGGAGGTCACTGGCGATGAACTCGTCGTCATCGGCACCGACCTCGAATTGACGATTCGACTCACCGTCGACGTCGGCGGCGAACGCGACGGCGCTGTGGTGGTGCCGGCGCGTCTCGTTGCCGACATCATCCGGGCGCTGCCAGCCGGTGCTGCAGAGGTCGAACTCGGTGAGGAGGAGTTGGCGATCAGTGCCGGTCGTTCGCAATTTTCTGTGCGACCGCTGGCACTGGACGATTATCCCGCGCAGGCCGAGCCCTCCGCCGACGCAGTGACCTTGTCCGCCGATGTCATGCGCGATGCGTTGCGCCAGGTCGTGCGGGCGGCGTCCTCCGACGATGCCAGGGCTGTGCTGACCGGTGTGTTGCTCGCTGCTGAAGAAGACGGGCTGCGCATGGTCGCCACCGACTCGTATCGCCTTGCGGTGCGTGACCTGCCGGAGTCGTCGGTGCTCGGCTCTGGCCAACGGGTGCTGATTCCTGCTCGGGCGCTCGCTGAGTTGCAGCGGGTGCTCGACGGTGACGATGAGTTGACGGTGCGGCTCGGCGAGCGGGAGGTCGTGTTCGAGGCCGGCTCGACGCGTCTGACGACACGGCTGATCGAGGGTGACTTTCCGAACTATCGCAACCTCTTACCGTCGTCGCACCCCAACGTCTTGACCGTCGACAAAGGTGGGATGCTCGAGGCGATACGCCGCGTCAAGATCCTGGCGCAGGACTCGACCCCGGTGCGGCTGACCGTCGGTGGAGATACGGTGCAGCTGACCGCGCTTACCCAGGATGTGGGCAACGCGGCCGAGGAGATCGACGCCAGCTACGACGGCACCAAGATGACGGTGGCGTTCAATCCCGACTACCTCTCGGCGGGGATCGATGCCATCGACAGTGAGGAGATCACCCTGTCGACGATGGATCCGATGAAACCTGCGGTGATCCGCGGCGCCGGTGTCGAGGACTACCTGTACCTGTTGATGCCCGTGCGCGTGCCCTGATCTCGTCGTGGACGCCGAGCGGTGATCGTCGAACACCTCGAGCTGATCGACATCCGGAACTACGAGACGGCGACTTTCGAACTCCGACCCGGGACCACGGTGGTGCTCGGCGACAACGGACACGGGAAGACCAACCTTGCCGAGGCGCTCGCGTATCTGGCCACCCTGTCGAGCTTCCGCGGGGTGCCGAGCGACGCGCTGGTGCGCCTCGGAGCCGACCGCGGCGTCATTCGAGCAACGATCCGCGACGACGACGGCCGGCAGTCGCTGATCGAGGCGGAGCTCACCGTCGGTGGTCGCAATCGGGTACAGGTCAATCGGCAACGTCTCCCGCGGGTCCGTGATCTGCTCGGCACGATGAGGGTGACGGTTTTTTCACCCGATGACTTGGTGATCGTCAAAGGCGGTCCGGGCGACCGACGTCGCTTCTTGGACGACACACTGGTCGCGCTGGCGGTGAAGTATGACGCGATTCGACTCGAGGTCGATCGAGTCGTCAAGCAACGCAATACCGTATTGAAGAGCGCCAAGAGTTCGTCTACGAATCACGGTGATCTGGGGATCACGCTCGATGTATGGGATAGCAAGCTTTCCGATGTCGGCGGGCGCCTCGCCCACGCCAGAGCGACCCTGGTCGATCGGCTCGGACCGATGGTTCAACAGGCCTATCGCGATCTCGCCGGAACGGCGACCGACATCGAGCTCGGCTATGTCGCTCCGTGGCGTGATGTCGGATTGGAGACGGCGCTTGCCCACGCTCGTGACCATGACATGCGTCGTGGCGTGACCAGTGTCGGACCACATCGCGACGATCTGACCGTGGTGATCGATCAGATGCCATCACGGACCCACGCGTCGCAAGGTGAGCAACGAACACTGGCCCTGTCCTTACGGTTGGCTGCACATCGGTTGGTGACCGAGCGCACTGATTCCGCGCCGGTGCTCGTCCTCGACGACGTGTTGTCCGAGCTCGACCGAGGTCGAGCTGGTGCGTTGCTCGATCATCTCCCGGCGGGTCAGGTAGTAATCACATCGGCCACCGATGTACCCGGTCGCGTCGACCACACGGTGCGCATCGTCGATGGCCAGTTGGCGTGACGTGCGCGGCTGGGCATGGTTCTGAGGATGCGTGTCTGGGCGCTCGGGTAGCGTGACCTCGATGGAGCCGATTTCGCTCACCCAGTCGCTCGACTCGGTGATGCGCTCCTTGCGCGGTACCAGCCGCACCCAAATCGGTGGAGTGTTCGGGCGCTGGGACGACGCTGTCGGCGAAGCGATCGCTACTCATGTACGTCCGGTGCGCCTCGATGGCACCGTGCTGGTGGTCGAAGCCTCGGACCCATCGTGGGCCACGCAGGTGAAGTTCCTGACCGCCACGATCATCGAACGATTGCGGACCGTTGCGGGCGTCGAACTCGAGCGTGTCGACGTACGCGTGGCGCGGCCCCGCTGAGCGCTCTCACGTCCCGCGAACGGAGCCGCTCGGAGGCCCCTCAACGGGCCTGAGCGTCCCTCTGCTGCGGCCTCTGTGTTGGTAGACTGGAGAGCACTTCGCGAGCCCCTGTTGCGTCCGTGAATGGACCCGGTCGCTCGCCCCGACAACCAGTTCCGCGCACCCGTTCTGCGTGGAACGCCAGACAAGAGGTACTGCGTGTCCAACGCCGCCGCCAACCCATCAAAAACGGCCTCGAGCAGGAAGTACGACGCCAAGGACATCCAGGTCCTGGAAGGCCTCGATCCGGTGCGCAAACGACCGGGCATGTACATCGGCTCGACCGGTTTGCAGGGGCTACACCATCTGATCTGGGAAGTTGTCGACAACTCGGTCGACGAAGCGATGGCCGGCCATTGCACACGCATCTCGGTGACGCTGCTCGCGGACGGCGGCTGTCGCGTCGAGGACAACGGACGAGGCATCCCCGTGGACCCGTACCCATCGGGCGAACACAAGGGCAAGAGCGCGGCCGAGGTCGTGCTCACGGTGCTGCACGCCGGTGGCAAATTCGGTGGCGAGGGATACAAGGTCTCCGGTGGTTTGCACGGCGTCGGTGTCTCGGTCGTCAACGCGCTGTCGGAGCGTCTCGAAGTCGAGATCGACCGCGGCGGCAACCGGTACCGCCAGGAGTACGCCAAAGGTGGGCTCCCGCAGGGAAAGATGAACAAGATCGGCGAGACGCCCGGCCGTGGTCGCAGCACCGGTACGACCATTGCGTTCTGGCCCGACCCGACGGTCTTCACCGTGGAAGGTGTTGAATTCGTCGCCCGTACTGTCACCGAGCGCCTGCAGACGATGGCCTTCCTCAACAAGGGCCTCGAGATCATCTTCAACGACGAGCGATCCGAGCGCGAACAGAAGGTCACGTTCCAGTACAAGGGCGGCATCGTCGACTTCGTCAAGCATCTCAACGCGACAAAAGAACCGTTGTTCTCCAAGGTCTGTCAGTTCGAAGACGACGATGAAGACGGCCAGGTTCTCGACATCGCCATGCAGTGGAACACCGGCTACCACGAGGGCATCTACGGCTACGCCAACGGCATCTCCACCACCGAGGGGGGCATGCACGTCGAGGGCTTCAAGACGGCGCTGACGTCGGTGGCCAACAAGTACGCCCGGGGCAAGAACCTGTTGAAGGAGAAAGACCCCAACCTCACCGGTGAAGACATCCGCGAGGGAATCACCGCCATCGTCTCGGTGAAGTTGCGCGAACCGCAGTTCGAAGGCCAGACCAAGGCCAAGTTGGGCAACGTGCCGATGCGCTCGTTTGTGCAAAAGGCGACCAACGAACGCCTCGCCGAATGGCTCGAGGAGAATCCGACCGAGGCGAACAAGCTGGTCAAGAAGGCCCTCGCCGCCGCACAGGCGCGAGTCGCCGCCAAGAATGCCCGTAACGCGATTCGTCGCAAGACGGCGCTGTCCGGCGCGGGCATGCCCGACAAACTGAAGGACTGTTCGTCGCGCAACGCCGACGAGTCCGAACTGTTCATCGTCGAGGGCGACTCGGCGGGCGGTACCGCGGTCGACGCCCGCGACCCGCGCACGCAGGCGATCCTGCCGATCCGCGGCAAGATCCTGAACGTCGAGCGGGCACGCATCGACAAGATGCTGAAGAACAACGAGATCCAAGCGCTGATCACCGCTATCGGCGCTGGCGTCGGTGACGAATTCGACGTCGAGAAGGCCCGCTACCACAAGGTGATCGCGTTGGCCGACGCCGACGTCGACGGCAGCCACATCCGCACGTTGCTGCTCACGTTCTTCTTCCGGCAGATGCGCGAGATGGTCGAAGCCGGCTACGTCTACATCGCCCAGCCGCCGCTGTATTCCACCGAGGTCGGCAAGGAAAAGGTGTACCTCAAAGACGACCTGGCCAAAGCGCAGTTTCTCGAGGATCGACCGAACCACAAGAAGCAGTTCCAGCGCCTCAAGGGTCTTGGTGAGATGGACTGGGAAGAGCTGCGGGCCACCACGATGGACCCGGCGACGCGCACGTTGTTGCAGGTCTCGGTCGAAGAGGCCGCGCTCGCCGACGAGATCACGTCGGTCCTGATGGGCGACGACGTCGGCAGCCGTCGCGATTTCATCACGGCGAACGCACGCGACGTTCGCAACCTCGATTTCTGATCCGTGAGCGCCGAGCTCGGATGCCAGCGCATCCCCGACGAACCTTTCGATACGTCACCCCGGAGAGACCATGACTGACACCGACGATACGTTGCCGCCCGATGACCCGATCCAACCCATCTCGTTGCACGACGAGATGGAGAACTCGTTCCTCGACTACGCGATGTCGGTCATCATGTCGCGGGCCCTGCCGGACGTGCGCGACGGCCTCAAGCCGGTGCACCGCCGGATCATCTGGGACATGGAAGAGCAGGGCTTCCGCCCTGATCGCGGTCACGTCAAGTGTGCCCGCGTGTCGGGCGACACGATGGCTCGGTTCCACCCCCACGGCGACTCGGCGATCTACGACGCCCTGGTGCGGATGGCCCAGCCGTTCTCGCTGCGCCATCCACTGATCGACTTCCACGGCAACTACGGGAGCCCCGACTTCGGCCCCGCCGCGTCGCGTTACACCGAGTGTCGTCTCGACCCGTTGGCGATGCAGCTCCTCGCCGACATCGACGAAGACACCGTCGACATGGTGCCGAACTACGACGGCACCACCGAGGAGCCGGTCGTGCTGCCGGCGCGGTTCCCGAACCTGCTGGTCAACGGCAGTCAGGGCATCGCCGTCGGCATGGCGACGAACATTCCGCCGCACAACCTCGGTGAAGTGATCGACGCCGTCGTGCACCTGATCGCCAACCCCGACGCCAGCCCCGACGACCTGATGGAACACGTCAAGGGCCCGGACTTCCCGACCGGGGCGAGCATTCTCGGTCGCGCCGGCATCATCGACGCCTACCGCACCGGCCGCGGTTCGGTGAAGATGCGCGCCAGCGCATCGATCGAAGAGGGCAAGAACGGTCGCATGGAGATCGTCGTCACCCAGCTGCCGTACCAAACGAGCTGCTCGGCGATCGCTTCGCGCATTCAAGACCTCGTCGACGCCGGTGACCTCGACGGCATCGCCGACGTCAACGACGCCTCGTCCGGCGGCGACACGAACCTGATCATCACGCTCAAGCGCGACGCCAACGCCAACGTCGTGATGAACAACCTGTTCAAGCTCACCCAGTTGCAGTCGACGTTCTCGATCAACATGGTCGCCCTCGTCGATGGGGTCCCGCGCCAGGTCAACCTGCGTGATGCCTTGGTGGCCTACGTGGCGCACCAGGTCGATGTCATCACCCGCCGCTCGCAGTTCCGTCTCGACAAGGCCCGCCGTCGCGAGCACATCCTCGAAGGGCGCATTAAGGCGCTCAACGTCATCGACGAGGTGATCGCGCTCATTCGTTCGAGCGAGGACGCTGCCGCTGCCCGCGAGGGATTGATGGCGGTGCCGTTCGAGTTCACCGAGGTGCAGGCCAACGACATCCTCGACATGCAGCTGCGCCAGCTCACACGGCTGTCGCGTATCGACCTCGAGTCCGAACTCGAAGATGTGCAGGCCAGCATCGTCGACCTCCAGGACATTCTCGACAACCCCGACCGACTCAACTCGGTGATCGTCGAGGAGCTCACGGCGATCAAAGAGGAGTTCGCCACGTCGCGCGTCTGTCAGATCACCTACGACGACGGCGAGATGTCGATCGAGGATCTCGTCGACGACAAAGAACTCGTGATTGTGATGACCGAAGCGCAATACGTGAAGGCTGTCCCGGCCGGATCGTTCAAGACACAGGGGCGCGGCGGTCGCGGTGTGTCGGGCGGCAAGCTGAAAGTTGACGACATCGTGCGCCACGTGATCTTCACCACGGCTCACGCCCACCTGTTGTTCTTCTCCAACCGAGGGAAGGTGTATCGCCTCCGCGCGCTTGACATCCCCGAGCGCGAACGCACCGCCAAGGGCATGCCGATCGTCAACCTGTTGCCGTTGCAACCCGACGAGCACATTCAGGCGATCATCGACACGCGCGATTTCGCCGGCGAGCGATATCTGTTCTTCGCCACCAAGAACGGCACCGTCAAGAAGACGGCCTTCGACGCATACGACTCGAGTCGTCGCGACGGCCTGATCGCCATCAACTTGCGCGACGACGACGAGCTCGTGCGAGTCATCGAAACCGGCGGCGACGACGACATCTTCATGGTCAGCCGCAACGGCATGACCATTCGCTTCCACGAGAACGACGTGCGCGCAATGGGCCGCACCGCTGGCGGTGTCCGCGGGATGAAGTTGAAGTCGGTCGACGATCGTGTGGTGTCGGTCGATGTCGCCCGCGACGACACCGCGATTCTGATCGTGACCGAGGGCGGGTTCGGAAAGCGGACCCAGCTCGACAAGTTCAACACCCAAGGCCGCGGTGGCCAAGGTGTGCGCGGCATCAAGCTGACGGGCAAGAAGGGCACCGTCGTCGCCGCGTTCATGGTCGGTCTCGACGACGAGATCGTCGCCGTGTCGACCAACGGCATCACGATCCGCCTCAGTGTTCGCGACATCTCCTCGCAAGGTCGCGATGCGACCGGTGTCCGGGTGATGAACATCGACGACGGCGACGCCGTCGGCTCGGTGGCGCCGATCCTGGCAACCGACAGCTGACCCGTGCATGTCGTCGTTGGCCGTGATCGCGGCCAGGCGGCGGCAACGATGTTGACAGCGGTGGCAGTGTTCACCGCGCTCATCGTGCTGGCCGCCGCTCGACTTGGTGGCTCCGTCGTCGACCGCACACGGGCGCAGACCGTGGCGGACGCCGTTGCCTTGGCCGGGGTGACGCACGGTCGGGCGATGGCGGAACGAATCGCTGGTGAACACGGCGCGGTCATCGTGACGTGGCGGGCGAATGGGCCGCCTGGTGCGATTGAAGTGCTCGTCGACGTGGGCTATGACGGTGAACGTGCGTCGGCACGGGCGACGAACCGTCTCGATGGTGCAGGGAGGGTGTCGGCACACGTGGCTGCGCCTTGACATTGAGCGTGCATACACTGTCGCGGGTGAGCAAGACCGAGCGCGCTCTCGATGAGCGCGACACCGAGTCGGTTGACGACGCGCTCGATGACGGTGCTCACGAAAACGGAAACGGCGTCGACGATCTCAGCGAGGAGCTGGTGATCGTCGAGAACGGACACGACCCGTCCGACGAGCTCGTCGATCTGCTCGTCGACACCTCGCCCGACATTGACGATGTCGATGACGCCGACGAACTCGAGCCGGACAACGTCGAGACCGAAGTGGTGGATGCTGTCGACACCGAGGTCGCTAGCGAGCCGGCCGACACGGACACCGACGACGAGGCGGTCGAGCCCGAGCTGGCCGAGACGGACGTCGTCGACACGGTCGTGGACGATGTCGAGGGCCGTGACGACCTCAATGCCCGAGAGAGTGTCGGCGAGCCTGTTTCCGACGACATCCTCGAAGAGCTGCGCAAGGCCGACATCGATGGCCCGACGGTGGAGATGGCGCCCCAAGATGACACGACGGCGAGCCGTCGTCGGCCGAAGCGGGCGTTCGACTTCGACCCGGCACCCGTGCCGATCCCGACGAGCCCGCCGCGCATCCTCGGACGCAAGCCGCGTGTGCGCAGGGTCACCCGCGTCGTACGCCACGTCGACCCGTGGAGTGTCTTCAAGATCGCCGTTGTGGCCAACCTCGTTCTCTACGTGATTCTGCTCACCGCTGGTGTGCTGTTGTGGAACGTGGCCAATGCCACTGGCACGGTCGACAACGTCGAGCGCTTCTTCGAATCGTTCGGCTGGGACAGCTTCGAGTTCAACGGCGGTGAGATCTACCACTCGGCGTGGATCGGTGGACTGTTCCTGGTGATCGGGTTCACCGGACTCGCTGTGCTCGCCGCCACGCTGTTCAACCTCATCACCGACCTCGTCGGGGGCATGCGCTTCACCGTTCTCGAAGAAGAGGTCGTCGAGACCCGCACGTCGCCGATGCGCCGCTTCGTCGTCCGTCGCCCCGAGCCGGTCGTCCCCGCCGTGGTGCACGATGATGAGTCGGGGCCGATGATCCGCGAAGCGGTCGTCGACGACGAGAGCAAGGGCCTGCCGTTCTGACGAACGGCGCCTGCTCTGTCATTTCCCACACTGTCGTTCTGGTGACGAGTGCCGCTAGCCTCTCATGCTCGCTGGGGCTATAGCTCAGTCGGTTAGAGCGCATCCCTGATAAGGATGAGGTCCCTGGTTCGATTCCAGGTAGCCCCACCAGCAACACCTGCGTCGGGTCCGTCCGCCGAGCAGCGGATACTCGCTGGTGGCGTGTCCCCTCGGTGTGGTCCGTGTTTACCGACATCGTGATGTTGCGTGCGTACGACGAACGTGAAGCCGAGCTCGGACGACGCGGTGCGCTCTCGGATCGGCGGATCGAGCTCCGTGCCCGGTTCATCGCCACGCGCGATGCCGAAAACCGTACGTCGGTGCTCGACGTCGGTGCCGGTCCGGCACAGGACGGATCGGGATTCGTCGACGCTGGTTTCGGCTATCTCGCCATCGACCTGGCTCACGAGAACGGTCGCCGATCACGCGCTCGTGGGTTCGACTTCACGCAGGCCAGCGCTCCCGCGCTGGCGTTGCGGACCGGCTCGTTCGATGCGGGATGGTCGATGAGTACGTTGTTGCATCTCGACGACACCACCGCGGTGCGGCCATCGCCGAGCTCACTCGGGTGCTCGTTCCTGGCGCGCCGTGCCTGCTGGCCCAGTGGGGACACGAACGCGAGGAGCAGCTGGTGAGTGACTTCCAATCGATCGGGCGGTCGCGTCCGTTCGATCTGCGCTCGTTCGATCTGCGCTCGTTCGAACACAATCGGAGCCTCGTCGAGCCCTTTGGCGAGATCGAGTCCGAAGAGTGTGGGACGGCCGCTTCAACCGACTGGGACCACCACGTGTTCACTCTCAGGATCGACTGACGACGGAGCCGGTGCGGCATCCCGGTTTGGTCAGTATTCGTCGACTCCTGAGGGTGACCGATTCACGACGCTGCGCAGGTGGGAGCCACTAGCGTTGGCGAGCGATGAAGATCGTCCGTCGGGCCCTCGCCGCTTTGACTTTTGCCGCAATACTCGGGTCGGCGTTGCGAGTCCGCGGAACCGGAGGCACTCCACCCCAACACGGCGGATGGCGCCCGCTCGATCTGCCGGACAACCGATGACCACGGTGGCTCTTGTGGGTGGGGGCGTCGTCGGGCGGCGGATCCGCCAACGGCTGTCGTTCGTCCTCCCGGATGCGCACATCGTCGACGTCGATCCGCGCCTGAGCGAGCGTGGCCTCGACAACAGCGAGATCGTCCTTCTCGCCTCACCCGCGCCGCACGCGCCGCTTGCCGAGCGACTCGTGTCTGCCGGCACCCATGTCGTCTCGGTGAGCGACGACCTCGATGACGTCAGCGACCTGCTCCAACTCGACGATCGCGCCCATGCCAGCGGCGCCACGCTGTTTGTCGGAGCAGGAATGGCCCCGGGACTGTCCGGTCTGCTGGCGCGTCACCTTGCCGACCAGCTGGCGGTCTGCGATGAGATCCACATCGCCATGCACGGCACCGCTGGTCCGGCGTGTGCTCGGCAGCACCACGACGCGCTGTCCGGCACCGGCATCGGGTTACACGACGGTATGTGGATCCGCCGTCCTTCGGGATCGGGCCGCGAACTCTGTTGGTTTCCCGAACCCGTTGGAGCGTACGACTGCTATCGCGCTGAGCTCGCCTCGCCGTTGTTGTTGCGCGACGTCTTTCCCGGAGTTGCCCGCATCAGCGCGCGTGTGTCGGCCACGCGTCGCGATCGATTCACCGCATGGCTCCCCATGCTCCGTCCGCCGCACCCCGAAGGCGGCGTCGGCGCCCTGCGCGTGGAAGTGCGCGGCGCCGACTCGGCGGGCGAGCGGGTCGCCCTCGTCGTCGGGCTGGCCGAACAGGTCGGCACCACCGCCGCCGCGACCGCCACCGCCGTCGTTCCCCCCATCGTCGATGGTGGGACGCCGACGGGCGTGGTGTGCGCCGGCGATCCGCGGCTCGACACGCCGGGGTTGCTGCATCGCATCGAGCACCTCGGCGTACGTATTCAAGAGTTCACCGGCATCCCCACAGCCAGCGGCGTCGAAGTGTGACAGGCTCGGTGTCGTGATCCTCGAGTTGCCTTGGCTTCCGCCCGCTGAGATCGTGCGCGTGAACGGGCGCGGCGAGTTCTTCGTTCGCCGCCACCAGCACCCCGACCCCAGTCGCCCGACGCTGCTGCTGCTCCATGGGTGGACCGCATCGGCCGACCTGCAGTTCTTCAGCGCGTATCGCGAGCTCGCCGAGCAGTGGTCGTTCATCGCTCTCGATCACCGCGGTCATGGCCGTGGGCTGCGAACTGTCGAGCCGTTCACACTGGAAGACGTGGCCGACGACGCCGCCGCGGTCGCCCGACAGCTCGGTGTCGAGCAGACCATCGCCATCGGCTACTCGATGGGTGGACCGGTGTCGATGTTGCTGGCCCAGCGACATGGAGATCTTGTCGTCGGCCTGGTCCCGCAGGCGACCGCGCTTGAATGGCGAGCGACGCGTCGCGAACGGCTGATGTGGAAACTTCTCCCACTCGCCGGCACCGGCATGCGGTCGCGGTTCTATGCCCGCTACATCTCCCGCGGACTTCCGACTTTGATTCCCGATACCCATCCGCTCGCGGCGTACCGCACGTGGATCACCGCCGAGACCCGACGAAACTTCCCGACAGCGGTCATCCAGGCGGGCACGGCACTGTCAACGTACGACGCCCGTTCGTGGGCGGGAACCCTCGACGTGCCTGCCGCAATGATGATCACCACCGGTGACCGGCTGGTCAAACCACAGAAGCAGCGAGCGCTCGCTGCGGCCCTCGGCGCCGAGGTCCGTGAAATCGCGGCTGATCACCTGGCGCCATGGGAACAGCCTGAGGAGTTCGCGGCACTCACCGTCGAACTCGTCTCCGATGTTGTTGCGCGGGTCCGCAGGGCGGCGGATCAGGGCTCGGCGGAGTTCGCCTCGGCCTGAGCGGTCAACCGTTCCACTTGGCTGGCCAGCTCGTCGACGGTGTCGGAGAGCGCTTCGATTTGCCTGGCGACATCCGACAACGTCTCACCAGTTGCCATGTCCGACAGCGAGAGGCGGACGCCGGCGATTTCGCGGGCGAGAAACTCCGTTTCGGTCTGCGTGCGTTCGGCGACGCGTCGGTCGAGTTCGCTGCCGTCTCGATCGCGGTGCTCCTGACGGTTCTGGGCGAGCAGGATCAGCGGCGCGGCGTACGACGCCTGCACCGACAGCACCAGGGTGAGCAAGACCAGACCGCGGTCCCAGGGGTCGAACTGCCACGACTCCGGGAGCACCGTGTTCCACGCGATCCACACCACGATGACCACGGTCTGGAACACGAGGAAGCGAGCCGTGCCGAGGAAGTTGGCGATCGACTCGCTGAAGCGCCCGAAGACCTCCGAGTCGTACTGCACCCCGAGTCGCCGGACGGCGCGCGGTGCGGACAGATCCTCACGACGCTTCATCCCGTGCCCGCCACAGGGCTCGGTGTGCCAACGGCTGAGTGGCGCGCCCGCCATCCCTTGCCGAGCATCCGGTCGATGACGTCGTCGACGGTGACGGTGCCCAGGAACCGTCCTGCGTCGTCGAGCACAGCGATGGCCAACAGGTCGTACGACGCCAACGTCTCGGCAACCCGGCGGTCGGAGGCGTCAGGTCCCACGAACGGATCGTCGGTGACGAGATCACCGAGTTCCATCTGCGGCGTCTCTCGCAGCAGCCGCTGCATGTGGGCGACGCCGTGGAACCGGCCTGTTGGCGGCTTGAACGGGGGATCGACGACAAAGACCTGCGTCGCCAAACTGACCACCCAGTCAGCGCGCCGAAGCTGAGCAAGCGCGTGGGCGACCGTGTCGGTGGGCCCCAAGATGATCGCTTCTGGCGTCATCATGCCGCCTGCGGTCTCTTCGGCGTACGACAGCAGCCGGCGCACGACGTCGGCGTCGTCCTCGTCCATCACGCCCAGCATCTGCTCCTGGGTTTCCGGTCCCATCTCGCCGATCAGGTCGGCGAGATCGTCGTACTCCATCTCGTCGAACACTCGCTCGAGTTGTCCTCGGTCGAGCCCCTCGACGATGCGCACCTGCTCCTCTTCGGGGAGCTGTTCGAGCACGTCGGCCAGGCGCTCGTCGTCCATGGCTGCGGCCAGTTGCCTGCGCTGGTCGGCCGGCAGGGCGCGCACGATTGCCGCCACTTCGGCCGGGTGCAGTTCGCGCAGACGTGCTGCCTGCGCCTGCATTTCCGTCGGCGCGTCGAACAGCGCAGGTACCTCGTCGACGTCGACGAGTCGGTAGCTCGGACGGCGGCGCAACGTCGACCGCTTAGCGAGGCGGACCTTGGCCACCTCCCACCAGGTGGTGCGGTGATCTTGCGCTTGGTGCAAACCGACATCGCTGACGTGCTCGTCGCCGATGCGCCGGTCGATCAGGTCCTCGCCGATCAACACCTCGCCCGGTCGCGAGCGGAACGGATTGATGTCGACATCCCAGCTCCGCAGGCGTGCTCCATCAGCTCCGAGCTCGGCGACTCGGTTGGCGTTGACGAAGATGAGCCGCCGTTGACTCCGGGCGACGAACCCGACGACGCGCGGGGCGACGGCTGGTTGCTCGCCGCGCGCTGGGCTGCCGGGGACGGCCACGATGTCCTCGATTCGCCCGATCGGTGCACCGCCGGCGTCGCGCAGCGGCAGGCGCATCACCCTGAACGCGTAAATCAGGTCGGCCGTCATCGACCGCAGACTACGGGGGTCAGACCGGTGCGACGTCGACCAATGTGTCGCTGTATGCGACCCCGCCGCCCCACTCGGTGAGTGTGTCGTTGGTCAGGCTGTTGGCGGTGCCGTGGTGGTCGTGGTGGTCCCGCCACCAACCGAACGGCACGGCCACCAGGCCGGGTCGCACGCGTGTGCTGATCCGTACCGGGAGCTGCAGCGAACCGCGTTGGTTCCACACCCGGACCTCGCTGCCTTCGGAAACACCTAACTCCTGGGCGTCGTCAGCGTGGACCTCGACGAATGGCCCGCCTTCGGGTGGGCCGTGTTTGGGCAGCTGGGGGTAGCTCGAATTGAGGAACCGAACATGGTGTTTTGGTGTCAGCAACTGAAAGGGGAACAGCGTCGCGAGGTCCGGGTCGCCGCCGGGACTCTCTCTCGGCGGAACATATGTCGGGACCCGCGGTTGGCCGATCTGTTCAAGGAGGTCGGAGGCGAACTCCACGCGCCGCGACGCGGTCTCGAAGTCGCCATCGCCGAACGGTCGGCCGTCGTCGGGATACGGCACGCGTAGCCACCCGGTCGTGCGCAACTCGTCGAGGTCGATCGTCGGGAAGCCATTGCGCAGCAGCGTCTCGTCATCGTCGAACAGCGTCGGCTCGGTGTAGCCCATCGCACCAGCCAGCCTGCGGAACAGTTCGGTGTTCGAACACGACTCGCCGACGGGAGGGATCGCCGCGCCGTTCCATGTCGCCCACAGATGACCCCACGGGAGCATCACGTCGTCGGCCTCGATCTGGGTGGTCGCGGGGAGCACGATGTCGGCGTAGCGGGCGCTGTCGGTGAGGAACTGTTCGTGGACGACGGTGAACAGATCGTCGCGTTCCAGGCCTCGGCGGATCGCTTCGGCATTCGGCACGATCACCAACGGATTGCAGTTCCAGACGAAGAGAGCGTGGATGCCAGGACCGTCGTCGAAAGCCGCATGCGCCGAGGTGAGTACCTCACCCAGCCGACTCATGTTGACGACGCGCGGCAACTCGCCGTCGATGCGCACGTCGAGATCTGGGCGGTGGAACGCCTGGACGTCGAGGAGGGCGTCGGAGTACGAGCCCACGCTCTTGGCAATGCCGCCGCCGCGTTCGGCCCATGCGCCGGTCAGGGCAGGCAGGCACGCCATCGTGCGGAAGAACATTGCGCCGTTCTCGTGGTGTTCTGCCCCGACCAAGGTGCGGATCGCTGCGGGCGTGGTCGTCGCGTAGTCGCGCGCCAACTCGACGATGGTGTCGGCGTCGACACCGGTGACCTCGGCGGCCCGTGCTGGGCTCCACTCCTCGACGGCCGCGACCAGCTCGTCGAAGGCCACGGTGTGGGCGTCGACCCACTCGGTGTTGGTCAGTCCCTCATGGATGATCACCCGCATCATCGCCAACATGAGGGCGACGTCCGTGCCTGGTCGCGGTTGCACGAAACGATCGCCCCGGGCCTCGTCGACCGCTTCGGCTGTCATCGTGCGCAGCGGATCGATCACCACGAGCTGAGCGCCGGCAGCGCGGGCCCGCTCGATAGTCGGCCAGAGGTGGCGGTTCGTCAGTCGAGTGTTCGTCCCCCACAGGATGATCAGTCGGCTGTGTTCCAACTCGGCCGGATCCATCGCGCGGCCCGTGCCGTTGGTCATCGACATGCCCGCACCGACGGTCGGACCACAGATCGCACGGATCAAACGAGTCGCCCCCATGTGCCCGAAGAAGCGGCTGCTCAAACCCATCATCGCGAGGACGCCTTGGTTGCCGGCGTCCGAGAATGGAAGGACTGCTTCTGGGCCGTGTTCGTCGATCACCTGGTGGGTGCGTTGGGCGATCGTGGCCAATGCGTCGTCCCAGCTGATCGGCTCGAACGTGCCCGCACCCTTCGGTCCGGTCCGGCGCAGCGGGGTCAGCAGCCGATCGGGGCTGTACACCCGGTCGAGCATCCGGTTGACCTTCGGGCACAACTCGCCCTGCGAGTAGGGGTGTTCCCGATTCCCTCGGAGGGCGACGGCAACGGGATCGGACGAGTCGTTCGACTCGACCGTGACCGACCACCCACATGAGTCCGGACAGTCGTGGTGGCACACGCCGTGGACGAGCCGAGAGTCGGTCACAGTGTCAGCCATCGGGCCATCGTAGGGATCGAACCGCGCCGGAATCTGGCGCGAATCGGACGTCACGTCGCTTCGATGATCGCCCGCAGGTGCGGCCAGGCACCGGCGAAGCCGGAGTGCAGGGGGAGCTCGTCGACGTGCTCCAACCCAAACCACTCGACGGCGTCGGTCTCGAAGTTGATCGACGAGCCGAACGGCTCACCGACCTCGAGCACCACCGTCGTGTACGACCAGTCGGTCGCCGGCTCGAACACGAACTCGCCGAGCACGGCGATGATCGGTGGCGGCGTGCCGACCTCTTCGGCGGCTTCGCGTAGCGCACCGTCGTAGGGCGTCTCACCGAGATCCAGCGCCCCTCCTGCACACGACCAGTTCCCGCCTTCGTGGGCGAATGCCGAACGCTTCTGCAACATCACGTACGGCGTGCCGTGCGCGTCCCGAACGACGAAGACCACACCGGCCGCACCGTAGATCCCCCATCTGGTGTGGCCGTCACTGCATCGCATGAACCCGTCACCGGTCTGCCGTGCCGCCATCTCCGACACCCTGCCCCAATCGGTTGTGTTGTCGCAACGCCATCGGGAAGGATCGCGGCCGAGACGGGGTTGATTACTCACCGTGAGGACCACCGAGGCCGAAGCGTTCGACTTGATCATCATCGGGAGCGGGTCGGGGAACTCGATCCCCGACTATCTCCAGGGTTGGAACATCGCGCTCGTCGAGCGCGCCGTGTTCGGCGGTACCTGCATCAATCGTGGATGCATTCCCTCGAAGATGTTTGTCCTCCCTGCCGACGTGGCACTCTCCGCCCAGCACGGTGAGCGGCTCGGCGTCGACACGCGCTTCGAAGGGGCCAACTTTGCGGCCATCCGCGATCGTGTGTTCGGGCGGATCGATCCGATCGTCGCCTCGGGCCGCGACTACCGGGCGATCGGCACACCGAACGTGACCTACATCGAGGGCACGGCGATGTTCGTCGAGCAGAAGGTGCTCGACGTCGAGGGCCGCCGGATCACGGCGCCGAACATCCTCATTGCGGCCGGTGCGCGGCCCGTGATCCCGCCGATCCCCGGGCTCGTCGAAGTCGGCTTCCACACCTCCGACTCGATCATGCGGCTGCCTGATCTGCCGCCCCGCCTGGGAATCATCGGTGGTGGGTTCATCGCTGTGGAGATGGCTCATGTGTTCTCGTCGCTCGGCTCCGACGTCACGCTCATCAACCGCAGCGACGCCGTGCTACGAGGATTCGACGACGACATTCGGACGCGGTTCACGGCCGCGCTCGGCGAGCGCGTCGATCTGCAACTCGGCCATGTGCCGACGCGCATCGAGCGCGTGGCCGAGGGCATCAAGATCACCTGCGCCGGCGCTGAGACCGTTGTCGACGAGCTGCTGGTGGCCACCGGACGCGAGCCCAACAGTGATCTGCTCGACGTCGATGCGGCAGGCATCGAGTGCCACCACCACGGCACGATTGCAGTCGACGACACGATGGCGACCAACGTGCCCGGTATCTGGGCGGTCGGCGACGTCGCCAACAACTACCAGCTGAAGCACCTTGCCAATGCCGAAGCCAACGTGGCGTTCTGGAACATGGCGCACAGCGACGACCTCCGCCACCAGAGCTACAAGGCGGTCCCAAGTGCGGTGTTCTCCAACCCGCAAATCGCCACCGTCGGGCTGACCGAGGCAGAGGCGCAGGCGGCGGGCCGGGCGTTCCGTGTGGGCATGCGCGACTACTCGGGCACGGCCTACGGGTGGGCGATGGAGGACACGGTCGGCTTCGCCAAGATGCTCGTCGACACCGAGACCGATCAGATCATCGGCGCGCACATCCTCGGCGCACAGGCGGCGACCTTGATCCAGCCGATCATTCAGGCAATGGAACTCGACACTCCGGCGACCGACGTGGCCCGCCGCGTGTTCTACATCCATCCGGCCCTGACCGAGGTCGTCGAGAACGCCTTGCTCGACGCCATCGAGTGAACACTGCGCCCGCAACGGCGCTCAGCGACGCCGAGATCGCCGCGGCGCGCCAGGTCACGCCCGGTTGTCGGGCCGATCTCGTCCACCTCAACCACGCGGGGGCATCGCTGCCACCGCAGGTCGTGCTCGACGCGCAGGTCGAGCACTTGCGCGCCGAAGCGTTGCAGGGCGGCTACGAGGCCGCGGCAGCTGCGGCCGGACGCGACGACGATGTGTACAACTCGATCGCCGCGCTGATTGGGGCCGATCCTGAGGAGATCGCCCGTACCGAACATGCAACAGCGGCGTGGAACGCCGCGTTCTGGTCGATACCGATGGAGCGCGGCCAGCGCGTGCTGGTGCACGATCAGGAGTACGGCGCCAACATCGTTGCGTTTCTGCGGGCGGCCGAGGTGCACGGCGTGGTCATCGATCGAATCCCGAGCGATGCCACCGGTGCGGTGTCGGTCGAGGCGTACCGCGATGCACTCGGCGACGGCGACGGAGTTGCGTTGGCGTCACTCACACACGTGCCGACCAACGGCGGTCTCGTCAACCCGGCCGCCGAGATCGGCGCAGCCACCCGAGCTGTCGGCGTTCCGTTTCTCCTCGATGCGTGCCAGTCGCTCGGTCAGCTGCGGGTCGATGTGAACGACATCCCGTGCGACTTCCTGTCGGCGACGAGCCGCAAGTACTTGCGCGGGCCGCGCGGCACCGGATTTCTGTACGCCCGCCGCGAGATTCTCGATCGAGTCGCGCCGTCACAGCCCGACCACGATGGTGCGTTGCTCGTCGCTGCGGACCGCTTCGAGTGGAGCCCCGGCGCTCGACGGTTCCAGTACTGGGAGTACTCGCACGCCGCCTGGCTGGGCCTCGGCGCAGCGGTCGACTATCTCGACACCTGGGGCATCGATCGGATCGAGGTCACGGTGCGCGAGCGGGCAGAAGAGCTCCGCAACCTATTGGTCGGGATCGGGTACCAGGTGCACGACGACGGCGCGGTACGCAGCGGGATCGTCACCACGACGTCGCCCCGGCGCAACGCTCCCGAACTGCAAGCACATCTTGCGGACGCTGGCATCAACAGCACTCACACGATTGCTGGATCGTCACGGTGGGACGTCGATCGTCGTGGATTGGCCGAGATGCTGCGATTGTCGGTGCACTACACCACCACGGTCGAGGAACTGCACCGTACGGTCGAGGTCCTGGCGCACGCGTAGCCTGGGCTGATGGTCAGCCCCGTTCATAACTGGGCGCGCAACGAGCGCTGCGTGCCGCGCACGATCCGCCGTCCCGAGTTCCCCGACGAACTCGCCGGGATCGTTGCGGCTGCGGCGCAGCGTGACGAACGCGTGAAGGTGATCGGCGCAGGACACTCCTTCACCGGCGCGGCGATGACCGACGGGCACCTCGTGTCGCTCGACGCGATGAACCAGGTGTTGCACGTTGACGGCACCGACGTCACCGTGCAGGCGGGCATTCGCCTGCACGAGCTCAACGATGCGCTGTTCGTGCGGGGCCTGGCGCTACCCAATCTCGGCGACATCGACCAGCAGTCGATCGCTGGTGCCACGTCGACGGCGACCCACGGCACCGGGACGTCGTTCGGGAATCTGGCGACCACCATCGTCGGACTCGAGTTGGTGACCGGCGACGGCACGATCGTGCGCGCCGACGAACAGACCGATCCCGAGCTCTTGCGTGTGGCGCGGGTCGGAGTCGGCGCACTTGGCGCACTGACCGAGGTGACGTTGCGTTGTGTTCCGGCGTTCAACCTGCACGCGGTCGAAACGATCGAACCGTTGGCCGACGTGCTCGCCGACTTCGAGGGGGTGATGGAGTCGACCGATCACGTCGAGTTCTACGTGGTCCCCGGAGCACGCCGGTGTCAGGTCAAGCGCAACACCCGTACGGACCGCCCAGCCGAACCGCAGCCGAGGATGGCGTACGTGCGCGACAAGTGGATCGGCGAGAACCTGGCATTCGGCACGGTGTGCCGTGTCGGTCGGCGATTCCCCACCATGGCGCCACGCATCGCCAAGCTGATCACGTCGAGCGCGTCCGAACGAGAGCTGGTCGATCGCAGCGACCGCGTCTTTTGCAGCCCGCGCAAGGTGCGTTTCGTCGAGATGGAGTACGGGATCCCCCGGGCCGCCGTACCGGAGGCACTTGAACGGATCGTGGCGCTGGTCAAGACACTGCCGTTTCCCCCGTTGTTCCCGATCGAGGTGCGCACGTCGGCGGCCGACAACATTCCGCTGTCGACGGCCAACGGACGCGACTCCGGATGGATCGCCGTGCACCAGTACATCGGGGCACCGTACGAGGCCTACTTCCAGGGGGTCGAGGCGATCATGGACGACTACGAGGGACGGCCGCACTGGGGCAAGATGCACTACCAGTCTGCCGACACGTTGGCGTCGCGTTATCCCGAGTGGGCGACCTTCGCGTCGTGGCGCGACAAACTCGACCCGAACCGCACCTTTGCCAACCCGTACCTCAACCGCGTCCTCTAGCGGCGGCCGTTACATCGTCTCTGAGACCGTGTAACGGTTGGGTGGTGAGAGCTGGCGGGCGACCTCGCCGTAGCGCTCAAAGTTCTCCGGGTCGAACCCGGGGCTGTACATCACGAGGCGATCGATGATGCCGTCGTACTTGGCGCGCAGTGCGTCGGCCAGCCCGTCCCACGTCGCCTCGGTGCAGAACACGGCGAGGTGGTCGTCGGTGAGTTGTTCGGCCATCCCGGCGAAGTCGCCGGCCTTCTGCCGCTCGCGGATTCGCGCCGTGGTTCCCTCAAAGCCCGCCTCGTCCCAGATGAAGGCGTAGTTCGGAGTGGAGCCGTAAAACGACAACGACAGGCGGGCCGCATCGCGCCCTTTGGCGATGTCCTCGTCGGTGTCGCCGACGATCGTGGTCACCGGCAGGATCAACGCAATCTCCTCCGGATCGCGTCCGCTCGACGACGCGCCTGCCGCTCGTTGGGGCAGCACGTGGCGTTCGAGATAGCCCAGCTCGGCGATCGGATGGAGATGGATGCCGTCGGCGTCGGCGCCGGCCATGTGCAACATCCAGGGGTTGACCGCAGCGATGTCGACCTTGGGATCGGGAGCATCGATCGGACCCGGGCTCCATTGCGGCGGCATGAACGTCAGCTCGTAGAAGTCGCCGTGGAAGTCCAACGGCGCACCGCGAAACGCAGCAAAGCAGGCCTTGACCGCCCGCACGTAGTCGCGCAGCCGCGGACCCGGCTGGGAGAACTCCATGCCGAAACGTCGCACGATGTGTGTCTTCACTTGTGTGCCGAGACCGAGCCGAAATCCGCCTCCTGTGAGCTCGTTGAGTTCCCATGCGGTCTGCGCGGTGACCATCGGACTACGCGGAAATGCCACGGCGATGCCAGTCGAGTAGGCCAACGTCGGCTCGGCCACGGCTGCGGCCGTGGCCGCCGTGTACGCGCTGCGCCCGCCCTCGGTGAGCAACATGCCGTCGAAGCCCGCCGCCTTCGTCCGTGAGGCGATCGCACCCATCTCGGCCAGGGAGCGCGGAACCGTCATCACATTGACCTGCATCTCGGCAAACGTAATCTCGACGGCGATTTACCGGCTGGCCGAACTGCTCTCCGACGCGGCCGCCGGCCGGTACCCCGACGCGGATGGCGGGGTCGAGTTCGTCGGACCCGACCACGCCGGAACCTGCGCCGCAGTCGAGTTCACCGGTCACGCCATGGTCCTCAGCCGACGCGATGCGGACCATCTTCTCGACCTCGGCGCCGACGGCTTCGGCGGGGTGTTGCGCCCTGACGTGATCAGCACCATCGCCGGAGACGACTACACAATCGGCACCCACGATGCGTTCCTTTGTCGTACGGCACCGGGCGACCAACTTTCGACGAGCGGACCGACCTGGAGTGGCACCCGCGTGTCCAGCGATCTCGGCATCACCGCCGATACGCGCGCGTGCTCGGCGACGACACCGGGCTGGTCACACTCGGCATCGGCCTCGTCGATCGCGTCGAGTCATCGATCGAACGTTTCGAGGGCGCGCCCGCGGGTACCGGCCAACGGCTCATCGCGGCCGGCCTCGGCGCCGTCGCCGCAGCTCAGCCGGTGTGGGCGCAGGTCGCTCCGGGCACCGCAGCGTCGCTCCGGGCCTTTCTGCGGGCCGGCTTTGGACCGGTCGGCTCTGAGACGTTGCTCACTCCGCACGACTGACCGGCCGCGGCGGTCGACATCGAATCGTCATGTGGGAGCGCACCGGTCTGACACATCTGCGCGATAGACCTCGGCGTTGCGTTCGGGGTCCTTCACCCCCGAACCAACAGCGACGATGCGAAGTGACTTGATCATCCGCGGCGGAACCATTGTCGACGGCACCGGATCGGTGCCGTTCGTCGGCGACCTTCGTGTCGTCGGCGACCGCATCGCCGAAGTCGTCAGTCACACCGACGGGGGCATCGACGATTCGGCACACCGCGAACTCGATGCCGAGGGCCGCATCGTCACCCCAGGGTTCGTCGACGCACACAGCCATCTCGATGTACATCTCGCGTGGGATCCGCAGGCCACGCCGAGTTCGTGGCATGGCGTCACGAGCGTGATCATCGGCAACTGCGGGCTCAGCCTCGGGCCGTGTCGACCAGCCGACCGCCCGGTGCTGGCGGCGACGATCGCCGAGTCGACCGGGATCGCCGAGGCGACCACGCTCGGCGCGCCGTCGTGGGATTGGGAGAGCTACGACGACTACGCCGCCTCGCTCGACGGACGCCCGACGGTGGTGAACACCGGTGGCCTCGTCGGCGAAGCCACTTTGCGACTGCACGCAATGGGGGAGCGGGCCGCGTCCGATGCGCCACCGACCGACGATGACCTCACCGCGATCGGTGCACTGGCCGACGCCGCGTTGGCTGCCGGCGCCCTCGGTATCTCGATCGATCGTCGGCACACGGAAACGGGCGGGCCCACCGACGCCGAATTCGATGCCGTCGCCGACGTGTTGGCCTGCCGTCGTAGCGGTGTCATCGCGGCGACGCCCCGTCCCGACGGTGTGTCGTGGCCGGACGAGGTGACCGCATTGGCAGCGCTGGCGCGTCGCAGCGAGCGGCCGACGATCTTCGAACTGACGTCGTCGGATCACGAACCAGAGGCGCATCGTCACGTGCTCGACCTGGTACGCGCGCATCAACGCGGGGGTGTCGAGCTCCGTCCGCAGACCCTGGCCCGTCCGACCGGCGTCCTGTACGGCCTCGACACGAGTACTCCGTTCGACGCGGCTCCCGCCTGGATGGGCCTTGGCGCTGAGCGCAACGGTCGGCGGTTGCAGATGCTGCGTGACAGCACCTATCGGCAGACGCTGATCGCCGAAGCCGATGTGCACGGCACATCGGTGGACCTCGATCGACTCTTCGTGATGCTGCCGAACGATGACGCCCGCTACGACAACGATCCCCGCGGCTCGCTCGCGGCGATCGCCGAGGCTCGAGGCGTCAGTCCGGCGGCGGCATTCATCGAGCTCATCTTGGAAACCGACGGGCACGTCGTTGCGCACGCTCCTCGGCGCAACCGTGACCTCACGACGATCGCCGAGCTGCTCGATGATCCGGCCGTGGTGCTCGGACTCGCCGATGCGGGTGCTCACCAGCAGGAGATCGCCGATGGCAGCCAGCCCACGTTCTTGTTGGCGTATTGGGTTCACGAGCGGCACCGCTGGACCATCGAAGAGGCGGTGCGCCGACTCACCTCCGATCCCGCCGACCTGTTCGGTCTCGCCGATCGAGGTCGGCTGCGCCCTGGTGCGTTCGCCGACATCAACGTGATCGACGTCCCCTCGCTGACGTTGCCGATTCCCGAGTTCGTCCGCGATCTTCCCGATGGCTCGGGACGGTACGTGCAGCGCGCGATGGGCTACGACGCGACGGTCGTCAACGGGGAAGTTGTCGCCGAGCGCGGCGAGCCCACCGGCGTGCTGCCGGGGCGCCATCTCCGCTCCCGCTGAGCGCGAGTGGCCCCGCTACGTTCGGGCCATGACCGCAGACGCCATCCCCGTGCTCGAACGTGAGGTCGGTCGCGCCGGCGAACTGTTCGCCTCGCTCGAACCCGCCGAGTGGGCCGGGCAGTCGGGCTGCGAGGGGTGGCAGGTGCGCGATGTGGCATTGCACATGGCTACGGTCTTCCAGCAGATCGCCGACCCGTCGTCGGTCGACGCCGCTGCGACGGGCGACACCGAAGCAGACGCCAATGCGATGGTCGCGGGCCGACAGGAGTGGAGCAACGAGCAAATCGCCGCTGCATACGCGAAGTGGTCGCCCAAGGGCGTCGCCGCGCTTGGCGCCCTGCAAGACCCGGCGATGGCCGACACCGTCGTGCCGATGAGCGATTTGGGGACACACCCGTTGCACTTGTTGGCCAACGCCATCGTGTTCGATCACTACTGCCATCTGCGTCACGACGTCGGTGCCGCGATCGATCGCGCTGCCGAACTGCCGCGCGATGACGACACCCTCCGCGCTGCGCTGGTGTGGATGTTGGCTGGGCTGCCGCAGATGAACGCGGCCACACTGGCCGCAGCGCCGCCTCAGCCCATCAGGCTGGTGTTCGACGAGCCGACCAGCTCGTGGACCCTGGCGCCCGCCGAGCACGAATGGACCGTCGTCGAGGCGGTCACCGACGAGGCCCCTGTTGTCTACTCGACCGTTCACGACTTCGTGTCATGGGGTACTCAGCGAGGTTCGTGGCGGGACATGGTCTCCGGCGACGTCGACGCGCCCGGGGTGGCCGAGGTGCTCGACGCGATCAACGTGATCTGAGCTGGTGGCGGAGCTCGACGAACACCTCGGTCCCGGCGATCTCCTCGAGTTCGTCGCGTAGGGAGTCGATCACCGGTTCATCGCCGACGTAGGCCTCGCCACCGTCGCTGCGTTCGGTGCAGCACCACGCCATCGTGTCGCCGTGACGGCCCCACTGTTCGCGGCCCCAGCGGCGGACGATCGCAACTTCTCGGTCGTCGTCGAGCGGTCGGTAGTCGACGTATAGCGGCAGCTGCCAGCACACCGACGGCTTCCAGTCGATCGGTCGCTCGTCGGCATCGAGCGCGGCGAGATGCAGCGCGCACCCGATCCCTCCGGCGAATCCGGGCCGATTGAGAAAGATGCACGCGCCATCGACGACTCGCGTGTGGCTTCGCTCGGCATCGCCGAACACCCCACCCGACATCGCCGCGTCGTGGAACTGGAAGCGGTCGGCGGGGATCAGCTCGGCGAGCGCGGCGATATTCATCGCCTCTGCCTCTCCATCGGGGCCGTCGCCGAAGTGCGCACCAAGCGAGCAGCACCCCTGGGCTAGGTCGGTGGCGTCGTGTTCGAGGATCCCCTTGCATCCGTCGCCGAATCGACACGACCAGTTCGACGCGAGGAATGATCGATCGAAGTGCCACACGGTCGGGCCATCGTCGATCATGATCACGTCGTCGGTCGATGCGGGCTCGCTCATCGTTCGATGAAGCGGACGATCCGTCCAGCACGTCCGAGGTCGATGTCGTCGTCGTCGCCAGCCGCCACCGCGAGGGCAGTGAGCCGGGTGCCGTCCGCAACGACTGCGACAGCGCCGTCGGGCGACAATGCAAGGACATCGCCATCGGCGGCGAAGTCGGTCACGCTGTCGGCACTGACGAGCTGTGCGCCGTCGTTGCCGGTGATGATCGCCGTGCAGCCGTCGGCTGACGCCACGGCGGGGATGGTGCCGAGCGCCTCGGCGACGATGTCGCCTGTCGCCAGCTCGACGAGCACGATCTCGCCGGGCGGATCGCGGTCGACGATCAAGCAACTTGCACGGTGGGGCGCGTCGGCGTCGACACCGAAGGTCGTCGGACCGGCGCCGGCGACCTGGCCGACGATCGATGGCGACGGATCGACGATGCCGACCCCGTCTCCGCCTTGCACGATCAATCGATCGCCGAGCACGCTCACGTTGCCGGTGGTGATGGTGCCGATGGCCATCGTGTCTGCGCTCTCTGCCTCGTCGGCGTCGAAGCTGAGAGCGAGGATCTCGCCGTCGACCGATGTGAGCACCACACCGTCGTCGGTCACCATCGCGGCGCGTACTGCCGGGGTCCGCGCCGCCGTGACCGGCGATCCGTCGTAGCGGAACACGCTGATGGTGGCGTCGTCGCCGACGTTTTGCGTGGTCACGACGACATCTGCGCCGATCGCCAGCGCCAGCCCGGGGAAGAACGAGGCCTCGTCGCGATCGAACGACCACAGCACGCTCTGAAAGTTGCCGGCGTCGGTGACCAGGACGTTCCGGCCGCTCGGGTCGGAACGAATCTGGGTGGTGTCGAAACGAGCGCCCGCAACTGCACCGACCTCGTCGGTGTCGAGGATGTCACCACTCGGGCCATGGACGAGTACGAGGCGTTCTGCGGCGGTCGAAGCGGCGATCAATGTGTTGGCGCTTCCGGGCGGTCGTACGAGTGGAGCGGTGCCCGATGCGAACTCGAACTCGACCGGTTCGTCGTCGTTGGTCAGATTGGTGACCACGGCACGTTCGTCGTCGCGGACGATCAGTGATGCACCTGCCACGTCTGCTTCCAGCGGTGCACGGACGCCGGTGTTGCGGCGCTCCAACTCCGACCCGTCGTCGTCGAGGAGGACCACGTCGTCGGTGCGTTCGTCGATCAGGACGAAGGTGTCCCACGCAGTGTCGACTGCGCCGGACGACGACGAAGAGCCGCCTCCGTCGTCGCCGATGAACTGGCCGACCACGATGGCGCCGGCGGCGATCACCGCGACGGCGCCGAAGACAGCGATTGCCCGGCGCACCAAGTAGTTCGGACCGCCGCTCGCGGCTGGCCGCCCACCGGTCGGATCGTCGATGGCGTCTGCCTCGTCGAAGAGTGGTGGACCGGACGCCATCGCCGCTGATCGTAGGCCCAGTAGGGTCGATCCCGATGGAGTTCTCCTGTCCGCGCTGCACCACCGCCGTCGACGAGGAGTTCTACGGTCCGTGCGGTGCGTGTCGAGATCAACTGCGCGCCACGTACCAGGCCGAACGCCGTCTCGTTGCGGTGCCCGAATACGAGCCGAAGATGAACGTGACGCCGAACGCCGTGGCGTTGAAGGACGACTGACAACTCGCTTCGCTCTCCGCAACGCACGCGCCAAGCTGGTGCGGTGATCACGACCATCGGTCCCCCGGTCGACGCCGACCTCGCCACGATCCCCGACGTCGTGCAGGCCCAAGACGTCAGCTGGTGGGGGCAAGCCGAGGTCGACGCCGAAGACCTCGATCAGATGCTGGCCCAGATACGTCGCGCCTGCGGATCGATCGAGACCGGTGGGCGCGTCGCCGTGCGCGATGGCGAGGTGGTCGGATTCGCGGTCGACTCGGACACGGCCACACCTGGCTGGCGGCAGTACCTGGTCAGGACGATGCTCGTCTCGAACTGATCGATTGGTTGATCGGCGGCGACGCACCCGACGGTGTGTTGATTGATGCGCTGACCGTCGACGCGTGGTTGATCGGCACGCTTGCTGACCGTGGTCTCGACCATCGACGTCCGAGTTTCGAGCTCGAGCGGTCGGCGCGGCGCGGTCGTTGGCGCCGCTCTGTGTCGTACCTACCCCGGACCGACTGGATGGGTCTCGCAGCTCGCCGTCTGCGGTGCCGCACAAGGATCGGGACTCGACCGGGCGCTTCTCGTCGAGGCGTTTCGACGAATGGACGCGCACGACGAGCTCCAGCTGCTCGGCCTCGGAGTCGAAGCGAAGAACGCCTCGGCCCTCGGCCTGTACCGCAGCGTCGGCCTCGAGGTCGCTCGCGAGTGGCGGCACTACTCGCGACCGTCGCGAGAGGTGGAGGCGACAAGCCGATAACCTTGGCACGTCTTCGTTGCGGAGATCCCTTCGGGGACGTAGCTCAGCTGGCTAGAGCACCTGCTTTGCAAGCAGGGGGTCGTGGGTTCGAGTCCCACCGTCTCCACCGACAACCTCCAGGTCACCGAGGCGCAGTCGACCCGCTGGTCGGCCTGGCGATGCCGCCGTCGACCACGGCCATCACCGAATCGCTGCCGGCGGAGAAGCAAGGCGTGGCCTCGGCGCTCAACGACACCGTGCGTGAAGTCGGCTCGGCGCTTGGGCGCGGCGGTGCGCTCGGCCGTGGTCGGGGTGCGCTTCGACGCCGGTCGGCTGACCTCATGCCAGCTCACCGACCTCGAAGCACTGGTGTTGGCTGAGTCGTTCTCGATCGACGCCGTGTCCACCGACGGCGATGGGCGCGATGCGGTCGACGATGACCCAGAGTCGTGCTGATGCGGGGCAGTAGGGCACAACCGATGTTGTGTCGGGCCATCGCTTTGGGCGGGCTCGACCCCCCGCCGCCGATCTGCGACGATGGCTCGATGGGGTCTATGGAGTCGCACGATCAGCGACTCCTGACGGTGCGCATGCTGCCGTACTACATGGGCGGATTCCTCGGGCCGTTCGGCACGATGGTGGTGCTTTCGATCTATCCGGAGTTGCGGCGCGACTTCGACGTCGGCACCGGTGCGGTGAACTGGTCGTTCAGCGGGTATCTGCTCCCGATGGCCGCATTGATGCTCGTATCCGGCACGATCGGCGAACGATTCGGACGACGACGGGTGCTGCGACTCACCTTCATTGCCTACGCCGTGGCGTCGCTGCTGGCGGCGGTCGCTCCGAACCTCGAACTGTTCGTTACGGCCCGCGCCCTTCAGGGCGTGAGCAACGCATTCATCACGCCGCTTCTCCTCGCCGCACTCGTCGAAGTCGTCCCGGCCGCGCAATCCGGCGGCGCCGTCGGTATCTACGCCAGCTTCCAAGCCGCCGGGTCGGCGAGCGCGCCGCTCGTCGGTGGCCTTGCTGCCGCAGTCGACTGGCGGCTGGCGTTCATCGGCGTTGCTGCGGTGGCGGGCGTGCTCGCCACGCAGTCGATCGTTGACGAACCTCGCCCCGGACTTGCGGCGCCGCCGATCAAGCCGTTGCTCACCCGCCGCATGGTGTCGTTGTGGGTGGCGTCGTTCGCTGGCGCCGCCGGCCCGCTCGGTGCGGCCGTGCTCGTCGGCTTGTATCTGCGAGACGAACTCGGCACGACCGCAGCCGCCGCCGGCGCGGTGCTCGCGTTGGGCGGCGCGTGCACCGCGGTCGTCAGTCCATCGTGGGGACGCTTGCTCGATCGCTGGGGTGCACGACGGTCGGCCTTGGTCGCCCTGATTGCGGCATCGGCGCTGGTCGCACCGCTCGGCATGCTCGACTCGGTCGCTAACGTCGTCGTCGCCTTCGTCGCCGTCAGTCTGGCGATCGGATTCACCCTCGTGATCCTCCTCCAGCTGACCGCCCTCGCCGTGCCCGAGAACCGAAGTGGTGGCGTGTCGTCGTCGCTCTCGTTCCGCTTCGCCGGCCACGCGATCGGGCCTCTGTTCCTGATCCCGCTGTTTGATCGACGACCCGAAGCGGCGTTCCTCGTCGCCGCTGCGCTCGGCGTGGTGATGTTGGCTGCGGTGCTCGTGGCGATCAGCGGACCCATGCGCTCGGCCGAGTCGGCGCCCGCGCAGGTCGCGGACCCCGCCGGTTGACGAGGTCGGTCTGGTCGACGCTTGATCGCGATGACTCGCGGATGGTTCAGCGCGCAGCGAGCGCGCCGTCGAGCCACGCGACGAGATCGGCCTCGACCTCGTCGCGGTTGGTCTCGTTGAGTGTCTCGTGGCGAGCACCGTCGTAGAGCCGCAACGTCACGTCGTCGATGCCGGCAGCTGTCCAGCGCTCGACGAGCTCGCGTACCGACTCCGCGTTCTCGCCGCCCACCGGATCCTCCGCGCCGCCGAACACATAGACGGACAATCCACGTGGGATCGAGGCCTCCGCCTCATCGGTCCACATCGCGCTCACGCCATCGAGCATGTCGGCCACGTAGCCGTTCGACAGCGGGAAGCCGCTCCAGTCATCGGCCACGTAGGTGGCAACTTCGTCTCCGTCACGGCTCAGCCACTCGAACCCGGTGGCGTCGTCGCTGGCGAAGGGGACGTTGAACCCAGCGAACATCGCGGCGAACACCTCCGACGGCGCATCAGCCTGGTCTCCCTCACCGAGACCGCGGATCATGCCCAACGTGGCGTCGTCGAGTCCGAGGCCACCTGACGTTCCCGACAACACCAGACCGGCCAGTTCATCGCCCCACCGCTGGGCATACGCCTGTGCGATGAACGACCCCATGCTGTGGCCGATCAGGAAGAGCGGCACGCCCGGGACGTCGGCCCGGATTCGTTCACTGAGGTGGTGCTGATCGTCGATGATCGCCTGCCATCCGCCAGGACGGGCGACACCAAAGGTCCCGAACTCGTCGGCGGTGCGGCCGTGGGCGCGGTGATCCGAGGCATACACCGCGTACCCCTGCGCGGCCAGTCGAGTGGCCACCCGGTCGTACCGCTTGGCGTGCTCGGCCGCGCCGTGGGCGATCTGCGCGGCGGCCTTTGCCTCACCAGCCGGCAACCAGCGATACCCGGCCAGCTGCTGGCCGTCGCCACCTGCGAACGTGATCTGTTCCATGTGCGACCCCTCTCGTCGTCGACCGCATCGGTCGCTGTGTCGACGGTAGTGGGCGATCGCACGAGACGCCCCAACGCGGGCACGGCCCGGAGACGTCCGCTACGCCTCCGGGCCACCGGGCCCCGCCCGAGCCGATGCGTGGGACGCACCGGCATTTGGTGATTGGAATTTTGACCGTTTCCATATGAACGCGTCCTGTGCGGAACCACAGCGGACTCTGTGAATTGGAAACGGCTACCGTCGCTGACGTGCCTCGCCTCTTCGCGGCGGACGCCCCCGACTACATCGCTCTGCGCCGCGCCGGTCGAGCGACTCTGGTCGTGCCCGTGGTGCTCCTCGTCGGCTTGAACGTGATCGACAACACGACGATCGCGATGTACGCCGTGTTCGCATCGTTCGTCGGCCTGGTGTTCGCCGATTATGCGGGCCCACCGCGGGCGCGGGCGTCTGCCTACGCGACGTTTCTCGTGCTTGGATCGCTCGCTGCGCTGCTCGGTGGCGTCCTGTCGGGCTCTGCGGTGCTCGCCGTCGTCGGGATGTTCGTCGTTGGGTTCGGTATCACCGTCGCCTCGTCGCTTGGCGGCTATCTCCCGCTTCATGTGCCCGGGGTCGCGCTGGCGTACTCGTTGTCGGTGCTCGAACCGCTCTCCGACGCGGGGTTGGTCGATCGCGTCGTGGGGTGGTCGCTCGGTGCGCTGGCGGCGTCGGGCGCGGCGATGGTGTTGTGGCCGATCAATCGTCGTCGCGACATCGAGCTGGCGGTCGCCGACCTCAGCGACGCCCTCGTCGCTGGCCTCGACACGCCCGGCGACGAACAGGTCGTCGATGCGATGCGCGAGCAGGTCACGACCGTGCAGGCACTGGTGTCGTCGCCGTTGCGGCCGTTCGGCCCAACGGTGCGCGAGATCGCACTCTTTCGTCTGATCGAGCGCCTCGAACATTCGGTGAAACTGATCACCCGGCTCGACACTGCTCAGGTCACCGATGAACAGATCAGCGAGGTTCAACGCGCCCTCGTCCGGGCAGGTGCGGTGTTGCGTGGCGAGCGCGATCCGCGGTTGGCCTTTGAGGAGCTACCGGCGCTCGACGAAAACCTGGCACAGGCGCGACAGGTGTTGCGCGGCGACATCGCCGTCGACAGTCCGGACGAGGCCGTGTCGTTGTTGCGTGCGCAGGTCGGTCCGCTCGAGTTGATGCATCTGATCGTGTGGATCGAGTTCGAGGCTGCTCGGGCGGTCTCGGATCACCCGCACGACATCCCCGACGTGTCGACTGCACCCGAGCTCGTCGATGCGCCCGTCGACGGGTTCGGTGCGTCGCTGGGGCGCGGGTGGGCGACGGTCGCCGACGAGATCCGAGTGCGTGGCGTGGTGACGGTCAACGCCGTCCGCGTCGGTGCCGCGCTGGCGTTCGCGGTGTTGTTGTCGGAGGTCCTCGATGTCGAACACGGTTTCTGGATCGTGCTCGCGACGTTGCTGATCCTCCGCTCCAATGCGCACTCGACGACCTCGACTGCGATCGCCGCCGTCGTCGGGACCGGTGTCGGGTTCGCTGTCAGTGCGGCGTGGATCGCCGTGGCCGACGGCAACGACGTCGTTGTCTCCGTCGTGTTCGTGATGGCAGTCGCGGTCTCCGGGTACGGACCCGGCCGCTTCGGCGTCGGCGTCGGCCAGGCCTCGTTCGCCGTGCTGGTCGTGTCGCTGTTCATGCTGCTCGACAATCCCGGTATCGATACCGGTGTCGTGCGTGTCGTCGACGTGGCGATCGGCGCGGCTGCATCGGTTGCACTCAGTTTCGTGTTGTGGCCGCGCGGTGCCCGAGGAATGCTGGCCGCAACCGTCGCGACCGCGTTCGAGGGCGCGGCACAGGCGATTCGCGAGCTTCCCGAGGGTGTCGATGATCAATCTGCCGCAGCTGAAGAGCTCACCGTCCGTCGACGCGAGGCCGAGGCTGCGCTGGTTGCCGCGCGGGCCGAGAACGGCGAGCCGATCGACCTCCGTGCGTGGACCACGGCGCTGCGACCGCTGTGGTTGTCTCGCGCACTCACCGTTGGCCTGGTCCCGTCGATCCCAGGTCCCGAGACCATCTGTCCAGCGGCGCGTCGTGCGGTCAAGAAGTTGGTCGAGGATGATGCCGATCGCCTCGAGCGCGCCGGTGACACGCTCCGCCGGGCGGCCACAGCGGGAGCGCGTCAGCCGATCGAGTTCCCGACAGCGGCGATGGTCGACTGCGTTGCCGCCGCGTCCGACGACCTCGATCGACGTCGGGTCATGTCGCTCGTCGGTTGGACCGGCGTGCTCTGCGAGCTCGGGCACGACCTCGACGAGGTCGAGCCCGCACTCGTGCGTCTCGGCCATGCGGCGCGACCCGGCGGATGGCTGTCGGGCGGTGACGCTGGCTAATCCGGTCGGGGAGCCTGAACACGAGCTGTCGACGCGGGTGACCGCGAGTACCTCGCCGGCGACGATCGAGCCGTCGTCGTGTGACCAGCGCGGCGTTCCTCCCGGTTGCAGCTCGATCGTTGCGTCGACGGCGAGCCATTGGGCCCGTGCGACGTCGAGATCAGCGACCACGCAGCGTCGACGCCGCGTGGTCCGGTCGGCACGTCGAGTGAGGACTCAGCTGATCGTCAGCGGATTCCCGTCGACGACCACCGTCAACGGTGCTCCCGATCGCAACGTCACGTCTGTGCCATCCGGCCGTGCTTCGATGCGTAGGCGCCGTGCGCGAAAGCGGATCGAGAAGGCCAGCCGGTTCCACCCGGGAGCGAGTTGTGGTCGCAGGTGCAGGGTGTCGTCGATCACTCGCATGCCGCCGAAGCCCTGCACCGCAGCGAGCCACGTGCCGGCCATCGACGTGGTGTGGCAGCCATCGGCAGTGTCGTGGTTGATGTCGTCGAGATCGAGGCGGGCCGATCGTTGCAGCATCTCGTGGGCCTTGTCGACGCGCCCGAGTCGAGCGGCCAGCACGGCGTGGATCGACGGCGACAGCGACGACTCGTGCACCGTGCGCGGCTCGTAGAAGTCGAAGTTGCGAGCGATGGTGTCGTCGTCGAAGCGATCGCCGAGCACCCACAGACCCTGCAACACGTCGGCTTGCTTGATGAAGCACGAACGCAGGATGCGGTCCCACGACCAGTGGTGGTTCAGTGGTCGTTCGGCGGGGTCGAGATCGTCGACGGTCAGCAACTCCTTGTCGAGGTAGTTGGTGTGTTGCAGGAACACACCGTCGTTGCCGGCGATCGGCAAGTACTGCTGCTCGGCGATGTCACGCCAGGTGGCCGGTTCCGACTCGGCGACGGTCCAGGTGGCCAAGACCGCTCCGGCACGGTCGGCGTCGATTGCGGTGGCCCGCTCGACGGCGTCGGCCGCGTAACGCAGCGTCCATTGCGCCATCAGCGCCGTGTACCAGTTGTTGTCGACGTTGTTCTCGTACTCGTTGGGGCCGGTCACCCCGAGCAGCACATAGGCATTGCGCTGCGTCGACCACGTCAGGCGCTGCGCCCAGAACCTGGCGATCGCCACGAGGACTTCGAGCCCGCCCTCGACGAGGTAGCGCTCGTCTCCGGTGGCGCGGATGTAGTCGAAAATGGCGAATGCCATCGCGCCATTGCGGTGGATCTCTTCGAACGTGATCTCCCACTCGTTGTGACACTCTTCCCCGTTGATCGTCACCATCGGATACAGCGCTGCGCCTCCCGTGAACCCGAGCTTTTTTGCGTTGGCGATCGCCGGGTCGAGGTGGCGCCGGCGGTACACCAACAGGTTGCGACTCACCTCGGGTTCTGCCGTGGCCAGATAGAAGGGCAAACAGAACGCCTCTGTGTCCCAATAGGTGACGCCGCCGTACTTCTCTCCGGTGAAACCCTTCGGACCGATGTTCAACTCGGGGTCGTCGCCCGTGAACGTCGAATTCAGCTGGAAGATGGCGAATCGCACACCTTCTTGCACCGCCGGATCACCGTCGATCACGACGTCGGCATCGTCCCAGATCTGTTCCCACCTGGCTTCGTGTTCGGCGCGCAACTCGCCGAGGCCGATGTCACTGGCGATGTCGAGTTCGCTGTACGCCGCGGCGATCAGTGCTGTTGCGTCGTGTGGTGTGGCCGGTACGTCACGGGAGGTCACGTTGGCGACCAGCTTGCTCACCACGATGCGGCTCCCCGCCGCGATCGAAATGTCGTCGCGACACGACGTCCACGCAGCACGATGTGTGCTCGACGTCGGCGCAGCGATCGGCTCACCATCCCGGCTCACCTGAACGTCCATCGCCGTTGCGGCAACGAAGTGGGTCTTCTTCGTCGACGACGTGACGACACCACGTCGACCCTCGATCGTCGACCCGACTGGATCCCAGAACCCCTCGTCGTAGTTCGAGTCCTCGTTGGTGACGTTGCCGTCGACGGCGCATTCGACGGTGAGGGTTCCGCTCGCCGGGGCGTCGATCACGTCGACGTCGTAGGTCAGCACTGCGAGGTGGCGGCGCACGATCGACACGAATCGCCGTGCGGTGACCTCGACGGTCCACGCTCCGAGTCGGGCGCGGAAGGTCCGCTCGAGCACGCCGCGGCGCATGTCGAGACGACGGTGGAACTGGTCGAGCGTGGCCGTCGCCACGTCGAGCTGCTGGCCGTCGAGTTCGATGCGGATCGGCGTCCAGTCGGCGGCGTTGGGCACCTTGGCGAAGTAGTCGGGGTAGCCGTTCTTCCACCAGCCGACCCGCGTCGGGTCGGGGTAGTACACGCCTGCCAGGTAGTTGCCGAGGAGCGAGTCGCCCGAGTACCGCTCCTCGTGCGTGCCGCGCCCCCCGAAGTGACCGTTGCCGAGACTGAACAGGCTCTCCCACACCCGTTGCCGTGCAGGGTCGAAGCTGTGTTGCTCGATGCTCCATCCGCTGGTCATCACGCCAACCTATGGCCGCCGCGCGGTGCGGTGCAGATGTGCGAGCTCAGCGCGAGCGAAGAATGCGACCGGGGCGTGTGCCCGTCCATTCACCGTTCTCGAAGGTGACCTCGCCGGACTTGACCGTGGCCCGGTACCCGTCGACGTCTTGCAAGAGGCGGCGACCACCAGCGGGAAGGTCGTGGACCATGCGCGGCGGGTGCAGCCGGAGGCGGTTGTGGTCGATCACGTTCACGTCGGCGAGCAGGCCGGGCGCGAGGCGGCCACGATCGTCGAGTCCATAGGTCGCGGCGGTCGCCGAGGTCTGCAACGCGACGGCGCGCTCGATCGGGATCCTTGGACCGCGCTGGCGATCGCGTGCCCAGTGGGTGAGGAGGTACGTGGGAAACGAGGCGTCGCAGATCAGCCCGCAGTGAGCGCCGCCGTCGCTCGCGCCGGGCACGGTCGCTGGATGCTCGAGCATCTCGCGCAGGGCCTCGTGATCGCCATCTACGTAGTTGCCGAGTGGCGCATAGATGAAGCTCCGACCGTCGTCGCGCAACAACCAGTCGATCACGACGTCGCCAGCCGGTCGTCCTTGGCTCTGGGCGATCGTGGCCGCGCTGCGTTCCGGTGGTGGCTCGTAGTCCGGCGGGTCGCCGAGCAGATACATCTGGGCGAAGTTGGTCGACATGTACGAGACGAAGGGGTCCTTGCTGTCGGCCATCTCGTCGAGCAACTGCGCACGAACCGATGGCGTGCGCAGTGCGGCCACGCGCTCGGCGAGCGGCTGATCGGCGATGGCGCGGTAGCTCGGGTGGGCGATGAACGGATGGAACGAACTCTGTAGACCGAACAACATCCCGGTCGGACGGACGGGCACCTGTGGCACGAGCGGAGCACCGGTCGCGGTCGTGGCTGTCGCATCGTCGAGGGCTCGCCGATATGCCGCAGGGTCGGCGGGGGTCTGCGCCAACGTGTACGTGGTCGGGCACCCCATCTCCTTCAGCGCGTCGAGCCAGGCTTCATCGCCTCCGGTACCGAGATCGTCGGACACGTACTGGAAGCGGGCATGTCCGGAGTCGCGTACTGCTTCGGCGATGGCGATGACCTCGTCGGGAGCCGAACTCGTGCCGGGAACGAGGCCGTGCTTCGATCGATGGAGGAATGTGCGCGAGGTCGAGAAGCCGAACGCACCGTCGGCCAGCGCGCGGCGCGTGATCTCGACCATCTGTGCGATCTCGTCACTCGTGACGTCGTCGTCGTGGGCGCGATCGCCGAGCACGTAGGCGCGCACTGCGGCATGCGGCAACTGTCCGCCGAGGTCGATCGAACGCGGCGTCTCGTCGAGTGCGTCGAGGTATTCGCCGAAACTCTCCCACCGCCAGTCGATGCCCTCGTGCAGTGCCGTGCCGGGGATGTCCTCGACGCCCTCCATCAGTTCGATCAAGAACCCCTCGTCGCCGCTGCGGACCGGCGCAAAACCGACGCCACAGTTCCCCATGATCGCCGTGGTCACGCCGTGGTGACTCGAAGGCGCCAGCTCCGGATCCCAGCTCACCTGACCGTCGTAGTGGGTGTGGATGTCGACCCACCCCGGCGCGACGACGAGGCCGTCGGCGTCGATCGTGCGTCGGCCGGCGTTGTCGACGCGTCCGATGGCGGTGATGCGGTCGCCGTCGATCGCGACGTCGGCGGTGTGTGGCGCAGCTCCCGTGCCGTCGACGACGGTGCCACCACGAATGACCAGATCATGCATGTCCCCATTGTCGCCGCCGCTGCCGGTCAGATTACTGTTGTAATGATGTAAGAATGCAATAGAGTTATGGGCATGAGTGCCACCTCGACCAGCACATCGTCGGTGATCACCGCCTGGTTCGCCGGCCGACTTCCCGACGAGTGGACCGCCGCAGGAGCGCCGCGCATCACCGTCGACCGCGAGGAGATCGTGGTGGTGCTCACCTTGCCGCTCCCCGAGCTCGCCGACGACGCGTCCGACGTCGACCGCGCCGAAGCGGTCGATGGTCGCGTCGGTGGGTTTCGCGAAGACACCCGGGACCGCCGGATGGCGGTCGCCCGCGAGGCCGAACACCGTTTCGAACGCAAGGTGGCGTGGGGTGTGGCGGTCGGCGACGGACCGACGCACATGTTCACCGAGCTCGCCGCACCGGCGATGACACGGCTGCGTCAGCCGGAGCGGATGGTCCTCGACACCCTCGTTGCCGCCAACGTTGCCCGCTCGCGCGCCGACGCACTGGCGTGGTGCGTCCGCCTCGTCGGCCAGAACGTCGACGAGTGGCTCAGCGAGCTCCGCACTGCCATGGAGGAAGTCGACCGCCTCCGCGAACAAGGCCCCAGCTGAGACTCCCCTCCGATGAGCGAAGCGGCCCCCTGTGGGCCCGTTCCCTCACCGGAGAGAGTTGCGACTCACTCGATTGTCACGCACGTTCGCACCATAACGAACTCGTATTCGAGGTACGCGTTGGCGTGTTCCTCGCCGGGACTTGGTGGTACGAGCTGTGCCGACTGCAGCAGCATCCACCCGGCGCGCAGTGCGTCGACGCCGGTGGCATAGGGCGGCGAGGAGTCCGGCAGTTGCGGACCCGCTCCGTCGGTGCCGTCATGGAACGCCCAGCCGATCACCGGCGAGTCGAGCGCCGACCCACTGGCCCACAGATACAGCACCTGTTGGCGTTCGGCTGTCTGGTCAGCCATCGGCGACCAGCGTTGCTCGCGACTCGAGCCGGGTCAGGTAGTAGTCGACGTCGTAGCGGTCGTCGCCGCTGAGATACCGCCACAGCCGGGCCCGCTGCATCTGTTCGTTGCGGTACTCGGTCACGCTCATCCACGGGTGCCAGGTGCGCAGGACCTGTCCGACGCTGTCGGGCATCATCTGCGCGAACACGTGATCCGACGATGGATTGTGCAGCTCGTCGAGGTCACTCGTGTCCCAGCGTCGAACCTGCGGGCGTGTCGGGTTGAGTCGAACCTTGTGCATCCATCGATCCCCCGTACCGGGATTGGGCTGTCCGGCATGCCACAACCCGTGATGGAACACCACGACCGTGCCGGCAGGCCCGGCGAACTGCTCTTCGCCCACGATGTGTTGGTATCGATCGAGCCCAGACGAACGCACCCGGTGGAGATGCGTGCCCGGCACGAACCGCGTGCCGCCTTCGCCAGCGGCGACGTCGCGCGGATACCAGAACAGCTGGATGTCGAACGTCGGATCGACCGAATCGGTCACCGCGTCGACGTGCAGCGGCTGCAGGTACGTCGATCCCGCAGGAAGGTGGTGTGTCCAGTCGTGATCGAAGACGGGATCGGGGCCGACCAGCGACGTGATGATGCCGCGCACCTCGGGTAGTCGGAGGTACTCGCCGATTGCCGATGGCGGTGGGTAGCAGTAGTCGAGGGGGGTGCGAGTCGGGGGTGGCCGGAGCCCCTCGGGCGCGAGTCGCTCGGCGTTGAGTCGGGCCATCTCCTCGACGGCACGTTCGTTGATGTCGCCGGGTACGAGCGCATCGAATCGCAGCACGCCATTGGCGACGAACTCGGCCATCTGGCGTGTCGACAACAAGTGATCGCTCGACCCCATCTCCTGTTCGTACCCGACGGACCGACCGCCGAGCGAACCCGGCTGTGGTGATCGGGCTGCGGTGAGCGAACCGGCCCACAGGGGGCCCGTTCCGTCACCGGAGGTGTCGTGCCGGCTTGCGCGGTGAGCGAGATGGCCGACAGGGGGCCGCTTCACTCACCGCAGCGTGGGTCAGTCGGTTTGGGTGCCGACCTTGAGCTCGCGGAAGGGGACGCCGCGGTCGACGGAGATGTCGCGGGGCAGGCCGAGCACGCGGTCGCCGATGATGTTGCGCTGGATTTCGTCGGTGCCGCCGGCAATGCCCGACTGGAAGCTGTTGAGCACGATGCGCTGGCGCTCGCCGCCGGTGGCGTCGTCGGGGTCCCAAGCCACCGAACCGGGCCCTGCGATCTCGAGGGCGATCTCACGCACCCGCCAGGCGATGACCGAGCCGTACAACTTGCCGAGCGACCCGCCGGGTCCGGGCGTCTTGCCGGCCTTCAGCTCGTCGCGGGTCTTCATCGCCACCAACGACTTGGTGGTCTCCATCGAGTAGATCTCCATCAGCTGGTCGCGCACCACCGGGTCGTCGAGTTTCCCGGACTCCTTGGCCGCCTTGAGCAGCATCTTGTACTGGGGTTGGTTGATCTTGCCGGCACCGGCACCGCCGATGGCGACGCGCTCGTACATCAGCATGGCGGTGGCCAGCTTCCAGCCGGAGTTGAGTTCGCCGACCAGCCAATCCTTGGGGATCCGCACGTCGGAGAAGAACACCTCGTTGAAGTGGCTGCCGCCGTCGATCTGGTGGATCGGCCGAATCTCCACACCAGGGGCGCCCATGTCGAGGATGAACATCGAGATGCCGGCGTGCTTGACCTGCTCGGGATCGGTGCGGGCGACGACCAGGCCGTAGTCGGACTTGTGCGCCAGGGTGGTCCAGACCTTCTGCCCGTTGATCACCCATTCGTCGCCGTCGAGGTCGGCTTTGGTCTGCAGGCTGGCCACGTCGGAGCCCGCGCCGGGCTCGGAGAACATCTGGCACCACAACGTCTTGCCCGAGATCATGTCGGCCATGAACCGGTCCTTCTGGTCGTTGGTGCCGTACTCGTTGAGCATCGGCAAGCACATGCCGTGGCTGATGATGAACTCGGAGTCGACCATCGGGTAGTTGCTCTTGACCTCGCGCCAGATCTTTTCGTGGGCGAGGGTCAATCCGCCGCCGCCGTACTCCTCGGAGTACGGGACACCGGCCAGCCCGGCCCCGGCGGCGGCGGCGAGGAACGCCTTCTGGTCCTCGAAGCTCGGCGCACTCTGGGGTGCGTGCGTCTCCATGAAGTCGACACATCGCTGCCGAAATGCGGCGGCGTCGTCTGGTGAGAGTTCGGTGGGGGCGGCGGTGTCGGTCATCGAGACGCTCCTTGATGCGGTCGGCGCAATGCGCTCTGCTTTAGATGTAGCAGCGGATGGTTCGGTGGATGGAGTCGCGCGGCTATCGCAGACTTTGGATGTTGCAATACTGTATGGCGTCGTACAGTATGTGTCCACACGAACATCGTGTTCGACACGATCGCCGTCTCGAATGACCCAGCACCTGACCACTCACGAACTCGACTCCCCGCCGTGGCTACGGGTCGAGACCACGCTGATGGCCACGGCGCGCCTGGTTCGCCAGGCCTTCGACTGCCGCCTCGCGACATTGGATCTCAACCTCACTCAAGCGAGCCTGATCGCGTATGTCGCCGAGTTCGGGGCGACCAGCCAGACCCGTCTGGCCGATCATCTCGGCATCGGTCGAGCAGCGATCGGCACCGTGATCGACCAGCTGCAACGCCGAGGGTTCGTCGAGCGCACCCCCGATCCCAACGACCGCCGCGTGTGGCGCGTCGACGTCACTGACAACGGCCGCGCCCTCGCGGCCGACATCGCCGAAGTCGACGAGGTGCTGCGTGCCGAGCTGCGCTACGGCATCGGCCGGGAAGAACGCCAGGCGCTGGCCTGGGTGATGACCCGCCTGCAGAACAACGTCGACGCGGCCATCGGCCGCACGCCCCACCAGCCGAACCTTTCTCCTCCCCCTGATTCTCCTACCCCCGACCACTCATGAAACGGAGCACACCATGACCGAAGCCGTCATCATCGACGCCGTGCGTACGCCCGGCGGCAAGCGCAACGGGCAGCTCAAGGACTGGCACCCCGCCGCCCTTGCAGCGCATGTCCTCAAGGCGCTCGAAGAGCGCAACAACCTCGATCCCGCCGACGTGGACGACGTCATCATGGGCTGCGTCATGCAGGTCGGCGAGCAGTCGCTCAACATCGGCCGCAACGCCGTGCTCGCCGCCGGTTGGCCAGAAGAGGTGCCCTCGACCACCGTCGACCGTCAATGCGGATCGAGCCAGCAGTCGATGCACTTCGCCGCGCAGGGTGTGATGGCCGGCGCCTACGACGTCGTCATCGCCGCGGGTGTCGAAGTGATGACCCGCACGCCGATGGGCGCGTCGATCGTCAAGGGCATGGGCTTCCCGTTCCCCCAGGAGCAGCAGGACCGCTACGCCGAGACCGGCCTGCCGCCGCAGGGCATCGGTGCCGACATGATCGCGGTCGAGTACGGCTTCTCGCGAGAAGACCTCGACGAGTTCGGTGCGCAGAGTCAGCAGCGCGCCGCGGTCGCTCGTGACGAAGGCCGCTTCGAGAACGAGATCGTGCCGGTGGAGGTCGACGTCGAGGGCGACACCCTGGTGATGACCAAGGACGAGGGCATTCGCGACGGCACCACCGCCGAGAGCTTGAGCAACCTGAAGCCGGCCTTCAAGGAAGACGGCCTGATCACGGCCGGTAACTCCTCGCAGATCTCCGACGGTGCGTCCGCGGTGCTGATCATGAGCGCCGAGAAGGCCGAGCAGCTCGGCATGAAGCCACGCGCCAAGTTCCACTCGTTCGCCCTGGCCGGCACCGACCCGGTGACGATGCTCAAGGGCCCGATCCCGGCGACCAAGAAGATCCTCGAAAAGACCGGACTGTCGATCGACGACATCGACGTGTTCGAGATCAACGAGGCCTTCGCCTCGGTCGTGCTCGCCTGGCAGAAAGAGACCGGTGCCGACATGAGCAAGGTCAACGTCAACGGCGGCGCGATCGCGCTCGGGCACCCGCTCGGCGCCTCGGGCACGAAGCTGATGTCGACACTGCTCAACGAGCTCGAGCGCACCGGCGGCCGTTATGGCATGCAGGTGATGTGCGAGGGCGGCGGCATGGCCAACGCCACCATCATCGAACGCCTCGACTGATCCAGCTCGACTGATCCACCAGTACTGGTAGCGCCACGAACCTTGCGGGGTCGCTGGCCTACGAACCCGTTGGCCGTCGCCACCTCGGTGGCGACGGCGGCGCGTCCGGGGTGACGTGACACCTGACCGCCGTCGCCGGCGGTGGCCGACGGCGACGGTCCCGATCGTGGGGGTCGAGTGGGAGTGACCGGCATGACGACGGCTCTGTGGCGGTGACGAATCCGACGCCGGTGCGCGCGTCGACCGGGAGTGGCGGCGTCGGGCCACCACCAGCGGCAAGGTCGAGATCGATCGATGCGGCGTTGCGGACGTCACCGTCACCAGCGGACGGGTGCGCGTGCGCGGCGTCGACGGGTCAGTCAGCGCGCACGCGATCAGCGGCCGCCCGTGCTGACCGGGCCCGGCGAGGCGCTCCCGCGTCAGCGGTGTCGCGACGTTGGTCCGACGCGCATCTGCGGGGTGGTGGCACCGATCTGGTTGTACCGCCTGGTCGACTGAGGACGGCGGGAGATTGTCAGTCGAGCGGCGCTGGCGGCTCGCCCGGGTCGGGGGCGCCCGTGCGGGTGCGCTTCAGCTCGAAGAACTCGTCGATGTCCATCATGTCGACGAGGGCGTCCCACAGCTTGAGGCTCTGCTCAGTCGACGGCACTTTCGAGATCACCGGCCCGAAATAGCCACCCCACGAGCCGTCGCTGCGCTCGATCGCGATGATCGGCGTGCCGACGTTGGTGCCGACGAGTTCGAGGCCCTGATCCATGCGGGTACGGATCTCCTCGTCCCAACGTTCGTCATCGAACGCCTCGGCGTGCTTGACGTCGTACCCGACGGCTTTGAGCGCGTCGACGGGATCGAACGGGCGCTCGCCGTCGTGGTGCAACCGCTTGCCATACTCGCGGTACAGCCGGAGGACTCCATCGTCGCCCTCGGTGGTGCGCACCGACTCCTGCACCCGCAACAGGCGGTGGGTGAAGTGCGCGCCCTCGTAGTACGGGCTGCCGACGGGCGGATCGTTCTTCCACAACAAACTGATCGGCTGCCAGTTCACGTCGAGGTTGCGGTGGGGGAGCACCTCGTCCACCAACCAACGAGCTGTCGTCCAACAAAATGGACATGCCGGATCGACCCAGAACTGAACACGAGTGACGTCGGTGGTCATGGCGCGGTGAACCTCACAACGACCGTTGGCATTCCCGGCGGAAATCGACGCTGGTCACACCGACGCGGTCAGCAACACTGGGTTCATGGCCGAGCGCACGCGTGCTCGTTGGCGCGCCCTTGGGGGACTGCTCCGGCCCGACGCTGGGCGTTGGGCCGTGCTCGGCGTGCTCGTGGCGACCTCGGCTGCGCTCACCCTCGCCGGTCCGCTGGTGGTCCGGCGCATCGTCGATGACGCCGCCGACGGGACCGATGCCGCCAGCGTGGCCCGCCTGGCCGCTCTGTTCTTGGTGATCGCGATCGGTGCACAGCTGTTGGCGGTGGTCGTGGCCTGGTTTGCGACCGTCGCTGCATGGCGCACGACGAATTCGTTGCGCCTCACGATCGCCCGCCACGTGCTTGAGCTCGATCACGAGTTCCATCGTCAACACACACCGGGCGAGTTGATTCAACGCACCGACGGGGACGTCACCTCGGTGTCGGAGTTTCTCGGTCGGGTGGTGCCCAAGGCGTTGGGTGCACTGCTGCTCGTGCTCGGCATCGTCGGTGTGCTCGCAGCGCTCGATTGGCGCTTGGCGATCGGGATGCTCGTGTACCTCGGTCTCGCGCTCACGGTCATCATCCGCAGCCGCCACCGCGCGGTCGGCGAGTCGTCTGAGGAAATGGGTGCGCTGGCCCGTCTGTACGGCGGTATCGAGGAGCGGCTCACGGCCGGGGAGGATCTGCGGGCCAATGGCGCCGCGCAACACGCAGCCTGGCGGTTCATCGAGGAGAGCGAGAGCGCGCTGACGGGCGCAGTGCGCCGCGAGCGGGCGTTTCTCGTGATGTGGTGGTTCGTCCAGGCGGCCGTTGTTGCCGGCTGGGCGGTGGCGCTCGTCGGTGGCGTTCTGATGTTCAATGCCGGTGCGATCACGCTCGGTACCGCGTTCTTGTTGTTCCAGTACGTCCTGCTCGTGTCTCGACCGCTTGAGGAAGTGGTGCACGAACTCGAGACCGTGCAGAAAGCCAACGGCGCGATGGTGCGTGTGCTCGATCTGCTCGAGGTTCGCCCGACAATCGTCGACAACGGCACGACGATCCCGATGCCAGGTGCGCTGGCGATCGAGTTCACCGACGTCGGCTTCGACTACGGCGACGATCAACCGGTGCTGCGCGACGTGTCGATCGAGGTGCCCCCCGGGACCTCGCTCGGTGTCGTCGGGCGCACGGGAAGCGGCAAGACGACGTTTTCTCGGTTGCTGCTGCGCCTCGTCGAAACCACCACCGGCGCGGTCGAGATCGGATCGACTGGGATCGACGACATCCCCTTCGATGAGCTGCGGCGGCGAGTCGCGCTCGTGCCCCAAGAAGTCGAACTGTTCACCGGCACGGTCCGTGACAACGTGACGTTGTTCGACGACGAGCCGAGCGACGACGCAGTCTCCGACGCGCTGGCGCGGGTGGGGCTCGACCGGCTCACCGGACCGGCGATGCACCGCCAACTGGGCGCCGGTGGCGGCGGGTTGTCCGCTGGCGAGTCACAGTTGCTGTCGCTGGCGCGCGTGTGGCTGCGCGATCCGGACCTCATCGTGCTCGACGAGGCAACGGCGCGCGTCGATCCGGGTACCGAACAGCGGATCGAGCAGGCCGTCGGCGAGTTGATCGCCGGTCGCACGGCCGTGATCATCGCGCACCGTTTGTCGACGCTGCGCGCCGTCGACTCGATCGCTGTGTTCTCTGCGGGCCGAATCGTCGAGCACGGGTCTCGAGCAGATTTGCTCGGTGACGACGAGAGCCGATTCACGCAGCTGCTCGAACTGTCCCAGGGTGTCGCCGCAAGTGGGTCACGGTCATGACGAACACGGTGGAGGAATCGCTGTCGGCACGAACCCGCAAGAGCGACCCGATCGAACCCACGCACGATCCGGGCGCCAACGTGTGGGTGCTGGCCTGGCGCGTGGCCACCCATCGGCGGCGCGAGTTCTACTGGGGCTGGGCGCTGTTCGTCGTGTTCTTCACGATGCCCGCAGCAACCGGCTATGCCCTGGGACGCGGCTACGACGCGTTGACGCGCGGCGACACCGCAACAACGACAGCGTGGGCGGCGGCGGCGGTGTTCTCCGAAGTGATCCGGATGGTGGCTGTCCATCACGGGGCGCTCATCTGGACCAAGGCGTGGGTGCACATGCAGTCGCTGCTGCGCGCCAACATGCTTGCCGCGCAGATGGCCAGTGGTGGTCCCGAGGCCGGCCAGCCGGTCGGATCGGCAGGCGCCGCCATCACCCACTTCCGCGACGACGCCGAGGACGTGGCCCAGTTCGTCGACGGCATGATCGACGTGAGCGGCGGGGTGGTGTTCACCGTGGTGGCGGGGTTCATCCTCGGATCGGCCGACCCGAGCGCTGCGGCGATCCTGCTCATTCCGCTGCTCGGGGTGGCGGTCGCCACTCGCGTCCTCGATGTCCGCATCAAGCGCTACCGCGCCGCCGATCGTGCGGCGACGGCGAAGGTCACCGGCCTCCTCGGCGACGTGATGGCCGCGGCGACCACCGTGAAGGTCAACGCAGCGATCGAACCGATGCTCGGCCGTCTGCGGGTGCTCGTCGATCGCCGCCGTCAGACCGCCGTTCGCGATCGCGTGCTCGAAGAGGGTGTGATGGCCTTCAGCCAGGGCGCGGCCGACGTCGGGCTCGGCCTGGTGTTGTTGGTCAGCGCCTCGGCGATCGCGTCTGGTGCGTTCGGTCTCGGACAGCTCGCGTTGTTCACTGCCTACCTCGGCTGGTTGGCATTCCTGCCGCGCATGGTCGGGAGGCTGCTCGCCCGCCGCAAGCAATCCGGTGTGGCCTTCGATCGGATGCGCCGGCTCGTCGCCGACGCCGACGTCCTGCGCACGGTCACGCCGCGCGATCTGCCGATCGATCCCTGCGACCATCGTGAGCGACCAGTGACGACGCGTCCGCCGAGAGTGTCGCTGCAGTCCCTGGAGGTCGACCAGCTCCGGGCTCGGTACGCAGACGGCGGTGGTGTGAGTGATGTGTCCTTCGTCGTGAACCGAGGTGACGTCATCGTGATCACGGGACCGGTCGGCAGTGGCAAGAGCACGTTGTTGCGGGCACTGCTCGGGCTCGCCCGAGATGCACACGAGTCGGGTGTCGTCAGGTGGAACGGTGACGTGATCAGCGATCGCGCCCACTTCTTCGTTCCTCCGAATGCCGCGTTCCTCCCGCAAGTCCCGCAGCTGATCTCCGACTCGGTCGCAGACAATGTCCGTCTCGGTTCGCTGCCGGACGACGATCTCGACGAGGCGCTGCGCGTCGCCGCTGTGGCCGACGATGTCGACGCGATGGCCGACGGCCAGCACACGATGATCGGCCCGCGCGGACTGCGCCTGTCCGGTGGTCAGCGTCAACGTCTGGCGACGGCACGGGCGTTGGCCCATCGACCTGAACTGCTGGTGCTGGACGATCTGTCGAGCGCCGTCGATGTCGAAACCGAGATCGAGTTGTGGGACAACCTGGCGTCCACCGACACCACCGTGATCGCCGTCTCGCATCGCGAGGTGGCGTTCGAGCGGGCGACCCAGGTGCTGCATCTCGACCGGGGCCGTATCCTCCCGTCGTGATCCTGACCACCGTGGCGATCGCCGCCAATGTGATCGGCGCAATGATGGCCGCGCCACAGTTCGTGCGTCTCTATCGATCGCGCGTCACCGACGGTGTGTCGGCGGAATGGGTCGCCGTCAGCATCGCCCTGAACGGGTGGTGGTCTCTCTATGCGGTCGCCAGCGGACTCTGGCTCGTGCTGCCCGTGTCGGTGATCTCGTTCGTGCTGTACCTCGGGATCGCTGCGTTGTTCGTCCGGAGTCCGCAGCAGGCGTGGCGCCTCGGTGCGACCGTGCTCGGCGTCGCCATCGTGCCCGTCCCGGTGCTTGCTGTGGCTGGTTGGTCGTCGGCAGGAGTCGTGGTTGGGCTCGGCTACGGGGTCCAGCTGATGCCGGCGTTGCTCACCGCCTTGCGTTCGCGCGATCTCGCCGGCGTCGCGCCGGGCACGTGGTGGATTGCCGTGGCCGAAGCGCTGTTGTGGCTGGTGTACGGCTGGGGTGTCGGCGATGTCGCCTTGGTGGTCGCAGGGGTCGTTGGTTCGCTGGTCGCGGCGGCGATCCTCCTCCGACTGCAGCTCACCGGTCATCACCCGACGTCGGCCCTCGCGGTGGGGAACCGCGATCGCGTCACTATCGTAAGTGCGGAAACGTGAGTCAATACGGATGGCTCCACCCCCAAAAGGAGCCACCATGGCTACAGGTACAGTGAAGTTCTTCAATGACGAGAAGGGCTTCGGGTTCATCTCGCGCCCCGACGGCGACGATGTGTTCGTGCATTACTCGAACATCGTTGGCACGGGCCGCCGGTCGCTGAACGATGGCGACAACGTGGAGTTCGAGATCGCTCCCGGGAGGAAAGGCCCCGAAGCCGTCGACGTCAAAGTCGTCTGAGGAGGCGGTTGCCGTGGCTCGAAGCCCACAGTCCTACCAAAAGCGTCAGCGTGAGCTGCGCAAGAAGGAACGCAAGCAGGAGAAGCTGGCGATCCGTCACGGCAAGAGCGCGGCGAAAGCCGACGTTGACGAAGGTCCGTCTGAAGATGAGCTGCTCGAGGAGTTCCGACTCCTCAACGAGAAGTTCGCTGCCGGCGATATCAACGAAGAGGATTTTGAGTACGAGAAGGCTGTGCTCTTCTCGAAGCTCGGCCTTGGTGAGGCGCCCGAGCCGCGTGAGGGCGACGCCGCATCCGACGATGCGAGCGACACCGCAGCTGACTCCGACTCCTGACGCTCGCTGACGCGTCGCGCGTCACATCATCACCGGCGGGCGATCGCCGCAAAGGCGATCGCCGCAGCATGACCGACGTTGAGTGAGTCGACGTCGTCGGCAATCGGGATCTTCACCTGACGTGTCGCGGCGCGCCGAAGCGCATCGCTCAGCCCGGGTCCTTCCGCGCCCACGGCGAGCCCGATACGTGGTGGCTGGTCGAGCGTCCACAGGTCGTCGGCGGTTGCATCGGGCGTGAGCGCCCACAACTCGAAGCCAGCCTCGGCGCATCGAGCCGGGAGGTGCGTCCAGTCGGTCACCCGCGTGATGGGGAGGTGGAGCACCTCGCCCATACTCACGCGCACGTTGCGTCGCGTGAACGGATCGGTGCACGTCGGATCGAGCACGAGCGCGTCGACGAACAGCGCCCGTGCGGACCTGGCAATCGCACCCAGGTTCTCTGGATCGTTGATGCCCTCGACCAACGCAATGGTCCGCGCCTGCGCAAGGACGGAGTCGAGTGTCGGCGTTCGGGGCCGGCGCGCCGACGCGACCATGCCGCGGTGGAGGTCGAATCCCACGACCGTCTCCAGCACCGACGGGGCGGCGACAAAACACTGCCCGCCGCGCCCGCTGAACTCTTCGATCATGTCGCCGTGACGTTGGAGTCGTTTCGGGCTGCACAGCAGTGCGCGCGGCGCAAGCGACGAGTCCAGTAGGCGGTCGATCGACAGCGGCCCTTCGGCGATGAGGAACTCGTCGCCTTCGAGCTCGCGTCGGTAGCGCTGATCGGTCAGCTGACGGAAGTCGTCCACGCGCGGGTCGTCGGGCGTGGTGATCTCGATGGCGGGTGTCAACTGTCTGGGTGTGATGTGAAGGGAGCGAACACCGCGTCGTCGTCAGCGAACGCCTTGAACTCGAGTGCGTTTCCCGCCGGGTCGCGCAGGAACATGGTCGACTGTTCCCCCGGCGTGCCGCGAAAGCGCGTTCTCGGTTCGATGACGAAGTCGGTGCCCGCGTTCGAGAGGCGATCGGCGAGCGCCTGCCATAACGGTGGGTCGAGGATCACACCGAAGTGGGGCACCGGCACGTCGTCACCGTCGACCGAGTTGTTGACGTCTGCGGCTCTTCCGATGCTGTGCTGGTCGTCGAGATGTGCCACGACCTGGTGGCCGTACAGGTCGAAGTCGACCCAGTGCGACGACGAGCGACCCTCGGGGCATCCGAGCAACTCGCCGTAGAAGCGGCGGGCACGGTCGAGATCGTCGACGGGGATCGCCAGGTGGAACCTCGGGCGATCCGACACGGCAGCGTCAGTGCGGGAGGACGTAGGTGCCCTGCGCAGTTGCGGTCGGGCGCTCGTTGTTGTCATCGCACCACACGCGCACCGTGCCGACGACGTTGCGACGTCCGGCGACGTCGAGGTCGGCGCGTGCCCACAGGACCGTGCCTTGTGCCGGGCGGAGGTACCGGATCGACAGTTCCGACGTCAGCGCCATCGGCTCGATGCGCTTCGTCGCGCCGAAGACGAGGTACCACAGCGCCGCGTCGGCGAGTCCGAACTGCGTCGGTCCGGAAACGAAGCCACCCGGTCGGAGCTCGGCCTCGGTGACCTCGCGCTTGGCGAGCGCCCAGGTCTCACCGAGATCGACACACTGATTGGGTGTGCCGGGGAAGAGTTCGGTGATCATGGCGTTGATCTCACCGACCGACGGCGTGGCCACCGGTGGGGAGTCCTGGGTCGCTTGCATTGCACGGACGGTATCGGCGCAACCACCCGCCCGCCCACTGTGGTTTGTGAGGCGTCACCGAGCGTGCTGAAGAACCCGATCGGACCCACCGTTGGTGACGATCTGTGCTCCCGTTTCGATCTTCTGACAGCCGGCTGGCAGGGTGGTGCGATGGCTGCGCTCGAACGTTGCGTCATCGTCGGTGCCTCGCTCGCCGGGTTGCGCATTGCGGAAACGCTGCGGCAGTCCGACGAGGTCGGTGACGTCGTGGTGATCGGTGCGGAACCACATCGGCCGTACGACCGCCCACCGCTGTCGAAGAAGGTGCTGTCGGGTGAGTGGGACCCAGAGCGGGCGGTGCTTCGGCCGGCCGAGACGCTCGATGCACTCGATGTGACGTGGCGGCTCGGCGAACCTGCAACAGGGCTCAGCCTCGACGCTGAACTGCCGGCTGCGCAGCTCGCTGGAGGCGAGGTCGTGGCCGCCAACGCCGTGTTCATCGCGACGGGCGCTCACCCTCGTCGCATTGCCGATGCGGACGCTCATCCGAATGTCCACGTCCTGCGCACTCTCGACGACGCACTGGCGCTGCGGGCCGACCTCGACACGTCGGCGCGCCGTGTAGCGGTCGTCGGAGCCGGGTTCATCGGTCTCGAGGTGGCTGCAACCGCTCGCCGTGCCGGCCACGACGTCGTGGTGATCGAGGCTGCTGAGGCTCCGCTGATGCGCGCGCTCGGTGCCGAAATGGGCGCGGCGATCGCCGGCTTGCACCGCGTCGAAGGGGTCGAGGTGCGTTGCGGCGTTGGGGTCGACGAGTTCGTCGAACAGGGTCTCGTCGTGGATGGTGATCTCGTCGAGGCGGACGTGATCGTCGTCGGTATCGGTGCCACGCCGACAACCGACTGGCTCGTCGGCTCGGGTGTCGCCCTCGACGACGGAGTCGTCTGTGACGCGTCGCTGCGCGTGCTCGACCCGAACGGTGCGACCGTCCCAGGGGTGTACGCGGCAGGCGACGTCGTGCGTTGGGACCTGCCGGAGTTCGGTGGCGCCGTGCGCGTCGAGCACTGGACGAATGCCGTCGAACAAGGCGCCCACGCCGCCCAGACGGCATTGGCGGTCGCCGCCGGCGACGAGCCCACCCCATACGCGCCGCTGCCGTTCTTTTGGAGCGATCAGTTCGATCACCGCATCCAGTTCCTCGGTCACCCCGGCCCGAACGACCAGGTCGAGGTGGTGGCCGGCAGCGTTCCCGATGGCAAGTGGTTGGCGGTGTACTCCGACGGCGACCGCCTCACCGGGACGCTCGGGGTCAACGCCCCGAAGTGGGTGATGCCGACCCGGCGGTGGTTCGCCGAGGGCATGACACGCGACGCCGCACTCGCCGCCGCCCGCGAACTGGCCTGACCCGCCCCACCGCATCCCTTCCGAAAAACCGGGGATTCCGTGCGGAAAACGCCGGAATACGCGAACAGAAGCGATTGTTCACGGCTGTTGCGGTGTTGCAATGAAGTAATCCTAAGTGGTAGCAAGTCAAGAAGTTGCTGGATACCCTCGGGGGCATGTCTGCGACTCCCACCTCATCCGAGGCCGACGCAACCGCCGATCGGCAACCCCGCGCCACGTTCCCGGTGGTCCATCTCCCGACGGTGGTCCTGCCCGGCGCCGTCGTCACGCTCGCGCTGAACGATGATGCCCGCCGCTCCGCCGTCGAGGCGGCGACGTCCAGTGACAACCAGCTCGTGCTCACCGGCGGAGACGAGCGCGACCTCGGCGTACTCGCGCAGGTTCCCAATGTCGGTCAGCTGCCGAACGGCGACGCCGCGGCGATCGTCAGTGTGGAGCGGCGAGCCCACATCGTCGGTCGTCGGGCCGACGCCGGCGTCGAGTACGTCGATATCGAAGCGGTGGCCGACGTCGCCCCGACGGCGCGCGTCGATGCTGCGACGCGCGAGTTGCGCGCAACGCTCGAGGTGATCGCCGAACTGCGCAATTCGCGCCGTCTCCCGGAGATCTTGCGGACCACCAGTGACCCCGGCGGACTCGCCGACGCGGTTGCCGTCTGGGCCGAATTCGCCGACGCCGACCGCCTCGTGGTGCTGCGCGCCGTCGATGTGGCCGACCGGGTCGATGCGATCCACGCATGGGCACGTCGGCACGTGGCAGAACTGCAGGTCGCCGAGAGCATTCGCAACGACGTGTCTGAGGGCGTCGACAAACAGCAGCGCGAGTGGTTGCTGCGCCAGCAGCTGGCCTCGATCCGCAAAGAACTCGGCGAGGGTGACGATGACGTTGTCGGCGAGTTCCGCGAGCGACTCGACGGTCTCGACGCCCCCGATGGCGTCAAGACGGCGATCGCCAAGGAGCTCGATCGCTTCGAGCGCGTTGGGCAGCAGTCGCCCGAACACAGTTGGATCCGCACCTGGCTCGACCGGGTGTTCGAGCTCCCGTGGGGTGATCGCAGTGATGACACCCTCGATCTCGACGCCGCGCGCGAAACGCTCGACGCCGACCACTACGGGCTGACCGATGTGAAAGACCGCGTCGTCGAGTTCCTGGCGACGCGCAAGCTGCGCAGTGAGCGCGGGCTCGACCAGCGCGGCGGAGGCGAGGCCACCGCTCGCGGCGAAGGTGCGATCATCACGCTCGTCGGGCCGCCCGGTGTCGGCAAGACGAGCCTCGGCGAGTCGATCGCCCGCGCCATGGGCCGATCATTCGTGCGAGTGGCGCTTGGCGGCATCCGTGACGAAGCGGAGATCCGCGGCCACCGTCGCACTTACGTGGGGGCCCAGCCCGGGCGCATCGTTCGCGCACTCCAGGAAGCCGGGACGATGAATCCGGTGATCTTGCTCGACGAGGTCGACAAACTCGCCGCCGGTGGGTGGTCGGGCGACCCGACGGCGGCGCTGCTCGAAGTGCTCGACCCGGCGCAGAACCACACGTTCCGCGACCACTACCTGGAGATCGATCTCGACCTGTCCGAGGTGGTGTTCTTGGCGACCGCCAACGTGGCTGACACGATCCCTGGACCCTTGCTCGACCGGATGGATCTCGTTCGCCTCGACGGTTACACCGAGGACGAGAAGTCGTTCATCGCCCGGCGCTATCTGCTCCCGCGCCAGCAGGAGCGTGCTGGGTTGCGTGACGACGAGCTTGCAGTTGCCGACGAGGCAATTCTCGAGATCGTCCGCGGCTACACCCGTGAGGCCGGCGTGCGCACGCTCGAACGCGAGCTCGGACGTCTCGTTCGCAAGGTGACCGCCAAGGTGGCGACCGGAGCGACGACGCCGATCGATGTCGGTGGCGACGACGTGGTCGACTGGCTCGGCCGAGCGAAGGTCGTCGACGAGGTGCCCCAGCGCACGACCACGCCTGGCGTGGCCACCGGCCTCGCCGTCACCGGTGTCGGCGGCGACGTGCTGTTCATCGAGACGACGGCGTTCCCGACCGGCGCGGAGACCGAGCCCGGTCTGACGCTCACCGGTCAACTCGGTGACGTGATGAAGGAGTCGGCGCAGATCGCCCTCAACTACATCCGTTCGCACGCCGACGAACTCGGGCTCGACGCCGAGGCGTTGCAGCGCCGTTTCCACGTGCACGTGCCAGCCGGCGCGGTGCCCAAGGACGGTCCATCGGCAGGGATCACGATGACCACTGCGCTGATCTCGCTGCTCACCGATCGGCCGGTCAATCCGCACGTCGGGATGACCGGTGAGATCACGTTGCAGGGCCAGGTGCTCCCGATCGGCGGCGTCAAACAGAAGGTCCTCGCGGCGCACCGGATGGGACTCACCGAGGTGGTGTTGCCGGAGCGCAACGGTCCGGACCTCGACGACGTGCCGGAGCGGGTGCGCGAGGCGATGACGTTCCACTTGGCCGCGAACTACGACGACGTCGCCAGCGTGGCGTTCGGCGTGCCCGCCACCGCAGCACACGCCGCGTAGCCACTCGAGCACTGCGGCCCACGGCTGCCGACCACGTAGTCTGCGCGGATGGCCTCGCCGAGTCGTCTTTCGCACGTGTGGTCGCGGGTGACCGACCTGCAGGTCGCCCGCGGCCACGGGTGCTATGTCGTCGACACCGACGGCCACGAGTATCTCGACTTCACCGCCGGTATCGCGCCCGCCACGACGGGCCACAGCCACCCACGTGTGGTCAAGGCGATCGCCGATCAGGCGGAGCGGTGTGTCCACGCACCGAACAACGTGTACACCCACGACCTGCTCGAGCCGCTGGCCGACCGGCTTGCCGAGATTACGCCGGACGGGATCGAGTCGTTCTTCTTCACCACGTCGGCCGATGAGGTGATCGAGTCGGCGGTCAAGGTCGCCCGCCAGACGACAGCGCGGCCGAACATCGTCGTCTTCGATGGTGCGTTCCATGGTCGCACGCACTTGACGATGGCGATGTCGACCTCGCGGGCCCTCGACCGCGAGGGGTACGGGCCGCTCCCGGGTGGGGTGTACGTGGCACCGTTCCCCGACCCACACACCTCCGACCAGGAGTCGGAGGTCTCCCGTGCACTACGCGGCCTCGATCGGCTTTTCTTGACCCAGACGCCGGCATCGGAGGTTGCCGCGATCGTGCTCGAACCGGTGATCGCTGAACGGGGGTACATCCCGACCCCAGCGGCGTTCATCGCAGGTGTCGCCGAGCGATGCCGGAACCACGGCATTTTGCTGATCGTCGACGAAGTGCAGTCAGGTTTCGGACGAACGGGGAAGATGTTCGCCATCGAGTCGCACGACGTGCAGCCGGACTTGATGTGTATGGCCAAGGGCATCGCTTCGGGGTTCCCCTTCGCTGCGCTCGGGCTCCGTCGGGAGATCGACGAGCGCTGGGCACCGGGCAGTCATGGTGGATCGTTCGACGGCAATCCGATGGCGTGCGCGGCGGCGTTGGCGACGATCGACGTGATCACCGAGCCGGGATTCCTCGACAACGTCGTTGCCCGCGGCACGCAGTTGACCGACGCTTTGCGCAACCTGCAACAGCTCGACAACGCCCTGCAGTACGTCCGCGGTCGAGGGTTGATGGTCGCCACGGAGTTCGACGGCCCCGATCGCACCGCCGCGATCGTTGACCATTGTCTGCGTGAACACCGCGTGATCTTGATGCGTGCTGGCACGCGCAAGCGGACCATTCGGTGGATGCCGCCGTTGATCGTGTCGTCGAGTCAGATCGATGACGCCGTGAGCGCGTTTACCGACGCGATCCGCCACACCGGTTAGATGCCCCGACTCGATCGGGAACGCGTTGGCTCATGGCGCGGGATGCAGGCCGTCGTCGGCGAACTCGAACGGGCAATCGACGACGAGTTGCGCGCCGAGTGGGACATCCCGCTCGGCTGGTTCGATGTGCTGGCATCGTTGCAGCGGCTCGGTGGGTTGGCTCGACCGCACGATGTGGCGGCGGATCTACGTCTTCCGCCGTCGAGTGTGAGTCGGCGTCTCGATCGCCTGGAGGAGGAAGGGTGGGTGGCCCGCCACCGTCACGTCGATGCCGCCGACCTGCGCGCGGTCGACGTGGAGCTGACGCGCACGGGCCGACGGTTGTGGCGCGAGATGAACGTGACGTACCGACGTGCGCTGCAGTCGTTGTTCAGCGTCAAGCTCGACGATGCCGAGATCGCCGCCCTCCGAGCCGTGATCGAAAAGCTCGCGTAGCGCGGGCCGTCCACACTCGAGGCGCTCAGACGTGCGGTAAGGCCCCGCAGATCAATTACGACAGCCCGGCGTACATCGCCTCGATCTCTTCGGCGTAGCGGGCATTGACGCCGCGACGCTTGAGCTTCGAGGTCGGCGTGAGCATGTCGCTGTCGGGAAGCCACTCCTCCCCGGTGAGGGTGAACTTCTTGATCCGCTCGACCTGCGCGAACTGGGTGTTGATCTCGTCGACACCTTTTTGCACCTCGGCGATCACGTCGGGGTCGACCGCCAGCTCCGCGAGACTCTTGTCGCCCTTGCCGTTGGCGGCGGCCCATACCGGGGCCGCTTCGGGATCGAGGACGAGGATCGCCGAGACGAACTTGCGTTGATCGCCGATCGCCGCGGCCTGGCCGATTACTGGGATCGTCTTGAGAGCGGCTTCGAGATTGGCTGGGCTGATGTTCTTGCCGCCGGAGGTGATGATCAGTTCCTTCTTGCGGTCGACGATCTTGATGTAGCCCTCATCGTCGATTTCGCCGATGTCACCGGAGTGCAACCAGCCGTCGATGATCGTCTGGGCGGTCTTCTCCTCCGCCTTGAGATACCCCTGGAAGACGTTGCCGCCGCGGCAGATCACTTCACCGTCGTCGGCGATGATCACTTCCATACCGGGAGCGGCGCGGCCGACGGTGCCAGCTTTGTTGCGCTCGGGCGACCACGTCATCGGCCCGGTCGACTCCGACATGCCGTAGATCTCCGACAGTGGGATGCCGACCGCGTTGAACCATTGCAACACCGGCACGGGGATCGGCGCCGCGCCTGTGACCGCGACGTCGACGGCATCGAGACCGACGAGGCCACGAACCTGCGCGAAGGCCGCCGCATCGAGGAAGTCGAGGGTGCCTTGCTGCTCTTCGGTGAAGTCGCCGTCGAGGTTCGACTCGCGGATCTCGATCGCGGCGCGCACGCCGTCGTCGAACTGAGCCTTCTTGTCGGGATCGGCACCGAGGGCGGCATTCACCCCGTTGTAGATCTTCTCCCAGACCCGGGGAACCCCGAAGATGATCTGTGGGTGCACCTCTTTCAGGTACGCGGTGAGCTGGTTCGGATCGGGGCAGCAGTAGACCGAGTAGCCGAGCATCATCGCCTGGTAGTGGCTCATCGCCCGCTCGGCGATGTGCGCCATCGGCAGATACGACACTGCGCGCTTGCCGAGGAAGTCGTCGAAGTCGATGCAGTCCTTCAGGATCTCGACGGTGTACACGACGTTGTACTGGCTGATCATCACGCCCTTGGGTGGGCCGGTGGTACCGGAGGTGTAG
>JABSQH010000090.1 GCA_013213745.1 Ilumatobacteraceae bacterium | reverse complement strand
GTGAATCCGACGAAGTAGTGCGACAGCGGGTAGGTGTCCCATTCCCAACCGAATCCGAAACGGACGAAGCTGATCGCCACCATCAACGCGTAGAGGCCGAGCGCATCGAGCACGCCGAGAAAGCGGAAGCCGTGCGCCCACAAGAACGACAGCGGCCGGCGAAACACGTTGGCCATCACTTCGAGCGCGACCGGGAACGACCGTGGCGTCGTGGAGACGCGCGGGTTCGGAACCGCAGCCATTGCCCCGAAGCGTACTGCGCGCTGCGCCCATCAGCGGGGGCGCTCGACGCCTGCTGGTAGCGTCCTTCGGCGATGTGGGCTCCGTCCGATCGGACCGCCGACGCCGGTCTGGCCGGTACTCCAGCGTCGATGCAGCACCGCCTCGACGAGGCTGCCGAACGCGCCCACGCACGGGCGCTCGACACAGCCCAGCTGCGCCGTGCGACCGATGCGATGGGAGCACTTGGCGCCCGCGATGTCGGCGATTTGCTCGCCGCCGTCGAACATGCCGAAGCCCGAGCCACAGCCGCGGAACAGGAACTCGATCGGTTGCGCGCCCTCCCCGAACTGAAAGTCGGCCAGCGCGTCCGCCAACCGGCGGCGGCGCTGTCTCGCCGCAAGAAGAGTCCGCCGACGGTTCCAGCGGCCTCCGTGGAGGCCGTCGTGCCCGCCGAGACTGCCCCCGTCGCTGCGTTCATCCTGGTACGGAATCGCCGTCGGTCGCTCGACGCGATGGTTGCGTGGCTGCGCGCCGCCGGCATCAGTCGTATCGAGATCGTCGACAACGCAACATCTGATCCGCTGACGTTGAATGCGCTCGAACGCAGCGGACTTCGGGTCCACCGCCTGGAGGAGGACCTCGGCGACGCAGCTCCGTGGGCCGTCGGTGCTCTCGCCGATCCGCTGCTCGACGGTCCGGTCGTGTTGGTTGGCGACGACACCGTGGTCACCGACCAAGCGCCGGCCATGCTGCTCGATCGATTGTTGGCCTTGCTCGACGAGGCAGTCGACGCCGACGCGCTCGATCTCGTGTCGTCTGGCCGACCGGGTCGGGTGGCATGGATACGAGCCATCCGCCGAGGTGCCGGTCCGCGGGGGGAGCGGCACACCGTCAACGAACCGTGGGTTGCGCTGGCCTCACTCGATGCTGACCCGGACGACCCCGAGGAGCGGTACGCCCGGATGCACGAGACCGACCGGCCGCGAAGTGGGCCGATCGGCGAGTGAGCACAGCGCGGGGTCCTTCACTGGCCATCCAGGTCGTGCTGTTCGACAACGAGGCCGATGAGCAGTTGCGGCTGGCGCACGCCCTCGCCGCCTCTATCCGTCGCGCTCGCGACGTGGGCACATTGGGCGATGCGTCGGTGCGATACGGCGACTGCTCGCCACAACAGTGTTTGTCGTCGGCCGACATCGAGGCGCTGGGTGACGCGCTGCGCGCCGCCACGTCCGATGTGACACACGAGTTCTTCGACGCCAACCTTGGTTCGGCCGGCGGGTCCAATCGTCTTGCTTCCCGCTCGGACTCCGATCTGATCTGGGTGCTCAACCCCGACACGTACCCGGCGCCGACTGCGCTGCAGCAACTGTTGCAGGTCATTCGCGACGACCACGTCGGTATCGCCGAGGCGCGCCAGGTGCCGATCGAGCATCCCAAGGCGTACGACCCGATCACCGGCGACACGTCGTGGGCATGCGGATTCTCGCTGCTGATGCGTCGTGCCGTGTTCGAGGAGGTCGGCGGCTTCGACGATCACTTCTTCCCGTTGTACGGCGACGACGTCGACCTGTCGTGGCGCGTCCGTGCCGCCGGGTACACCGTGCGCTACGTCCCCTCGGCAGTGGTGGTGCACGACAAGCCGATCGCCACCGAGGGCGCGGTCCGCTGGACGCCCGGTGCGGCCCGGTCGAGCCACCTCGCTCGTCTGTGGTTGTACCGCAAGTACGGCCGGCGCGATCTGGAGGACGCCTTCCTCGGTGCGGTCGATGGCGGCGCAGATCCTGTGGCCGCCGACGCTGTGGCGGAGTTCAAGCAGCGAGTGCTCGCCGGAGACGTGCCCGAGCCCGTTGGCGGAGCGGCTGGCGTCGCTGACTTTGTCGGACGGCACTACGGCCCACATCGCTTCGAGTACCAGGGCTGATGAACGACCGTCTGCGATACGACTTCGAGTTCTCGTGGGGCTCCACCTATGCCCGCGCCGCTCGATTGATCGCCTCGACATGCCGTGTCGGGCGAGTACTCGACCTCGGGGCTGGCGTCGGCTCGCTTGGCGCGGCGGTGGAGACGTTCGGCTTCTCGTACCTCGGCGGTGACCTTGACCCAGCGAACGTCGAGGCGATGCGTGAGCGGGGGCGCTCGGCCTTTGCGCTCGATCTGCTTGGGAACGACGTCGTCGACCAGGTTGCGGCGGAAGTCGAGCAAGGTCCGCCGATCGTCGCCATTGCTGCGCTCGACGTGATCGAACACCTTCCCGATCTCGATCGCACGATGCGTGTGCTGTCCGATGTCGTGGACCGCCTGGCGGCCGACGAGCCCCCGGTGCTCGTCGTGAGCATCCCCAACGTTGCCCACTACGACCTGGCGGCCAAGCTCCTGCTCGGTCGGTGGGACGTGACCGAGGTCGGACTGCTCGACTCGACGCACATCACGCTCTTCGACGAACGGCGACTCGATGCGACCTTCGTCGGGTGGGAGGAGCTCGGCCGTGCCGACGTCGTGATCCCTGACACCGAACAGCAAGAACCCCTCGGCCTACCGGTTTTCGGATCGACCACGCTCCGCGACCACTTGCGGTCCCTACGGGACCGCGCCGGCAGACACGGTTCGACCTATCAATTCGTACGCGCCTATCGCCGCGCAACCGCCGAGAGCACCGCTGCGTCGGCGGTGTCTCGCACCAGGCCGTTCTTGTCCGTGCTGACCCGCACGCGGGGCGATCGTGCTTCGCTCGTCGAGACGCTGACCACCCTCGCCGCTCAGCATGACGACGACTTCGAGGTCCGCCTCCTCGTTCACCACTCCGACCACGCAGTGGTTGCCGAGGTCGAAGCGCTGGTCGGTTCGTTCACGTCGTCGTTCGCCGAGCGCGTGTACGTGCACCACGTCGATCACGGCGGCCGGAGCGCGCCGCTCAATATCGGTCTCGAAACTGCTCGCGGGCGCTACGTCGCCGTGCTCGACGACGACGACGTGGTCACCTCCGATTGGGTGGCCACGTTCAAACGTCTCGCCGCCGAGTCGCCCGGTCGCGTCGTGCGCGCTGGCGTGGTGGCGCAGTGGGTCGAGCGCCGCGACGATGAGGTCGGGTTCGTGAACGTCAGCGGGTTCGAGGCGATGTACCCACCGACGCTCGACGTGATCGACACCATCCGCTCCAATCGTTCACCGCCCTCTTCGTACGCGGTGCCGCTCGGTGCCGTCCGCGCGCTCGGCCTGTCGTACGACGACTCTCTGCGAGTGTGCGAGGACTGGAAGTTCGAACTCGAAGCGCTGCGTGTCTGCGGAGCGGCGAGCGATCCTGCGGTGACCAGCGTGTACCGGCGGTGGGTCGATGGCGGGTCGGCGGCCGAAGAGGAGCGTCAGACGTGGATCGACGATCACGAGCGGGTCATCGACGACCTCGACGCCGCGCCGACGCTGTTGCCGCCCGGTTCGCTACGGCGGATTCACCGGCTGTACGAGCGCATCGAATCGCTCGAGCGCGAGCTCGGTCGCCGCGGGCCCGACGACCTCCCGCACCGCGAAGCCTGATGTCACGGCTGGCTGCTACATCGTCTCTGAGACGAAGCGTTACACGAGCGGCGAGGGGCCGGAGACGCCGGGACCGCTGAGCGCCCAGGTCGGACGCATCGTCATGATTCCGGCGGTTTCGCGGACATCGCCGGCGAGGACGTCGAAACTCACCGCGTTCTGGATGTGATCGAACACGTGCTGGCGCCCGAACCCCGTCACTTCGGTGTGCAGCACGTGCGGCCCCGGGATCAGCGCGATATCCGCAAGGCGAACCTCGACGGTGCCTGACCCCGAGATGGTCGCAGGCACCTCGCCGGTGTCGCGGCTCGACGGGAAGGTCACGATCGCTCCACCGAGGCGTCCGATGGTGATGGCGAACACCGGGTTCTCGATCGTTTCGTCGGAGGCGAAGTGCAGACGCACGACGACGGTGTCACCTGTCCGGACGTGTGTCGTCGGCTGTCCGTCGACCAGCAATTCCACTTCTTCGACACGGATCTCGCCTGAACCGCGGCGCGTGCTCTGCATCGCCTGGCCGTCCGCGGCATCGGCGAGCATCTTCTCGGTGTACGTGTCGACGAGATCTGTGGGGTCGCCGCGGCCGGCGATCTCGCCGTGCTCGAGCCAAATCGCGCGATCGCAGAAGTTGCGCACGCTGCCCATGTCGTGGGTGACCAGCACGATCGTGCGGCCCTGCTCGCGGAACTCGACGAACTTCTGCATGCAGCGTTGCTGGAAGGTGACGTCGCCCACAGCGAGGATCTCGTCGATGATCAACAACTCGGGGTCGACGTTGATCGCCACGGCGAACGCCAGCCGCACGTACATCCCCGACGAATAGGTCTTCACCGGCTCGTCGATGAACTCGGCGAGGCCCGAGAAGTCGACGATCTCGTCGAAGCGAGCGGCGATTTCTCGGCGCGCCATGCCGAGGATCGCCGCGTTGAGGAAGACGTTGTCGCGGCCGGTCAGCTCCGGGTGAAAACCCGCGCCGAGTTCCAACAGCGCCGACATTCGCTTTTGCACCGCGACCGAGCCAGAGGTCGGCTGCAAAATTCCCGCCATGCACTTGAGCAACGTCGACTTGCCCGACCCGTTGTGGCCGATGACACCGAACGCCTCGCCCTCGGTGACCTCGAACGACACATCGCGTAACGCGAAGAACTCTTCGACGTCGCTGTTGCGGCGCCGCTTGGTCACCAGCTCCTTCAGTGAGTTGACGCGTTCGGCCTGTGTGCGAAACGACTTGCTCACGTGGTCGACGGTCAGTACCGAGGCCATCAGAGTTCCTCCGCGAATCGGGGGGAGAGCTTGCCGAAGATCCACGTCCCGAGCGCGAACACGGCGACAGACACGACGACGAGGTGGAGCCATCTCTCAGCGCTCGGGAAGCGGTTGTCGTACAAGATGTTGTGCGACGCCCGGATGAAGCTCCCAGTGGGACCCCAGTTGGTCACGGCCTGCACCACCGAGTTGTCGATCACTTCCGGGTCGTAGATGATCGGCGTGGCGAAGAACAACACCTGCGCCACGATGCCCCACAGGTAGTTGACGTCGTTGAAGAACACGTTCATCGCCGCCAGCGCAAGCGCAACTCCGGTGGTGAAGAGCGCCATCAGCGCCATCAGCGGGATCATCAACGGAATCCACGGGAGCACCATGCTGCCGAACAGCAAGAGCGCCACAACGAGAACCGCCAGCTCGATCAGGAACGTCACGCCCTGCGCAACGACCACCGAATAGACGAGGTGTTCGTGCGGGAAAGGCACTTTTTTGATCAGGCTGGCATTGGAGTCGACGGCACCGATGGCAGTGGTCACCGAGATCGAGAAGAACTGGAACGGCAACAGTCCCGTGAGGAAGTACAGCGGGAAGATCTTCAAGCCGCTCGGGTCACCCACAGGCGGCGTCGCCTTGAACACCGTCAGGAAGACGAAGCTGTAGATGACGACCTGGCTGATCGGGTTGAGCAGGCTCCACGCCCACCCGAGGATCGACTTGCGATAGCGGGTGCGCAGTTCCTTCAGCGACAGCAGGTACAGCAGGTTGCGGTGGGCGACCGCCGTGCGCAGCGACATGACGGGCGGTGAGCCTACTGGCGGGCGCGGCGAGCCCTCCGGACACCGCCCCAGGCTCCTCGCGCGACCCAGTCCACGGCGCGGTGTGCCGGCTCTGCGACGATGTCGCGGTGTCGGAGCTGCGGCTGGTGTTTGTGTTGTCGCCGTATCAGAACGCCTTTTTCTTCGAGATCGCCGAAGCGCTCGTGGGCGCGCTCGCCGAGAACTCGGTCGAAGCGCTGATCAGCACCGAGCCCGGCGAGCACGAAGTGACGCACGGCGACGTGTTCGTCCTGCTCCCGCCGCACGAGTACGTCGCGTTGGAGGGAGCGGCCTTCGTCGACGATCAGCGCATCGCTGCCCGCACCATCGGAATCAGCGCCGAGCAGCCGCATCAGGGTTTCTTCACGAGCAATGCGCAGGTGGCCAGCCGACTGGCGGCCGTGTTCGACTTCAGCCAGCTGGCAGTCGACGCCTACCGACGTATGGGCATCGCTGCGGAGCGACTGATCTTCGGTCATGTTCCCGCATGGGATCGCGACCGGGGCGGCGATCGTGACGTCCCCGTGCTCTACCTCGGCAATCAGCGCGGCCGCCGACTCTCGGTGTTGGCTGGCGCGGCCGACTCGTTGGTGCGCCACGACGCTCGCCTCTTGGTGTCTGACAGCGGAGAACCGAATCGGTCGACGTCGCCGGCGTTCGTCGCCGGCGATGCCAAACGCGATCTGCTCGCACGGACCGGCATCGTCGTCAACATCCACCAGAGCGATGAGCCCTACTTCGAGTGGCTCCGGATGATCGACGCCGCCCATGGCGGGGCGCTGTTGCTCTCGGAACCGTCGGTGGCCGATGCGCCCTTCGTGTCGGGTGAGCACTATCTCACGTTCGCCGACGCCCAGCTCGGGGAACGTCTCGACGAGCTCGTCGGCAGCCGCACCGCCGCAGACGTGGCCCGCCGCGCCCACGAGCTCGTTGCGTCGATGCCGCTCGCAGAGAACCTCGAACCACTGATCGCCCGCGCCGGCGAGATCGTCATCGACAGATCACCACCCACGGCGATCCCGGCGCGCGCCCGGTCGGAGCCGATCGGTCGCACACGCGTCGACCCATCTCCAATCGGAAGCTGGCGCCCCAGCCTCGCTGGGGCGCTGCGCAACCGCTTGCGAGCCTCGGACGTCATCGCTCCGGCCGGCGCGCGCTGGCGCGTGAATCGAGCAGATGTGGAGGCGCGGATGCACGATGTGCCGGCGATTGCAGTCGGGGCATCGGGGCGCGGACCTGATGGCGCCGCGACGCTGGAAGGTCTGTGGCCGTGGGAGCCATGGCGTCTCGAGCACGGTCAGCATCTCGGACGGACGATGCTGGTGACGCAGTCGTTGCGCCGGGCGGCTCAGCGTTGGCTGGCGGGCGAGCCATGGGTCGAGTCGTTTCCTCACGTTGCGGTACAGACCTTTGCGGCCGCCCACGGCCTGAACTTCGCACACTGGCCGGCCCCGGTCGTCGACCTCGCAGAGACGCCAGCGGAACCAGAAGCTCAGTTGAGGCCGGACGTCGCCGCTCGCGTCACCGCGATCTTGCGGCCCTGATCGGCGTACCCTGCCGCTGTGCGTCGCAAAGTCGGACTGTTGCATGTGCCCAAGGCGGCCGGCAGCAGCCTGTCCGACGCGCTGCGCAGGAGCGCACTCGACAACGGCCTGCGCATCGCGCCGCCCGCGATGGATCGCACGCTATTCGGTCCGTATGCGGACTTCGACTCGCTGCCCCCGTCGACGCGGCACACGATCGAACTCGACCCGACTCGCCTGGCCGACGCCGACGTCGTGCTCGGGCACTACTCGCTGGCGTCGCTGCGCCACGGTCGCGACGACGCCGACATCGTGTGCGTGCTGCGCGAGCCGCGGGCGCGGCTGCTGTCGTTGTACGCGTTCTGGCAAAGCTGGACGGCCGAGCAGCACGCCGCCTGGGACCCCTACGACGCAAGTCGCCGAGCGGTCACCGAACCATTGAGCGACTTTCTGCGTCATCCCGCACTGTCGGCCCAGGTCGACAACGTGGCCGCACGATTCCTGCTCACAGGGGACTCGCGCGTGCCGTCCGACCGCATGATCGACCCTGCGGATCACGAGGCGCTCAGCGCCGCAGCCCTGAACCAACTCGCCGGGCTTGGACATGTCGACACCGTCGAAGCGGGCAGTGACGGTTGGCGACGTATCTCAGCGTGGGTCGACGTCGAACTCGTGGTCGGCAACCAGAACGTCACGCCACCCGGCCAGGTCATCGGGGCCGACGAATTCAACGACGCGGCAACCCTGATCGAGCAGTCGACCGCGATCGATCAACGGCTGTGGCTTGCCGTGGCCTCGGCACATGATCCGCAGACGAGCGCCGACCAGCTGCGTGCGCAGGGCGCTGCGGCGTTCGACCGCCAGCGTGCCAAGGTCGTCCGGTAGCAGCGCGACCGGCGAGTATGGGTTACGCCTGCTGGCTGCGGAAGCGGGTCCGCATCGCCGCCAGCGGTCCCTCGATCGCTCCAGAGCTGATGCGGTCGGGAGCATCGGTGGTGTACACGCCGGCGAACACGGGAAGCCCAGCGAGTGCGTCGCGGCGCGCCAGTCGAACCACGAGGTCCCAATCGATGAAACGTTCGAGCGACTCGTCGAAGTGCAGTTCCGGATGGCCACGTCGAACCGCGACTGCTCCGAGGTCGATCGAGTTGTCGACTTCGAGTCGGCGCACATCGATCGTCTCGGTGAACTGCACGTATGGCCGGTGATCGTCGGGCCGGTCGGCCCGCAACGTTGCGCCGAAGAGACCGCTCGCAGCGGGGTGGCGACCAACGTGTTCGGCGATCGCCCGTAACCACACCGGGTGCATCACGTTGTCGTCGTCGAGGAAGGCGATCCACTCGCCCGACGCGGCTGCCAGACCAACGTTGCGCGCTGCGGACGCGCCCACACCGTCGGTGTGCACCACCTCGATCCGCTCGTCGTCGAGGCCGCTCAGTAGGTCTGCTGTTCCGTCGGTGCTGCCGTCGTCGACGACAACGAGCTGCCAATTGTCGTAGCGCTGGTCGGCGACCGACGCAATGGCCGTCGACACCAACTCGCGCCGATTGCGAGTCGGGAGCACGACACTGATGAGCGGCGTCGCTCGGAGGGGCGCATACTGCGCCCACGCCGTCGCCGCATCGATGCGTGCGATCATCTCCTGATCGGCGAGGCGAGGTTCGTGGTTGCGTTCGACGACGTTGGCGACCTGCGCAATGCGATGCCAGATCCGTTGGATCGACCCGCCGAGGTCGGCCGCCGCGTCGGCCGCTCGGTCGGCGCGATCGGCGATGCGTGGGAGATCGAGCTGATCGACGATTGCGGACTTCGTCACGTCGAGTCCCCGCCGGAATCGTGACTGGGCGGGCGAGGGATGGCCAGGTGACGGCGCAACGATGCGCGGGGTGACCCCCTGTGGGGAGTAGCGGTCGTCGAGCGCAACCGTGCGTTCGATCGACTGCTGGGCGGCGATGATCGCCTCGATGTCGGCGTCGAGACGGAACGAGCCAGTGGGCAGCGACACCTCGGCCAGCGGTGTCCACAACAACGACCGTCCCGTCTCCGCGGCGGCGAGGCCGAGCAGCACCAAGGTGAAGTCGATCCCGACCGACAGCGACAAGGCGACGGCGGCCGCGTTGGTCACCGACGCTCCCAGCTGGTGTCGCGTGATCAGCTCGGCGCCGTCGAATCCGCCGAGTTCGAGTACCGCTCGACGATCGAGGACCACACCGGCGGGGTGCAGTGCGGCGACCTCGCGCGCCACTGTGTACTCGCCCCACTGGCCCAGGTAATCGGCGTCCCCGCCCCGATACAGATCGCGCAGATGCGGCCGCAGCGCCCGGCCGACCGAGACGATTCGGCGGTCGGCCGTCACCACGCGCGGTCCAACGGCGACCACGTGGTCGCGAGATGCTTGTGCGATGAGCGCCTCGATCGACGCAGCCGACATCTGACTGGCGTTGGCCGGCATCAATCGGACGAGATCGGCGTCGGTGGTCCGCAGCGCGCGCTCGATGTCGGCCGGAGTCGTAGTCGGCTCGAGCGCGACGTCGGCGATCGTCGGCGCGGGTGCTGGTACGGGCCACTCGATGCGTGCGCTGACTTCAGCTTCCGGAACCGACGACACCACGACGTTGTCCGGAGCGTGACGTTGCGCCGCCGCGACCACCGCTGCAGCGACACCGGGTTTCTCGCCGACGGCCTGCGCGACCGAGCCGGGAATCGAACGCCAGTCGTAGAGGATCTCCGGGATGTGCTCGATGCGTCGTGCGGCTGCGGTAGCACGCAGTGTGAACTCACGATCGGGGCACGGTGCGAATGCACCATCGAGGCCGCCGATCCGCCTGATCAGCGTGCGTCGCACGGCGACCAAGTGGTTCAAGTAGTTCTGGCCGAGGAGCCGCTCCGGCGACCAATCAGGTTTGCGGTACGGCTCGACGACATCGCCCGCCGCATCGATGACCTGCTCGTCGGTGTAGATCAGGTCGACGTCGGCGATCGACGTGATCGTCGCGGTGAGCCGGTCGAGTGCGTCTGGGTGCACCCTGTCGTCGTGATCGCAGAAAACGATCCAGTCGTGGCCGGCGGCATCGATTGCGTCGTTCGTTGCTGCAGCGATGCCGCCGTTCGTCGACCGGCGCACCGGGCGGAAGCGCGGATCGACTGCTGCTCGCTGCTCGACGAGCTCGATGCCCGCGGTGTCGGTCGACCCGTCGTCGACGGCGATGCACTCCCACACCCCGGTTTGGGCGGCGATGGCATCGAGCTGCTCGCCGAGCAACGCTGGATCGCTGTTCCACAGCGGCAGCACGAACGAATAGCTCGCGTCGCCCGTGGTCACTGCTCGTTCGGCCACGGCAGCGCAGGGTACCGAGCGCGGATCTCCGCCCGGGCGTCATCGGCGGCGAGGTTGGTGAGCGACACCATCGAACCGGCGCGCACGCGGTAGCGGCCCAGCATCTCTCGGTGGATCACGGCCGTGCCGCCCGATGCGGCCAGCCGCAGCCAGAGATCCCAGTCTTCCCAACCGTGGATGCCCTCGTCGGGTCGGTACCCACCGAGATCCCACCAGTCGCTGGCTCGCCACATGGCCTGGGCATCGATGTAGTTGGCCCGCAGCAAGCGTTCGGGATCCCAATCGATGGCGCTCAACACGGTGCGTTCGTCGCCGAACACCTCGAGGATCGAGTACGTCGCAGATGCGTCCGGTCGTTGCTCGAGGCTCTTGCGCAGTCGAGCGAGCGCAGTCGGGTACAGGTGGTTGTCGGCATCGACCACCATCACGTACGGCGCTCGTGCTGCGCTGAAGCCGGTATTGCGGGCACGGGCCAACCCTTCGTTGGCGTCCTTGCCGATCAGCAGGATCGGTAGCTCCGGGTGCGCATCGATGAACGAGGCAACGACGTGGCGACCGGAATCGGTCGAATGATCGTCGATCACGATGATCTCGAAGTCGACGCCGGTGTTCGTTGCGATGCTCTCGAGCGTCTCACCGACGAGGTCGGCATAGTTGTACAGCGTCACGATCACGCTGACGTCGGGAACGGCTGCTGCGTAGGCCGGTGACTCGATCCGTTCGATGTGCATTTCTGTGCCATGGGCAATCACCGAACGCAGTTCGTCGATCCGCCGCAGTGCGGCGCCCTCGGCGAGCGCCAGTCGCTTGGCACTTCGTTGGAGCTCGCGAAACGGCATCATCGGTCCAAGTCGCTTGACCGGCCGCTGCGTCTCGCCGTGCAGCGTCCAGCGTCCTCGCAGGTATGTGCGATCAGCGACGTGTGCAGCGACGTGCGGCAGTACCTCGTGTTCGATGTCGCGCAGGTGCGCAACGACGCTCGGACCGAACGCCAACTGCTCGGTGACGGCGCGTCGTCCGGCTTCGGCGACGGCCGCACGGCGCGGTTCGTCGTCGAGGAGTTCAATCAGCTCGCCGCCGAACGCGTCTCGAGATGCCTCGACGAAGTGTGTCCCCGCTTCCAGCGGGTCGTGCGCGTCCGATGGCTCGGTGAGCACGGCACATCCGTTGGCCATCGCCTCGACCATGCGCACCCACTCGAAATAGGCGGGTCCGTCGTCGGCGCCGTCGCGGTGCACGTTGATGAGCACGCGGGCGCGGGCCAACAACGCTGCCTTCTGCGCGCCGAACACGAGTCCGGGAGTGTCGGCGCCCACGGGCCGGTCGAAGCGGAACAAGCGCAGCTCGCTGCGTCGCTCGTACAGCAGGGGAGCCAACGACGCCAACACTTCGCCGCGGCGATCGTCGAGCGAGCCCAAGAAGAGCACGTCGATATCGCGATCGACAGATGCCGCGGCCAACGAGTCCACTGCGCCCATCTGCAAGTGGCGCGTGTCGATGCCTTCGTCGCGCAGCGCGGCGACAGCAACCCGATTGATGTCGAGCGTGCGCAGGCCGCGCCGCGCAACGTCGGCGGTCAGTCGGAACCACGGCGTGCCCGGTTGCTCAGTGCCGACGCAGACACTCGCCGCGGCCGCACGTTGCAACTCGCGGGTCGACGCGTCGTACAACTCGAAGAACTCATGGGGTGCAACAACCAGGTTGATCGCCCCATCCGGCATTGGCAGGCGGTCGTCGACCAACCGTGCCGGGTATTCAGTCTGCGCAGCCTCGACGAGCATCTCGGCGATGTCGAGCATGAATCGGTTGCCCTCTCGGGCGACGAATACCGCCACGTCGGGGCGGTCGTCTCCGCTCATTCTGGCTCAGCTGGCGCGACCGCCGATTCGGCCACTGGTGGACCGGGCGGGAGCGCCTTGGGCCCGAGTCCGACGGCGTGGGCCAACCGGCGCGGTGCCCGGCCCAGTTTCCGAATCGCACGGGTTGCCAACCCTGTCTTGTCGGGGTGAGCGACGGCGTCCTTGGTCATCTGGACCACCATCGCCCGCCGACTGACGGCGGTCGGCAGCGACTCGGCGAGTTCGCGCACTTCGGCTCGTCGCGCCAGAGCGTCGTCGCGTAACTCGACCAGCTCGGCGTCGACCAGCTCCAGCCGGCGCCGCAGCTCGGTGTTTTCCGTGCGCAGGCGATCGAGTTCGCTGGTGGACACGGGGCCAACGTTAGCGATGGCGTAGTTGGTCGACCCGGGAACGCGCCACGCCCACCCAGCCTCGGGCGGACTGACGCAGCGCCGCCGCGGTGTATCTGCGCACCGGGCTGCCGAGCGGGCGTGCCCGGAAGGCCACCTCGATGTCGAGGGTGTCGTTCACGGCGGCATGCTCGAACGGCACCGAGAGGAACCCACCTGCTCGCAGTACGCCGCCGCGTGCGTCGGTCGGATGTCCGTTGGTCCAGCGCAGCCGGGTGTCGTCGGTCCGCGAGATCGAGACCGCGACGTGCGTCGTCGCTCCACGAATGCGTAGCCGGCCGAGTTCGAAACTGCACGCCTCGGTGCCGATATCGATGCGAACAGCGCGAACGGCGTCGACCGCAGCCGACAGTCGCAGCGACGACCAACCGGTCGGTGAGCGGTGCGGGACAAGCGCAACCTGTGCGACCGCGAGTTGATCATCGGGTGGGAACACGGCGATCAGCGCTCGGCCGACCTCGGATGGTGGGCACAGTTCCTCGGGATCGATCCCCGCTTCGATCGCGTCGAGTTGGGCTGCGAGCTCCTGGTTGGCCAGCGCCGCCGCGCCATGCAGCCAATACACCTGGCGAGTGCCGATCAGGTCGGTGTCGGCCGCGTTGACGTAGCGCAGCAGGTCATCGGCGTGGCGCGGGATCAGCGGTTCGTGGCCACGTCCGCCCACGTCGTCGTGCTCCCACGTGCCGAGTTCGCTCGCCAGTCGACTGCTCGGCCGCCGGATGGTGCCGGCCACACCAGCCAAGAGGGCACGGCGATAGGCGTCGCTCCGCAACCGTTGGTCGGTCGCCGCGCCCGGCAGGCGAACCCGGCGCAACTCGGCGTAGTCGAGCACCCCGCGTCGCGCCAGACGGCGCGACTCCCGGGCGCCACCGGGGTCGTCTGCGAGCACCGGTGTTCCGGCGTCGTCGATGTCGAGCAGCGTGCCCAGTTCGGGGGTGCACAGTTGTTCGGCGATCTCGGGGGTGCGCATGACGATGTCGGGGTCTTTGGTGGTCGTTCGCTCGACGCCGATCGGAACGACACCGTCGTCGGGGAGGTACCCGGCCATGCGGGCGCCTGCGGCGGCGCGGTCGCGCCCCGGGCGAGACAGCATCAGATAGAGCCCGATCAGTTCGACCGACCATCCCTCCGCAGTGAGGATCTCCGTCATGGCCTCCTGAATCGTGCCGCCCCAGCCGATGTCACACACGATCACCCGGCCCTGTTCGTCGGGGTCGATCGCGCGCTGCAAGTAGCGCATCACGCGACTGCGCAGCTCAGCTGACGACTCAACGATCGCCGTACGCAGCGCGTCGTCCGACGCGATCGCCTCGATCGCCGGGATGAACTCGTCGTCGCGCAGCGGGCCGTCGCCGATCACGCGGGCCACGTCGCCGGCGTCGACCGCGAATGCATCGGCGACGTGTTCGGGCTGAAACGCCGCCCGCCGGATGAGTGCACGAATCAGCTCGTCGGTCGTCCCGTCGATCACGGCGGCGCGACCCATCACCCATCGGGATGCGTGCACATGAGCGGCGTTCGGCGCATCGGGTCGCAGAGCGGCCACCACTTCCGAGATGAACCCGCCCTCGCGCAACAGGTAGTGCACCTTGTCCACTCCGAGGTCTGCTGCCCGATCGGTGATCCAGTCCGCAAAGCCGGTCAGCAGAGGCCCGCCGACCGTGACCCCGAATTCGTACGAAGCACTCGGGCCACTGCCCGTGCGGGCGCCACCCGCAGCGAGAAGGAGTTCGAATGACAATGCCGATGCGCCCGCATCGGTGCCGTGGGTGGAGGAGAACGCTGCCAGCGAGCGGGGCATCGCCGGGCCGATCCGTTCCGCGTGGGGGATGTCGAGCCCGACGAAGTGGGTTCCGGCATCGGCAGCCGCGACCGCATCGGCGTGGGGGTTGTCGCCGATGTGCAGCACTCGTCTCGGGTCGGCATCTCGGTGGGCGAGTGCGTGTGCCAAGAGCTTGCCTGCCTTGTTGTCGCGGTGCTCGCTCGATGCTGTGATGGCGGCGAGTGGCGGCAAGTCGACGCCGATCGACGAGAACAGTTGGAGGAGCTGCTCGGTCGAAAAGTAGGTGTCGCTGACCAACGCGACGTCGACGCCGGCCGCATGCGCATCGTGCAACAATTCGATCGCGGGCTCGATTGGGTGCAGATGCCGCGCTTCCATCTCGATTTCGGCGCGTACACCGGCGGCGACCCCACCGATCCGGTCGAGCCACGCCGACGGCATACGCGCCCAGATTTCCTCGATGGTGCATTCGCCGACGCCGTAGGTGTTCTCGGCGGCATTGCGTGCTCGCCGTTCGGCATGGATCCGCGCATCGAGCACGTCCTCGGCCGTCACGTAGGCGGGAACATCGTTGGCGACAACCAAATCGGCGCCGAGGACGATGAACAGGTCGTGCGGCTTGGCCACGTCGCGCCACAGCAGTGTGTCGAAGATGTCAGACGTGAGGAGCTCGATGTCGCCGCGTTCGATCAGCGCGCGGGCATCGGAGTAGACGGTCGGTCGAGGAGGTGCAGTCGGGGCAGTCGCCATGAGCGGTCGCTGAGCCTACGACGTGGCCACAGGGGCGCGCCGCCCTAACCTCGCATCCGTGCCACAGTCCGACGACGATGAGTTGACGCGTTTGCGGTCGCTTGTCGGTCCGTCGGAGCGGTCGTACGGCCAAGCCATCGCCGATGCCGACAACGCAATTGCCGCGGCCAAGGAGGCCGCGCACGCTGCGGGGGCGGCGCGTGGAGAACTTGCCGAGATGCGCGTCGAGCTGGCACGCGCTCGTCAAGAACAGGACCTGTTTCAGCGGCGTCGGACGATGAGCGCAGGGGCGTACCTGGTCGACCTCGGCCACGAGGCGTGGCGCGAGGTGATACGACCACGACTCGGTCGAGTCCGCCGGTCGGTTCGGAGCCGAGTCGATCGAGGCCGGCAGTGATCCAGCGGCCGCGGGTCAGCGTCGTGACCCCGGTCTACGACCCACCGCTCGACGAACTCGCGGCGTGCCTCGACTCGGTCGATCGACAGTCCGGTGTGACGTGGGAGCACATCGTGGTCGATGACGGTTCGCCGAACTCGGCGGTGGTTGATCTCCTGCGCAGCCGGTCATCGGCACAGCGCGTCGCTGTCGAGCGCAACAACAACGGCGGCATCGTCGCGGCGACGAACGAGGCGATCGAGCGGGCCACCGGCGAATTCGTCGTGTTCCTCGATCACGACGATGTGCTCGCCGCGGATGCCCTGCAGACGATGGTGGCGGCGGTGGACGGGCACCCACAGCCCGACGGCGTCGGACTGGTGTACAGCGACCACGATCTGTTGCGTCCCGACGGACGACGAGCATCACCGGTCTACAAGCCCGACCCGTCCCCGGAACGACTGCGTAACCACAACTACATCACACACCTCGTTGCGATCAGGCGGACGGTGCTGACGTCAGTCGGCGGTCTGCGGCCAGGTTTCGACGGTGCCCAGGACCACGATCTGTTGTTGCGCGTGATGGAGATCGACGTCGACGTCGTCCACGTCCCCCAGGTACTCGCGCACTGGCGTCAATCGGCACGCAGCGTTGCGGCCGACACCGAGAACAAACCACTGGCCTACGACGCCGGGGTGCGGGCGGTACAGGAGCACCTCGATCGCACGGGCGTCGACGGACGAGTCGAGTTGGGTGCGTGGCCCGGGGTCTACCGGATCCGTCGGCGGATCGAGGGGCGACCAACCGTGTCGATCGTCATCCCGACCGCCGGCGTCGACGGCGTCGTGTGGGGTGGCCGCCGCCGCTTCGTCGAGGAGGCCGTCGCCAGTATCGCCCGCGGTTCGAGTTCCACTTGTGACCTCGAGTTCGTGGTCGTGCTGGACAGCGATGCTGACTCCCAGGTGCGCCGCCATCTCGTGGCCATCGCCGGGGATCGGGTCCGCATCGTCGACTACGACGCGCCGTTCAACTTCGCTGACAAGATCAACCGCGGCGCTGCGGCGTCGTCGGGGGCGTTCTTGCTGTTCTTGAACGACGACACCGAGCTGATCGAGCGCGACAGCATCGAGGAGATGGTCGGTCTGGTGCAGATCGCCGATATCGGGATGGTCGGTGCGCGTTTGTTGTTCGAGGACGGCACGATTCAGCACGCCGGCCACGTGTACAACCACCACATCGATCACGCCTTCGTCGGCTGGCCGGGCGACCACCCCGGCCCGCAACGTCTGTTGGCGGTCGAGCGCGAGGTCGGCGGAGTGACGGCTGCGGCGGCAATGGTCCGCCGTGAGGTCTTTGACGAGGGCGGCGGGATGTCGACCGAGCTCCCGGCGAACTACAACGACGTCGACTTTTCGATGCGCATCCGGGGGTCTGGCCGGCGCATCGTCTGGACGCCGCACGCGTCGTGGTATCACTTCGAGTCGCGGACCCGATCGGGCACCGAGCAGCATGCCATCGCCCCGAAGGAACTCGACGTGTTACTTGCGCGCTGGGGTGACTCGTTGTGGGACGACCCCTACTACAACCCGAATCTCGCCGACGGCCGGGCCGACTGGCTGGAACGACGCGGTCGATCAGGCGCACCGCCGTACGTGGTGCTCGCCGACGGCCGGGTGAGCTGGGCATGATCGTCGCCGTTGTTGTCACCTACTCAGCGCACGACGAGCTGGTTCGTTGTGTGAAGGGCCTGATCGACGATCCGCTCATCGATTGCACCGTGGTCGTCGACAACAGTGGCCACGTCGAGCTGCCCCCGCACGAGCGCGTCGAGATCGTCGCCGCGTCGTCGAACGGCGGATTTGCGGGCGGCGCCAACCTTGGATTTGCTCACGCCCGGCGCCTTGGTGCCGATTGGTTGGTGTTGCTGAACGACGACGTGGAATTCCCCGGAACGTGGCTACCCGATGTGCTCGATGCGTTCGACAGTGCTGATGTCGGCGCTGTGCAGCCGCTGCTCGTCGGCGAGTCGGGACTGGTCGAGAGTGCAGGTGTCGTTCTCGATCGATTCGGGGCGGGAACCGACGCCGATCGCGGATCGTCAGTCGACGTGCTCGATGTCGAGCCGTTTCCGATCTTGATGTTCACCGGCGGCGCGGTGGTATTCCGTCCCGCGTTCCTCGATCAGACAGCGGGCTTCGACGAACGATTCTTCCTGTACTACGAAGATGTCGATCTCGCCCGCCGAGGCACCGAGCTCGGGTGGGTGTACCGATGTGCCCCGAGGGCGCAGGTGCTCCATCGCCCGGGGACGTCGTCGTCCAAGCTCGGCGCACATGTGGTGTACCTGCGCGAACGCAATCGGTTGTGGGCGACCGTGCGTCATGGCTCAGCGTCAATGATGGCCCGATCGTTTGGTCTGGCGCTGCGGCGGTGTCGGCACGAACCGCGACGGGCGCACATCACAGCGCTGCTGGCAGGGCTCCGCGGAACGCCGCGCCGCCTTGTGGAGCGCTACCGGGCACGTCGCGCCTGAGTCGAGCGACCCGTCATCTCGCGGGTTCCGCCATAAGCTGCTGCGCCGTGTCGTCGGAAGTCTCAGACGACCCGGTGTCGGCCGGGTCCACTGTGTCGCCGACCGATGACACGCCGCAGGCTGCGCCGTTGCCTCCGCTGCCACCTGAGGCCGAAGGCGACGACGCGCTGACCGGTGGGGGCAACGGCGCCGACGTCGACGATCGCACCGGGCCGACGACGTCGGCATCGGTCGAGTGGGGGCGGGTCGACTGGATCGCTTGCGCAGTGCTCGTCGCCGCGTCGTTTCTGCTCGTTGGTCTGCACGTGCGGGCGTTCCCGGAACTGTCACCGATCGACGAACTGCAACACCTCGACTACGTCGTCAAGGCTGGCCAGTTCGAGGTTCCTGCCACCGACGACCGAATCGGACAGGAAGCGATGGACGAGGCCGCCTGTCGCACGATCGCCAGCACCGAATACGTGCCACCTGAATGTGGCTCCGGCCCCTACGACCCCCGCGACTTTCCGGCGGGTGGTTTCAGCACCGCCGCGTCACAGTTCCCCGTGTACTACGGCATCACCGGGCTCGTGGCGCGGGCGATCGTGTCGAGTGGCGCCACCGACAGCTCGCTTGTCGCCGCACGGATGGTGGGCGGGGCATGGCTGGGCGCGGCCTGGGCGTTGCTGTGGTATGCCGGCGCGCTCATCGGCGCGACTCGCGTGCAGCGCGCCGCCGTGTTCGCAGTCCTCGTGCCGACCCCGCTGATTGTGCTGCACTCGGCCACGGTCAACGCCGATGCTCTGCTGTTGTTCACGGGTGCGATCGGGCTGACCGCCACGCTGCTCTACGAGCGACAACGCCTGCGATGGTGGTGGCTCGTCGTCGTGTATCTGGCGTTGCTCATCGCCGAACCGACGAACCTGCTGGTGATCGCGGCGATGTGCATGTACCTGCTCGGTGTGCGGTACTGGCGCGGCCAGCACACGTGGGGCGGGTATGCCCTCCCCGTGGCCGTTCTGGTCGTCGCGCTCGGGTTGCGGGCCCGTGCGCTCCCGCGGCTGCAGGACTTCCTCTTTCCGGGCGCGGGTGACTCGGCGCCACCGCTGCCGCCCAGGGAGACGGGTGATTCGTCGTTCATCCCACTGGCGCCGCGGGTCGAGGCGGTCGACCTCGACCGCGTGCTGTCGCAGTTGCCGTCGGTGTTCACGCCGATCAGCAACACGTACCTCTCCGACCCGCTGTCGAGCCAGTGGGCGATCGCCTGGCTGCAGCTCAGCAACTGGCTGTTGATCGGTTTGCTGGCGATCGCTGCGCTGGCATACGTCGGCGACCGCGATCGTTCGACCATGGCGCAGGTCACCGTCGTGACGTTCCTCGCCGCCGGCCCGCTCTACACCTTCTACTACGCCTACTTCAGCAACTCCGACTTCCCGGCGCCGGGCCGGTTCGGACTGCCGATGCTGGGGGTCGCGGCGATCGTCTGCGCCACGGCAGTGCGGACCAAGGCGGCGGTCGGCGTGACCGCCGCGATCGGTGTGTGCTCCTGCGTCACCACGCTGGCGCTGTTGGCCACGGCCTGACTCGCCGCAACGTCGGGAGCGTCAGTCGACCGGTCGGTCTTGTTTGTCCTTCTTGGCGGCCTTCTGGGCCTTCTTCCACGCACGCACCTCGTGGAGGGACGCTTCGTCGTGGATGTCGGCGACGGACCGCGGCGTGTCGTCGCCGAACTTCCCGGCGGCTTTCTGCCAACCCGCAGGGCTGACACCTTGGGTCTTGGCCAGCAGGGCGACGAAGATCTTCGACTTCTCGTCGCCGAAACCGGGCAGAGCCTTCAGCCGTTTGTACAGCTCACTGCCATCGTCGACGCCACGCCACAGATTGCGTGCGTCGCCCTGATAGTCGTCGACGAGCGCGGTGCAGACGGCATGGATCCGCTTGCCCATCGATCCGGGAAAGCGATGGATCGCCGGCTTGTCCGCACACACCGCGACGAACTCGTCAACGTCCATCTCGGCGATCTTGGTCGGGTCGAGGTGTCCGAGGCGGGCGCGCAACGTGGCCGGACCCTTGAACGCCCACTCCATCGGTACCTGTTGGTCGAGGAGCATCCCGATCAGCAACGCATTGCCGTCGTTGTTGAGCAACTCGTCGGCGTCGGTTTCGCCCGTGATGTACAGCGTCCCGGTCATGATTTCGAGCGTATCGCCGGCTCCTGTCACGGTTGGTCTCTGAGACCAACCGTGACAAATCAAACGATGTACGGGTCTGCGGCGTCGGGGTCGATGTCGTACCGGGCAATGGCATCGTCGACGGTGGCTGCGTCGACCAGACCGTCGGCGAGGAGACCGGAGAGCACTGCGACCACCACGTGTCCGGCGTCGATCTCGAAGAACCGGCGCAATGCCTCGCGTGTGTCGGAGCGGCCCATGCCGTCGGTGCCCAGCGGGACGAACGTGCGGTCGGGGATGAAGCGCTCGATCTGTTCGGGCACAGCAGCCATGAAGTCGGTGACCGCCGTGATCGGCCCGTGCGATGCATCGAGGATCTGCGCCACTCGGGGGACGCGTCGATCCTGGGACGGATGCAGTCGGTTCCATCGCTCCGCGGCGAGCGCTTCTTCGCGCAAGGCCTTGTACGAGGTCGCCGACCACAGCTCGGCGGCGACGCCATAGTGCTCGGCGAGGTCGGCCGCAGCGGTGCGCGCCGCCCCCTGCGCGGACCCCGAGAACAAAATCGTCGCTGGCTTCGCCTCATCGCCGAGGTCGGGAGCGTCAGCCCACTTGTACAGACCTTCGACGATCGATTCGGCGAGGCCCGGTGTGTCAGGCATGGGCGGCATCTCGTAGTTCTCGTTGTACAACGTGATGTAGTAGAAGACGTCGGTCTCTTCTGGGGTGCCGTCGCCGTACATCCGGTGCAGACCCGCCTGCACGACCGCCGCGACTTCGTACGCAAATGCCGGGTCGTAGGCCTGCACTGCGGGCACGGTCGATGCCAATACGAGGCTGTGGCCGTCCTGGTGCTGGAGGCCTTCGCCAAGCAGCGTGGTCCGTCCTGCGGTCGCCGCCATCAGAAAGCCGCGGGCGCGCATGTCGGCTGCCTGCCAGATGAGGTCACCGACGCGTTGGAAGCCGAACATCGAATAGAACGTGTAGAAGGGCACGGTCGGCACGCCGCGTGTGGCATACGAGGTGCCCGCAGCGATAAAGCTCGACATCGAGCCGGCCTCGGTGATGCCCTCCTCGAGGATCTGTCCCGACGACGACTCGGAGTAGCTGAGCAACAGGTCGTGGTCGACCGGTTCGTACTTCTGTCCGTGCGCGGCGTAGATGTTCAGTTCGCGGAACAGCGCATCCATGCCGAACGTGCGCGCTTCATCGGGAATGATCGGAACGATCCGCGAGCCGATCTGCTCGTCGCGCGCCAAGTTGCGCAGCAGCCGCGTGAAGCCCATCGTGGTCGAGACCGCTTGGCCCCCTGAGCCCGCGCGCAGCTCGGCGAACGCCGCGTCAGTCGGCAACGCCATTGGGCGCCGTGCAGTGGTCGTCCGCCTCGGGAGCGAACCGTCGAGGGCCTTGCGGCGCTCCATCATGTACTGGTACTCGATCGAGTCGGGAGCGGGCTTGAGGTAGGGCGGGTTGTTCTCGTCGATCGAGTCGCCGGGGATTTCGTCGTGCAGGTGCAGCCGGTCGCGCATCTCGAGCAGCTGCTGTTTGGTCATCTTCTTGATCTGGTGGGTCGAGTTGCGTCCCTCGAATCCCGGGCCGAGCGTCCACCCCTTGATCGTCTTGGCCAGAATCACCGTTGGCCGACCCGAGCCCAGGTTCTCGACCGCCGCTTTGTAGGCCGCGTAGAGCTTGCGGTAGTCGTGGCCGCCGCGCGGCAAGGTGCGCAGGTCATCGTCGGCGAGGTGCGACACCATCTGGCGCAGCCGTGGATCAGGGCCAAAGAAGTTGTCACGGATGAACTCGCCGTCCTCGACGGCGAATCGCTGGTATTCGCCATCGACGGTGGTGTTCATCTTGTTGAGCAGTGCGCCGTCTTTGTCCTGCGCCAAGAGCTCGTCCCACTTCGAACCCCAGATCACCTTGATGACGTTCCAGCCGGCGCCGCGGAAGACCGCTTCGAGTTCCTGGATCACCTTGCCGTTGCCGCGCACCGGGCCGTCGAGACGCTGCAGGTTGCAGTTGATCACGAACACCAAGTTGTCGAGCTGTTCGCGCGCGGCGAGCGAGATGGCCCCGAGCGTTTCGGGCTCGTCGGTCTCGCCATCGCCGAGAAACGCCCACACACGGCTGGCGCTGGTGTCGTCGAGCTCGCGATTCTGCAGGTAGCGGTTGAAGCGGGCGTGATACAACGCGGTGATCGGACCGAGACCCATCGACACGGTGGGGAATTCCCAGAAATCGGGCATCAACCGCGGATGCGGATACGACGACAAGCCGCGCCCGTTGCGCCCGATCTCGCGCCGGAAGTGGTCGAGGTCGTCGGCGGTGAGGCGGCCCTCCATGAACGCCCGGGCGTACACGCCAGGAGCGGCATGCCCTTGGAAATACACATGGTCGCCAGGGGTGCCGTCGTCTTTGCCCCGGAAGAAGTGGTTGAACCCGATCTCGTACAGCGCTGCGGAGCTGGCGAAGGTGGAGAGGTGGCCACCAATGCCGTCGGCGGCCTTGTTGGCCTTGACCACCATCATCGCTGCGTTCCACCGGATGAACGCCCGGATGCGCCGCTCGATGTGCTCATCTCCGGGGAACCACGGTTCCTGTTCCCTGGGGATCGTGTTGACGTACGGGGTCGACACGGTCGCAGGGAACGACACCTGGCTTGCCGCCGCGCGTTCCATGAGGCGGGTCAGGAGGTAGCGGGCCCTCGTCTTGCCGCGGGCGTCGACCACGGCGTCGAGGCTGTCCAACCACTCCGCAGTTTCGGTCGGGTCGATGTCGGGGAGCTGGTGGACGTGACCATCGAAGATCATCTCCCCAGTCTTTCACCGTTACCGGTGGGTACGCACCGGGATCGCGCGACTCGTGATCGTCTCAGGTGGAGACCCACCAGCCGGTGGTGTCGAACACCGTCTGGGTCAACCGGTTCGTGAAGAAACACAGGCGGCCGTCGTTGGAGACGGCCGTGGTGAGCGAATTGGCCATCGCGACGCCTGCTGGCGCGTTGATCGATGAGGTGTTCGGCCGGTTGCCGCAGTCGAACACGGTGGTGAACCCGCGTGCGGACGGGCGGACCATGGTCAAGGTGCCCGACACCGCCGCCACGTTCGACGGAGCGACGCGGGCGTCGATCGTTTGCGTCGCGCCGTGAACCGGAGCCCATCCGAAAGTGCTGTCGCGGGTATCGACCGTGCGCGTCGACGGGGCGGACACGAATGCCAATCCGTCGCTCGCCGCGTCGACGAAGGTCCCGGTGAGGTCGACGACCACGTCGACCGGCGAACTGGCTGCGACGCAGATCTCGTCGGTGCCCCCGGTCGGCACGAATGCGGCCGAAGCGACCGACTCGCCGGGACCGAAGTTCGTGTTCGACACCGTCGGTGCCGACCCGTCGCACGGGTACGCCCGGAGGTTGCCGCGGCGGTCGGCGCCCGTGGCTGTCAGCGTCACCGCCACCGCCGTTGCATCGGTCGGCGTGGCGATACGCACGACGTCGGCACGACCTGACTGGCGCGTGTCGGCCACGCGTTGCGGCGCTGCAGGGCGCAGCTGGGCGCCGCTGGCACCCTCGACGAACACTCCTTGCAAGTCGACGACCACATCGGTCTCGGTGTGGACGTAAACACACACCTCACTGTCGGAGACGGACGCCAACGCCATCGCCCCCCGGGATTGGCCAGTGGTGTAGTTCACGCTCGAGCCGTTCGGACCGCCGACCGCACAATCGTGCGCTCTCAGGTACCCGTTGCGCCCGGGATCGGCAGCGGTGACCTGTACTGCCACGGCGGTCACGGTCTCTGCGCTGATCGACTCAGGGAGATATGGCGCGAGGTCGACGCGCAGCGTCGATCGATCGGGCCGCCGACCTGGTGGTTCGTTGCGGGTGTCGAGCACGCGTGCTGGATCGACCGGGACGAAGGTCGACGGCGGTCCGGACGCGCTCGGCAGATCGACACTGCCGGCGACGCGGCGGCTCACGGCCACGTCTGCGGTCAGCTGATCGGCGATGAGAATCGACCGCTGGCGATACCCCGACGGCGACAGATGCACTCCGTCAGGGCTCGGGTACTGCCCGGTGACGAACTCGGCGGGCCAGTCCCAGGTCCAGAAATCGTCTCGTTCGTTGGCGATCTGAACGAGGGCTGCGTTCCAATTGTTCTGTTGCTCGAGAAACGGTGATCGCTGGAGACGAGTGATCATCGGCCACCAGATCCGCTTGCCCGGGCCGATCGTGTCGACCACGTGCATGATCGCTTCGCGGGCGCAGGCGATGTTCCTCTGGCAGAACCCACTGTCGTTGGCGCCGATGTTGACCATCACAACCGGTGCGTCCCACCCCTGCGAGCGCCACAGCTCAATCCAGTAACTGGCCCTGAGTTCGTTCTGCACCGGCTCGTTCCCGGCGCTGATGGCGACACCACCGCGAAACCGAATCGGCCCCCAGCCGCGTGCTGCGAGCTGATCTGGCAAGGTCGGGGAGTAGGCGCCGTGACCGAGCAGGACCGAATCGCCGATCAGGGTGATCGGACCGAGCGGACCGGGGGTGGGGAGTCCAAAGTCGAACACCGAGGGCGCAGCCACCGCAGGTTCGGATCGTTCGGCGAGGCTCGGGAGTGTTGCGGCGACAAGCATCGTGATGAGCACGATCGGTCGCAGCATGCGTCCACGTGAAGAGACCCCCACGCTGCCCAACGGTAGTGACGGCATCGACCGAACGTAACTCGTAGCCTGCGATTCGTGTCCGGATCTTCACCAGTCGAACCACTTGTCGTGTACACCGATGGCGCCTGCAGTGGCAACCCGGGGCCAGGCGGCTGGGGGTGGGCCGTCGCCCCCGACGGCGAGCCGTCGGGATCGGGTGGCGAACGATCGACGACCAATCAGCGGATGGAGATCTATGCGGTGCTCGACGCGCTGCGCGCCAACCAACAGCGACCGCTCGAGATCGTGTCGGATTCGACCTACGTCGTGAATTGCTTTCGCGACGGCTGGTGGGTGCGTTGGGAGCGCAACGGGTGGAAGAACTCGAAGAAGCAACCGGTGGCCAATACCGATCTGTGGCAGCCGCTGATCGAACTCGTGCGTGACGACCTCCCCGCCGGCCGGGTGTCGTTCCGCTGGGTCAAGGGCCACAGCGGTGATCCGATGAACGACATCGCCGATCGTCTGGCTGTGGCTGCCGTGCCGCGATGAGTGCCGCCGGCGCGACGTGGGGCGTGAGGCTGCGAGTTGTGACGGCGGCGACGCCAGCAGGGCTCCCTGGCGGTCGCTCCTGCGGCGGTGATGAGTGTCGCTACCTGAGCTCGCATGCTGTGACGTGTGTCAAGGGCGGCTCAAGGTGGGGCGAAGTCGGGTCGATCTTTCTCGCGTGGTAACCGAACGGCCGCGGACAGCAACATTACGCTTTGATGACATGTCGGGACGTGCGCTCCGCCTGCTCGTCGCCGCGGCCGGGCTCATCGCCGGGCTCGTGGTCGTCGCGGCGCCGGTCGAGCGCGTTGCCGCCGCACCGAACGACATCATCGCCATCGAGATCGAAGGGTTCGGTTTCGGCCACGGGCGGGGAATGAGTCAGTGGGGTGCGTATGGGTGGGCGGTCGACCAGGGGTGGACCTGGCGACAGATCCTCGATCACTACTACGGCGGTACGTCACTTGGTTCGGTGCCCGCCGGTGGGCGGATTCGTGTTCGCTTGACCGACCTCGACGGACAGGGGACGGTCGGTTTCGTGTCGCACGCCGACGGCGTGCGCTGGAACGGTCAGACGCGGACCTCGATGTATGCGGTCGAGACGTCGGCCGGAACGTTCGACGTGTACGGCAGCACCGCCCGAGCATGCCCCGGAGCAACTGCGCTCACCGTGCCCAACGGGCCGCTCTCGAACCCGTCGAGCGGCGACGGCGTCCGTCAGGTCCAGACGTTCCTCTCGGCGTATCACGACAATGCCATTGCCATCGACGGAGTCTTCGGTCCGCAGACGAAAAAAATCCTCACCAGTTGGCAGCAGTCCGAAGGGATCACCGCCGACGGTGTGTGGAATCAGAACGATGCCGCTCGCGCCCGTGCGATCATCGGCGCCGATAGCGGCCAGGTCTCGTGGAGCAAGCTCGGTACGGCAAGCGGCGTCTTGTCGTTTTCGACCAACGGCGGAAACAGCTCGGGCACGTCGGCGACCAAGGTGCTCGGACTCTGCGAGCCAGGGGGCTCGGTGACCCACTACCGAGGCACCATCGACGTCCGTTCCACCGGCGACGGCAATCGGGTAGTCAACGACGTCAAGGTCGAGGACTACCTGCGCGGTGTGGTCCCCAAGGAGATCTCGGCGAGCTGGGCTGGCGCGGGTGGGGGTCGTGGCGCCAACGCAGTGCGCGCCCAGGCGGTGGCCGCTCGCTCGTATGGGCTCGCGCAGAGCCGCTACTCGTATGCCACGACCTGCGACACACAGTCGTGCCAAGTGTATTTCGGATCGGCCACTCGCCCGACGGCCAATGGCACGCCCCGACTGGTCGAGGACTTCCGCACCGATCAGGCGATCGCAGCCACGGCCAACCAGGTGCGCAAGTTCTCCAACGGGGCGATCGCATCGACGGAGTTCTCGGCGTCGAACGGACCACGAACGGCCGGCGGCGTCTTCCCAGCCGTCGACGACGCCGGTGGCGACGGCACCGCGGACAACCCGAATCACCGCTGGACGAGAGTGCTCGACGCCGACGACCTGGCCGCGCGTTATGGCCTTGGCTCGATTACCGGCGTCGACATGGTGGAAGCGGCCAGCTCCATTTACAGCGGCTTCGATGGAGACTGGTTCAACGACATCGTGCTCACGGGTTCGAACGGAAACTCGTTCCGCCAGCAGGCCTGGGACTTCCGCCGCACCCACGATCTGCGTTCGCCGGGATTCACGGTGAGGCCGATTCGCCGTGACACCTCGACGAGCACTGTGGCATTCATCGGCGACTCGGTGGGATCGAGTATCGCCACCGACGCGTCGAGCGAGCTGCGTCGAGTCACCGACGGCACCTTCCCATCGCTGATCGTGGACGCTGTCAGCAGCCGTTGCACGACCCGCGCATCGTGTCCCGGAACGAGTGGCGTCGAGGCGGCGCGCGCCCTTCCGAGCGGCCTGGATCTCGTCGTTGTCGAGCTCGGCTACAACGACTCACCAGCGGGATTCACCGGCGATATCGACGCGATGATGGCGGCGCTCGCTGAACGCGATGTGTCGCAGGTGGCGTGGGTCACGATGGCCGAAATTCGCGACGGGCCCGGTGGTAGCTCGTACTACGGGCCGGCGAACGCCGCGCTGGCGGCCGCCGCTGGTCGTCATCAGAACCTCACGATCCTCGATTGGGATGAGGCGAGCGCCGGCACCGAGCAACCTCGGTGGTTCAGCGATGGCGTGCACCTGACTGCGACTGGACAGGCGGAATTCGCCCTGTGGTTGCGTGAACAGATGTTGGAACTCGCGCCGAGTCATCGACTCGGCCCACCGAAGATTCTCCGGCTGCCCGTGGTCGGCGAACAACTCGAACTCCCCGGCGGGGGCTTGACGACGGTCCCCGACGACGTCGCTGCGGTGGCGCTCAACGTGACGATCGTCGACGCGTTCGCGCAGGGTTTCGCCACCGTATGGCCATGTGGGGTCGATCGACCGACGGCCTCCAACGTGAACTTCCCCGCAGGTGTGCGCATCGCCAATGGTGTCATCGCGCCGGTGGGCGCCGACGGCAGTGTCTGTCTCTATTCGCACCGAACCACCGACATCGTCGTCGACATCGCCGGCTACTTCCCTGGAGGTGTCGACGCCGACTTCGAGGCGGCGGTACCGCTCCGTCTCGTCGATTCCCGAAACGGAACCGGCGGACGCCAGGCCCGGATCACTCGCGACAATCCGCTGCGTATCCCGGTGCACGGCGTGACCGTCAACCAACCGGGCGCGGGTTCCGTCGATGTCCCCACGACGGCGACCGCCGCTGCGTTGACTGTCGCAGTCGTCGATCCGGTCGGTCAAGGACACGTGACGCTGCACCCGTGTGACGTCGACAAACCGACCGCTTCGAACGTGAACTTCCCACCCCGAGCGCGCATCGCCAACGGCGTCGTCGCGCCGATCGGGGCTGACGGCGCGGTGTGTCTCTACGCGCACGTGCCGACCGACGTGGTGGTCGATCTCGCCGGCTGGTTCGAAGGCGGCGAGGCCGCAACGTTCCGCGACACGGTGCCGACCCGCTTCGTCGACAGCCGCGACGGCACCGGCGGGCGCACAGGACTGGTCGAGCGCTCGACGCCACTCACGGTGCAAATTCATGGGCGCGACACACCGGCCGGCGCCGTGCCCACCGATGCGATCGCTGTCGCGTTGAACCTGACGATCGTCGACCCGGTCGACCGGGGTTACGCAAACGTGTGGCCCTGTGGCGATCAGCCGACAGCCTCCAACATCAACTTCGCTGCCGGGCAGCGCATCGCCAACAACGTCATTGCGCCGATCGGTCCCGATGGTGCCATCTGCGTGTACGTCCATAACCCTGCGCATGTGGTGCTCGACGTGAGCGGTTGGTTCGTCGAAGGAGGCGGCTTCGTCGGCGCCACGCCGCGACGTCTCGTCGATTCGCGGATCGCTCTCGGCCCCATGCCGACCTGATCACGCCGGCGTCGCCGTTCTGTTCGCGAATCCGTGCGCTTTCCGCACGGAATCCCAGGTTTTTCGGCGGGGCTCGGATTCTGTGCGGTGATCCTGGGGCGCCTAGGTTGCGGCGATATGGATCTCACCGACGTCAGTGCAATCGTCACCGGTGGTGCCTCGGGCATCGGCGCCGCAGCCGCAGAGCAGCTCGCCGAGCAAGGCGCCAAGGTGGTCATCGCCGACCTGCAAGAAGACAAGGGCAACGAACTCGCCGGCAAGATCGGGGGTGCGTTCTGCAAGGTCGATGTGACCAACACCGACGACATCGTGAACGCGGTCGAAATGGCCAAGTCGATGGGCCCGTTGCGAGTGCTCGTGAACTCCGCGGGCATCGGTTGGGCGCAGCGGACGATCGGCAAGGACGGCACGCTCGAGTCGGCGGCGAACCTCGACGCCTTCAAGAAGGTCATCGCGATCAACCTGATCGGCAGCTTCGACTGCATCCGCGTGGCAGCGACCGCGATGAGCACGACCGAGCCGCTCGAACACGGTGAGCGTGGCGCAGTTGTCAACATCGCCTCGGTGGCGGCCTTCGACGGCCAGATCGGCCAGGCCAGCTACTCAGCGTCGAAGGGCGGCGTGGTCGGGATGACCCTGCCCATCGCCCGCGACCTGTCGGCGGTCGGTGTGCGCGTGAACACCGTTGCCCCGGGATTGATCGATACGCCGATCTACGGCGAAGGTGACGCCAGCGACGCGTTCAAGGACAATCTGCAAAAGGGTGTGCTGTTCCCCAAGCGTCTGGGCCATCAACACGAGCTGGCGTCGATGGTGCTCGAGTGCGTCACGAACAGCTACATGAACGGCGAGACGATCCGGGTCGACGGTGGCATCCGGATGCCCCCGAAGTAGCGCCGAGCGGCCGATCGCGGCGAGCCGCCGTTGCGTGAAGTGCTGGCGGCTGCGGTCGGGCTCGCCAGATGATTACGTCGTGTAATCGGCGTTGAACCGGACGTAGGTGTCGCTCAAGTCGCAGCCCCACACCGTGGCCTCGGCCGTGCCGGTGTCGAGCGATACGTGGATCAGTACGTCGGCGCCGCGCATGTAGTCCGACAGCTCGGCCAGCGCGTCATCGTCGAGGAGGCGCGGGTACACCTCGTCGGTGCCGAACCGGATGACGACGCGGTGTTGGTCGATGTCGGTGTCGTCGCTGCATTTCCCGATGGCCATGGCGACCCGACCCCAGTTGGGGTCGCCGCCATGTACAGCGGTGCGGACCAGCGGTGAGTTGACGATCGCCTTGCCGACGCGGCGCGCCTGATCGACGTCGCGGGCCCGGTCGACGTGCACCTCGATGAGCGAGTTGGCGCCTTCGCCGTCGCGGGCGATCGCTTTGGTCAACGCCCGCATCACGTCGTCGAGCGCTTGTTCGAATGCTGCGTGGTCGACGGCGCCCGCGGTTCCACTGGCCAGCGCGATCGAGGTGTCGCTGGTGGAGGTATCGGTGTCGATGCTGACGCAGTTGAACGTGCGGTCGACGACCCGCCGAAACACCGCATCGAGCTCGTCGGCGGGCATGTCGGCATCGGTGAGGATCAGCGAGATGTGGGTGGCCATGTCCGGCTCGATCATGCCGACGCCTTTGGCCATCCCGACGATGACCGCGTCGCTCCCTGCGACGACGGCGTGTTCGACCTTGGCCACGGTGTCGGTCGTCATCATCGCTCGAGCGACGTCGATGGGCGCTGCGGTGAAGTCGGTGGCGTCGCCGATGCCACTGCGCAAACGATCGATCGGATAGCGCCGCCCGATCACGCCGGTGGAAGCGACGAGGACGTCGCCGGGTTCGCACCCGACGGCTGCGGCGGTGAGGGCACACAACTCCGCGGCGTCGCGACGTCCGGCGTCGCCGTTGGCCACATTGGCGTTCTTCGACACGATGACGACTGCCTGCGCACTGGCGGAGGCGACGTTGTGTCGGCTGAGGTCGACACTCGGACCCGAGAAGCGGCTGCGGGTGAACACGGCTGCCGCAGCCACCGGGCGTCGCGCATCGACGATCGCCAGGTCATCGGTGGTGTCCTTGATACCGACGCTGGCGACGTGGGCACGAAAGCCGCGAGGGAGGACCGGTGATGCCGTCACGTCATGACTCGCGCGTCGTCGGCTCGCGACCGAAGGCGCGACACAGCGAGGTGAAGATCGATGCCATGGCGTCGACCTGCTCGTCATCGAGGTGATCGAACATGTGCCGGCGCACGCTTTCGACATGCACGGGAGCGGCGTCTTGGAGCGCACACAGGCCCTTGTCGGTGAGGACGGCGCGCATCACACGGCGGTCGTCTTCAGAGGGCTGGCGTTCGACCCACCCGTTGGCGACCAGACCATCGAGTCGGCGGGTCAGCCCGCTCGGGCTGAGTTGGAGGACCTCGGCGAGGTCGCGCATGCGCATCGCTCGTCCGTCGGTTTCGGAGAGGTAGACGAGCACCTGATAGTCGCCCACGGTCATCCCGTAGTCGGCGAGATCGGCCTCGAACGCACGTGTCAGGTCGCCCGTCGACTCGATGAACGCCCGCCAGGCGCGCATCTCGCGGTCATCGAGCCAGCGCGTCGTCATGGGGAAAACGATAGCGGCGGCAACAGTTGCGGGTGCGAAGTAGTTCGCCCGGGGTCAGTCTGGGTCGTCCGGGTCGGCGAAGTGTTCGGCGAGTCGATCGAGCGTCGCCTCGAGCGCAGCGGCATTGCGCCTGGGGGCCTGCATGAGGCGCAACATCAAAGGTGCCCGCGAGGGGCGCCAGTCGAATTCCTCGGTCACCTCGGTACCGCCCTCCACCGCGCGGAGCCGATAGCGCCAGATGTGCCCGCCCATGTGCCGCCAGCCGATCTGCGCAGGTTCGTCGAACTCGACCACCGTGCTGGTGATCCGATACGGAACGCCAAGATGCATCGACATCTGAAATGTTGATCCGAGCTCGAGACGCGCCGGGGCCTCGGCCACTCCGCGCACCGACCCAGAACCATCGAGGTGAACGTGCTGCCGTGGGTCGGCGAGAAGATCGAAGATCTCCTGTGGCGTCGCCGCGACGAAGCGCACCGCTCGCTCCACGCGTACATCGTCAAGAACATCTACCCGATCGTCCACCACGGCATCAGTCTTGCGCATCGAGCGCGGCGATCACAGACTTGGCGCACCGCCGACCTGAAAAAAGGGCGCCTTGGATCGACGCGGTGTCGCGATGGTCGCCACAGACGAACACACCTGTGTCGAGGGACACTCGACGTTTGGGGTCGAATGGCGGCCGCTGCCGCGGTTGCCCGTGGCTGATGCGGTGGGTTGCGAGCACCTCCCAGCGGTCGACGGCCGGTCCCCACCAGTCGCGCAACTGTCGACGCACATCGTCGACGAGGTCCGGCCCGGTATGGCCGGGAGCCGCGGCGACGATCTCGTGGGATCCAGCTGGGGCGTAGGTCGATGCCACGTTGCTCATCACGGCCACGTTGAGTACGGGGCCCCTGCCGGTGCCGTCGAGGACGACGAGGCGCTCGTCGATCGGCGGCATGTCGGCGCGAAAGGCCACAGAACCAACAGACTTCGATTCGACCGGGTCGAGGTCGAGGAGCCGCGCCGCCACCGGTCCTTCTGTGGCGACCACCACTGCATCGGCGGCGATCGTGGAGCCTGCGTGCACAGCGATCGAGTCGCGCCTCACTCGTTCCACCGGACTGTCGAGCATGATCGATCCCTCGGGCAGCCGCGCGGCGAGCTGTTCGGGGATCGCCTGCATTCCGGTTGCCGGCACCGCGGAGTCGCCATCGGCGAGCATGCGGAAGATCACATCGAACATGCGTCGGCTGTCGCTGAGTTCCGGGTCGAGTTGGATCCCGCCCACGAGGGGAGTGAAGAAGCGATCGATGATCGTGTCGCTGAATCCGGCCGCAGCGAGCGCATCGCGCGTCGAGCGGTCCTCGCTGGTGAGCAGTCGCGACGGATGCACGCTGCGAAGACGGTGTCGCAATTGGGCGATGCGGGCCTTGTCGAACAGCGACCCGATTGGCGCCGTGGCCGTCGACACCACGGTGCGCGGCTGTCGGAACGGGTCGGCGACCACGGCCCCCCGCCCGTCGCGCCACACGAGTGCTCCCGGATCGAACGGCTGGAAGTCCAGTGCTGCGAGGTCGAACCCGCGGTGCAGCTCGGGGTACGCGAGCAAGGCGACTTGGAAGCCGCGGTCGATGATGAACCCATCGACGCGATCGGATCGGACGCGTCCGCCGACTCCGTCGCTCGCCTCGTAGACCGCGGTATCGATGCCGCTGCGCTCGAGTTCGACCGCGCACGCGAGACCGGCGAGCCCGGCGCCGACGACGGCGACGGTCACCGGTCGAGCAACGCGCTGAGCGCGGTTGCCAGGTCGCCGTGCTGGAACTCGAACCCATCGGCACCCTCGAGCACTGCAGGGAGCACTCGCTGACCGGTGAACAGCAGGTTCTCCGCCGCTTCGCGGCCGAGAATGGCCCGCGGTCCGAACTTTGGAATGGGGACGAACGTGGGTCGACTGAGCGCCGCACCGAGCGCTTTGGTGAACGTCGCGTTGGTCACCGGTTGCGGTGCCGTCAGGTTCACCGGACCCTCGATGTCGGCCGTGAGCAAGTGCACGATTGCTTCGACCTCGTCGTCGATCGAGATCCAGCTGAGCCACTGGTCGCCACTTCCCATTTTGCCGCCGAGGCCGAGCTTGAAGATCGGCAACTGCTTCTTCAGCGCCCCGCCATCGGCGGACAGAACGATGCCTGTACGGAGGTGAGCGACCCGTGCTCCGGCTGCTTCGGCGACGTCGGTGGCTGCCTCCCACTGCTTGCAAATGTCTGCGAGGAACCCGTCGCCGAGCTCGGAGCCCTCGGTCAACTCCTCGTCGCCGCGGGCGCCATAGATCCCGATGGCCGAACCCGAGAGCAGCACTTTCGGGCCATCCGACGCCGAGGCGATCGCTTCGGCGACGAGACTCGTTCCGTGCGTTCGGCTCTCGAGGAGTTCGCGTTTGTAGTCATCGGTCCAGCGCCGATCGCCGATCCCAGCCCCTGCGAGGTGCACGACCGCATCGATCCCGTCGAACGCTGCTGGGTCGAGTGTGTGCTCTTTGGGCGACCATCCGATCTCGTCGCCCGTCGGGGCGGAGCGGACGACACGCACGACCTGGTGGCCGTCGGCAGTGAGCCGGGGGATGAGCGCGGACCCGATCAGTCCGCTCGAGCCGGTGATCGCGATGCGCATACGTCGGAGGGTAGAAGAACCCGGACGGGGCGTGCGACGTCGTGTGTCAGGCGGCTTCGCTGATGATCTGGTTGAGGAGTGACTCGTCGACTGCCCCGGCAACGGTTTCGGTTGAACCGTCAGGGGAGACGATCACGAGCGCCGGCTGGTAGGCGATGCCGAACCGTGCGTAGATATCGCCGCGTTCGTCGTTGATCTGAGGGAACGTCAAGCCGTACTTGTCGACGAAGTCCTGAAACTCACCTTCGCTGCCGCTCCAGGCCACGCCGACGAAGTCGACCTGATCACCGAACTGTTGGGCTGCCTCCTCGACCGAGGGGGCTTCACGATTGCAAACGCTTCAAAACGGTGCCCAGAACCACATCACCGTCGGCTTGCCGGCGAATTCGGCAGCCGGATCGATGGTGCCCCCGCCGACCAATGGTGCGGAGAATTGCAGCGCCTGGGGTGCTGGCGGAACTGGAGCCGCCGTCGGCGTGGGCGCTTCGGTGGCTGCTGGAGCCTCGGTGGCGACGGGTAAGTCGTTGGACGAGGTCGGTTCCGCAGGCGGCGCCTCGGTGGCCGCCGGAGCCGCAGCGGAGTCGGCGGTGTTCGAGCCCGTCGATCCGCTCGAGCATGCAGCCGCCACCAATCCGGCGGTCAGTGCCAGTGCGCCGATGTGGCGGACGCGGCGCTGGGCGATGCGGGTCATGAACGTCATGCTACGGGGCACCCCGCGAATCGAGGGCGTCAACTGAGCCGGTATTGCATCGGCGGCGCAAGCCCTGAGTTCGCTGCGGTCGTCCATCGTCGACGCGGCCTACGCCGCGGCCAATACGGACTCGATCGCCGCGTCGTCGAGTGAACCCGACAGCCGTTCGAGTGTGCCGTCCGGCTGGATCACGACCATCGCCGGCTGGAAAGCGACGCCGAAGCGTTCGTAGACGAGTCCGGGATCGTCGCTGATCTGCGGGAAGGTGAGGCCGTGATCGTCGACGAAGCCGGCGAACTGGTCGTCGCTGCCGGACCACGCGACGCCGAAGAAGTCGACCTGGTCGCCGTACTGTGCGGCCGCCGACTGGACGGTAGACGCCTCGCGATTGCACACGCTGCACCAGGGGGCCCAGAACCACAGCAGTGTCGGCTTGCCGTCGAAGCCGGCGGCGACGTCGATGTCGCCCCCGCCGATCAGCGATGCGTCGAACTGCAGCGCCTGTGGAGCGGCGCCGGCGGACGGGGCCGCAGCGTCGGCCGCCGGATCTGCCGGGGCCGCGACCGTCTCGGTGACGGGGGCGGAAGACGACTCGTCGCCGCCGCTCGAACATGCTGCGACGACCAGCGCGAGGCCGCCGAGCGCTGCCGCGACTCGGAGGCGGCGGGAGGTGGGGGACATGGTGGCGACGGTAACGACGGCCGCCTCCGCCCGATCGCGGCGCCGGCAGCGTTTTGGAGACGTTTCGTCGCTCGTTCGACGTCGTTTCACTGCACGCGCCGCAGCGGCCGCCATGCGCAGGTCGGGCGGTCGGAGGCCGTCGCCCGGTAGAACTTCACTGTGAAGACACGCACGCTGCTGCTGCTGTCGGTCGTGACGGCATTGGCGATCCTGTTGGCAGGCGGCGCGTTGTTGCTCCAGCTGTCGAGCGGCGACAGCGAGGTCGATGCCGCACAAGTTGGTGATGTCGTCGAAGTGGGCGACGCCCGCATCGTCGTGTTCGGGGCGGCAACCGACGGCGACGTGCTCGAGGTCGACGTCGAGGTGAGCGGCGTCGACGACACCGATGGGCTCGACACGTTCCGTCTCGTCACCGGCGACCGGACGCTCTCACCGATGAGCGCGCCCGCAGCGGGCCGGTGCGCGGCGTTCACGATCGATGCGCAACGGTGTGTCGTTGCCTTCGATCTCAGCGCGGTCGACACCAGCGGCCGTCTGCTCGTCGCCCGGCGCGGCGACGAACAGCGGTCGTGGTCGCTCGGCGCCTGAACCCGGCATCGGAGCCGGTCTCGCCGTGACCCGATGTTGGAAACGAGCGCTACCGTGGCCGTCGTGAGTGAGCACTTCGACGTGGTGGTGATCGGCGGTGGTCCCGGCGGCTACTCAGCAGCACTGTACGGGGCATCTGCCGGCCTGAAGATGGCACTGGTCGAGATGGATGCCCTCGGCGGCACCTGTCTCAATCGTGGCTGCATTCCCGCCAAGGCGTTCCTCGAGACCGCCGCGGTGAAACGGCACGTCGACCACTCCAGCGACTTCGGCATCGACTCCGGTGACGCCAAGGTCGACTTCGCCCGCACGCAAGAACGCAAGAACGGCATCGTCGCCGGCCTCGTCGGTGGCATCGGCGCGATGTGCAAGGGTCGCAAGGTCGAGGTGTTCAACGGTGTCGGCAGCCTCGGCCCCGGACGCACGGTGGACGTGGCGATGGCCGACGGGTCGAGCGCCACCATCACCGGCGACGCGATCATGCTCGCGTCGGGTTCGGTTCCCCGATTGATTCCAGGTTTCGAGCGTGGCGGCCCGATCATGACGAGCGACGAAGTGCTCGACCTCGACTACGTCCCCGGCCGAGTCGCAGTGATCGGTGGCGGCGCCATCGGTTGTGAATTCGCTTCGACCTTCGCCGACCTCGGATCTGAGGTGACGATCCTCGAGGGGCTGCCGAAGATCCTGCCCGGTCTCGACACCGACGTGGCCAAAGTGGTCGAGCGATCGTTCAAGAAGAAGAAGATCGCCATCAAGACCGGTGTCATGGTCACGGGCCACACGCCGAGTGACAGTGGCGACACCACCGTCGAGTTCGGCCCGAAGGACGGGCCGACCGAGCAACTCGACGTCGACGCCGTCGTGGTATCGGTGGGTCGTCGTCCGTTCGCCGACAAGCTCGGCCTGGAGGGCACCAGCGTGGTCGTCGACGAGCGCGGGTTCGTGGTCGTCGACGAGTACTGCCGCACCGGTGAAGCCGGGGTGTACGCGGTCGGCGACCTCATCGACACGCCCCAGCTGGCCCACGTCGGGTACGCCGAGGCAATCCTCGTCATCAAGGACATCCTCGGCGAGTCGCCGCTGCCCGTCGCCTACGACCGAGTGCCATGGGCGATCTACTGCCACCCCGAGGTCGCATGGGCCGGGCCGGGCGAAGCCGAGGCCAAGGCAGCGGGCCACGATGTGGTCGTCGCCAAGCACCCCTTCAAGTTCAACAGCCGCGCCCAGATCCTCGGTGAGACCGAAGGCCTGGCGAAGATCATCGCCAAGAAGATGCCCGACGGCTCCGCCGGCCAAGTCCTGGGCGTGCACATGGTCGGTCCATGGGTCACCGAGCAGCTGAGCGGCGGGTACCTCGCTGTCAACTGGGAGGCATCAGTCGACGAGATCGCAGAGTTCATCCAGCCGCACCCGAGCCTCACCGAGCTCTTCGGTGAGACCGTGCTCACGCTCACCGGCCGCAACTTCAACGGCTGAACGCCGGCTCCGACAGCCGTCCTACGACGTCGAACACACGAACAGAAAGACAGCGACATGGCAGACGTGACCCTTCCTCAACTCGGTGAGACCGTTACCGAGGGCACGATCACCCAGTGGTTCAAGAACGTCGGCGACACGGTTGCCGCCGACGAGCCGTTGTTCGAAGTGTCGACCGACAAGGTCGACACCGAGGTCCCGTCGCCGGTGGCTGGTGTGGTCACCGAGATCCGCGCCGAAGAGGGCGACACGATCGAAGTCGGCACGGTGATCGCCGTGGTCGGTGACGGCGATGCCGCGCCGGCTGCCGATCCGGCCCCGGCCGCAGAGGTGCCCCCCGCACCAGCGCCGGAGCCCGCTCCAGCACCAGCCGCCGCGCCTGCTCCGGCCGCCGAGGCGCCCCCCGCACCGGCACCGGCACCTGCGGCCGCGCGGGCCGGCGACAACCGCCTGTTGTCACCCGTCGTCCGCCGTCTGGTCAACGAGCACGGACTGAACCCCGACGACATCGCGGGAACCGGGCCGGGCGGACGTATCACTCGTGACGACGTGCTCGATCACATCGATGCCACAGGTGCGTCACCGGCCACGCCCGCTCCAGCGCCCGCAGCAGCTCCGGCCGCAGCCACGGCCCCGGCATCTGCGCCCGCCGCCCCAGCGGCCGCGCCTGCTCCAACGAGCGGCGACCGCGACACGCTGATTCCGTTGTCGAAGATCCGCCAGCTGACCGGCGCCCACATGGTGACGAGTAAGGCGACGAGCCCCCATGCGTTCAGCGTGGTCGAGGTCGACTTCGCCAACGTCGACGTCGTGCGCAACGCCGCCAAGGCGGAGTGGAAGGTCGACCACGGGTTCAGCCTCACCTACCTGCCGTTCATCTCCCGAGCGGTCATCGACGGACTCGACGAGTTTCCCCACCTCAACGCCAGCGTGGGTGACCGCGACTTGATCGTGCACGACTACATCGACCTCGGCATCGCCGTCGACCTCGACTATGAGGGTCTGTTGGCTCCGGTGGTGCGCGACGCGCAGAACAAGCGGCTGGTCGCGATCGCCACCGAGATCCAGGATCTCGCCGATCGCGCCCGCAATCGCAAGCTCGCCCCCGACGAGATCTCCGGTGGCACCTTCACGATCTCCAACAACGGCTCGGCCGGGTCGGTGTTGACGATGCCGATCATCAACCAACCGCAGGTCGGCATCATCTCGACCGACGCGATCGTGCGCAAACCAGTCGTCACCACCACAGCCGATGGTGGCGAAGCGATCGCCATCCATCCGGTCGGCAACCTGGCGATGAGTTGGGATCACCGCGCCTTCGACGGCGCGTATGCCGCGAACTTCCTGCAGCGCGTCAAGGAGATCCTCGAGACTAAGGACTGGACCACCGAGCTGTGACCACCGACGCGTCCGTTGAGCCGCTGCGCGTGCGCTGGCTCGGACGCGTCCCGTACCGCGAGGCGCTTGCCGTCCAGCAGTCGCTGTTCGAACACGGCTCCGGTCAGCACCTGTTGCTGGTCGAGCATCCGCACGTGTTCACCCACGGCCCCCGCGCGGACCTCGCCAACAACCTGCGCTGCGAGCCCGCCGCAGTCGGAGCCGAGTTGGTGCCAGTGTCCCGCGGCGGCGACGTCACGTATCACGGTCCCGGTCAACTCGTCGGCTACCCGATCGTCAACGTCGCCAATCACCTCGGCGCCGCCGAGCACGTCGCCACCGTCGAGCAGATCCTGATCGACGCGTTGGCCGAACTCGGTGTGGCTGGAGCCGGACGATTCCCGGGGTACGCCGGGGTGTGGCTCGACGCCGGAACCGACCGGGTGCGCAAGATCGGCGCCATCGGCGTCCGGCTCAAGCGCGGCCGCACGATGCATGGCTTCGCCCTCAATATCGATCCGGACATGGCGTACCTCCGCCAGCACATCGTCGCGTGCGGTATTGCCGAGTACCCCGTGACGTCCTTGGCCGAAGAAGGCGTCGAGGTCACGTTCGATCGAGTTGCCGAAGTTGTGGCCGGCATCGCAGGCGAGCGATTTGCGGCGGGCCGGATCGAACGCCAAGACGTCGCCTGGCGCCACGCCGTCGGCGATGCCGATCTGGCGGCGTTCTCGCGGGGTGCCGGCCCCGGTGAGACGGTGCGACCCGCCGGCGATCGAGCGGCGCGACGGCTCAACGAGGCGGGCGTCACCGCAGGCCTGTCGATCTCGGCGCGCAAGCCCGAGTGGTTGCGGCCGCGTGTGCAGCACGGCCCCGAGGTACTCGAACTCAAGCGAACCATCCGCGACCTCGACCTGGTCACCGTGTGCGAAGACGCCGGGTGTCCGAATCTGTCGGAGTGCTGGAGCGACGGCACCGCCACGTTCATGGTGCTTGGCGAACGATGCACTCGAGCCTGCGGATTCTGCTTGGTCGACACACGCAAGCCGATGCCCCCCGCCGCGGACGAACCCGAGCGAGTGGCTGCCGCGATCGAGCGGATGGACCTCGATCACGCCGTGCTCACTATGGTGGCCCGCGACGATCTCGTCGACGGCGGGATGGCCCACGTGGCGGCATGCGTCGAATCGATCCGACTGCGACGGCCGGCGACCCGAGTCGAGACGTTGATCTCCGATGCCAAAGGCGACGAGGCTGCACTCGCTCTGCTGTTCGCGGTTCGCCCCGACGTGCTCAACCACAACGTCGAAACCGTTGCCCGACTGCAGCGGGCGGTCCGTCCGTCGGCGGGGTACGCCCGATCGCTCGGCGTGCTCGCCCGAGCCAAGGCGGCTGGCCTGACCACCAAGACCGGATTCATGGTCGGACTCGGAGAGACCGACGACGAGATCGTCGGTCTCCTCGCAGACCTCGCCGACCTCGGTGTCGACATCGTCACCATCGGGCAGTACCTCCGCCCGACGACGACCCACCTGCCGATCGCTCGTTATGCCGAACCTCCGGAGTTCGAGCGGTGGAAGCAGATCGGCGAAGGGCTCGGGTTGCGGCACGTCGAGGCCAGTCCGCTCACACGCTCGAGTTATCACGCCAAGCACGCTGCCGACAGCGCAACGCCGGTGGCGCTCAGCCGCTAGCGGCCGCGTCCTCGGGAGTCGTCAATTCGGCGACGACCGCGGCATGGTCGCTCGGCCAGATCGGCGTCCCCTCGATCTCGACCGGCGACGTCGCCGCGAGCCACGCGCGAACGGGATTGCCGAGCGGTTTCGGACGTGGCCACGACACGCCCAGGTAGTCGATGCGCCGATCGGGCCATGCGCTGATCGCCACGTGCGGGTTGTTGCGACGCCACGTGTGCCCTGCGCCCTGACCCACCTGTTCCCACACGTCGCTCATCACGATGCCCGCAACGCCGGGTCGGCGACCGGTGAGTGTCCGAATCTCGTCGCTGTCGGGGACGGCGTTGAGGTCGCCGCCGAGAATCATCGGGAGGTCGACATCGCCGTTACCGCGATGTGCATCGATGACTTCGAGCACCCGCTCGACCTGTTGTCGCCGTGTCGCCGACGCATCGAAGCGATGATCGAGGTGGGTGACGGCGGCCGGCCATCGACCCCACGGCGTTTCCACCGCTGCTACGAGGAGTCGTCGATGACCCGGTTGCCCGTCGGCGTTTGGCAGCCGTTCCTCGGTGAGGACCTCGATCGGCCAGCGCGAGACGATGGCGTTGCCGAACGAGAAGCCGTCGAACATCACCGGCGTGGTCCGGGCCACGTTGCCGTCCAGGATCGTGGCCAGGTCATCGGCCTGGTCGTGTGATGCGTCGGACCACACCTCTTGCACGCAGAGAATGTCGGGTGCCTCTGCCTGCAGTACTGCTGCGATCGCCGGCGCGCGGCGCTCGTACTCGCCGAATCGCCACCACAGATTCCACGTCATGACGCGCACTGCGAAGCACGGTACCGCGCCGCAGCGCGACCTTCCGGCAGGCGCGCACCCGCTCGGTACGCTCGCCTCATGGGCCGCTCCGACGACACTCTCGGGCGCCGGGTCGACGACCCGCTGCCGTGGTCCGATGAACAGGTCGAGTCGTTGGCGCCGTCGGCCTCGATGATGAGTGCCGCCCGCCAGCTGGCGACACCGACCCGCTGGCGCTCGACCGGGGCTGACGAGGGCGGGGTGTGGGGCACGGTGCAGGGCAGTGGTCGAGAGCCCTATGAGACCGTGGTCGATCACACCGAGGTCGTCACCCGGTGCACGTGTCCGAGCCGACGGCTGCCGTGCAAGCACGCGCTGGCGCTGTTGCTGTTGTTCGCCCGCGGGCAGATCGCAACGGGTGCTCCATCACGCCGAACCCGCGCCTGGCTCGACCGGCGACGGGCCGACGCACAACCGAGCGTCGACGACACCACGACCGGGGACAACAGCTCGGGCGAAGGCTCAGACGATGCGACCGGCGACCCCGACAATGCGTCGCCGCCCGACCTCCCGCCGCGCGACGACTGGGACCGTGCCCGCAATGAACGCGTCGAGTCGATGTCCGGCGCCCTCATCGAGCTCGATCGCTGGCTGGAAGACCGACTGCGCACCGGCCTCGCCGATCCATCGCTCGCCGACTATGCGACATGGGATCAGCTCGCCGCCCGCCTGGTCGACGGTCGCGCCGGAAGCCTCGCCAACCGGGTCCGACGACTCGCCGGCCGTGTGGGGATCGACGCAGACTGGCAACAGCAGATGCTCGCGGAACTGGGAGTACTGCACTTGCTCGCGCAGGCGGGTCAGCGGCTGGGGGAGTTGCCGGGTCCGCTGGCCGATGCCGTGGCGACCACGATCGGCTGGCAGGTCCGAACGGCCGACGTGCTTGCGGGCGTCCCCGAGACCGACCACTGGTTCGTCGCCGGGCGTAGCGATGCTCGCGAGGACCGTCTCGAGGTCCGTCGGTATTGGCTGTATGGGACGAAGTCGCAGCGATGGGCGCTGATCCTGTCGTTTGCCGCCTACCAACAGAGCCTCGAGCACACCTTCGAGGTCGGCGACACGGTGCACGCCGATCTCCATCGGTATCCAGGTGGTGCACTTCGTGCGCTGGTCGGTCGACGACACGATGGCGCCAACGGGCTGCCGGGCTCGGGCACTGAAGAAGCGCCTGGCGAGCGAGCGGTCTTCGGCGGCGTCGCCGAAGCAGTCGCCGGTGTCGGTGCACTCCTGGCATCGCAACCCTGGCTCGACCGGGTGCCGATGCTGTTGCGTGCGACCGTTGCCCAAGACCGGACCCGTCGCATGCTCACCGACAGCGACGGCAGTGTGGTGTTGAACGTGCCGCCGACAGCGGGGCGAGGTGTGGGTGCCTGGACCTCGCTGATCGCAGTCAGTGCCGGCGCCACCGTCGACATCGCCGCCGAGTGGACGCCTGAGGGAGTGGTTCCGCTCGCGGTCCACCTGCCACACCGATCACACGACCTCGGCCGCCGCGCCGATGCGTCCTTCGTTGCCTGATGACCGGCTCGGCGATCACTCCGAACGACGGCGACCTCGGCGGCCGCTGGGAGACACTGGTCACGGTGGCGTTGCTCGGCACCGACCGTCGCGATCCGCCGGCGGGCGCGACGGTGATCGACGAGCTCGTCGACGACACCCAACGGGCGCGACCGGCGGCACGTCTGCTGGCTCAGGCGGCAGCGGTGACCGCAGCGCGTCGGGCCGGTGCTCGTCCGGGGGCACCGGAGGCCCCGTTCGTGCCGCCGCCCCCCGACGACCGCCCAGCGTGTCCGTCCGCAGCGGCCGACCGCTGGCGCCACGTCGTCGCCGTGTGGCCGGTGCTCGAGGACGAATGGCTCGCTGCGGTGATCGCCGGTGGGTGGCGCATCGAGCCCGTGCTGGTTCCAGCGTTGTTGTTGCGGCATCAGCGCGACATGGCTCGTTTGGCACTGGTCGATGTTGCGGCCGGTCCACTGGCTCGATGGCTCGTCGACGTCGATGACGAACTCGGCGATGCGCTTGGCGCGCGGCTCGAACGAATCACACCGGGATCAACGCTGGCGCTGCCGGCGTTGCCCATCCCGGACGCGCTCGCACGCTGGCGCGAGCAGGATCTCGCAAGCGTTGCCGGCAACCTGCTCGCCGGGCTCCGCTCCGGGCAGCTCGCTGCGAGTCACCGCACGGTGCTCGTCAACCTCGTCGCCCGGCTCACCCCCGATGTCGACGGCTTGCGTCACCTCGCCGATGCGCTCAGCCGCCTCGACCCGCTCGACCCCGCTGTGTCGTTGGCGACCGCACTGGCTGATCTGGCAGCGACCCGTGCGTCGATGCTCGACGAACTGGCCCCGGCCACGGCGGTGACACCGGCTCGGTAGGTTCGGGTTCGATGACTGGTTCCGATGTACTGCGTCCGCACGCCGAGCACCAGTACGCGTCCGAACTCGACGCATTGGGCCGCCTCGACGACCGGCCACGTCCGCCCGGCTGGTTGCGGTCTCCGTGGGCAGTGGTGCAGTACCTCCTCGGCGGCAGACTCGACGACGGCACGGTCATCACCCCCAAGTACGTCGGCCGGCAACGCCTCATCGAGGTCGCAGTGGCGACGCTGGCCACCGATCGGGCGCTGTTGCTCCTCGGTGTGCCGGGCACCGCGAAGACATGGGTGAGCGAACACCTCGCCGCGGCGATCAGCGGCGACTCCACGCTGCTCGTCCAGGGCACGGCGGGGACGACCGAAGAGACGCTGCGGTATGGCTGGAACTACGCCCAGCTGCTGGCGTCGGGTCCATCCGAGGAGGCGCTCGTCGCCGGCCCGGTCATGCGCGGGATGCGCCGTGGCGCGATCGTGCGCGTGGAAGAACTGACGCGTATGCCCCCAGAGGTCCAGGACGCGCTCGTGACGGTGCTGTCTGAAAAGGTGCTGCCGATCGCCGAGCTCGACACCGAGGTCGCCGCTGTCGCCGGGTTCAACGTGGTCGCGACGGCCAACGATCGGGACCGTGGCGTCAATGAGATCTCGAGCGCGCTACGTCGCCGATTCAACACGGTCGTGTTGCCGTTGCCGGCGACGATCGACGAGGAGATCGACATTGTGCAGCGCCGGGTCGCCGAGCTCGGTTCGGCGTTGGCACTTCCCGAGGTGGACTCGGCCAGCGATGAGATCCGTCGGGTCGTCACGGTGTTTCGTGAACTTCGTGGAGGCGCCACGCTCGACGAGCGGGTGGCACTGAAGACGCCGACGGGCACGTTGTCGACCGCCGAGGTGATCTCGGTGGTCACCAGCGGTCTCACCCTTGCGGCGCACTTCGGCGACGGCGTGCTACGACCCGCTGATCTCGCCGGGGGCATCGTGGGCGCGGTGGTCTCCGACCCGACACACGACGCACTGGCGTGGCGTGAGTATCTCGAGACCGTCGTGCGCGACCGCGCCGACTGGGGCGAGTTCTACGAGGCCTGTCGCGCCCTCGACTGATGGTCGACGTGGCTGAGCGCAGCGGCATGACCGTCGAGTTGCTCGGTATTCGTCATCACGGTCCGGGATCGGCGCGATCGGTGCGGTCGGCGCTCGATGAGATGCGTCCCGACGTGGTGTTGATCGAGCTCCCCGCCGACACCGCCGCGGCCCTGCGGTGGGCAGGCCACCCGGACCTGCAGCCGCCGGTGGCGCTGCTCGGGTACCTCGCCGACGAACCGTCACGCGCCGCCTTTGCTCCGCTTGCGACCTATAGCAGCGAGTGGCAGGCCGCTCGGTGGGCCCACGAGCACGACGTGCCGGTCTGGCCCATCGATCTGCCGTTGTCCACCACGTTGGCCCTCTCGCCAGACGATGAGCCGTTGCGACGAGATCCACTCGCCGAGCTGGCCACCGCCGCCGGTGACTCCGATCCCGAGCGGTGGTGGGAAGACGTGATCGAGCATCGAGGTGATGGTCGTCCTGCCTTTGGTGCTGTCGCCGAGGCGATGGCGGCGGTGCGCGCCGACTGGGAACCGCCGCCGCGCGAGGCGATGCGTGAAGCACATATGCGCCGCGAAATTCGGCGCGCCCGGCGCGAGGGATACCCGACCGCGGCGGTCATCGCCGGTGCGTGGCACGTGCCCGCGCTCGACGTGGCGATCACGACCGACAGCGCCGACCAGGCGCTCCTGCGCGGTCGGCCGAAGGCCAAGGTGGCCGTGGCCTGGGTGCCGTGGTCCGACGAGCGTCTCGCCTCGTCGACCGGCTACGCCGCCGGTGTGCAGAGTCCGGGCTGGTACCAGCACGTATACACCCATCCGGGCGCCGACGGTGTCGGCCGCTTCTTCATCGAGCTCGCGCAGCGGTTGCGAGCGGCCGACCTCGCGGCGTCACCCGACGAGGTGATCGCCGGCACGCGACTCGCCGACGGTCTGGCGGCGCTGCGCGGCCGGCCTCGTCCAGGGCTCTCAGAAGTGCTCGATGCGGCCGGCGCGGTGTTCGTCGGCGGCGGCGTCGATCGTCTCGACGAGGTTCGCCGTCGGCTCGTGCTCGGTGAACGCGTCGGGCATGTTCCCGACGACGCTCCGCAGGCGCCGCTGGCGCGCGATCTGGAACGCCGCCGTCGGGCCACGCGGCTGAAGATGGAGGCTGCGGCCCGCTCGGTCGAGCTCGACCTGCGCGCGCCATCGGGTCGTCGTCGTTCGCATCTGCTTCATCAGTTGCTTGCTCTCGATGTGCCATGGGGCCGACTCGAAGACGGTCGAGGCTCCTCGGGCACTTTCCGCGAGACCTGGAGCATCGCCTGGCAGCCGGAGTTCTCGATTCGATTGATCGAGCGTTCGGCGTTCGGTACGACGGTGACCGAGGCGGCCGGTGCCGCCCTCGTGGCGCGGGCCGCAGCTGCGCGCTCGTTGGTCGAGGCGGTGGCCGTACTCGACCGGGCATTGCTCGCCGACCTGCCCGCCGCGGTCGGCGCAGCGTTGCGGGCCATCGATGTGCGTGCGGCCCGAGACCCGGACGTGGCCGACCTCCTCGACGTGCTCGTCCCGCTGGCGACCGCGCTGCGTTACGGCGACGTCCGCGACACCGATCGCGAGGCGATGCGCGGCGTGTTCGACGATCTCGTCCGACGCGTGATCGTTGCGCTTCCCGACGCCTGCCGCGGGCTCGACGACGACGCTGCCCGGGTGATGATCGAGCGGTTGACCGCGCTGCAGTCGGCACTCGCCATGCTGGCCCACCCCATGCGCGAACGAGCGCTGCCCGACGCGCTCGAGCAGCTCGCCGAACAGGGTCGCAGCGGGTTGGTGCACGGCAGAGCGACGCGGTTGCTGCACGACAGCGGGCGGTGGGACGCGGGTCGCGTCGAGCGGCGACTGTCGCGTGCGCTCTCGCCGGGTACGCCGGTGTCCCACGGCGCCGTGTTCGTCGAGGGGTTTCTCGCCGGCTCCGGCACGGTGCTGATCCACGATCGTGACCTGCGCGAGGTGGTCGACCGATGGATCGCGTCGCTGTCTGCAGCGGCGTTCGACGACATCGTGCCGCTGCTGCGCCGAACGTTCGGCGGCTTCGAGCCCGCCGAGCGCCGGCGGTTGATGAGCCTGGCGATCGCCGACGTCGAAGCGTCGGCGTCGATGGTCGACGTCGACCTGGAACGGGTCGATGCGGTGTTGGTCACGGTCCGGCAGATGCTCGGGTTGCCGGTGGAGGAGGTGCGGTGAGCGATCTCCGTGAGCGTGTTTCCGAACGCGAACGAGTTCGTCGATGGCGACTCGTGCTCGGTGCATCGCCCGACGAATCTGTGAGTGATACGTCAGGTGACGATGCTGGAGACATGGCGCTCGATGGCGATGCCGGCGGTGCGCAGCTCGACGGTGACGACATTGGTATCGACAGCGCGCTCGGGGTGCTGTACGACCGGCAGGAGGGCACCCGCAGCGCCGCTCGCCGAGGCGGCCTGGGGCGCTCTCGCCCCGGGGTGGTCCGGTGGCTCGGTGACATTCGGCGATACTTCTCGACACCGGTGGTGCAGGTGTTGCAGCGCGACGCCATCGACCGCTTGGAGTTGCGCGAGCTGTTGCTCGAACCCGAGCTGTTGTCGTCGGTGGAACCAGATCTCCACCTGGTGACGCTGCTCGTCGAACTGAATCGCTCGCTGCCCGACGAGACCAGGGCGGCGGCGCGGCGGGTGATCGGCGACGTATTGGCTGCGGTCGAGCGCCGGCTCGCAGAGCCGACACGGGCCGCGGTGCGCGGAGCGTTGGCCCGCTCGGCGCGTACTCGGCGGCCGCGTCCGGGCGACGTCGACTGGGACCGGACCATTGCAGCCAACCTGCGGCATTGGCTGCCCGAGCAGCGGACCATCGTTCCAGAGCGGTTGGTGGGGTATTCCCGCCGTCGACGGGGGATCGCTCGCGATGTAGTGATCGCCGTCGATCAGTCCGGGTCGATGGCCGACAGTGTGGTCTACGCCTCGTTGTTCGCTGGCGTGCTCGCTCAGCTGCCGGCATTGCGGACCCACCTGGTTGCCTTCGACACTGCGATCACCGATCTCACCTCGTACCTCCACGATCCCGTCGAGGTGCTGTTCGGCGTGCAGCTCGGGGGCGGCACCGACATCGCAGCAGCCCTGGGGTACTGCCAACGGTTGATCGAGACGCCACAATGTTCGGTGTTGTTCCTCGTCTCCGATCTGTTCGAAGGCGGCGACGAGGCGTTGCTGCTCAGCCGGGCTCGGGCGTTGATCACATCGGGAGTCGAGCTCGTTGTCCTGCTGGCTCTGAGCGATGAGGGAACGCCGGCGCACGACGCCCACAATGCTGAAGCGCTCCGGCATCTCGGGGCGACGGTCATGGCGGTGACCCCCGCCGAGTTTCCAGCGGTGTTGGGCGAGGTGCTCGCCTGAGCTGCAGTCGATGGGATATCGCTCGGTGCGACTGGTCGGGGTAGCGTGCTCGTCGTCATGGGCCAACCCGTTGCCGTCCAAGAGAAGCCGAGCACGACGCCGGGCGTGGTGCGTTTCGAGCTCAATCGCACATTGTCAGGTCAGGGGCACGAGCGGTTCCGCTCTGCCGACGAGGCCGTCGGCAACACGCCGTCCGACGAGTTGGCGCGACGGATGTTCGCCACCGGGGCCGTCGATTCGTTGCACATCTACGCCAACATGATCACCGTCGACCTGAACAAGGGTTTCGATGCGGTCGGTCTCGTCGATGTAGTGCGCGATCTGTACCAGTACTGGCGCCCTGGCGTCGAGCCACCGTCGTTCGAAGACCTCCAACCAGACGAGCCCGCTGCTGTCGCCGCCGACGCAGGCGGCGGCGACAGCGCCCAGTCAGCCGCTGCTCAGCTCGTCCCGGCCCATCTGCTCGAACGCAGCCGTGCCGGCCGCGAGCGGTGGAAGGCCAAGCAGGGATAGCCCGCCAGCACAGAGAACCACTCCGAACGCGATGGGAACGTATGTTCGATTCGCGGATAGGGTGGCGCGATGGCTGCCAGCCCCGCGGTCCTCGAACAGCTTCGTGCCCGTGTTGCGCCGGTCGCACTCGCCGGTGAACGCACGTTCCCGGCCCCCACGGTCCTGGCGAGTGTGTTGTCGAGGCAGCACATCGTGCGTGGGCACAGCATGGCCACCGCCGGGCCGTTGGCGACCACGACAGCGGCTCAGCTGATCGCTCCAGCGGTCGCCGAGGGTGCCTGGGTGTGTCTGTTGCAAATACCGACGATCGGGCTCGATGCGCTGAGTGAATGTGGCGTGGCGCTCGAGCGTGTGGTGGCGGTCGATGGGCCGACAACGAGATGGGCCGAACTCGCGGCCGCTGCTGTCGATGGATTCGATGTGGTGCTGACCACCTTGCCCGACGGCCTGCGTCCAGGGGTGTTCCGCCGTCTCGTCGATCGCGTTCGCCGACGAGGAGCGGTGCTCGTCGTCCTCGGCGAGCCACCGGCGGGATGTGCGGTCGACGTCGTCGTGCGCAGTGCGGCCCCGCAGTGGTCTGGCATCACCGCCGGCGCGGGTCATCTACGTTCGTGCTCGGTAGAGCTCTCGATCGGTGGTCGCCGCCATGGCGGGCAGCGACGTCAACGCGTGGACATCTCCGGGCCGGCGCGCCATGAGTGAGGTTGCGCCATCACGGTTGGCGACGTTGTGGTGTGCCGACTGGCCGACCGTTGCTGCAGGATGCGATCCCGGCCATCCCGCAGCGGTGCTCGCCGCCAATCGCGTGGTCGCTCGCACCCCCGCAGCCGCCGAACAGGGTGTGCTGGTCGGGCAGCGACGACGGTCAGCCCAGCAACGCTGCCCACAACTCGAGTTGATCGATCACGACCCCGAGCGCGATGCGCGCGTCTTCGAGCCGACGCTGCGGGCCATCGCCGACCTGTCGCCACGCCTCGACGTGATCGAGCCGGGATGGCTCACCGTGGCCACCCGAGGTCCCTCGCGTTACCTCGGTGGTGAGGCGATACTCGCCGAGCGCATTGTCGAGTTGGCCATCGACAGCATGCGCACGCCGGTCCGTGTCGGCGTCGGGATCGCTGACGGTCGGTTCGCCTCGGGAATCGCCGCTCGCTTGGCAATCACACGTCGGGCGACGGTCGTGGTCGACGCAGGCACATCGGCAGCATTCTGTGCGTCGTTGCCGATCGGTTGGCTCCACGCACTCGGTGAGGTTGATGCCGATCTGGTCGAACTGTTCACCAGGCTCGGAATGCGGCGACTCGGCGACCTGGCTGCACTCGATCCAGTCGACGTGCTCGGACGGTTCGGACCGACCGGTGTTCATGCCCATGCGCTCGCCAGCGGTGCCGATCCTCGACCGCCGTCCACCGTCGATCCCGACCCCGACCGTCGGGTCGAGCACATCTTCGACACGCCCGTCGAGCGCTCCGACCCGGTGGTGTTCGTCGCCAAACATCTGGCCGACGAAATGGTCGCCGCACTGGCCGCCATCGGCCAAGTGTGTACGCGGTTGGTCGTCGACCTCGAGAGCGAACACGGCGAGCGCTCCGAGCGCTCGTGGTATCGGTCCGAAGGGCTCAACTCCGCAGCGGTCGTCGAGCGCGTTCGCTGGCAGCTCGATGCATGGATCTCACTACCCCGTGGCAGCGACCAGGCACTCACCGGTGGGGTCTCTGCGCTCCGTCTGGCACCCGTCGAGCTCCGCGCCGACGAGGGGCTACAGCTGGGCTTGTGGGGTGGTTCATCCGAAGCTGACCGCCGAGCCGGTCGAGCGATCGCTCGGCTGAGCACGCTGACATCTGAACACGAGGTGACCGTCCCGGTATGGAATGGCGGTCGGCTTCCGGCCGACCGGTACAGGTGGGTACCGGCAGTAACAGTCGATCTCGACCAGCGGGCGCGGGCGGTGTCGTCGGCCGGCACCGGCAGCGGGCCTCAGGGGCCCTGGCCCGGTGGGCTGCCTGCTCCGTCGCCGGCCACCGTTTTCGTCGAGCCGTTGCCGATCGAGGTACTCGACGACGGCGGGAGCATGGTCGTCGTCGATGGGCGCGGGGAGATGTCCGCAGCCCCGGCCAGCTGGTGGGAACTCGATGGCGATGAGACCGCGGGGTGGCGACGCGTCTGCCGCCGGTTGATCAGCGAGTGGGCCGGCCCATGGCCGATCGAGGAGCGTTGGTGGGAGCCGCAGCGACATCGACGGTTGGCCCGCCTGCAGATCGTCGCCGACGATGGACAGGCTGTGCTCGTCGCCGCCGAGCATCGGCGGTGGTGGCTGCTGGCGCGCTACGACTGAGCGCAGCTCATCGATTGGTCTCGACTCAGCCGTCAAACGGGCTCGGCGCGGCCGCCAATCGTTGCTGTCAGATCGCTGTCGCCAAGCCGAACACCGGCGACATGTCGAGTGAGTCGGTGACATCGTTGGCGAGCCGGAATCCGACGCCTCGCACAGTGTGGATCACCTTGATCCCAGGGGCGATCTTGTCGAGCTTGCGGCGCAGATTCGACAGATGGACATCGACGACGTGGTGATCGCCGACCCACTGTGGGCCCCACACTGCGTCGAGGAGATCTTCGCGGGTGCACACCTCGGTCGGGCGTCGACACAGCTGCTCGAGCAGCGAGAACTCGATGCGCGTCGTCGGCAGTTCGTTGTCGTCGACACGCACTTCGCGGCGACCCAGATCGATCGTCAACGGGCCGAGTGAAAGGGTTGTCGCGGAGCCGTTGCCGTCCGTGCGCGGTTGCATCTCGCGTGGTCGACGCAGCATGGCAGAGCAACGTGCGGCGAGTTCGTCGGCGGAGACCGGGAGCGAGACCGCGTCGTCGGCGCCGGCGCGCAAGAGTGCAGCGCGGGAGTGATCGTTGTGGTCGTCGGTGATGCACAGCAGGTAGTGCTCGGTTGACTCGCGCAAATGCTCGTAGAGCGGACGGCCGTTCGGGGTGCGGACACTGGCGTCGACGATCAGCACATCCGGGGAGAACGACTCGGCCAGGAGCAGCGCCGCCTCGCCGTCGGTCGGAGCGCTGACGCAGAACCCGGCGCCGCGCAGCGCAGCAACGCCCTGACGGCGCACGTCGGGATCAGCGACTGCGATCAAGATTCGAGGTGCCAGATTGATGTCGTTGCCCATGGAGTCCCGTCCGCTGCTCGCGTCCTTCAGGTGGGTATCGGCCATGGGTCTGGCGAACTCAAGCGGAAATCGTCGGGAAATGTCAGGCATGTCATTCTGGCCCCTGCTACACCGGTGGTGTGGTCGGGGTGGATGTGGTTCGCCGTCGTGTCCGGGCCGATGTGGCCGGGCGGCAAGCGGTCGATGCCCGTGAGGAGCGGTCGATCGCCGACTTCATCGCAGCTTATGACGAACTTGCCGATCCGTTCTCATACGAAGCAGGGCGGGTGCACGTGACCGGGTCGGGGATCGTCGTCAGCGCCCGCGGGGTGCTGTTGTTGCGCCACAAGCGCCTCGGGCTGTGGCTGCAGCCAGGAGGTCATCTCGAGCCTGGGGAGACTCCGTGGGATGGAGCTTTGCGGGAATGCAACGAGGAGACCGGGCTGGATCTCGACTTCATCGGTGTCCCCGACCGGTCGGGTGTTCCCGAGTTGTTGCATGTCGATGTTCATGAAGGTGGGCGTGGGCACACCCATCTCGACCTGCGCTACCTGCTTGGCGGGGATGAACGTGACCCTGCCCCGCCGGAGGGCGAGAGCCAGGAGATCGACTGGTTCTCGTGGGAGGCGGCGATCGATCGCGCCGACCCCGGCCTGCGCGGCCTGCTCCTCCATCTCGCTGATCGTCACTAAGCCGGGGCGCCGGTGCGTCCGGGCGCGGATCGCTCGTTCGATGCGTCGCTTTGGGGCGGGTCTGTGTCGCCAACCGGGACCCGTGCGCCCCAAACAACATCCCCATCGAGGGGCTCGCCTGCGTGAGTGAGCGCTCACTCACACTAGAGTGCGCCGCCGTGAAGAGCCAAGCAGCGACGCGACCGCCCTCGGCCGCACCGACGAAGCGGGCCACCGCCATGGCGCCGCAGGAGCGTCGGGCCGCGATCGTCGAGGCGGTGCGGCCATTGCTCGTCGAGCACGGTGAAGCGATCACCACCAAGCAGATCGCCACCGCCGCTGGCATCGCCGAGGGGACCATCTTCCGGGTCTTCGCCGACAAGGACGAGTTGCTCGACGCGGTCCTCGACGCCACGGTCGACCAGGCGCCGTTGGAGGCGGCTCTGCGGGGGATCGACCGGAGTCGATCCTTCGAGGACCAACTGCTGGAGGCCACCGTGTTGCTCCAAAAGCGCGTGGTCGACGTCTGGACATTGCTCTCGCACCTCAGCGCGAAGCGCCACGAGCAGGTACGCGGTCCGATGACCGATAGCCCCGAGCTGGCAAAGCTGTTCGCCGCCCACCCGGGCCGCATCCGCACCGAACCGGCAACGGCCGCCCGCTACCTCCGCGCGCTCACGATGTCGCTCACCCATCCGCTGATCGCCGCCGAGGCAGCGAGCGCAACCGACATCGTCGACCTCGTCCTCCACGGCGTCGGCCGCACGCAAGCGGGCGAGGGGATGGCATGAAGCTGTGGCAGCTTCTCAAGAGCCACCTCGGGCCGTACCGGCAGCTGCTCACCCTGGTCGTTGTCCTCCAGGCGATCCAGACGTTTGCCGCGCTCACCCTCCCGACCATCAACGCGCTGCTGATCGACAACGGCGTGCTGCTCGGCGACAACGACTACATCATCACGATGGGCGGCGTGATGATGGCCTTCACGCTCGTGCAGATCGTGTTCGCTGCGGCCGCCGTCTGGTACGGGGCGCAGGCGGCGATGGCGTTCGGACGCGACATCCGGCGCGACCTGTTCCACACCGTGACCGGCTTTTCGGCTCGCGAGGTCGGCCAGTTCGGTGCGCCGTCCTTGATCACCCGTACCACCAACGACGTCCAGCAGATCCAGATGCTCGTCGTGATGGCGGTGACGATGATGATCACTGCCCCGCTCAACTTGGTGATCGGGATCTTCTTCGCCGTTCGTGAGGACCTCGGGCTGTCGGTGATCATCCTGTTCGCAATCCCAGCGGCGGTGATCTCGCTCGGATCGATCGTGTATCGGATGGTCCCGTCGTTCCAGGCGATGCAGTTGCGCATCGACCGGGTGAACCTCGTGCTGCGCGAGCAGATCGCCGGAATGCGGGTGGTGCGAGCGTTCGTCCGCGAGCCGCTCGAGACCGAACGGTTCGAGCAGGCCAACGACGAGCTCACCCAGACCGCACTGCGCGCTGGGCGCCTGATGGCGGCGACGTTCCCGACGGTGATGCTGATCATCAACATCTCGAGCGTGTCGGTGATCTGGATCGGCGGCGATCGCATCGGTGCCGGCGACATGGAGATCGGGGCGATGGTCGCCTACCTCACCTACCTGATCCAGATCCTGTTCGCAGTCGTGATGGTCACGTTCATGGTGTCGATGATCCCTCGTGCGGCGGTCGCCGCCGCACGAGTCGTCGAAGTGCTCGAGACCGAGTCGACCGTTCGCCAGCCCGATGACCCGGTGACCGAGACGCCCGAACACGGCACGCTCGAGTTTCGCGACGTTGCATTCGCCTACCCGGGCGCCGACCGGCCGGTGCTCGGCGATCTGTCGTTCCGCGTCGAGGCCGGCACGACCACGGCGATCATCGGGAGCACCGGTGCTGGCAAGACCACGGCGGTCAACCTGGTGTCGCGTCTCGCCGATGCCACCGGCGGGACCGTGCTCGTCGACGGTGTCGACGTCCGCCGCCTCGACCTCGATCTGCTGTGGAGTCGGGTCGGCTACGTGCCGCAGAGGCCGTTCCTGTTCTCCGGCACCGTGGCCTCGAACCTGCGCTACGGGCGGCCGGACGCCACCGACGAGGAATTGTGGGAGGCGCTGGAGGTGGCACAGGCAGCCGGTTTCGTGCAGACGATGCCCGATGGCCTGGACGCACCGATCACGCAGGGCGGCACCAACGTCTCGGGCGGCCAGCGCCAGCGTCTGTGCATTGCCCGGGCGCTCGTGGTGAAACCCGAGCTGTACGTGTTCGACGACTCGTTCTCGGCCCTCGACCTCGCCACCGACGCCCGATTGCGGGAGGCGTTGCAACCGCACACGGCCAACGCGGCCGTGCTGATCGTGGCGCAACGCGTGTCGACGATCACCGACGCCGACCAGATCCTCGTGCTCGACGACGGCTGCATCATCGGTCGCGGCACCCACGCCGAGCTGCTCGATACGTGCCCGACCTACATCGAGATCGTCGAATCGCAGATCGGCCAGGGAGCGGTGGCATGAGCGCCGGCACTGCGAACAACGGCACATCCAACAACGGCGGTTCACCGAGCCCGGGTCAACAGGTAGACGACAAGAGGTTGCTCGCAACGGCCGGGACCGAGGCGCGGCGTAACAGCTTCGGCCCCGGAGGTGGCGTCGGCATCCCCGCCGAGCGCAGCGACAACTTCGGCCAGACCCTGAAGCGCCTTGGGGAGATCCTCGGCAAAGAGCGGCCGTTGCTGGCGCTCGTGTTGGTTGCGACGGTCCTGAGTGTGTGCCTGGTGGTGATCGGGCCCCGGCTGCTCGGCGAAGCGACCAACATCATCGTCGACGGCATCACCGGCCCCGACGGCATCGACTTCGATGCGCTCCATCGACAGCTGTTCATCGTCAGCGGCGTGTACGTGGCGTCGTGGATCCTGTCCTACTCGCAGGCGTACGTGCTCGCCGGCGTCGTGCAGCGTTCGATGTTCGCGCTGCGCGGATCGGTGGAGCGCAAGCTCAACCACCTCCCGCTCAGCTACGTCGATCGCCAGCCCCGCGGCGATCTCCTCAGCCGAGTCACCAACGACATCGACAACCTCAGCCAGAGTCTGCAGCAGACGATCAGCCAGATCCTCACTTCGCTGCTCACGTTGCTCGGGGTCACGATCATGATGTTCACGATCTCGCCGCTGCTCGCGCTCGTGGCACTCATCACGGTGCCGGTGTCGGTGTGGCTGATGAAGTTCATCGGCGGCAGGGCCCGGCCGCGGTTCATGGCGCAGTGGCGTCACACCGGCAACCTCAACGCACAGGCTGAGGAGGTCTTCACCGGACACACGATCGTCAAGAGCTTCGGGCGCCAGCGCGAAGCCGAGGAGCATTTCCGAAAAGACAACGACCAGCTCTACGAGGCGAGTTTCAGCGCCCAGTTCATGGCCAACCTGATCCAGCCCGCAATCCTCTTCATGGGCAACGTGCAGTACATCCTGATCGCCGTGGTCGGCGGCCTGCAGATCTCGTCGGGGGCGCTGAGCATCGGCGGGATGCAGGCGATGATCCAGTACGCCCGACAGTTCTCCCAGCCATTGACATTCCTTGCCTCGATGGCGGCGACGTTCCAGTCAGGAATCGCCTCGCTCGAGCGGGTACTCGAGTTGCTCGACGCCGAGGAGCAGTCGCCCGAGCAGGCCCCGACGCCCGAACCGGCGCCGGTCAAGGGCCGGGTCGTGTTCGACGACGTGCACTTCTCCTACGACCCTGACACGCCGCTGATCGCCGGGCTGAACGTGGTTGCCGAGCCGGGCCAGACCGTGGCGATCGTCGGGCCGACGGGCGCCGGCAAGACGACGCTGGTCAACCTCATCATGCGGTTCTACGACCTCGACGGCGGACGGATCACGCTCGACGGTCGCGACATAGCGTCGTTCCCGCGCCACGAGCTGCGCGCCGACATCGGGATGGTGTTGCAGGACACGTGGCTGTTCGGCGGCACGATCCGCGAGAACCTGATGTACGGCAATCCGGACGCCACCGAGGAGCAAATGCGCGAAGCCGCCCGGGTCACCTACGTCGACCGGTTCGTGCAGGCCCTCCCGGCCGGCTATGACACGATGATCAACGACGAGGGGGACAACATCTCCACCGGCGAGAAGCAGTTGATGACGATCGCCCGGGCATTCCTCAACGACCCATCGATCCTGATCCTCGACGAGGCGACCAGTTCGGTCGACACCCGCACAGAGGTGCTGATCCAAGAGGCGATGAACGCGCTGCGTCAGAACCGCACGAGCTTCGTGATCGCGCACCGCCTGTCGACGATCCGGGGCGCCGACGTGATCCTCGTGATGGAAGACGGCCGGATCTGCGAGCAGGGCAACCACGACTCGCTGCTCGAGGCCCGCGGCGCCTACTGGCGTCTCCACAACGCTCAGTTCGCGGGCCAGACCACCTGATCACGATCGGCGAGACACCGGACACGGGGGTTCGACGATGTGGAGCCGGGGCGACCAGAGTCGACGGTCACCAGCTTCTGCAGCCAGTGACCATCGTCACGAACTTGCGTTCGTAGCACATATGTTCGACACTGTGGTGGATGGGCTTCAACAACCCGTCCTGGTCGTGGTCGGAACTCGAATCGGCGCTGTCTGGGCGTCCGGGGCGCGATGGTCGGCCCGCAGGGAGTCCGTCTTGGAATGCGGGTGGCGATAGCCCGGCGTGGGGACGCAAACGACAACCGTTCCAGGTTCCCGAAGGCCTGCATGCTGGTGGCGGTGCAGTGTCGTATGCCGAGTTGCATTGTCACTCGAACTTTTCGTTTCTCGACGGCGCTTCTCACCCCGAGGAACTCGCCACCGAAGCAGCCCGACTCGGGCTCGAAGCGTTGGCCATCACCGATCACAACGGGTTCTACGGAGTCGTCCGTTTCGCCGAAGCTGCAAGGGCGGTGGGGTTGCCGACGGTGTTCGGCACCGAGATCACCTTGGGTGAAGTGACTCCTGGACGTTGCGATGAATCGTTCATCCGTAGCGAAGCCGAGGCGACGCAGCAGGTGGCGACCGGACTCGTCCCCGATACCTATGCACCCGATCCGGATGGAACGCACCTGCTGCTTCTCGCCGATGGACCCGACGGGTATGCCCGGGTCGCCCGAGCGCTGAGCAACGGACATCTCGCCGGCGAAAAGGGCGTTGCCCGGTTCGCGCTGGGTGACCTCGCCACCGTTGCCGCAGGGAACGTATGGGCGCTGACCGGGTGCCGGAAAGGAGCCGTTCCGGCGGCATTGGTCGATGATGGCCCCCGTGCGGCCCGTCGAGAGCTGCGCCGATTGATCGATGCGTTCGGACGCGATCGAGTTCTCGTCGAGTTGTGGGATCACGGTGATCCATTCGACTCGGCACGCAACGATGCACTCGTCGAGGTGGCCCATCGAGAAGGTGTCGAGTGTGTGGCCACCAACAATGTGCACTACGCCACGCCGAGCCAACGCCGTCTCGCGACGGCGCTTGCTGCGGTTCGGGCTCGACGGAGCCTCGCCGAACTCGACTCGTGGTTGCCGGGTGCTGCTGGGGCGCACCTCCGGGCGGGCGCCGAACAGGCGCGTCGGTTCCGGCGCTACCCGGGTGTGGTCGAGCGAGCTGCAGAGATCGGCCGCGCCGCGGCGTTCGATCTTTCATTGGTGGCTCCGAATCTGCCCCCGTTTCCGTGCCCGAACGGTGCCGATGGCAGGCCGATCAGTGAGATGGAGTACCTCCGTCGAGTTGTCGGCGATGGGGGGCGGCGGCGCTACGGCGATCGCCCTGGGACGACCGGATCGAATGAGGCGACCGGTGCGTCACTCCGATCCAGAGCGTGGTCGACGATCGACCATGAGCTGGCATTGATCGAACAGCTCGACTTCGCTGGCTACTTCCTCGTCGTCTGGGACATCGTCGAGTTCTGTCGCCGGGCGAATATCTTGTGTCAGGGGCGGGGGAGTGCTGCCAATTCCGCAGTGTGTTACGCCCTCGGGATCACCAACGCCGACGCGGTGTCACTCGGGCTGTTGTTCGAGCGTTTTCTCTCACCAGAGCGCGACGGCCCTCCTGATATCGATATCGACATCGAGAGTGATCGCCGCGAAGAGGTGATTCAGTACGTCTACGAGCGTTACGGGCGGCATCACACCGCACAGGTGGCCAATGTCATCACCTACCGTTCGCGGTCGGCGGTGCGCGATATGGCCAAGGCGCTGGGCTATCAGCCGGGCCAGCAGGATGCTTGGTCGAAACAGGTCGATGCCTGGGGCGACGTTGCGGCCACTGCGGCACAGCCTGACTGTTCGATCCCGGCGCCGGTGATCGAGCTGGCTGCGGAGGTGGAAGATGCACCGCGCCATCTCGGGATTCACTCGGGCGGGATGGTCATCTGTGATCGACCGGTGATCGAGGTGTGTCCGGTCGAGTGGGCGCGTATGGACAAGCGCTCGGTGCTGCAGTGGGACAAAGACGACTGTGCCCGTACCGGTCTCGTCAAGTTCGACTTGCTCGGTCTGGGGATGCTGTCGGCATTGCACTATGCGGTCGATCTCGTTCGCGATCACCGTGGCTACGAGATCGATCTGGCGACGATCCCCCAAGACGACGACGTCTACGACATGTTGTGCCGCGCCGACACCGTTGGGGTCTTCCAGATCGAGTCACGTGCGCAGATGGCCACCTTGCCGCGGTTGAAGCCGCGTACCTTCTACGACCTCGTTGTCGAGGTGGCGTTGATCCGTCCAGGCCCGATCCAAGGTGGTTCGGTGCACCCGTACATCCGCCGGCGCAATGGCCAAGAGCCGGTCACCTATCTCCATCCGCTGCTCGAGAACTCGCTGGGCAAGACACTCGGGGTGCCGCTGTTCCAAGAGCAGTTGATGCAGATGGCGATCGACGTCGCCGGATTCACCCCAGCCGAGTCCGACGAGTTGCGTCAAGCGATGGGATCGAAACGTTCAGCGGCGCGTATGGAGGGTCTTCGCGAACGCCTGTATGCGGGGATGGCCGAACGGGGGATCGACGGTGACGTCGCCGACGAGCTGTTCACCAAGATGAAGGCGTTCGCCAACTACGGATTCCCCGAGTCGCACTCGGTGAGCTTCGCCTACCTCGTGTACGCATCGTCGTGGATCAAGTACCACGAGCCGGCGGCGTTCTGTGCGGCACTGCTCAACGCGCAGCCAATGGGATTCTGGTCGCCACACACGCTGGTTCGAGACGCTCGTCGCCATGGTGTGGTGGTGCACACGCCAGACCTCAACGCATCGTTGGCCGCAGCGACGCTGGAGCCATACCTGAGCCGCTCGGACGCCGATCGACGTGAAGGTCAGCAGTCGACGAATGTTCAATCGACGGATGAAGTCGCCGTTCGTCTCGGATTGGGGTCGGTGCGAGGTCTGGGCGACGATCTGGCCGAGGAGATCGAGCGCAAGCGCAAGCAGGGCGGGCTCTATCAATCGACCGAGGATCTCGTTCGCCGGGTTCCGGCGCTCTCGTTGGCGCACCTGGAGGCTCTGGCGACCGCTGGTGTGTTCGGTTGCCTCGGACTGGAACGGCGTGAGGCGTTGTGGAGTGTCGGAGCGACAGCTCAGTCCCGCCCTGGTCGGCTGGAGGGCGTGGTCACCGGCGCTGATGCGCCGCGCCTGCCGGGAATGGACCCGGTCGAAGAAGCGGTTGCCGATCTCTGGGCGACCGGGGTCTCGCCCGATGGGCATCCGACGCAGTTCGTCCGAGCAGACCTCGATCGACGTGGTGTGCTTACCGCCGACGCGCTGTGGGATCCCGAACCCGGATCGATTGTGCACGTCGCCGGGGTGGTGACACACCGGCAGCGGCCGATGACCGCACAAGGAACGACGTTCATCAGCTTGGAAGACGAAACGGGTTTGATGAACATCGTCGTCTCGAAGGGCTGTTGGGCGCGGTTCCGGCGTGTCGCCAGAGAGGCTGCAGCATTGGTCATCCGCGGCCGACTCGAGCGGAGTGAAGGCGTGATCAACGTCGTTGCCGAGCACATGGAGCCGCTGCCGTTGCCGGCGAGGACTCGCAGCCGCGACTTTCGATGATCGCCGCGCCACGGAGCCGATGGCGCGGCGGATCTGGCTGTGGTGGACCCAGCGTTCGCAGATCCCACTCTGCTGGGTCGAGCGCGCGCAGAAGCGTCAGCAGTGCAGCGCGTTCCACGGCGAGCGCCTCGTTGAGATCGTCGGCTCAGGCAGCGGAGATCGCCGTGAACTACACCTCTCTGCGGTACGTCAATGCTCCAGCAGCGTCACTGGCCGAGCGCTAGCTTCCCGCACCATGGCCGACGCCGACCTGCTCGAACGTGAGATCGATGGGCAGCCACCGCACAAATGGTTCTCGCGCCGGATCAAAGAAGGTGATCGCGACGCAGTGCTCGCCGAACTCGGCACGTGGAAGATTCGTCAGGTCTTCACGCTCATGCAGGAGCTTCCACTCAAGCGGGCGCGTGTGTTGTTCCACTGGCTGCCGATGGCGCGGGCGATCGGCATCCTCGACGTGGTCGATCCTGAGGCCGGAGCGATCCTGGCCGCCGACGAGACGATCGATCGGCTGATCGAGATTGCCGAGGGGCTCGACATCGACGAGGCGGTCGAGCTGATCACTCACCTCCCCGAAGAGACCCGCGAGCGGGTGATCGAGCGGCTGCCGCCAGGTGACCTCGCGGCGCGGCTCTCGTATGGTCTCGACACCGCGGCGACGATCATGACCGACCAGTTCATCGCCGTGCCGGCATCGTGGACGCTCACCCGGACCGTCGCCGCCATTCAAGATCGCGCCGCCAAAGTCGGCTCGGTACGGGCGATCTATGCGATGGACGACGATGGTGGACTCATCGGATACCTCGAGCCGGAGGATCTGCTGGTGCACGCCGGTACCGACACCGTCGGACAGTGGGTGCATACCGATGTCGTCTCGGTGCGCCCCCGACTCGACCAAGAAGAGGTACTGCGGGTCGCCCGTGACGCTGGGGTGTCGACGATTCCCGTGGTCGACATCCACGGCCGCCTGCTCGGTGGGATCACACCCGATGAGTTGGCTGAAGTGCTCGCCGACGAGTTGCAGGAGAACCTCAACATCGCGTCCGGTCTCGATCCCGACGCCGGGCCGAACGATCGCGTGTCGGTGATGATCCGGCACCGTTTGCCGTGGCTGCTGGCCGGCCTGGTCGGTTCCACGTTGGCCGGCGTCGCCGTCGGGCTGTTCGAGAAGCAGCTGCTCGAGGCGGCGATCTTGGCGAGCTTCATTCCGGTGGTGATGGCGATGGCCGGCAACGCCGGGATCCAGGCGTCGCAGGTGACGGTGTCGGGCATGAGCACCGGCATCATCTGGCACGGCGACCATCTCCGGCGCGTGCTGCGCGAAACCGCGACCGGGCTGAGCAACAGCTTCATCGTCGGGTTGGTCTTGTCGGTGTTCATCGTGGTGACGTCCGGACTGAACGACATCGATCGACCAGGAGAATTGGCCGCGACGGCGACGTTTGCGTTGATGGTGGCGATGACGATGGCGACCACGCTGGGAGCAGTGATTCCACTGGTGTTGCGACGGCTCGGGGCGGATCCTGCGGTCGCCACCGGCGTGTTCATCGCCGCGGCCAACGACATTCTCGGGGTGAGCATCTTCTTCATCATCGCCACCGCCCTGTATCTGTAGAGGGGTGACGAACTCTGCAGAGCACTCCGGCGACGGTCGCTTCGAGCTGCTCGAACTCACAGCGGCCGCCAGCCAGAACCGTTTCACGCTGCACGCTCGGCGAGCGCTGTGCACACCGTTTGAGTTCCTCTACGGGGGATCGGCGATCGCTGCATCGATCGAGGCCGCCGAGGTGGCCACCGATCGAGCGCTGCAATGGGTGACCACTCAATTCATCGGCTCGCCCACGCCGGGCGACGATGTCGACATCGTCGTGGAGACCGGAGCAGCGGGCCGAGCGACATCGCAGATCGAGGTGGTCGGCTCGATCGAGGGTCGACCGATGTACACGTCGCTGTGTGCGTTGACCTCGAAGGCATCGGGCGATTCGCGGCAGTTCGCCGAGATGCCAACCGTGTCCCCGCCCGAAGAGTGTCCCGACATGTCCGAACCGTTCGCAGTCGACACGGAGGGGACGTTCTTCGATCATCTCGAACGGCGTGTCGCCGCAGGCGCGTGGGCACTCGACGCCGTCGACGACCCCCAGCGTGGTCCGCTGCGGATGTGGTGCCGGATTCCCGATCACCCCATTGGCTCACCGGCGACGCAGGCGTTCGTGGCCGACATCATCCCGCTCGCCGTCTGCGCTGCGCTGGGCGTCGTTCCCGGTGGTACGAGCCTCGACAACACGGTGCGAGTCATCGATCGCCGGCCGACCGAGTGGGTGCTGCTCGATGCGCGGCCCGACGGATACCACCAGGGAATCGGTCACGGGTCGCTCGACATCTGGAGTGAGGACGGCCGTCTGATCGGTACCGCCCAGCAGACCTGCATCATCCGCACGAGCCACCAACGCATCGCGACCTGACGCCGTCGGGAATCAGCACAGGGCGTCGCGCGCCCGTTTGCGTTGTTCGGGCGGTAGCCGTTCGGTGGCACAGCGGATCGCTGGCGCGGGCATCGTCGGGGCGTGCTCTTGGAGGAACTCGACAACCTCATCTGGAAACGTCGGCCAGAACTCCTCGCTTCGCCCGGCGACGGTGCCGCGCCGGTAGTGGTCGAGCACGGCGAACAGCACGTCGCCGTGATCGGTCAGATTCCCGATGCCATCTCACGTTCCGAGCACCGAGTCGTCTGTCGCGGTGGTGAGAGAAAAGCCCTTCGCCGAGGTACCGGTAACTCGACGTGCGGTCGGCCCGCACAGTTCGGCCGGGATACCGGTGTTGGATGCCACGGCGACCAGGGCATCGAGCACTTCGTCGTGATGGCGCTGAACGGCGCGGCCCATGGGTACCCCACCCAGCCAGATCGGTCGCTGCCGCGGAACGGCTACACGCCGGTGTCGATCGGCGTCGCTGGAGGACCATCGTCGACGAGTGAGCGGAGCAGTCGACCGAGCCGACGTGGGGCGAACGTGGCCGTCGACTGCTCGATCTCGGACACCTGCCACCAGCGCAGCTCTTCGACGCGCTCGGCGCGCAACTCGTCCCAGGTCAGTTCGGGTTGTGGGTCGAAGCGCTCGGTGCGCACCACGTAGCACCGGTCGCGTTGGCCGTCCCACTGGCCGTCGAGATGCGGAATGATGTGTTCGCGATTCCAGACGTGGGGACCGATCGCCGGGTCGGTGAGGCCGACCTCTTCGCGCAACTCGCGCCGCAGCGCATCGAGATGATCCTCGCCGTCTTCCAGGCCGCCACCCGGGGCGGCCCACACGGTGCGGGTCGGGAACTCGAAGCGCACCAGCAAGATCTCCTCGGCGGGTGTGAGCAGCAACCCGCGCACCGCCCGGCGGATCCGGAGCTCAGCCACGTCCCACCACAATCCCAGGGAAAACGTGCGAAATCCACACGTGTCCGCGAACAGAACCGTCTGCGGCAGTCACTCGGGTCACCCGACTCGGTCGTGTTCGGTCGATCGGCTCAGTCGTTCGGTGTGTCGTGCAAGCCGTCGTTGAATGCCTTGTACATCTCGTAGATGCTCTTGCACTCCTCGCAAATGGGCAGTTGTTTGGGGTCGCGCGACGGGACCCAGACATAACCACACAGCGCCTCGACGGGTGTCCCGTTGATGCGCGCTTCGAGCACCTTGGCGGCGGCATTTTCGCCACGCTTGGTCTTCACGATGTGTGCTGCGGTGGGCTCGTCGGTCTCAGTGCGCTCGTCGACATCGAGTAACGGATCGGCGGGCGCGGGCATCGTTTCCAGATCGGTCATCAGCTGCGCCATGCGGTCAGTGAACCAGATCCGCTACCATCTGCCTCGTGCTCGCCGTTGTGATCGCCGTCGGTGCCACGCTCGTGGCAGCCGGAGTAGCGGCAGCAGCACGCGTCCCCGCACCCGTACTCATTCCGGTACGGGTCCGGCGGGGGGCACGTCGTCAGCAGCGCTGAACGGCGTCGAACTCGCCCGACCAGCCGGAATCCGGCGGCGGGTGACGCTGTTGGAACCGGTAGATCCGTAGGAGATCCCGATGTCCACAACCAACCACGACCGACACCATCGTGCCCACGACGACCGTGCGCTGGCCCCGTTCGTCGACGATCCAGCGTTCGAGCTCCACCGTGGGGGCAAGATCGTGGTCGAGCCAACCGCACCGATCGACGGACCCGACGACCTGGCGCTGGCCTACACCCCTGGAGTCGGGCGGGTGTCACAAGCCGTTGCGGACGATCCGCCGCTCGGCTGGACGGTCACCGGGCGTGCCAACGCGGTTGCCGTGCTCTCCAACGGAAGCGCCGTGCTCGGCCTCGGTGACATCGGTCCCGAAGCCGCGATGCCAGTGATGGAAGGCAAAGCGGTGTTGTTCAAACAGTTCGGCGACGTCGCCGCATACCCGGTGTGTGTCGACGCACCGACGGTCGACGAGATGGTGGCGATCGGCAAGGCAATCGCTCCGAGCTTTGGTGGCATCAACCTCGAGGACATCAAGGCGCCGCACTGCTTCGACATCGAGCGCCGCCTACAGGACGAACTCGACATCCCGGTGTTCCACGACGACCAACACGGCACAGCGATCGTCGCCCTCGCCGCGCTGACCAACGCCGCAAAGCTCGTTGACAAACCCGTCGATGAACTGCGCGTGGCAATCGTCGGAACCGGGGCTGCGGGGGTCGCAGTCGCCGAGCTCCTGTACGACGCGGGAGCTGGACAAGCGGGGACCGGCGACATCATCGGCTGCGACAGTCGAGGCATCCTGCACCGCGGCCGCGGTCCGCTGCACCCGTCGAAACAGTGGTTCGTCGAGCAGGGCAACGCCGACGATCGGCGCGGCGGCGCGCGCGAGGCGATCAAGGGTGCCGACGTGCTGCTCGGACTCTCGGGCCCTGGGATCATCGATCCGACGTGGCTCGCCGATATGAAAGACGACGCGATCGTGTTCGCCATGGCCAATCCGACTCCGGAGGTGATGCCTCACGAGATGCCGGCAAATGTGGCGATCGTGGCCACGGGTCGGAGTGACTTCCCCAACCAGATCAACAACGTGCTGGCCTTCCCAGGGGTGTTCCGCGGCATGCTCGACGTTCGTGCGACGAGATGCACGATCGAGATGAAGCGCGCTGCCGCCGATGCGCTCGCGGCGTTGGTCGCCCAGCCGACGCCAGAGCGGATCATCCCAGGGGCCTTCGAGCCAGGTGTTGCCGACGCGGTGGCCGACGCAGTCCGCACATGTGCGGTCGCTCAGGGTTTCGTCCGCGATCGATGACCCTCCGACACGTCCGTTGAGCCGAGGACGCTGTTAGAAACGACATCGGTGTCACTCCTCCGTTTCGGCTCATCCGCATCGTTCACCTCGCTGCGCAACCCGGACTACAAGCTCCTGTGGTGGTCCGGCACGTTCTCGATGATGTCGGTGCAGATGCAGTTCTTGCTACGCGGCGTGTTGGCATGGGATCTCACCGAGAGCGAGGGAGCGCTCGGGCTGGTGTACCTGTGCTTCGGCATTGCGATGCTGATCGCCACACCACTCGGCGGTGTCGCCGCCGACCGGCTGCCGAAGCGACGCGTGCTCATCGTCGCCCAGGCCGTGTTGCTTGGCGCGGCGGTGTTCATGGGCGTGATGGTCGTCACTGATCTGGTGCAGTTCTGGATGCTGCTGATCGCGGCCGTGCTGCAGGGGACGGCGTTTGGCTTCTACGGTCCGACACGGGTTGCATTCACGGCCGACATCGTCGGCCGTGATCAGCTGGGCAACGCCATCAGCCTCTCGATGCTCAGCATGAATGGCACACGTGTGCTCGCGCCCTCCTTCGCAGGAGCGATTGCCGGCGTTGCCTTCATCGGTCTCGGCGGTGCGTACCTCATCGCTGCAACGATCTCGTCAGCGGCATTCCTCACGTTGCTGCGCTGTCCGCCCGGCGAAGCCGCAGCGAGGACGACCAACAGCGGACCCTTCCACGAGATCGCCGACGGCGTGCGCTACGTCGCGGAGCGGGCGCACCTGCGCCGGCTGGTGATCACGTCGTTCGTCGTGATCATGTTCGGATTCAATTACGTCGCGTTCGTGCCGGCCCTGGTGAAGGGTGAATTCGGTCTCGGTGATGGAATGGTCGGGCTGCTGATGTCGGCCAGCTCGGTCGGCGCCGTCGTGGTCGCAGTACCGCTGGCGGCGCGCGCCGACGCGCCGGGAGCGTGGCGGCTCATGATCATCTCGGGCTGCGTGTTCGGCGTGGGCGTCATGGCGCTCGGGGCGGCGCCGTGGTTCTGGCTCGCCGTGCTCGTCACGATGGTGCTCGGTGCTGGCACGACCGGATACCAGTCGTTGTCGAACACGATTGCGCTGTCGATGACCGAAGACAGCCACCGTGGCCGCGTCCAGTCGTTGATGATGTTGAGCTTCGCCGGGTTCGGCATTGCCGCGGCACCGCTCGGTTTCCTCGCCGAGGCGATCGGCCTCCGGCAAGCGATCGAGTTGATGGGCATCATCACGCTCGCAGGCGTGCTCATCTATGCGGCGCTCGAGTATCGGCTCCATCGTCAGCACGACGATGGGCCAGAACATCGGGTGGTCGCATCGGCGACCGGCGGCGACTGATCGCCGGCTCCGTCAACCGAGCGTGGCCAGTTCCGCTTCGAGGTTGGCCACGGCTCGCGCTGCCCACAGCGACCGCCCGGTCGCCGTCGCATAGATGTGTCCGCGGGTGAGGAAGCTGCGCAACACCGCCGCCCGGCCGGTGCGCCATGCGTCGTCGGGAACGTGCCGGTACTCGTATCGCACGCCATCGACGTAGTCGGCATACCCCCGTGGTTCGGCGCCGAGGATCGCGAGATCGGCATCGAACAACACTGCCTCGGCGTCGTCGGCAGGGTGCATGTGGTCAGCGGTCCCTTCGATCGCGTGCGCGACCCTGGCAATCGAGGAGTCACCCCAACCGAGCGTCGCCAGGTCGCGTGCTGCCAGTTGCGCACTGGCATGCTCGTTCGACGCGCTCGTCGGGTCGTACACAGCATCGTGCCAGAAGGCGGCAGCGATGATGATCGCGTCCGTGGGGCGCGCGTCGCCGACGGTCTGGACGTCACCAAACCGATCACGCAGCAGCGTGCGGCAATGCCGGATGACCCAGGCCACGTGGGTCGCCGTGTGGTATCGCCGATGGGCCTCGCGATGACGTGACAGCAAGGCGTCGAACGTTGCTCGGTCGGTGCCGATGAACCGTTGCCACCACACCCACAGCTCGGTCTCGTTCTCGGCCACTGCGTGCAGTGTGCCACGGTGGACCCCGTGGCGATCCTGATCGACGAGCCCCGCTGGTGGTGGCGTGGCCGCAAGTGGTGTCACCTGGTCAGCGACTCCTCGTACGAGGAGTTGCACGAGTTCGCCGACCGGCTGGGCATCCCGCGGCGGGTGTTCCAGGGTGATCACTACGACATTCCGGAGGAACACAGGGACGAGGTCGTCGCTGCGGGGGCGCGCGAGGTGGAGAGCCGCGAGCTCGTCCGCCGCCTGCGCGCCGCTGGTTTGCGGCTGAGTCCGGCTCAGCGCCGCGCCCGGTCGGGATGATCGCTATGGCCGCCAGCGCGCTCGCTCAAAGGTGAACTCGCGCGGACACGTGACGTGTCGACCGATCACGAACCATTCGAGCAGATCGATGTTGGCTTGGTCGAAGATGTCGCTGCACTCGATCCATCGATCGATGTCACTCACGACGGTGTCGTCGGTGGGTCGGAACGAGGCGAGTACGACCGCGTCGCGCGCCGCGCGCGTGCGATCGTGTGCGCCTGCGACGAGCGAGGCGACCGTGACCACCGCGTCTCGGTCGGGTGGGTCGGCGACCGTCATCAATCCGACGGCCCGGTGTTTGTCGTCGAGCGCCAGCACGGTGATCTGGGTGGTGGCTGGCGGTGGCGGCTGAGCGTTGATGACTGCGAGGGCGTGTGCAGCGCATCGAATGTGGTCGATGCCGGCACGCGGCATCGGAACGAACTCGATTCTTGGATCCATGACTCTCCCGCGGCGTTGCGTGCCGCACGAGTGGTGGCGGGGAAGAATCGGCAACCCCGACCCTACCGGCGGCCCACGTCGGTCGAGTCGTGACCAGCACACGACCGAACGCTGCTGATCAAATTGCCGAACCGATGAGAACACCGTGCCAAGCAACTCGTAGCCTGGCGGGATGTCGTGGGGGAGCATCGTGATGTGCCGGGCGCCGAGCGCGTTGGCTTCCAGGTGAGCGACCAACTCAAGCCCACGAGCAAGTGGGCGCTCCTCCGGCAGACCTTGCGCGATCAGCGGCGCAACCTGGCCATCGGCACCGTCATCGGGCTCGTATGGATGGTCGGCAAGATCGCCGTCCCGATTCTCGTCCGGCTCAGTATCGACCGCGGGATCGGCGACGGTGATCGGTTGTGGATGTGGTCGGCGTTCATCGCGCTGGCGGGTCTGCTCGCTGGCACGTTCACGGCGATGCGCCGGTACTTCGCCTTCCGCGAAGCGCGCTGGACCGAGGCCCGGTTGCGCGAGAAGCTCTTCAACCACATCGTGTCGCTGCACGTCGGGTATCACGATCGAGCACAGACCGGTCAGTTGATGAGCCGCGCCTCGAGCGATCTCAACCAGATCCAGATGTTCGTCGTGATGATCCCGATCACGATGTCGAACCTCGGCATGATCACCGTGGTCGCGATCATCCTGTTCGTCACCGACCCGCTCCTGGCGCTCCTGGCGTTGGCTCCATTGCCGTTCGTGTACGTCGCCGGTCGCCGGTTCTCGCAGTCGATTCATCCTGCGGTTCTCGCCGTTCAGGCCGAGCAAGCCGAACTGGCAACGGTGGTCGAGGAGAGTGTTGGTGGCGTGCGAGTGGTGAAGGGATTCGGCGCCGAGGCGGTGCAGTCGGACAAGGTGCGCACGCAAGCCGACAGCATTCGGCGGGAGTCGATGCGGGCGGCACGCATTCGCGCTCGATTCATGCCCGGCATCGAGATGCTCCCGCAGATCGGGCTGATTGCGGTGCTCGGCGTCGGTGGGTTACAGGTCATCGACGGCGCGTTGACGCTCGGTCAGCTGGTCCAGTTCAACATTTTCGTGGCACTCCTCGTGGCCCCACTACGGATGCTCGGAATGACCATTGCATTCGCCCAGCGGGCCTCGGCTGCGCTGGAGCGCGTCAACGAGATTCTCGACACCACGCCGCAGATCGTCGATGCCGACGACCCGTCCGACCTGCCCCAGCACGGCGCACGTGGAGCCGTGCAATTCGAGAACGTCCACTTCGGATACGACCCGGCGCTGCCGGTCCTCGAGGGCTTCGACCTCGATCTCGTCGCCGGTCAGTCGGTGGCCCTGGTTGGAGCGACCGGCGCAGGGAAGTCGACCGTCGCCCGACTGCTGGTGCGCTTCTACGACGTCGACGGCGGAGTGGTGCGCATCGACGGCGAGGACGTGCGCGATCTGACCCTGCACGACGTGCGGCGATCCGTCGGGATCGTGTTCGAGGACACGTTGCTGTTCCACGACACGGTGGCGGCCAACATCGCCTTCGCCCACCCGGATGCCTCGACCGAGGCCGTTGAGCGCGCCGCCCGGTTGGCAGGAGCGCACGACTTCGTGATGGGCCTTCCGGACGCCTACGACACGATGATCGGCGAGCGGGGGTACTCGCTGTCAGGTGGGCAACGCCAGCGCATCGCCATCGCCCGAGCGATCCTCGCCGATCCGCGCGTGCTCGTGCTCGACGACGCGACGTCGGCCGTCGACCCGTCGAAGGAACACGAGATCCGTGCGGCGATGGCCACGGTGATGGATGGTCGGACGACGATCGTCATCGCCCATCGTCCGGGAACGATCGCGCTGGCCGACACCGTGGTGCTACTCGACGGTGGGCGCGTGGTCGCCACGGGAACCCACGACGATCTGCTGGCGGGGAATCAGCGATATCGCGAGGTGCTCGCCGCCATGGCGCTCGACGACGAGGCGCAGCGGCGGAACGGAGCGAACGGCGTGCCGAGCGATCGTCCGCGGGTAGGTGGCAGCCGATGATGCGCATGGGCGGCGTCGACGAGGTCGATCGACTCGGACGCGATGAGGTCCGGAAGGTGCTGCGCCGTTCGGTGCGCATGGCGTTGCCGTTCAAGCGCACGGTGGGAGCGGCGGTCGGTTTCACCTTCCTGTCGACGCTCGGGCTCGTGCTCGGCCCGGTGATCATCGGCTACGGCATCGACGACGGGATCTCCGTCGGCGATCGAGGCGTCCTGCGCAACGCCGTCATCTTCTACGTCATCGTTGCGGTGGTCGGCTATCTCGCGGCGCGTCAGCAGTTCGTGTTCATCAACCGCGCCGGGGAGAACTTCCTTCGGGTGTTGCGGACCCGGGTGTTCGACCACGTCCAGCGGCAGTCGTTGGCCTTCTACGACCGTTTCAAGTCGGGAGTCCTGGTCGCCCGGATGACCGCCGACATCGAGTCGATGGCCGAACTCGTGCAATGGGGATTGCTGCAGTTCGTGTCGGCGGGACTGCTCATCGTGCTCACGCTGGTGCTGTTGTTCGCGCTGTCCTGGCAGCTAGCACTCGTCGGCCTGCTGGTGCTGCCGATCATCGTTGTCGCTTCGCGGAAGTTCCAGAGGGACTCGAATGCCGCCTACCTGGACGTACGCGAGCAGATCGGCGAGAACCTGTCGACCATGCAGGAGGGCATCTCCGGTGTGCGCGTGATCCAGGCGTACGCCCGCGAGCCCGAGCAGATCAAGCGTTTCGCGCAATCGAATCGCGGGCTCTTCGACTCCCACGTCCACAGCGTCAAGGTCAGCACGTGGTACTTCGGGCTCGTCGAAGCATGCGGCGTGTGGGGAACCGCGCTGGTCGTCGGCATCGGTGGGTGGCTGGTGTCGCGCGGCGATGTGCAGATCGGGACCGTGATCGCCTGTGTGCTGTTGCTCGCCCAGCTCTTCGAACCGGTGCAGCAGCTGTCGCAGTTGTACAACACGCTGCAGTCGTCGGCGGCGTCCTTGAACAAGCTGTTCGGCATTCTCGATACCGAACCCGACATCGAGGACGGTGCCCGCGAGCTTCCGCCCAGCGGCGCCATCGCGGTGGACCAGGTCGGCTTCTCCTATCCGGGAACCAGCGTGCCGGTGCTCTCGGAGGTGCAGCTGACGATCGCCGACGGCGAGCGACTTGCGCTGGTCGGACCGACGGGCGCCGGGAAGTCGACGTTGGCCAAGCTGATCGCCCGGCTGTACGACCCCACCCGAGGATCGATCTCGTTTGGCGGCATCGATCTGCGCGCCGCCACACTCTCGTCGCTACGCGCCCGGATCGTCGTCGTCCCCCAGGAAGGGTTCCTGTTCTCCGGAACCGTTGCCGACAACATCCGCATCGCTCGGGCCGATGCCACCGATGAAGAGTTGCGCGCCGCCCTGGCGGCCATCGGGGCGCTCGAACGCTTCGATGCCTTCGACGCCGGGATCCACACCGAGGTGCGCGAGCGCGGCTCGCGGTTGTCGGCCGGTGAGCGCCAGCTGGTCTCGCTGGCCCGTGCGGCTCTCGTCGACCCCGCAGTGCTCGTGCTCGACGAGGCCACCAGCAATCTTGATCCGGGGACTGAGATGATCGTCGAAGGGGCGCTCGAGCGGTTGATGGCCGAACGCACGACCATCGTGGTCGCCCACCGACTCACGACGGTGCAGCGTGCCGACCGCATCGGCGTCGTCGCCGGGGGCCGACTCGTCGAGCTCGGCTCACACACCGAGCTCGTCGCGCAGGGCGGTCGCTATGCCGCGCTCGCCGACGCCTGGGCTCGCAGCCAGCCCGCTGTGTAGCGCTCGCCCGCCCGACGTCGAGCGCGCACGACGACGCCACATCGGTGCCTGCGGTGGTCGACAGCGATCAACCCTTGGGCACCGGCTCGTCCAGGGCAGCCTCGCCATCCACGGGTGGCATCGGGTTCTTGGCCCGCAGCGACTGATAGACGATCACCACCAACACGCATACGGCGACCACGCGGCCGATCGAGCGCAGCTCGCACGTATGCCTTGGCCAGCAGGCCGAGCGCAGCGACCGGCTGGTCTGCTTCGCTTGCGGCTGCGACGAGCACGCCACGGAGCCACTCGTAAGAGCGCACGCGCAGGCCGTCGATCAGATCCGCCTTCGAATCGAAGTACTTGCACGGCATCGTCGAGCTGCAGCCGTACTCCGCGACGATCGCCCGCAACGACGTGCCGTCGACGCCTGCGGACTCGTACAACCGTTGCGCCACGTCCAAGAGCGCGTTTCGTGTCTGAGGTATCTCGACTGCGGTCAGCGACGGTCGGGGCAGAGATATGTCGACGCCGTTTATTGAACGGCGTCAACATATTCTCGATGCCGGCGTCGGTCGTGCGACAGTAGGGGTCAGGCACCAGCTGTCCGATCGCTCGTGGTCAGCCGAGGTCGCGATCAGAACATCTGGTGCCTGACCCCTCACGCCGTGCGGCTCAGACTCGTTCGAAGACGAGGACGAATTCGAGGAGTCCGTTGTCTTCGGTCGACACCACACCGAACGACGGGTCGTCGATGTCGTAGTCGGAGAACAGGATCGGGATGTTGCCCAGCACCCCGATGCGCTCGCCGTTGCCTTCGGCGGTGACCTCGAAGGTGTTGCTGATCGTGACGCCGTGCAGGGTGAGGTCGCCGGTGGCGGTGGTCACCACTTGTTCCCCTCCGGCGGGGACCGTGCCGAGTTCGATCGGCTCGGTCAGGACGAACGTGGCGGTCGGGAACTGGTCGGTCTCCATGATTCGACCGGCGAACTGCCCGTCGCGGCGCGAGTCGTCGCTCGTGATCGTGGCCACCTCGACTTCCACAGCGAGCGCAGTGACCTGCGTGCCCTCGATCGTCATGAGGCCGCTGATCTCGTTGCTCCGCCCGACAGCGGTGACGTTCACGCCTGCGAGGACCTCATCGACGCGGTATCCGAACTCCGACTCGGCCGTGGGTGCCCACTCGCCGTCGTAGTTCAGCTCGTCAGAGGCAGCAGTGGTGTCGGGAGACGCTGCGGTGGTGGCCGTCGACTCGGCTGCGGTGCTCGTCTCAGTGGTCGTAGCCGCCTCGGTGGTCGACGGGGTATCAGCAGTCGTCTCCGCGGTTGCGGAGGTGGTTGGCGTCGTTGCCTCGAGCGCCGCGCTCAGGTCGTCGGCGTCGAGCTCGTCGGGAGAGTCGTTGATCACGTTGGCGTAGATAAAAATCGCGCCGTACACGAGCGCAACGAGGACGACCACGCCGAGCACGCCCCACTTGATGAACCTGGTCCAGGACTTCGGCTCGTCGTCCGCAATCACTTCGTCGGGGGTATCGCTCATCGCACCATTCTGACCGATTCTGGACTCCCTGCTGGCGCTAGTCACACCTGAATCCGGTAAGACTGTCGGCCATGCCAGACGCCAGCGATGCCGTGTCCGCAGTCGACGTCTCCGTGGCCGCCTCCGTTCCTGCCAGCGCAGGCGCAGTGGGCTACGCGGTCGCCAAGAAGGGGCCGGTTGCCCGCGGGCTCGGCGTGAACCGTGCCGGGCTCGACGCCAACGGCTTCACAGGATCGGTCGGAGAGACACTCGCTGTTCCGAACGGCGACGGCGTGGCTGTTGCAGTCGGGATCGGCGATGCCGACGACGTCGATGCCGCGGCGCTGCGCATTGCTGCTGCAGCCTTCGCCCGGGCCGCATCGAAACATCGTGCGCTGGCCACCAACCTGGCCGATGTCGGCGGGGTCGCCGCAGCGGTTGCCGGCCAGGCGGTCGCCGAAGGCGTGCTGCTCGCGTCCTACCGCTACGTCGGATTGAAAAACGACGACAAGGCGGGTTCGCGACTCGCCGACCTCACGCTCGTGGCGGGACCGAAACGTCGGTCGGCCGTCGGTGACGGTGCCGCCCGCGGCCAGGTGATCGCCACCGCTGCGGCCCTCGCGCGAGAACTGGCCAACATCCCGCCGACCCACCTGAACGCGAAGGACATCGCCGATCGGGCCGTGTCGATCGGTGCCGACACCGGGCTGACCGTCGAAGTGTTTAATGCCGACGACCTGGAGCAACTCGGCTGTGGGGGCATCTTGGGTGTCAACCGCGGTTCGACCGAGCCGCCACGGATGGTGAAGATCACGTACTCGCCGCGTCGTCCCAACGGTCATCTGATCCTCGTCGGCAAGGGCGTGATGTACGACTCGGGCGGTATTTCGCTGAAGCCGAGCGATGCGATGCACCAGGTGATGAAGATGGACATGTCGGGCGCAGCTGCGGTGCTCTCGACGATGTCGGCGCTGCCGGCCCTACGCGGCCGCACCAAGGTCACCGGCTACCTCATGTGCACCGACAACATGCCCTCGGGAAGTGCGCTCAAGCTCGGCGACGTGCTCACGATGCGCAACGGCAAGACCGTCGAGATCCACAACACCGATGCCGAGGGTCGCCTCGTGCTCGCCGACGGGTTGTCGCTGGCGGTCGAACAAGAGCCCGACGCAATCGTCGACATCGCCACCCTTACCGGTTCCGCCCTCGGGGCGTTGGGTCCAGAGGTCGCTGCGCTGCTCGGCTCGAATCAGTCGTTCATCGACCAAGTGAAAGCGAGCGGTGATGCGGTCGACGAGCCCCTGTGGCAGATGCCGCTCGAACGCGGTCGGTATCGCAAGATGCTCGACTCGGTCGTGGCCGACATGCGCAACATCGGCGGACCGTTTGCAGGGGCGATCACGGCATCGATCTTCCTCAGCGAGTTCACCGGCGACGTGCCCTGGGCCCACCTCGACATTGCCGGGCCGATGAAGGTCGACGCCGATCGTGGCATCTACGCCAAGGGTGCCACCGGTTTCGGCACGCGCACCCTGATCGAGTTGGCGACGAACTTCACTCCGCCGAGCTCGGCCAGTTGAGCCGCGGCGGGGCCCGCCGCCCCAACATCATCTTCATCATGAGCGATGACCATGCCGCTCATGCGATCTCGGCCTACGGCTCGCAGATCAACGCGACGCCACACCTCGATCGGCTCGCCGACGGCGGCATGCGCTTCGATTCGTGCTTCTGCACGAATTCGATCTGCACCCCGAGCCGGGCGTCGATCCTCACCGGGACCTACAACCATGTCAACGGTGTGACCACGCTGGTGACGCACATGGACAATCGGTTGGACACCTTTCCCAAACGGTTGCAGTCAGCTGGCTACCAAACGGCGATCTTCGGGAAGTGGCACCTGGGGCACGGACCGGAACACGACCCCACGGGATTCGACCGCTGGCGGGTACTCCCCGGCCAGGGTCACTATCACAATCCGATCATGTTGCAGCCGCGCCGCGACGGCCGCGGGCACACGATCGTGGAGCGCGGCGGGTACGTCACCGACCTGATCACCGACGACTCGCTGCGCTGGCTCGACCGCCGCGACCCGGACCGTCCCTTTGCCTTGTTGTGTCATCACAAGGCGCCGCATCGAAGCTGGGAGCCTGCGCCGCGTCACTTCACGATGTACGACGACGTCGACGTCCCCGAGCCCGAGACGCTGTTCGACGACCATGCCGGTCGTGCCGATGTGGTGCAGGCGATGCGCATGCGGATCATGGATCTCGATCCGATCGTCGACCTGAAGGCGCAGGTGCCACCCGGGTTGACCGAGGACGCGGAGATCCGCTGGCGCTATCAGCGGTACATCAAGGACTACCTGAGAGTGGTCGCCGCCGTCGACGACAGCGTCGGTCGGATTCTCGACTGGCTCGACCACAACGACCTGGCCGACGACACGATCGTCATCTACACCTCCGACCAGGGCTTCTTCCTGGGCGACCACGGCTGGTTCGACAAACGGATGATGTACGAGGAATCACTGGCGATGCCGTTCCTCGTGCGGTACCCGCGGCTGGTCGAGGCGGGCTCGGTCACTGCCGAGATGGCGCTCAACGTCGACGTCGCTCCGACCCTGCTCGATCTCGCTGGGGTGGACGTTCCCGAGTCGATGCAGGGTGCGAGCCTGACGCCGCTACTGAGCGGTGAACGTCCTGACCGGTGGCGGCAGTCGATGTACTACCGATACTGGATGCATCGTGACGGCATTCATGTGGTTCCCGCGCACTACGGGGTGCGCACGCATCAGCACAAACTGATCGGCTACTACAACGACCCACTGGACCAACTCGGGGCGAACGGGCCTGCCGATCCACCCGAGTGGGAGCTGTTCGATCTCGAGACCGATCCGGCCGAAGTGCACAACGTGATTGCGCAACCGGCCTACCGGGAGGTCGCACGCGCGCTCGCCGCTGAACTCGCCCGGCTGCAGCGCGACCTCGGCGACGATCCCCATCCGGCGGCAACGGCTGCACTCGAAGCGCTCCTGTAGAGCGGTCGCTCACAATTGCCGCGTCGGTCTCGAGATACTCGCCGACGGTTGCTGCCGCGACGATGGCGATGGCGCCCGACGCCGCCGAGAACGCGGCGTTGGCGCCGAGCGCCGCGCGCAGATGCCGCTCGGCGCGGGCGGTCGCAAGATGGCGTGCCCGTCGGGTTCGGGGAGGGTGCTCGTGAGTGGGCGTCTGAGCTGAGGTGGGTGTCATGTGGTCGAGCATGCGCGCTGCCGACGCGTCGATGCGCTGACCGACGGGGTCATCATTCACCAGCGCACTCGTTCCGGGGAGAGCCGAGGTCAGTCACGGGACTCGGCGTCGTCCGGTGATGCCTCGGCTGCGACGAGTCGCTCGTTGTCGGCGACCGTGGCAGCGGTGGTGCGGTCGACGCCGAGTGCAACGAGGTGGTGTTCGACCTCGTCGCACCCATCGCCGCATTCGCGGAGTGCGATGGCGAGTCGGTGGGCGCGGGTCAGCCCGTCGAGCGTGACGACCTCGGTCAGCCATGTGTCGTGGGCCTCGCGCACGCTCGCAGGCAGGCGCCGTAAGTGCCGGGCCGTCACCGGCGGGAGGCGCCGGCGGACTGCGAAGCCATCCGACAACGTATGCGTCGCTCCGAACATCACGCATCGTTCGAGAGCGCGACCGAACGGCGACGTCGGTCGGTCGGGCTGGTAGGCGAGACCCATCGACCGGGCTGTGGCGGTGAGATCGAGCGAATAGCCGTCCGGCGAACGGTCGAGGCCATCGACGAATCGTCGGAGCAGCCAGGTGGCCGTCGGCCCGAGGACACCCAGCCAGAACGTCTCGACATACCGCGAACGTGGATCGAAGCCGGTGTCGTCGACGAGCGGGTCGACCCATGGTCTGACTATCACCACCGTCGAATTCGCGGTCGGGGGTGACGCGGGTGCTTGCTGTTGGTCCGAAGTGACCTCGGGACGTGCTGTCCGGGGGTGGTTCATTGGCGAACTCCTCGAGTGTCTCGGGAGAGATCCGAGATCGATGTGCCTCGGCGGACAGCCGAGGTCGGCGGCGGGAAGAGTCGATGCGTCGGTATGGGCCGCCGATGGCGCACAGCGGAACCTTCGATCGAGTGCCGAACCCGGGCGGCGCGTTTCGATAACCCGTGACGTCATCGATCCGCCGTCTGATTCGTCGTAGGTTCGGTTGCATGGCAGTGCAGAGCGATCCGCGGCGCTTCGGTGTCGAGCTCAAGCGGTGGCGGACCCAACGCCGATTCTCCCGCCACGAGCTGGCGGTGCGCTCCGAGTCGTCGCAGCGGCACCTGAGCTACTTGGAGAACGGTCGCAGTCGTCCCAGTCCGGAAATGATCGAACATCTGTCGATCGCGCTCGACGTCCCGCTGCGCGCCCGGAACTCTCTCTTTGTCGCGGCCAGGTTCGCTCCCGCACACTCCGAGGAACCGCTCAAGACCGAACGGCTCACAGACCTCCGGCGCTCACTGCGGCGTCTCGTCGACGCTCACCAGCCCTTCCCCCTATGTCGTCGATCGTTGCTGGAACCTGCAGCTCAGCAATGACTCGGCCGCGATGTTCACGATGCTCCTCGTCGACCCGAGTAAGGCTCTCGAGCACGGGGGCAACATCGTGCGAGTCGCCGTGCATCCCGACGGTCTGCGCAGACACATTCCGAATTGGCCGATCGTCGCTGCGTCGCTGCTCGATCGCTTGCAGCGCAAGTGCGAGCTCGACCCGAGCGACACCGAGCTGGCTGCGTCGGCAGCCGATGTGCGCGCATATCCAGGTACGGATGATCTCCTGCGACTCGTTGGATCGATCGGCGACCAGCTGCTGACCGAGTTGCACGTGATGATCGACGGCCGCACGGTGCGGCAGTACACCACGGTGATGTCGCTCACCGCCGCTGCCGACATCACGCTCGCGGAAATCCGGCTGGAGACGTTGCTGCCAGCTGACAGCGCAAGCGAACAGGTGCTGCGCGACCTCACCAACTGAAGGAGCGGCGGTCCGCTGCGTCAGGCGTGTGGGGAGCGAGACTGGCCAAATGATCCACAAGGTCACCGTCTGGAACCACGTCGCCGTTGTCGTGGCGATCCTCGCAATGACGTTGCTCACCGCTACCCGGGTGATCGGCGGTGGCGACGATGCCCGGTTCCGGCCGGAGTCGTTCGACTCCAAGCAGGTCACGGTGCAGCCCGTCGGTGACGGCGTCCGCATTCGGGAGGTCGTCGACATCGACTTCGGGGCGACAAAACGGCGTGGCTATCAGCGCATCGTTCCCAATGACTTCGGTGTTCCCGAAGAGATCGTGGCGTCGTCGCCCGACGCCATTGCTGACATCAACGTGGTGCAGATCGGTGGTGAGACACGTATCCGCCTCGGTGATCCCGATGTGACGTTCACCGGTCGGCATCGTTACGTCCTCGAGTACACCCTGCCGGACGCGATGTTGAATACCGGTGTGCTCGCGCTCGACGTGATCGGGAACGCAGAGACCTTCGAGACGGCGCGATTCGAGGTGGTGATGACCGGCTTCGACTTCACGGCGACCGACTGCGACACCGGTGCATTCGGGTCGTTCGGCGGGTGCACGCTCACCGAGCAGGCGAACGGCAATTGGGTGACGGTGATCGAGCCGCTCGCAGCAGGTGAGGGCATCACGGTGGGCGGTGTGATCGCCGGATTCACCGACGTCGTTCCGCCGAAAGAGCCAGCTGTGCCGGCACGCGCGCCCGATGGCCTCCCGTCGCTGGCGATCGTGGTCGCGGTCCTCGGCCTTGTCACGGCCCTCGGTGTGTACCGCTGGAGTCGCTGGTACGGCAGCAACGAGATCGTCGGCGGTGGCGCCGCCGACGCCGCGTACGGCGATCTTCCGATTCCCCAGAGCGGTGAGCCGATCGCTGACGTGCCGACGTACCGGGTTCCCGACTCCCGGCTTGCCGAGATGGCGACGATCGAGTTCGCCCCGCCCCGTGGGCTCGAGCCGTGGCAAGGCACGTTGCTCCTGAACGAGCGCATCGGGAACGAGACCGTGTCAGCGTGGTTCTCCGAAATGATCGCCCGCGAGGCGATCGTGGTGGACGAGGATGAATCTGGTGACCTGACGCTCTTGCGCGGCGATCGAGAGGCGCGACTCAATGCCGTCGACCATGGGCATCTCGACCGGCTGTTCGCCGGCGGTCCCGTGGAGCTCGGAAAATACGACAAGGGCTTCACGTCGACGTGGTCGGCGATCCAGCGCGAGCAGGACCGATTCGCGGGTCAGGCCGGGTGGTGGAACCGCGGGCCCGGAGCCGGTGGCTTCGATCCGCGGTCGCTCGGCGGGCTGCTCGGTATCGGTTTCTTCCTGGTGATCTTCGGCGGGAACCTGCTCGCTGGCGTCCTCCCCAACCTGCTGACGCTGCTCGCCGCGAGTTGGCTGGCGATCGTGCTGGCCATCGTGGTCCCAGGCATCGTGGCCCTCATCGCCTACCGCCGGCTACTGCCGGCACGCACCGCGACCGGGTCGGCGCTGACGCTGCGCACCGAGTCGTTCCGCCGGTTTCTCGACGCCAGCGAGGGCCGCCACGTCGACTGGGCCTGGGAGCACGGTCTCGTCCGTGAGTACAGCGCATGGGCCGTCGCGCTCGACGCCGCCGACGCCTGGAAACGCGCCGTCGAGTCGAGCAACATTCCCGACCGCAGTGTCGTGCTCAACGGCCCGTTGTTGATCGCCACCAATCACGGCGTGCTTCGCTCGACCTATACCCCGCCGTCGTCGAGCAGCAGCGGTGGCGGATTCTCGGGCGGCGTCGGCGGTGGGGGCGGCGGCGGCAGTTCCGGCTCGTGGTGAGCCGCAACGGCGGTCGCACGAGCACCGCTGCGTATGTCAGTCGCGAACGATCGGACCCATCGCCGAGATCAGCGACTGCAGCTCGGCCCGTCGGCGGTTGACCACCTGCACCGACTCGGCCACGAGCGTGGCGTCGGGCTCTTGCTGGTTGCGCAGCTGAATCGAAGTGTCGAGCGCTCCCGACAACAGCGAGACCGACTGGCCGAGCCGGCTCCAGGCTTCGGGGTTCGAGCGGGCGGCCTGTTGTTGTGCGCCGATCACGATCCCGTCGACCCGACTGCGGTCGACGGTCCATCGCTGCTGCGCCTGGGCTGGCGGAGCTGCTTGCAGCTCGAGCGAGAGCTGATCGTGGAACCACTGTGCAGTGCCGAGCAACTCGATCTCGTAGTTGTTGCTGCGCGGAGCGGCAGCGGTCGCCGCGACCTCAGACGGACGTCGACGCGAGGCGAGCGCGGCGAGGATGGCGATCAGAATGATTGCCAAGGCAGCGACGATCGCGATCGGGCCCCAGTCGATGCCGCTCCCACCATTGTCGGGCGCAGTGGTGGTGGCGGGCGCGGTGGTGGTGGCGGGCGCAGCAGTGGTGTTCGGAGGCGCGGTCGTATCAGGTGTGGCGGTCGTATCAGGTGTCGCAGCAACGGTGCCGGCGACGATCAACGAGCCGCAGGCGACGGTTGCGCCGGCAATCAGCCGGGTGAAGGCACTGGTCATGGTCCGCCACCCTAGGAGCTGGCCGCACTGCGGTGGCGGCTCTCCGCCGCGTTCGGCTCAACCGGCGATGATGTGGTCGAGCACGAGTTCGGGCTCGTTCTGCTCGATGCGTTGCAGCGCGTACTTGTTCTCGAACAACGCAACGAGTGCGCCGTCCTGGCGCGACAAGATGCGCACTCCCGGCTTCTCGCGCAATACGTCGGCCGAGGTCGAGTCGGTCAAGCGAATCGCTTGGTACGGCGCCGACGACAGCTCGATCGGGGCGTTGAACTCGATGTCGAGCCGGTTGGCGAACACATCGAACTGCAGCTGACCGACGGCGGCGAGAACGGGTGATGCGTCGCCCCAGTCCGGGTCACGCAGCACCTGCACGACACCTTCTTCGTCGAGCTGATCGAGACCCTTGCGGAACTGCTTGGACTTCCCGGTGTCGACCGGGTGGGCCGTGGCGAATACTTCGGGAGCGAACTGCGGGATGCTGGGAAACTCCACCTTGGCGCCGTTCTCGTCGTACAACGAATCGCCGATGTTCAGCCCGGTGGCGTTGACCAGTCCGACGACATCGCCGGGAAACGCCTCGTCGATCGTCGTTCGCTCGGCGCCGAACACGGTTGATGCGTACTTGGTGGCGAACGGCTTGGCGGTGCGCGCGCAGGTCATCACCATGCCGCGGTCGAAGCGTCCCGAGCAGATGCGGGCGAACGCGATCCGGTCACGGTGGTTGCGGTCCATGTTGGCCTGCACCTTGAACACGAATGCCGAACAGGGTTCGTCGAGGTGACGCGGCTTGCCGTTGCGGTCGTCGCGCGGCGTCGGCGCGGGCGCGAGGTCGACCACGGCGTCGAGCAGGTGGCGCACGCCGAAGTTGGTCAAGGCGGAGCCGGCAAAGACCGGTGTCGACTCGCCGGCGAGGAAGCTCGGCAGGTCGACGTCGGCCTCCATCGCGGTGAGCAGTTCGATTTGTTCGGCGGCTTGGTCCCAGGCGGCGCCCTCTTCGGCGGCGGCGCGCTCGGCCGGCACGTCTTCTTCGGGGGCGATCTGTGCGCCCCGTGCAGTCCGGGTGTACCTCGTGAAGACGTCCGAGCGGCGATCGACCACGCCGCGCAGGTCGCCATGTGTCCCGACCGGCCATGTCGCCGGGGTCGGCCGCAGGTCGATCTGTTCCTCGATCTGATCGAGCAGCTCCAGCGGATCCATGCCGGGCCGGTCGAATTTGTTGAGGAAGGTGATCACGGGCAGGTGGCGCGATCGGCAGACCTCGAAGAGCTTCAACGTCTGCGGTTCGATGCCCTTTGCCGAGTCGAGGACCATCACCACGGCATCGACGGCGGCGAGCACTCGGTACGTGTCTTCGGAGAAGTCGCGGTGCCCGGGAGTGTCGAGGAGATTCAGTTCGTGGTCGCGGTACGCGAAGTTGAGTGCCGTCGAGGTGATCGAGATCCCTCGCTTCTGCTCCATGTCCATCCAGTCCGAGGTCGCTGCACGCCGGCCTTCGTGCGCTTTGACGGCGCCGCCGGCGGTGATCGCTCCGGCGTACAGGAGGAATTTCTCGGTCAGCGTGGTCTTACCCGCGTCGGGGTGGCTGATGATCGCAAACGTGCGCCGCCGCGCCGCCTCAGAGATCACCTGCTCAGACACCGATCCGACGCTACCGGGGCTATGCAGTGGTGCGTAGCCAGCTCGTCGGGCCGATGGCGAAGTGCGGTGTCAGCTGTGGATCGAGGAGCCGGATCGTCGTCGCAAGGTCGAGCAGCGGCAGCGACACGCATCCGCTCGTCGGCCGGGTCGCCCCGGTCTCGGTGTACGAATGGCGATGGAGGAAGATCGCTGCCGCGTATGGCGGCTCGCCGGGCTCGTCACCCGAGACCGGATCGAGATTTGCGCCGATCACTGCGGCATGGGAGTAGACGTCGCCGAACCGCAGGAGCCATTCGTCCTCGGGGCCGGGACACCCCGGCCGCGCGAACAGCCGCTGATACTCCGGCGTGTTCGGCGTGGCCCCCCAACAATCCTCCGGACGGACGTCGCGGTAGCCCACACCTGGCCGAACTCCGGGATCGGGTCGGTTGCCGAACACGCTCACCCGTTCCCCGTCCCAGGCCGTGACCTCGCCGAGCGGAAACACACCCGCAGGAGTCGTACCATCGCCCGATCGGCGCTCGACGAGCGGGCGTGTGCCGGTCCGCCCGAACCGTGCGATCTGCTGCTCGGTCTGACAGACCCACTCCTCGTTGGCGCGGCGGGCGGCGGTGAACGCAGTGCCCGCCGTGTCGTTGAAGGTGCTGGTCGCCAGTACGACGAATTGGCGGACCTCGGGGTGACGAGCCGCGAGTGCGTCGACCGTCGCAAGATCACAGCTGGCGTCGTCGCGCCATTGGATGTCGCGCGACGCAGTCTCGGTCGGCGAGGCCGGTCGTGCGACGTCGTCGAGCGCTGGCGCAGCGAGCAGCGTCGACGAGCCGACCAGTGTCAGCCCGGCCGTGACTGCGAGCACCACGCGCACACGATGGAGTCTCGCACGGCGACGGCCCGTCACCACAGGCACGGCAGGTAGCGTCCACGCCGTGTCCGACGCACCACTGCCACCGATGACGCTCGCGGCCCGCAGCGTGATCGCCGACGCCGAGCGTGTGGTGGTGCTGACCGGCGCAGGCATCTCGACCGATTCGGGCATTCCCGACTTTCGCGGTCCGAACGGGTTGTGGACCAAGAACCCGAAAGCCGAGAAGGCCGCCGACATTTCGCACTACCTCAACGATTCCGAGGTGCGGTTGGCGGCGTGGCAGAACCGCCTCGCCACTCCGGCATGGGACGCGCAGCCGAACGCGGGTCACGAGGCCGTCGTCGAGCTGGAGCGGCGCGGCCAGCTGCACGCCGTGGTGACGCAGAACATCGATGGACTACACCAAAAGGCCGGGAACGATCCCGATCGGGTGATCGAGGTGCACGGCACGATCTGGTTCAGTCGCTGCTGGGAGTGCGACGACCGACGACCGATGGCCGAGACGCTCGACCGAGTGCGCGCCGGAGAGGACGATCCGCCGTGTCTTGTATGCGGTGGGATCCTGAAGAGCGACACGATCAGCTTCGGCCAGGCGCTGGTGCCGGAGGTCATCGAGCGGGCGCTGCGCGTCAGCGAGGAGAGCGACGTGCTGCTCGCGGTCGGTTCGACTCTGAGCGTTTTTCCAGCTGCGAACTGTGTCCCCCGGGCCAAAGCCGGTGGCGCCACCGTGGTGATCCTCAACGGCGACGAGACCGGGATGGATCGTTACGCCGACCACCTGCTGATCGGTTCGATCAGCGACGTGTTGCCGGCGTTGGTTGGCTGACTGCGTCTCGATCTCGGCCCGTCGGCCGGGCGGCGAGTAAGGCACCGGCGATCACGACGGCGATGCCGACGACGGCGATGGCCGATACCGAATCGTTCCGCAGCGCGACCCCGAGCACCAGCGACACGACCGGGATCAGATAGGTGATCAGCGACGCCCGCGTCGATCCGACGCGACCGACGAGCGATGCCATCGCCAAGAATGCGAGGCCGGTGCCGACGATACCCAGCGTGGCCACCGCCAGCAGTGGGCGCCACTCGACGCTGGACTCGGCGACTCCGAACAGGCCATAGGGGAGTGTCCACACCGTCCCCAGTGCGAGCACGGTGGCCATCACGTTGGCCGAGCCGTAGCGCTGCTGCAATGGAGCAGCCAGGTTCACTGCGAACCCGTAACACAGGGTCGCCGAGAGCACGAGCGCGACACCGAGTGCCTCGCCTGAGCTCGACGAGATCGATGGCGCGCTGATCAGCACCACGCCGAGGAAACCGACGGCGATCCCCGCCCGCTGTGCCGGTCCCGGTGGCCGGCGCAACAGGAAGGTGGCGACGAGGGCGGCGAAGATCGGGGTGGCACCGTTCAGCAGACCGGTCACCGCAGAGTTGATGTGTTGCTCGGCGAGCGGGAACAGCGTCAACGGCACACCGACCCACAAGATGCTGAGCAACACCACACGCCGTCGGTCCTCGCGAGCGACCCGTCGGCGCTCTCTCGGAAGCAACGCCAACGTGAGCGCACCGAGCCCGACGCGCAGCAGTGTGATCAGGCCCGGCTCGAGCGCGTCGAGGCCGATGTCGATCAGCAGGAACGACGAACCCCAGATCGCCGACACCGCTGCGAACAGGCCCCAATCGCCGGGGCGAAAGCTGCCTTCATTCTCCGCCGACGTCGCAGTGAAGATGCGATCGTCGGCGGTCACGGCAGCAAACTACCGGTTGCACGCGCTGGCGGGATTCCGACGGCGTGGTGCCGCATGGCGCTGACGTGGCGCGACCGGAATGCGCGCCGCTGCCGGTGGGTTGCAGCAGAGGATGATTCCCGACCGATCTAATCAGCATTCACGTTAGGGTTTGCCCATGGCTACGTTTCGCGACCTGCTCGCATCCGCCAAGTCTGAGATCGACGAGATCGACACCGCCACCGCCGCCGAGCGCATCGCTGCCGGCGCCACCGTGCTCGACGTGCGTGAGCCAGACGAGTACGACGAAGGTGCGCTGGCCGGCGCGATCCACATCCCCCGTGGTCATCTGGAAGCACAGATCGAGAACCGGATCACTGACAAAGACGCCGAGATCATCGTGTACTGCGCCGGTGGCGTGCGCTCGGCATTCGCAGCCAAGACGCTCGCCGAGCTCGGGTACACGTCGGCGCTGTCGATGGACGGGGGCTTCGGGCGCTGGAAGGACGAGGGGCGTCCGTGGACCACGCCGGCGTCGCTCACCCCCGAACAGACGAACCGTTACAAGCGGCACCTCTTGCTCCCCGAAGTCGGGGTCGAAGGCCAGGCCAAGCTGCTCGACGCCAAGGTGTTGATGCTCGGAGCCGGAGGTCTCGGCTCGCCGGCTGCGCTGTATCTGGCCGCTGCTGGCGTGGGCACGATCGGCATCGTCGACATGGACGACGTCGATTCGTCGAACCTGCAACGACAGATCCTGCACAACATCGATCGTGTTGGCGACCGCAAGGTCGACTCGGCGAAGAAGACGCTGACGATGCTCAATCCCGACGTCAACGTCGTCACCTACGACACGCGTCTCGACGCATCGAACATCATCGACATCATCTCCGACTACGACGTCATCGTCGACGGCGCCGACAACTTTCCCAGCCGCTACCTGCTCAACGACGCCAGCGTGAAGCTCGGCATCCCGGTGGTTCACGGCTCGATCTTCCGCTTCGAGGGCATGGTCAGTGTGTTCCACCCCACGGAGGGTCCGACGTATCGCGACATGGTCCCCGAGCCGCCTCCGGCCGAGCTCGCTCCGAGCTGTGCTGAGGCCGGCGTGCTCGGCGTGCTCCCTGGCATCATCGGGTCGATCCAGGCGCTGGAGACCATCAAGTTGATCCTCGACCTCGGCGATGGGTTGATCGGGCGGATCCTCACGGTCGATACGACCGAGATGGAGTTCCGCGTGTTCAAGCTGCAACCCGACCCTGGGAACGAAGTGACCTTCGAGAACCGCGATCGCATTCAGGTCAAAGAACTCGACGGCCTCTGCGCCCCCGGGCTTGACTGAACCCAGCCGCGACCGCCACACGCGTCGCCGAAACACGTCAGCTCTTCCCGGCGTTGCGGCGTCCCGACCGTGGGTTCGCGCAGTTGAGGTGAGCCGGCGAAGATCAGAACGGCCCGGGAATCATGACAGCTCTGTCAACACGGTTGCTTCGGCGCGGTCGCGGCGTTCGCGTTCTTGGGTGGCGACACCGACGAGCACGAGCGCCACGCCGAGCAGTTCCAGGCCGGACGGCGTCTGGCCGAGGGCCAGCCAACCGATGGCGACGGCGGTGACCGGGAGCAGGGCCAACAGCAGCGAGAACCTGCGCACCGGGATCCGCCGCATCGTGAACTGATCGATCCCGTAGCCGATGGCGTTCGAGAACACGCCGACCAGCAGACATAGCACCAACAGCGTCGGCGAGACCCAGACCGGGCCACTCCACGGTGCGCCGATCGGCGTGGTCACGACGGCGCCGATCGCCAGTCCGACACCGAGTCCGGCGACGCCCCGGTCGAGCTGGGCCACCTGTGATCCCACGACGATGTAGGCCGCCCACATCGCTGAGGCCGCCAGGATGAAGACCAGACCCAACGCATTGCCGTCGATTTCTCCGCCGCCCAACACGACGACACCAGCCGCAGCGAACACCAATGCCATCGCATTGCGAGTCGAGCGGGTCATTGCCGCAGCCACTGCGATCGGTCCGATGAACTCGATGGCCACCGCCTTGCCGAGATCGATGCGGTCGATGCCGAGGTAGAAGAACGTGTTCATCAACGCTGTGGCGATGCCGAACACGCCCGCAGCAACGAGTTGGTCGCGGGTCCACCCGTGGCGCCAACCCCGCGACACCAATAGCAGTGCCGCGGCCGCGCCGATGACGCGAAACCACGCCACCGTTTGCGGCGCGACCTCGTCGAAGAGCACGACGGCGATCGCCGCGCCAACGTATTGCGCGATCGCCGAGAGAACGAACAGCGCCTCTGGTTGCGCGGTATTCAGCCAGCGGGCGACCGCCGGCGAGCGGAATTCGGTCGAACTCAGTCGAACAGTTCCGGTTCCGAGCGAGAGATTTCCTCCCACATCGGCTGAAAGCTGAACCACCCTGCGGCGTGAAACCCGGTGTTCTGCTGCGTGTAGGTGGCGTACTCGTCGTTGATCTCGATCGGATCTCCGGCGGCCATCGCCATCAGCTGCGCCTGGCAGGAGCGTTCCATCGAGATGAACCAGAACGCCGCTTCGTCGACGGTCTCGCCGACCGTGAACAACCCGTGGTTCTGATGGATCGCGGCCTTGCCGTCGGGGAACTTCGACGCCAGTTCCTTGCCGGCATCGATGTCGAACACCACTGCGCCACCCTGCTCGGAGATCACACGATGGTCGTTGTAGAACACGCAGGAGTCCTGGGTGAGCGGCGCCAGCGGGATGCCGAGCGAGCTGAACGACTTGCCGTACGGCGAGTGGGCGTGCGCAGCGGCGACCACATCCGGACGGGCTGCGTGGATCGCCGCGTGAATTACGAACGCCGCCCGGTTCACCGGCTGGGTGCCGTACACGACGTTGCCGTCGTGATCGACGAGGATGAGGTCGCTTTGGCGGATGTGCCGAAAGCTCATTCCGAAGGGGTTGACCCAGAACATCTCGGGGTATTCGGGGTCGCGGACGGTGATGTGCCCGGCGACGCCTTCGGAGAATCCGAACCGGCCGAACGTGCGCAACGCTCCGGCCAGGTGGGTCTTGCGGTAGTGACGCTCTTCTTCGACCGTGTCGAACTCGGGGATGCCATCGAGTCCGACCTCCTTGGGCGTCAGTGGGATGCCGTCGATGCTGCGGTCGGTTGTCGGCGTGGTGATCGGCTCTTCGGTGATGGCCATGTGACCAGGGTAGCCGTGGGGTCAACGATGGCTCCCTGCGGGCAATCCGGGCGGACGAACGGTCCGGTGCGGTGAGTCGGCGCGCTGGCATGGTGGCCGATGCACCCACACGAATACGATGCGGTGATGGCCGATAGCGCTGGTGAGTTGCCGCAGACCGATTCGGGCATCGAGGTCAAGCATCTCTACGACTCGTCGGATCTCGACGGCTGGGATGTCGATGCGCAGTTGGGCGCTCCGGGCAAGCCCCCGTTCACCCGTGGTGTCTATCCCTCGATGTACACGGGTCGCCTCTGGACGATGCGCCAGTACTCCGGCTTCGGCGACGCTGCGTCGACGAACGAGCGGTTCAAGTTCCTGCTCGATGCGGGCCAGACCGGTTTGTCGTGTGCGTTCGATCTGCCGACGCAGATGGGGTACGACTCCGACGCCGGGCGCGCCGAGGGCGAAGTGGGCAAGGTCGGTGTGGCGATCGACTCGATGGCCGACATGCGCACGCTGCTCGCCGACATCCCGCTCGGCAAGGTGACCACGTCGATGACGATCAACTCGACGGCGGCGATTCTGCTGTTGATGTACGAACTCGTCGCCGAGGAGCAGGGCGTCACGGCCGACCAGATCGGCGGCACGATTCAGAACGACTTGCTGAAGGAGTACATCGCCCGCGGCACCTACGTGTACCCGCCGCGGCCGTCGATGCGCATCATCACCGACATCTTCGAGTACTGCAGCCAGCATGTCCCCAACTGGAACACGATCTCGATCTCGGGGTACCACATCCGCGAGGCCGGTTCGACGGCGGTGCAGGAGATCGCGTTCACCCTGGCCAACGCGATTGCCTACGTACAGGCCGCGATCGATGCCGGGTTGGATGTCGACGAGTTCGGGCCGCGGCTGTCGTTCTTCTGGAACGGTCACAACAATTTCTTCGAAGAGGTGGCCAAGTTCCGTGCGGGTCGGCGGATGTGGGACCGGATCATGACCGAACGGTTCGGAGCGACCAACCCGAAGGCCAAGATGCTGCGCTTCCACACGCAGACGGGTGGGTCGACGCTCACCGCGCAGCAGCCGATGAACAACATCGTGCGCACATCACTGCAGGCATTGGCCGCAGTGCTCGGGGGCACGCAGAGCCTGCACACCAACGGCTACGACGAGGCGCTGAGCTTGCCGACCGAACAGGCCGCCCGTATCGCCCTGCGCACGCAGCAGATCATTGGATATGAGTCGGGCGTCGTCGACACCCCCGATCCACTCGCCGGGTCGTACTTCGTCGAGTCGCTGACCGACGAGGTCGAGCGTCTGTCGTGGGAGTACATCGAGCGAATCGACGAGATGGGTGGGGCCGTCGCGGCGATCGAGTCGGGTTTCCAGATGGACGAGATCATGCAGTCGGCATACGAGTACACGAAGTCAGTCGACGATGACGAGCGGGTGATCGTGGGTGTCAATCGCTTCACGATCGACAACGAGCCCGAACCCGAGGTGTTCCCGATCGACCCGCAGCTCGAGCGCGATCAGCGCGAGCGGCTCGCTCACTACAAGGCCAACCGCAATACCGCCGGCGTCGAGTCGGCCCTCGCTGCGGTCAAGGCGACCGCGTCCACCGACGACAACCTTCTCTACCCGATGAAAGAAGCGCTGCGCGCCGACGCCACCCTCGGCGAGATCAGCGACGCCCTGCGCGACGTCTTCGGCACCTACACCCCCTGACAATCCGAAATACCGGGGATTTCGTGCGCTCAGCGCACGTCCTGGCAACAATTTCGGAGGGGTCCGGCATGGCTGCACCGAAATACCGGGGATTTCGTGCGCTTATCGCACGTCTCCGCGAACAGAACCGGGAGGACTGGGCGGCTATCGGGGAGCGGTCTCGATGCCGGTCGTGGTCGGCAGGTGGTCGACCGGACCTTCGTCGCCGGTGTTCGCCGTCCCCGCCGATTCGAACATCAAGATGCGCGTCCCCGGCGCGGCCTGCGGAAAGTGCTCGACGCCGCGGGGGACGACGAAGGTCGCCCCGGGCCCGAGGACGACTGGATCGCGGTCGCGCAGGTTGATCGTGAACTGGCCGTCGAGTACCAGGAAGAACTCGTCGGTGTCGGCGTGGCTGTGCCACGTGTGATCGCCGTCGACCTTGGCGACGCGCACGTCGTAGTCGTTCACTCGCGCGACGATGCGCGGCTCCCACTCGGTGTCGAAGCTGTCGAAGACGTCGTCGAGCCGGCGAGGTTCCATGGCACCACGCTACGCCGGCGCGTCCGTGCTAGATCGCCGCGTTCGGGACAACCGGGGCGGTGCGGATGGCCGCGAGGAGTTCGTCGTAGCGTTCGTACGCCGCGTATTGCGGGAACTCAGCGATCACGTTGGACGGCGCACGGAACAGGAAGCCCGTGTCGGCGGCAGCGAGCATCGTGATGTCGTTGTAGCTGTCGCCGGCGGCGATGACGCGGTAGTTGAGCCGCTGGAACGCTTCGACGGCGCACTGCTTTTGGTTCGGTTGTCGGAGCCGATAGTCGACGATCCGATCGCCGTCCACCACGAGCCGGTGACACAACACGGTCGGCCACCCGAGCTGGGCCATCAGCGGCTGGGCGAACTGCTCGAATGTGTCGGACAACAACACCACCTGCGTCTCGGCGCGCAACTCGTCAAGAAACGACTTGGCACCATCGAGTGGCGAGAGCGTGCCGATCACGTCGGCGATCGTCGGCATCGACAGTCCGTGCTCGGCGAGCAGATCGAGGCGATACCGCATCAAGACGTCGTAGTCCGGCTCATCGCGGGTGGTTCGCCGCAGCCCGTCGATGCCGGTCCGTTCCGCCACAGCGATCCAGATCTCGGGGATCAGCACGCCCTCGAGGTCGAGGGTGACGATCGTCTGGCGCGCGCCTCCTGACACGCCGCCAGCATCGCGTGTTGCCGCAAGCGCTGCGAAATGCGGTCGGCGTGGCGCGTCGCCGTGAGTCGAGACCGCGTCAGTCGAGATGACGGACGTCGACGGGAGGACGCTCGGGTGCGGCGCACCCCTGTGTGGCCCAGCCCATGTAGATCATGCCGACCAGCTGTGTGTCTGCTTCGAACCCACACAGGTCGAGGACCGACGGCGCATGGGTGAGCGCCGGCGTGGACCAGAACGTGGCCAGTCCGACCGTGGTTGCGCCGAGCAGCAGGTTCTGAATGCCGGCAGCCACCGCGTCGCGATTCTCCGTGTGCAACATTGTGTTGTCGTGGGCCGCTGAGCCAACGACGAGCACCGTCGGCGTACGGGCGTACTTCGTGAGCGTCTTGGCGCGCTTGCCCTCGTCGCCGAAGCCGGCGGCCACCATGTCGTCGACCATCGCCGAGCCCAGCTGGTCGCGTGACTCGCCGGTGAAGGACGCGAACCGCCATGGCCAGGTGCGCTTGTGATTCGGCGCCCACATGGCGAGCTGACACAACTCGTCGATCAGCTCCCGTGGGACGGGCCGATCCTGGTCGACGACCATCGACGTTCGGCGATGTGTGACGAGTGCGGCGAACGCCTCGTAGGTCGGGAGGGCGACGTCAGTGTCCACGCGTCCAGCATGCCAGCAGCGCCATGACGCCCTCACGCCGTGGCCCAGATCAGGACCTCGGCGCCGTCGTCGCCGGCGGTGAACTGGAAGCCGCCCGTGTCGGTGAGTCGTGCGGCGTCACCGGTTCGAAGGTCGTCGTTGGCCCCATCGTCGTGGAGCTGGCCGGTGCCGCGAGGAACGAACAGGTGGACGTGGCGGTCCTCTGGCAGATCGACGGTCTCGCCCGGGGTGAGGCGCCCGCCGTGGAGGACCGCGCCGGCTTGCCGGATGGAGATCGCCGCGTCGTGGCCCTTACCCGATGCGATGGGCACCAGCCCGCCTCGGTCGAGCTGTGTGTTGATGTCGAGTTGTTCGTAGCCGGGATCGACCGACTCGGTGTCGGGGAGGACCCACATCTGCACGAAGTGCACGTCGTCGCTCCCTGAGTTGTTCATCTCCGAGTGCCAGATGCCGGTGCCGGCCGACATCCGCTGTGCGAGACCGGGGTACAGCACGCCGCGATTGCGCTCGGAGTCTTTGTGCTCGAGTTCGCCGGACAACACCCAGGTGACGATCTCCATGTCGCGGTGTGGATGGGTGTCGAAGCCCGAGCCGCCGCGCACCACATCGTCGTTGTTCACGAGCAGCAGCCCGTGGTGGGTGTTGGTGCGATCTCGGTGATGGCCGAAGCTGAACGAGTGCTGCGAGTCGAGCCAACCGATGCAAGTGGTGAAACGGTCGGCGGCACGACGGATGTCGACGCTGGGGGCGCTGAGGGTGTCGCTGGAGTTTGTCACGGTATGTACAACTATTGTGCACGCAAGAGTATTCCCGTCCGGCGCACGACTGATCGTGTCGTCACGTCGGCGGCGTGCGGGCGCGAGATGGCTGCACTCGGGGCGCCTCGTTGGGCATCTTCGGATACACCGGTGGCCACGGCGCGTCCGGAATACCGCGCTCGAGATCGGCGGCGAAGCGCTCCACCAGCGGGGTGATCGTGCATGGCGCGTCGTCCATCAGCTCCCATGGGTCGCCGCGTTCGGCGAGTCGACCTGGCACATCGTCGATGGTCAGGGACTCGGGGTCGACCGTCTCCAGTTCGTCCCACGAGAACGGCGTCGACACTTGTGCGCCGACGCGCGGGCGCACGCCCCATGCGCCGAACAGGGTCTTGTGCGGCGCGTTTTGGTTGTAGTCGATGAACACCCGCTCGCCGCGTTCCTCCTTCCACCAGCGATCGGTGATCAGGTCGGGATGGCGTGCGGCGAGCTCGCGGCCGAGGGCGATGCAGGCGGCGCGAATCGCGAATGAATCCCAGCCCGGCTCGACCCGCACGAACACGTGTAGGCCCCTGCTGCCGGTGGTCTTCGGGAACCCCACCATCCCGACCTCGGCCAGATAGTCGCGGGTGAGCGCGGCGGCCTCGCGCACCATCTCGAAGGTTGCCCCCTTGGCCGGGTCGAGGTCGATGCGCAATTCGTCGGCTTCATCGGGGTAGCTGGCCCGGAACTGCCACACGTGGAGACCGGGTACGCCCATGTTCGCCGCCCACAGAACGTGGGCGATGTCGGTGATCACGAGCGCACGCGACGGCGTGCCGTTGATCGTCTCCACCGTGGTGGTCTGCAACCACGCAGGCGCTGACTTGGGGATGCGCTTTTGGAAAAACGACTTGCCGCGGACGCCGTCCGGGTACCTCTCGAGCAGTACGGGGCGGTCGTCCAGCGTCGGCATGATCGCGTCGGCGACCGAGAGGTAGTACCGGGCGAGGTCGAGTTTGGTGCGCGGTTGCTTGTCGATCCCGACGCTGGGAAACATCACTTTGTGCGGATTGGTGATCGTCACCGAGCGGGGGCCGGCGTCGAGCTCGACCGGCTCCCCAAACTCGGCACGTGCCATGCCCCGACCGTACTCCGCTTGCGTGGCGTGGGGATCGTGGATCGTTGCTGGACGAGACCCAGGGGCGAGCGCTCCAGCCGGTGATCGATTCGATCCGCAAGACGAGCAGCCGATGGAACGGCCGGTCGGCCGTCGTCGGCGGCGTAGACCACGGGCACTGCGTCCGTACCGCGGTCGGGATGCACCGTGCACACGATGCCGTGGTCATGGTCGACGAATCGGCGGTTCGCCTCTGATGTGTCTAGCCGCATGATCGTCAGTCGTTGAGACTCCACCAATTGTTGTCGTCGCCGAGCGGTTGGCGGCCGCCTGGGAGCGATGCGTACAACGCCTGAGCGACCTCGTTGTGCTCCCTTCCGCGGCGCGCCCCGCCAGCGTCGCCGATCGTGCATGTGCTCAACGCACACGCTCGTGGCTGCGTCACGACTCGGCGTCCCACAGGGCGCGGTAGTACCCGATCCGCTCGGTGTCGGGCTCGATCCCATAGGCGTCGAACAACTCGTCGTGGTGGCCCTCGCCGAAGTTCCAGTCGAGGCTCAGCGAAGCGATAGCCAGATCGGCCCACCGATCGCCGATGGCGAGGTCTCCGAAGTCGACGTGTCCGACCCAGTCGCCAGCGTCGTTGATGAGCGTGTTCGGTGCGCAGGCATCGCCGTGCACCAACACACGGTGCTCCACGCTGGGTGCCGGGCCGAGCCGCTCGGACCGTTGTCCGACCCAGACCTGTGAGGTCCAGTGGTCCGGGAACTCGTCGATCGGGATCGCATGCAGCGCTCGAAGACCGGTGGCGATCGCAGCGATCGCCACCGATCGGCGGGCCCGCCAGGTATCGCCGACGGCGCAGTCTCCGGGGAGCGCGGCGGTGACCATCCACTGTGCTGTGTGGTCCTCACCCCAGGCGATCGGCCGCGGTGCGGGGTGGCGCGGCGAGATCCACTCGAGACGGTCGCGCTCGTACGCGAGATCGATCGCAGTCGACCGCGGGTTCCACTTGATGAACCGATCGGCGATCCGAAAGGTCAGGCCACCGAGCTCGTTGCGCCACACGAGTTCGGGATCCGACCCTTGCGCTGCCGCGCGCACCACCTCCGGGATCGGATCGTCGCCGAGGCGATGGGCGGCCGCCAGCTGCGAGAAGTCGCCGTTGCTCACGCCGCCGACCGTAGCGATGTCGCAGTCATGTCGCGGGCGGCACTCTTTGCCCGGCGGCGCCCGTAGGTCGAGCGGCGCCCCGCTACCGTTTGCGCGTGCAGCCGGACGCCGACGAGCCCTCGTCGGACGACGTCGATCCGATCGCAACCTGCGCGTGTCAGCGAACAATCGTGCGTCGGCGCGGGTACTGGTGACGAACGGCTTCTCGCTCGAGTCAGACGACGGCGACGGGCAGTTGTTCGTCCGCTCTATGACCTG
>JABSQH010000009.1 GCA_013213745.1 Ilumatobacteraceae bacterium | reverse complement strand
AACCGTGCGACCGGGCGTCCTCGATCGGTCACGATCACTTCTTCGCCGGCACGGACGCGATCGATGTACTTGCTGAGCCCGTTTTTGAGTTCTCGGATCCCGACCTCGGCTCGCGTGGTGGCTACATTCATGCGGAAAGTGTAGCCACTTCAGCGAAGCTGCCGTCGCTTGCTAGCGCATATCGCTCACACCGCGGTCCGGAACGAGCCCGCACTGGTATGGCACGTACCGAGTGCGTCGAGCGTCCCATAACCCTCGTCGAGCAAGCGCGAACAGCCTGCCCCTGATCGCCGGATTAGGGGGCGTTCCCGACGAACCTTCGACGTCGCAGCCAACGACAACCGGCGCCACGCGGCTCGAATCGACCGGCAGTACATGCGCTCGGAGCGCTGTGTGTCGGAGGGGGGACTTGAACCCCCACGCCCATTAAGTAGGGCACTAGCACCTCAAGCTAGCGCGTCTGCCAATTCCGCCACTCCGACGTAGTGGTGTTCGTGAAGGTCTGAGATCCTACCGCAGCTGCGCTGTGGCACCCACCCGTCAGATGACGGGGAGCAAGAAGCTCAGCGCCAGAAGGGTGAAGATCCAGATCAGCGCAAACACGAAGGTGATCCGGTTGAGGTTGCGCTCGGCCGCAGTCGACCCGAGCGCCGCTCCCCCGCCGCCCCCGAACATGTCGGAGAGGCCACCACCACGACCGCTGTGCATGAGGATGCCAGCGATCAGGGCGCCCATGGAAACCACGTTGAGCACCAAGGTGATGTACAGGATCACGTCTCGCACGGCCCGCCATGCTACCGAGCCGATCTACAAACCCGATGCCGGGCTCAGCGGCACTCTGTCCCGCCCCGCCCCGTCCGGTGGTGTGGGGCGTGTGGGTGCCCAAGACCGCGACAGGAGCGCCCCACAGTGGGGCGAGCGCAGCGGTTGGGGCGCGTCAGCCCAGGTCGTCGGGCATCCACTTGCGGCGACGGTACGTCCACGTCGCCGTCGCCCCTTCGCGGGGCGGCTCGATCTCGTCGAAGGCGACGTCGACATCGAGGTCCTCGACGAGGGTGTCCAGACGATCGAACTCGTCGAGGCCCTCGCCCTGATCGACCAGCAGGTAGCGCCGACGGCCGACGTTCGCGGTGAACCCGCCGTGGGTGAACTTGCGGACACCGAACGAAAAGCTCGGCCGCGAACGAACGAGGCGGGTGACGTCATCCCACGGGATGAGCTGACGACGAAACGCCATCCGTCGCTCGACACCCCGTGCATCGAACGTCGTGGCGATCGGGTAGTCGAACAACACGACGATCACCGCAATCACGCCGACCACCAGAATCGCCGTGGGAATCACGCGCCACCCGGCGACGGCAACGGCGAACGCGCCAACCGCCAACAGGATCGTCGCCCCGAACATCGTGCCGATGCACCCCCGCCATGACGAGTGGAGCGTGACCGACGCCCTTTGCTCGGTGTCGCCCACGGCGCGGTCAGTGATGGGCGATGTCGACGTTGCGACCGAGAGTCCGGGTGCGATCGAGCAGCGTCTCGCCGGCGATCAGCGGGTAATGGCACGACACGTAGTGACCCGGCGTGATCTCGGTGAGCTCCGGGGTTTCGACCGAGCACTTGTCCTTGGCCACTGGGCACCGCGGGTGGAAACGGCAGCCCTTTGGCGGGTTGGCCGGGCTGGGAACGTCGCCCTGGAGGATGATCCGCTTGCGTTCCCGCTCGCGCTTGGGGTCGGCCACAGGAACCGCCGACAACAGCGATTGCGTGTACGGGTGGGCCGGCTCGTCGTACAGGGTCGTGCGGTCGGTCACTTCGGCAAGGCGCCCGAGATACATCACGGCGATGCGGTCACTGGTATGACGCACCACCGACAGGTCGTGAGCGATGAAGATGTACGAGAGGTCGAACTCGTCTTGCAGTTCGTCGAGCAGGTTGAGCACCTGCGCCTGGATCGACACGTCGAGTGCCGACACCGGCTCGTCCAGCACGATCACTTTCGGCCGCAGCGCCAGCGAACGGGCGATGCCGATGCGCTGACGCTGGCCGCCCGAGAATTCGTGCGGGTAGCGGTTGCCGTGCTCGGCCAGCAATCCCACCCGGTTCAACAGATCGCCGACGCGTTCCTTGGCTTCCTTGCGGGAGACGCCGTGGATGCGCATCGGCTCACCGACGATGTCGCGAATCGGCAGGCGCGGGTTGAGCGACGCGTACGGGTCCTGGAACACCATCTGCAGATCGCTGCGCAACTGCTGCAGGCGACGCCTCCCGGCGAGTGTGACGTCCTCATCGCCGAACGTGACCGTGCCGGAGGTCGGTTCGATCAACCGCAGCAACGATCGGCCGAGTGTCGACTTGCCGCAGCCGGACTCGCCCACCACACCGAGCGTCTCGTCGGGGAACAGGTTGAAGCTGACGTCGGAAACGGCTTTCACCGAGCCCACCTGTCGGCGGAACACGCCGGCGCGGATCGGGAACTCCTTGACCAGATTGCGCACCCGCAGCAATGGTTCGCCGACCTCGAGGGTCGAGACTGCGCCAGAGTCGAACGGCGAGGCGTCGGCGCCGAGGTCGATGCTGTTGCGATCGGTGTCGTCGCGATCAGGCGTGTCGGTCATACCGTCGCCTCCACTGCAACCTCGATGTCGGCTGTCCGGATGCACCTGCTGGCGTGGCCGGGTTCGTCGAGCGCGACCAGATCGGGCACACCCTCGGCGCAATCGGGAATCGCCATCGAACAACGTGGGGCGAACGCACATCCCGGTGGCGGGTGCGCCAGGCTCGGCGGGTTGCCAGGGATCGAATTGAGCGTCTCTTTGACCGTCTCGAGGTCGGGAATCGAGTCGAGCAACGCCCTGGTATAGGGATTGCGAGACCGGTAGAACACGTCGTCGACGCCACCGGTTTCCATCAATCGAGAGGCGTACATCACCTGCACCCGGTCGGCAGCGCCGGCGACGAGACCGAGGTCGTGGGTGATCAGCATCATCGCCGACCCGGTCTGTTCCTGGACCTCGTAGAGCACCTCCATCACCTGGGCCTGCACGGTCACGTCGAGCGCAGTGGTCGGCTCGTCGGCGATGAGCAGCTTGGGATCGTTGGCGATCGCCATGGCGATCATCGCTCGCTGGCGCATACCACCCGAGTACTCGTGGGGGTACTGCGAGGCCCGCCGCTTCGGCTCGGGCACGCCGACGCTGGCCAAGAGATCGACGGCCTTGTTCCACGCCTCTTTCTTGTTGATGTCAGAGTGCAAGACGATCGACTCGACGATTTGATCGCCGACCGAGAACACCGGGTTCATCGCCGTCATCGGGTCTTGGAAGATCATGGCGATGTCGCGACCGCGGATGGAACGCATCTCCTCGTCTTCCATCGACAACAGGTCCATCCCATCGAAGATCACGTCGCCGGTGATCTCGGTGTTGCGGGGATGCAACTGCATCAGTGCCAAGGCCGTCACCGACTTGCCCGAACCCGACTCGCCGACCACGGCCAGCACCTCACCAGGATTGATCTCGAACGACACGTTGCTCACGGCGCGCACCACACCCTCGCGGTTGTGGAAGCCGACCGAGAGATCGTCGACGGCGAGCAGCGGCGGCGGCGTTGAACCGTTGGAGTACGTCACGGTGCACCCGGCGTGGAATTGCTGCCTTGCTCGACAGACCCGGTCAGGCGTCCACCGCCCACCGTCAATGCGCTCCCACGGGTGCGCCCATCGATGCCGCCGGCCTTGGCGCCGTCCTTGCGGCGCTTTTTGGCGGCCTTCTTCGAGTCGAACTTGCCGCCCTCGACCTTGGCCTTCGGGTCGAGCGCGTCGCGGAGACCGTCACCGATGAAGTTGATGCACAACACGATGAGCACGATGAAGAAGCCCGGCATCAACACCCGCACAGGGTCGGTGGCGATCGAACCCTTGGCGTCAGCAACGAGCGTCCCCAGCGACGCGTTGGGTCGCTGCACGCCGAGCCCGAGGAACGACAGGGTCGACTCGAGCACGATCACGGTGCCGACGAGCAACGTCACCTCGACCACCACGGCGCCGATCACGTTCGGCAACACGTGTCGACCGATGATCCTCCCGTGGGACGCGCCGGCGGCTCTGGCCGCCATCACGTAGTCGGCCTCCTTGATCGACAGCACCACACCACGCACCACACGGGCAATTCGGGTCCACAGCAGCAAGGCCAGCACGAGCGCCAGACGGTTGGCGTCGCGGCCGAAGTAGAGGGCGAACACCGCCAGGATCAGCAGCGCCGGCACGACCAGCACGAGGTTGATCAGCTGGGAGATGGCCACGTCGACCCAGCGACCGAAGTACGCCGCCACGGCGCCGAACAGTGTTCCGATGACGGTAGCGATCACCGCCGCCATCAACCCGATGCGCATCGAGTACCGACCGCCTTGTGCGGTGCGCACGAAGAGATCGCGTCCGATCTCGTCGGTGCCGAAGGGATGGTCCCACGACGGGCCCACCAAGCGGTCTCGCACGTTGCGCTGGTCGAAGGCGTAGTTGCTGAAGTACGGGGCGATGAAGAACGCAGCGACGATCACCAACAACCCGACGAGGCCAACAAGCGCCAGCCGGTGACGGATGAACTTCTCCCACGTGAGTCGGCCGAACGACTTCGGCTTCTCGGTGAGGCCTTCGACCTCCCCGGCCGAGAACAAGGGCGCCTGTTCCGGATTGCCGTGATCGCGGGGCCCGTGGACCTCCGCATCGCGTAGCTCTTCGGTGGCGATTTCGGTCGCTTCGGAAGTGTCAGCCATCAGTTCAATCGAATCCGTGGGTCGAGAACGCCGTACAGCACGTCGGCGATCAGGTTGAACACGACGACGATCGAGCCGGTGAGCAGCACGATGCCGAGAACGAGATCGAGGTCGGAAGCCTGCAAGCCGGTGATGAAGGCAGGTCCGAGACCGGGCCAGGAGAAGATCGACTCGGTGACGACCGAGCCGCTGAGCAGGGCGGAGAAGTTCAGCGCCCACAACGTCACGAGCGGGATCAGCGCATTACGCAGTGCGTGCTTCCACACGACCGATCGCTCCGAGATTCCCTTGGCCCGTGCCGTGCGGATGTAGTCCTGGTTGAGCGTCTCGAGCATCGACGCCCGACCGAAGCGACTGTCGGCGGAGATGAACAAGATGGCCAGCGACATCGCCGGCAAGGTGATGTCGCGGAGCAGCTCCAAGAAGTTGGTCCCGGTCTTGCGTCCGGTGTTGAACGGCTTCACGCCGAACCAGTTCTGGAACTGTACGCCGAAGATGTTCTGGATCACCAGCGCGAGGACGAACGACGGGAAGGCCAGGCCGACGAAGGCGAGGCCGGTGAAGAAGTAGTCGCCGAAGGTGTACTGATGGCGAGCGGAGTACACCGACAGCAAGAGGGCGAAGATTGCGGAGACCAGGAACGCCGGAACGGCGATCATCGCAGTATTCCAGCCCCGGGTGCGCAGCACCTCGGTGACCGGCTGACCGATCGTGGTCGATTCCCCCAAGTCTCCGGTCAGCGCTTCGCCGAACCAGATGAACGGACGGAGCCACACGTTGGTGTCGAGGTTGTACACCTCGGTGATCCGATCGAATCCGTCCTGACAACGCGGTAGGCACAGGTAGAAGTCGGCGCGTGGGTCGGTCGTCAGTGAGACCCCAATGAAGACGAGATACAGCGCGACCGCCAGCAGCGGAATCGACACCAGTACCCGTCGAGTGATGTAGGCAAACACGGCGGTGAGATCGTAAACCGAACTCGACGATCCCCTCGACGCCGAGCCGAATGGCCGGGGTGCGGACGCCGCTGCGGCGCCCGCACCCCGATCAATCGATGGTTGCTACGTGATCAGCTGGCGAACACGTAGTCCACGACGTTGACCAGCGGGCCAGCGCTGTTGGCGTCGGGAGCGACCGCCGCCTGGCTGAGCTGTGAGGTGTAGCCGAAGAAGCTCGGCTTCTGCGTCAACGGCAGCATGAACAGACCCTGCTCGGGGTCCTGCGTCAAGGTGGTGACGTAGGTGTCCATGGTGTTGTAGCAGGCAGCCCGCTCGGCGTCGTCGATCGTCGCGTCGCACTCAGTGGAGAGGGCGTCGAAGTCGGCGTTCTGGAAGCCGTACGGGTTGTTCCCCGAGTCGCTCAGGTACGAGTTGCTCTGGCCACCGGGCCATGGGCCACCGACCCACGCGAACTGGGTGATGTCCCAGATGTCGCAGTTGCCCTCGGCGCCACCGGAGGAAGCGCAAGCCAGCGCGTCGGCCGAGAACGGCACCTCGCTGAAGTACGCCGCACCTTCGACGTTGTCGATGACGATCTCGATGCCGGCATCGGCCATCTGCGCCTGGATGAGTTCCTGCTGGATCTCACGCAGACGGTTGCCGCCGGTCGTGCCGACCCGCAGCGAGAGCACGCCGTCTTCGGGATGCTCGTAGATGCCGTCGCCGTTCTGGGCGTAGTCAGCCGACTCGAGCGCAGCCTGGGCCGACGCCACGTCACCAGCGCCGTAGCCCTGCTCACCAGCGTGGTCCTCGTAGTTGCTCTGGTTGGACAGCCAGTACGTGTTGCCCAGGCCCTCAGCTGGGAGGTCGGGGAACAACGGCGTGTACAGGCCTTCCATGACCTCGGCCTTGTTCATGGCAAAGGCGAGCGCCTCACGCACCTCTGGCTTGGCCAGGTGCACGTTGTTGAGGTTCAGACCCCAGTGCTCGAACACCGGGCCGGCCTGGCTGTCGACGGTGAACGAATCACTCGAAACGAGCGACTCGAACTGCAGCTGCGGCTGGGTGAAGATGATCTGTGCTTCGGCCGCCTCGAGCGCCGCGATCTGGGCGTCGGTGTCGGTCACGAAGTTGATCTGCACGCCGTCGACCGAGGCGACCTCGCCCTGGCGGACGACGTCGGGGCTCACCGAGCCGGCGTAGCTGTCGTTGCGCACCAGGTCCATCTGGACGCCCTTGTTCCACGAATCGAAGACCATCGGTCCGCTCGACGGAACGACGTCGCCACTGGCGAGCGTCCACTCGGGCAGCGCCTCGTTCATCTCCTGGGCGGCCGTGACCGGATCATCGGAGAAGACGTGGGCTGGGAACACGCGGTCGTACAGCGCCTTCCAGCCGGCGAAGAACTCCGACCAGGTGACGCTGAACTCGGTGTCGCTGGCGATCGTGAAGTCGGTCACGGTGTCGTAGCCGGTGCGGTCACCGATGAGGTACACGAAGTTCGGCTCGCCCTCGTCGTCGGTGCCGTCCTGGGCCATGATGACGTCCTGGCGGAACTTGACGTCGTTCGACGTCACGGGCGTGCCGTCGCTCCACGTCAGGTCGTCACGCAGGGTGAAGTTGACCGTCACGCTGCCGTCACCGTTGTCGACGACCTCGCCCTCTTCCGCGAGCATCTCGGGGAAGAACTCAGTCGATGAGGTGACGCCGTACAGACCGTCGAGCAACGACTGCTGGATCCACGAAGTGATCGACAGGTTGTTGTTCGGGTCGTCGAGATGCATGTCGGGCGGTTCTTGCTCGTGCGCCCAAATCAGGGTGCCGCCCTCGCCGCCGGCTGCGGTGGTGTCCGAACCGCCGGAGTCTCCCCCTTCGGTGGTTGCGGTGGTGTCGTCGCCGCCGGCTTCGGTGGTCGCAGTCGTGCCGTCGCCGCTGCTGCCGCTGTCGTCGTCATCGTCGCTACCGCATGCGGCAACGACGAGCGCGGTCGCGGCTGCGAGCGCGAGGAGCTTGCTGCTCCGTCGTGTGCTGTTCACGTAGTTGTCCTCCTGGATGGAATACCTAATGACGGGAGTGCGGTTGCACCATAGGAACCGCCCGCGCGTGAGCGCGGCGTTCAACCGTGGGGCGGCCGTGATTCCTCCCGTGGTGAATCAGGGGTGCGCAAACCATAGCAGCGCGCCAGCCGTGAGGAACAAGCACGGACTGTTTCGGCCGTGTGAAAACACCGCTATCAGGGATGTCGACTAGCCCCGCTGACGTCTGGTTCAGCGGGTGGCGGCGGCGAGCTCGACGATGCGGGCGAAGTCTTCGGGGTGCAGGCTGGCTCCGCCGACGAGCGCCCCGTCGATGTCTGCCTGACCCATCAGTTCCTCAGCGTTGCCGGGCTTGACCGACCCGCCGTACTGGATCCGGATCGCAGCGGCGGTGTCGGCATCGGCAAGTTCCGCGACGCGCCCGCGAATCGACGCACACACCGCTTGAGCATCGGCCGCAGTGGCATTGACCCCCGTCCCGATCGCCCAAATCGGCTCGTAGGCGATGACGATCTTGGCGATCTGGTCCGAACTGCGGTCGGTCAGCGCTGCTGTGACCTGGCCGAGCACCTTGGCTTCGGTGTCGCCGGACTCGCGTTCGACCAAGGTCTCACCGACGCACACGATCGGGGTCATCTCGTACTTCATGATCGCGCCGACCTTGCGGTGCACCATGTCGTCCGTCTCGCCGAACAGCTCACGGCGCTCGCTGTGGCCGACGATCACGTAACGGACGTTGAGCTTCTCGAGGAACGCTGGCGACACCTCCCCGGTGAACGCGCCCGCATCTTCGAAGTGGCAGTGCTGGGCGCCGAGCGCGAATTCGAACTCTTCGCTTTCGATCACCGTCTGCACCGACCGCAGGTCGGTGAACGGCGGATGCACACTCACCTCGACCCTGTCGAACACCTCCGTGGGTGTCACGTAGTGCAGCTTCTGCACCGTCTGGATCGCCTCGAAATGGTTGAGGTACATCTTCCAGTTGCCCGAGATCAATGGGGTTCTGCTCATGATTTGCTCGTCCTCACTCCCCGCTTCACGGGCTATTCGCTTCGCAACGCCTGCAGGCCGGGGAGGTCGCCATGCTCCAGAAGTTCCAGGCTGGCGCCCCCACCTGTCGACACGTGATCGACGTCGTGGTCGAAGCCAAACTGCGACAGCGCGGCCGCCGAGTCACCGCCGCCCACCACGGTAAAGGCCTTCGTCTCCCCCATCGCCTCGGCAATCGTGCGCGTGCCCGCCGCAAACCGTTCGTCTTCGAACATGCCCATCGGACCATTCCAGAACACGGTGCGGGCGTCCATGATCACGTCGGTGAAGGCGGCCGCAGTACCGGGGCCGATGTCGAAGCCCTTGCAGCCATTGGGGAGTTGTGTGCCGAAGGTGGCGAAACCGCCGTTCGGGTCGACGCCGGTGATGTCTTCGGGGAGGTGGATCGTCGGGCCGTCGCTGGCCGATCGTTGCAATAGCCGACCACAGGTCTCGACCATGTCGGGTTCGAACAGAGAGTCGCCAATCGCCTTGCCCTGCGCAGCGAAGAACGTGAAACACATCGCACCACCGATCACCAACGAGTCGACCACGCTCATCAGCGCCTCGACCACGCCGAGCTTGTCGGAGATCTTGGCCCCGCCGAGCACGGCGACGAAGGGTCGTTTCGGCTTCTGGCGCATGCCGAGCAACACCTCGACCTCACGTTCGAGGAGTCGGCCCATCGCTGCCGGGACGTGTTTGGGCGGCCCGACGATCGATGCGTGGGCGCGATGCGACGCTCCGAACGCATCGTTGACGTATCCGTCGACGCCGTCGACGAGCTGCGCGACGAACGCATCGTTGTTACTGGTCTCACCGGGATCGAAACGCAAGTTCTCGAGCACTTCGACCGAAGGTGCCAGCTCGGCCAGCCGCTCCCGCACCGGATCGATCGAATAGCGCGGATCCGGCGCGCCCTTCGGCCGCCCGAGATGACTGCCGGCGACCACCGTTGCGCCGCGCTCGAGCAACCACTCGATCGTCGGCAACGCCGAGCGGATGCGGAAGTCGTCGGTAATCGCCGCCGGTGACGAATCCTGATCGAGCGGGACGTTGAAGTCGGTACGGACCAAGACGCGTTTGCCATCGAGATCGCCGAGTCGGCTTTCGAGGTCCTCCAGGCGGGGAATCGCCGCGTCGGTCATCCTCAGCGCTTGACCTTCGGCCCGACGTACAAGGTCATGTCGACGAGACGGCACGAGTACCCCCACTCGTTGTCGTACCAGCCGTTGACCTTGACCATCTTGCCCATGCTCATCGTGAGTCCCGAGTCGAAGATGCACGAGTGCTCGTCGGTGACGATGTCGCTCGACACGAGCGGCTCCTCGCTGTAGCGCAGCACGCCCTTGAGGCTCTTCTTGCCGGCCGCCTTGAACGCCTCGTTGATCTCCTCGACGCTCGCTTTGCGGCGCAGGTTCGCCGTGAAGTCGGTGAGCGAACCCGTGGGAATCGGCACGCGCAGCGCCGTGCCGTCGAGCTTGCCCTTCATCGACTCCATCACCAGCGAGGTCGCCCGCGCCGCGCCCGTCGATGTCGGGGTGATGTTGATCGCCGCCGCCCGCGCACGGCGCAGATCCGAGTGCGGACCGTCGACGAGCGACTGGTCGCCGGTGTAGGCGTGAATCGTAGTCATCATGCCGTTGACCACACCGAAGGTGTCGTCGAGCACCTTGACCATCGGGACGAAACAGTTGGTCGTGCAGCTGGCGTTGGAGATCACCTTGTGTTGTGACGGCTTGAAATCCTTGTGGTTCACGCCGTACACGAACGTCGCATCGGCACCGGACGACGGGGCCGACACCATCACCAACGGCGCGCCCGCGTCGAGGTGCGCCGCCGCCTTGTCGCGCGACGTGAAGATGCCCGTCGACTCGATCACCAAGTCGACTCCCAGTTGGCCCCACGGCAGTTGTGCGGGATCGCGTTCACTGAGCACCCGGAGGGTCTCGCCACCCACCTTGATACCGGTCTTGGTCGCCGAGATCTTGTCGGGCAACGTGCCGAGCACCGAGTCGTACTTGAGGAGGTGGGCCATCGTGTCGAGCGACCCGAGGTCGTTGACCGCGACGAATTCGATGTCGGCGTTGCGCGCGCGGGCGGCGCGGAAGAAGTTCCGACCGATCCGTCCGAAGCCGTTGATCCCGACCTTGATCGTCATGTTGGGGGCATCCCTTCGCTGGGTGATGAGTGAAACGGAGATGGGTGACCCGTCGACAGGTCCGAGCCGACTGTAGTCAGCGGGTCAACATTTGTGTGCAGGTACTTCGACTGCGCGCGCTCCTGCTGCGCAGTACGCCGGGCACACCGGCACCGCGCTAGCGGGACACGTCGCGGTGGGTGGCCCGCACGGCGATACCACTCGTGCGCAAGCGGGCGGCAACTTCCTCCGCGACTGCCACCGACCGATGCCGGCCGCCCGTGCAACCGATTGCGACCGTGAGATAGCTGCGACCTTCGGCCGCGTACTGCGGGAGGAGCGACACCAACAGCTCATCGAGCTGCTCGACGAACCGCGACGCCGACGCCGTTTCGAGGACGTGATCGCGCACCAGCGGATCGTGTCCGGTGAGCGGCCGCAAATCGTCGTCCCAGTGCGGATTCGGTAGAAATCGCACGTCCATCACGATGTCGGCGTCGAGGGGTAAGCCGTGTTTGAACCCGAAGCTCTCGACCGACACCTGCAACCGAGAGCTGCGCGAGTCGTCGAAGGCGCCGATCACACGCTCTTTCAGCTGGTGCACATTGAGGTCGGTGGTGTCGATCACCAGATCGGCGGCACCGCGCACGGGATCGAGCATGGCCCGCTCCATCTCGATCGACTCGACGAGCCCGTCGGCGTCGTCGGCGAGCGGATGCCGGCGACGCGTGGCGTCGTAGCGACGGACGAGCTCGGCGGTACTGGCGTCGAGAAAGAGCACCGTCACCTGGTGGCCGGCGGCGCGCAGCTCGCCCACGCGGGTGAGCACCTCGTCGTGCTGGCGGCCGGCGACGAGCGCGAGCCGGTCGATGTCGCTGTTGGGCTTGGCAGCGAGATCGACGATGGTGCCGATCAGCGCAGTCGGAAGGTTGTCGACGACGTACCAACCGAGGTCTTCCAACACATCGGCGACGCCGGAACGTCCCGCACCGGACAGCCCGGTAATGAGGACGATGTCGGCCACGCCCTCACCCTAACGATCCCGCACCGACCCTGCGTCGGACATGCGTCGTGAGCGCAGATACATCAGTCGCGGGTACGTCGCTGCTTCGCCGTCGGGTCCGGCGAACGCCGGCGAGGGCGGGGGCTCGATCATCCGCTCGACGACAAATCCGTGGTCGGCGAGCGCATTGACGTACCTGCTCAGCGGGCGATGGACGTACCGCAAGAACACGCCGCGTTCCACCTGCTCGACTCCGGCATGCTCGACGAGATACGGCCCGAGACGCCAGTACCGCTCCGGTGGCTCGATGGTGTAGTCGTCGATCAACCCGCTCCCGGGCGTCTGGATGATCGGATGGTTGAGAAACAGCGCGAAGCGCCCGCCGGGCCGGGTGATCCGGGCGATCTCAGCGACTGCTGCGTCGAGGTCATCGACGTGCTCGAGCACGAGCGATACCAGCGTGGCGTCCGCGCTGGCCTCGGCGAGCGGGAGCGCATCGGCGGCGGCCTGCACCGCAAGGCCGCCCCGTGCGACGGCCGCGGCGACGAGCTGCCTTGTCGGGTCGACGCCGATCACTCTGCATCCGTGGGCTGCGACCAGTGCCCGTCCGAGCTGCCCTTCACCGGCGCCCACGTCAACCACGGTTGCCGCGCCAGCTAATTCGGCCACGGCGAGCGGGATGATCTGGTCGCGGTAGTCGCCGTCGGAGTCGGCGGCGAATCGGTCGATCCACCACCCGGCGTACTCCTCCCAACCCCTGTCGGTCACGCGCGGAGGCTACGTCGGCGGCCGCGCTTGGAGCGGTACCTGCGGTGTTTCACGGCGATTTCACGGCGCCCGAAGAAGGTCGTGTCATCACCGACTCGCACACGAAAGGACCCACTCCCATGAACCGCACTGCCGCCCTCGTCGGGGCACTGACGACCACCGCAGCCGCCTCACTCACCCTCGGAATACTGGCCTTCTCGGCCGACGATGACACCAACGCCAATGACCCAGCTCCTCGTCAGGAGGCCCCCGCCGCCAACAACACCTCGTTCGCCCCGCCGTCGAAGGTGCAGATCGAGGTAGAGAAGGTCGCGCGTCGTGGCACCGCGACCGTCCAGGACACGGAGGTGACCACCACGATCCACCTCGTCGACCCAAAGACCGACACGTTGGGGAAGCAGGTGACGAAGACCACGGACGCGCAGTTCAAGTTCACGTTCCAGCACGGCGAGGAGTACTTCATCCAGACCGAGGTGTCGTCGACGTCGAACCTCTACGGAGTCGCCGACCCCGACGGGCCAGCCGCCCCGCTGCCCAAGGGTGAGACGTGCGACCCGTACGCCTGCGCTTGGGTGATCATCGACGGCACCACGGGCTGGACCACTCACGACTTCCCCAGCGCGTGGTCGCTCGACTCGATCAGCTTCGCCGACGACCGTCCAACGGCGGCCGCCGACGACCAGGAGTTCATCGACACGCTGCTCGACGGCCTGGTGGAGGACGAGTCGATCGAGACGTAGCCCGAGCTGATCCCTCCTCCGGAGGCCATTCACCCGCCTGCCGACCCGTCTGAGGACGGCGACAATGTCGATCCGGCGTGGCCCGCCGAGCCGGTGGAGCCCACCGCCCCGCCGGACCCGTCCAGCCCGTCGAACCGGTCCAGCCCGGCGAACCGGTCGAGCCCGTGGAGCCCGTCGACGACGTGTTCTCGAACCCACTGACGTTCGGTCTGCCTCAAGACTGACCGCCACGCCGACCGACGCAGGTCGCTCGTCCTCCGGGACGGGCGACCTTTGTCGTCTCGCGGTACGGTCGAATTCGTGAAGTTCTCCGTCTGGACCAATCCCGCCCATTCGATGGATGAGGCGCTCGATCTCGCCCGGTTCGCCGACGCCGAGGGTTGGCATGCGATGTGGTACGCCGACCACTACATGAACAACACCGGCTCAACCGAGGCGCCGCTCGGGCCGGTTCACGAGTGCTGGTCGGTGATCCCGGCCCTCGCTGCGGTCACCGAACGGCTGCGCCTGGGAACGCTCGTCGCCCCGACGACGTTCCACCATCCCGCGCTGCTTGCCAACCGCGCTGCGACGATCGACCATCTGTCACACGGACGCTTCGTCCTCGGTCTCGGCGCCGGGTGGCAGATCAACGAGCACGCTGCCTATGGCGTCGAGCTGCCGGAGCCCAAGCCGCGGGTCGATCGGTTCGCCGAGGCCATCGAGATCATCCGTTCGCTGCTCACCGAGGAGCGCACAACTTTCGAGGGCGAGTACTTCCAATTCACCGATGCGCCGTGCGACCCCAAGCCGGTGCAGTCACCGCTGCCGATCCTCGTCGGCAGCGCAGGGCCGCGCATGCTGCGGTTGGTGTGCCGCTTCGCCGATGAGTGGAACGCCTGGGGCGCGCCCGATCTCGTCGCCAAGGGGGTCGAGAAGCTCGAGCGGGCGTGTGTCGACACCGGGCGCGACCCGGCATCGATCAGGCGCACATGTCAGGCAATGGTGTTTCTCACCGAAGACGAGTCGTTGATCACCAATATTCGCGATGGCGACATGGGCGAGCGCTCCATCGTCGGTCCGGCGTCGCAACTCGTAGAGGAACTCGGGCGCTACGACGAGCTCGGTATCGACGAGTTCATCGTTCCCGACTTCACCTTCGGTGGCGGCCTGGACGAACGCCTCGACCAGTACCGCTTGTTCCAAGCCGAAGTCGCCAGCCACTTCGCCTAGCCAACGACATCAGGTGCCAGGCACCAGTTGTCGCACTGCCTGGCCGTTACAACGTCTCAGAGACGACTGCTACACGACGGCGGCGGGCGGCGACGAACGCCAGCGGCGCGACGTCAGTCGTCGTCGTGGAATTTGGCGTGGATCGCTTCGGCTACTGCATCGGGCAGGAAGCTCAGCGTCTTGAGTTGATCGAGGTCGGCGCGCTTCACGGCGTTGACCCCGCCGAGCTCCTTCACCAGCTTCTTCCGCCGCACCTCGCCGAGCCCGGGGATGCCGTCGAGTGCGCTCGTGGTCATGCGCTTGCTGCGCCGTTCCTGGTGGAACGTGTTGGCGAAGCGGTGCGCCTCATTGCGCACGCGTTGCAGCATGAACAACGCCTCTGACCCTCTGGGAATCTCGACCGGGTCCGAGCGCCCGGGAACGAAGACCTGCTCGAACCGCTTGGCCAGTCCAGCCACTGGGATCTCATCGGCGAGACCGAGATCGTCGACGACCGCCTTGGCGGCGTTCAACTGGCCCTTGCCGCCGTCGACCAGCAACAGCTGCGGCGGGTAGGCGAACTTGCCGGGCCGCTCGCCGCGTTCGGCCACCGGTCGATCCCGCTCGTCGAGATACGCCTGCAGCCGACGACGGACCACCTCGGCCATCGCGGCGACGTCGTTGTTGCCCTCGACCTCCCGGATCTTGAACCGCCGGTACTCGCGCTTGTTGGGCAACCCGTCTTCGAGCACCACCATCGACCCGACGTAGTCGGTGCCCTGAATGTGGGCCATGTCGTAGCACTCGATGCGTAGCGGCGCCTCCGGCAGCTCGAGTTGGTCTTGCAGCTCGGTGAGGGCGCGGCTGCGGGTGTTGTGATCGCTGGCCCGACGCAGGCGATGGCGGGTGAACTCTTCTTTGGCATTGCGGGTCACGGTCTCCAGCAGCGTGCGCTTGTCGCCGCGCTGGGGTACCCGGATCTGCACCTTCGACCCTCGGCCGATGGCCAGCCACTCCTCATACGTCGCAAGGTCATCCGGCTTGGTGGGGACCAGCACCTGTTTGGGCACCCCGAGCACCGGCTCGTCGCCGTACATCGACTCGAGGATGCGGTCGACTAACAAGCCGGGAGTCAGCGCTTCGACCTTGTCGAGCACGAATCCCTTCCGGCCGACGACTCGGCCCTTGCGCACGTAGAACACCTGCACCGCCGCTTCGAGTTCGTCGTCGGCAATGCCGATCACATCGAGGTCCTCGCTGCGCTCGGCGACCATCTGCTGCTTCTCGATGGCCTTGCGGACGGCGGTGAGGCGATCCCGGACCCGCGCCGCCCGCTCGAACTCGAGATCGCTCGCCGCCTGCTCCATCTCCTGCTCGAGCCGACGCACGATGTCGTCCGTGTCGCCGTCGAGGAACTCGATCAGCTCGGTCACCAGCTGGCGGTACGGCATTTCGTCGATCTCGCCGACGCACGGCCCGGCGCATTTTTCGATGTGGTAGAGCAGGCACGGACGGCCGAGCCGTTCGTGCTGGTTGAACTTGGCCGGGCTGCAGGTGCGAATCGGGAAGCTGCGCAGCAGCAGGTCGAGGGTGTCGCGGATGGCGTAGGCGTGCCCGTATGGACCGAAATAGCGCACCCCCTTGCGCTTGCGGCCGCGCACCACCATCGCCCGCGGCCACTGATCGGACACGGTGACGGCGAGGAACGGATAGCTCTTGTCGTCGCGCAGCCGCACGTTGAACCGCGGCCGGTGCTCCTTGATCAGCGAGTACTCGAGCATCAGCGCTTCGACCTCGTTGCGCACGATGGTCCACTCGACGCTGTCGGCGGTCTCCACCATCTGCGCAGTGCGCGGGTGCATCGTGTGCGGCGAGCCGAAATAGTTCGACAAACGCTGGCGCAGACTCGCCGCTTTGCCGACGTAGATCACCCGCCCGGCCGTGTCCTTGAACTGGTAGGAGCCAGGTGCGTCGGGAATTGAGCCGGCGGGGGGACGCTTCACCACGATGAATCGAGGATACGGTGAGGGGTGATGTCCGACCAGTTCGCCGCGATGTTCCGACGCCGTCCGAACTCCGGCTGGTTCACGGCCGGCCGCTACGACGTCACCACCGTCGACATCCTCTGCGGCCTCGCCGTCGTGACGATGTTCATCTGGGCCCTCAGCCGCACGCTGTGGGATCGCTTGCTGTTCTTCCCACCGGCGGTGCGCGACTTCGAGGTGTGGCGCGTCGTCACGTGGCCGATCGCCACCGAGCCGGCGATTTGGCCACTCCTCGGGATCGTTTTCTTCTTCCTCTTCGGCCAGCAGCTCGAAGCACTGTTCGGGCGCAACAAGTTCGTCGTGTGGGTCCTCGCCGTCACCACGATCCCCGCCGTGATCATGACCTTCGTCGGCTCGATCGGCCCCGGCCTCGACCTGTTCATCGAGGCCGGGCTGAGCAACCTCTTCCTCGCCGGGATCTGGGTGTACGCCGCAACGTACCCCGGCGTGAAGTGGTTCGAGGTCGTGCCATTGTGGGTACTTGCGGCGGTGTTCACCCTCCTGCAGTTGCTGCAGTTCACCGGCGCCGGCCAGAGCGGCAACATCTTGTTCCTGTTGGCACTGATCGCCGTGTCGCTGTCGGCCGGTCGGTCTCTCGGCCTGGCCACGGGGTGGCCGATCCCGCACATCCCGCTGTCAGCGAGTGGGAGCGGTCGCAGTCGATCGCCGCGTCGCCAAAAGCGGTCGAAGCCGTCGCGCTCGCGTCAGAAGGTCGTCGAGGGCCCGTGGCAACAGGCACCGCCCCCTCCCCCGCCGACATCGGTGGCCGATCAGGCCGAACTCGATGCGCTGCTCGACAAGATCGGGGCCAACGGGATGGACGCGCTCAGCGGAGCCGAAAAGCAACGCCTCAACGAGCTCTCGAAGCGCCTCCGCAAGCAGTAGCTGACGGGTCAGCCCCGTCACCACCGGTGAGGCAAACGGCCCACAGGGGGCCATCTCGCTCACCGGTTGGGTGTTTCGGGTCAGGTGGGGAGCAGGTCGCGGAGGTAGCGGCCGGTGTGGCTGGCTTCGACGGTGGCGATGTGTTCGGGCGGACCCTCAGCGACGATCGTGCCACCGCCGGTACCCCCCTCGGGACCCAGGTCGATGATCCAGTCGGCGGTCTTGATCACATCGAGGTTGTGCTCGATCACCAGCACGGTGTTGCCCTGATCGACCAGTCGTTGCAGCACGGTGAGCAACCGCCGCACGTCGTCGAAGTGCAGTCCCGTCGTCGGCTCGTCGAGCAGATAGATCGTGTGGCCCGTCGATCGCTTGGCCAGTTCGGTCGACAGCTTCACCCGTTGCGCCTCGCCGCCCGACAGCGTGGGCGCCGGCTGTCCGAGGCGCACGTAGCCGAGGCCGACGTCGACCAGGGTCTGCATGTAGCGGGCGATACCCGGCTGGTTGCCGAAGAACTCGACCGCTTCTGATACCGGCATGTCGAGCACGTCGGCGATGTTCTTGCCCTTGAACTCGATGTCGAGCGTGTCGCGGTTGTAGCGAGCGCCCTTGCACACCTCACACGGCACGTACACATCGGGCAGGAAGTGCATCTCGATCTTCAACGTGCCGTCGCCCGAGCACGCTTCGCAGCGGCCACCCTTGACGTTGAAGCTGAATCGTCCGGGGAGATACCCACGAACCTTGGCTTCGTTGGTCGAGGCGAACAGCTTGCGGATGTTGTCGAACACGCCGGTGTATGTCGCCGGGTTGGAGCGTGGTGTCCGCCCGATCGGCGACTGGTCCATGTCGATGACCTTGTCGAGCAGATCCACACCCTGCACCCGCTTGTGCCGGCCCGGCGCCATCTTCGAGCTGTAAATGTTCTGCATGAGTACCGGCAACAGGATGTCGCGGACCAGCGTGGACTTCCCCGATCCCGATACACCGGTGACGCACACGAAGTTGCCCAACGGGATGTCGACGGTCAGGTTGTCGAGGTTGTGTTCGCGGGCTCCCTCGATGGTCAGCCGCTCGATGCCTTGGGGCCGGCGCTCGCTCGGCACCGGGATGGTCTTGCGCCCCGAGAGGTACTGACCGGTGACCGACGTCTTGGCCTTCGTGAGCCCCTTCACCGGACCGGAGTACACAACCTCGCCGCCGTGCTCGCCGGCGCCGGGACCGATGTCGACGATCCAGTCGGACTCGCGGATGGTCTCTTCGTCGTGTTCGACGACGATCACCGTGTTGCCGAGATCGCGCAGTCGAGTGAGCGTGTCGATCAGCCGCCGGTTGTCGCGCTGATGGAGACCGATCGACGGCTCGTCGAGCACGTACAGCGTTCCGACGAGACCCGAACCGATCTGCGACGCCAGTCGGATGCGTTGCGCTTCCCCGCCGGCCAGCGTGCCGGCCGAACGCGACAAGGTGAGGTAGTCGAGACCGACGTCGAGCAAGAAGCCGAGGCGGGCGTTGATCTCCTTGGTGACCCGCTCGGCGATGATGCGATCGCGCTCACTGAGCTCCAGCGCCGCAAGGAACTTGGCCGACTCGCCGATCGACATCTCGCACACTTCGGCGATGTTCTTGTCGTCGACGGTGACCGCCAGCGTGGCCGGCTTGAGGCGACTCCCGCCGCACGCCGAGCAGGCGACCTCGCGCATGTACCCCTCGTACTGCTCGCGGGCCCAGTCGCTGTCGCTGCCCTCGTGGCGGCGCCGGAGCCACGGGATCACACCCTCGTACTCGGTGGTGTAGCTGCGGCTGCGGTTGTAGCGGTTCTTGTATTTGACGGTGAGCTTGCCCTTGACGCCGTGCAGGATCACCTTCTTCTGCTTGGCCGACAGCGAGCCGAACGGCGCCTCGAGATCGATGTCGTTGACGTTGGCCACGGCCTCGAGCAGCCGCGTGAAGTACTGCGTGTGGGCACTGCGCCATGGCGCGATCGCGCCGTCGGACAACGGGAGGTCGGGGTCGGGGATGATCAGCTCGGGATCGACCTCGAACGTGGTGCCCAACCCGTCGCACGTGGCACACGCGCCATATGGCGAGTTGAACGAGAAGTTGCGCGGCGCCAACTCTTCGTAGCTGGTGCCGCACTTGGGACATGCGAGATGCTGGCTGAACGTCAGCGTCTCCGGCTCCTCGTCTGACCCGGCGGGCGGCACGATCTCGATCTCGGCGACGCCGTCGGCGAGCGTGAGCGCTGTCTCCAACGAGTCGGTCAGGCGCCGCTCGATGCCCTCCTTCAACACCAACCGGTCGACGACCACTTCGATCTTGTGGTTCTCGAACTTGGCCAGTCGCTCGTCGCGCTTCAGGAACTCGTCGATGTCGACGGTCTCACCGTCGATGCGAGCCCGCACGTAGCCCTGCCCCGACAGGTCTTCGAGCAGCGTGTCGTATTCACCTTTGCGGCCGCGCACGACCGGAGCGAGCACCTGAAAGCGCAGCCCCTCGTCCATGTCGAGGATGCGGTCGACGATCTGCTGTGGCGTCTGGCGTTGGAGACGGGTGCCGTCGTTGGGACAGTGCTGGATGCCGATTCGGGCATACAGCAGACGGAGGTAGTCGTAGACCTCGGTGATCGTGCCGACGGTCGAGCGCGGGTTGCGGCTGGCGGATTTCTGGTCGATGGAGATCGCCGGCGATAAACCGTCGATCACGTCGACATCGGGCTTGTCCATCTGTCCGAGGAACTGCCGGGCGTACGCGCTGAGCGACTCGACGTAGCGCCGTTGGCCCTCGGCGTAGATCGTGTCGAACGCCAAACTCGATTTGCCGGAGCCCGACAAACCGGTGAGCACGATGAGCCGATCGCGTGGGAGCTCGACGTTGACGTTCTTCAGATTGTGCTCACGAGCACCACGCACGACGATCTGCGGATCGTCTTTGCGTGGGGCGCGTTTGCGTGCCGGCGACGGTGTGGAAGCGGACGCCGCCGCAGACTTCTTGGCGGTCGTGGTGGAGGCGGATCGGCGGGCAGCCATCGCAGCCCGAGCCTAGCGGCGAACGTATGTTCTCGCAGCGCTCCAACCCGCTGTCGCGGCCGAGTTCACGAATCGGGCACGAGCACCGCTGCGCCGCCGACGGCGCCAGCCGCCAGTCGGCCGAGCACATCGTTGGCCTCGCCGAGCGCGTGCACCTCGTACTCCGTGCGAATCGGGATCGTTGCCGCCAGCTCGATGAACTCCGTTGCGTCGGCACGGGTGAAGTTGGCAACGCTGCGGAGCCCCCGTTCGCGCCAGAGGAGGTCGTAGTTGAACTCGGGCATCCGATCGAGGTGGATCGCATTGATCGCCACCGTCCCGCCCGGCCTGATCGCCCGCAGCGCGGCGACGACCACCGATCCGACCGGGGCGAACGTGATCGCCGCATCGAGCGGGACGGGCGGTGGGTCGGCATAGTCGCCGACCCACGACGCGCCGAGCGCCGTTGCCCGGCGGCGCTCATCCGCCGAACGCGTGGCCACGAAGACCTCACAACCCCAGTGGGTGGCGACCTGGATCGTCAGGAGCGCCGATGCACCGAATCCGTACAGGCCCAAATGCCCGCCCGGCGCGATCCCGGACACCTTCAGCGATCGATAGCCGATGACCCCGCCACACAGCAGCGGTGCGGCATCGGTATCGTCGAACCCGCCCGGCAGGGCGAACACGAAGTCGGCCCGCGCCGTCGCCGTGTTGGCGTAGCCGCCGTCGCGATCCCAGCCAGTGAACTCTGCGTCCGGGCAGAGATTCTCGTGGCCGCGCCGACAGAAGTCGCAGGCTCCGCAGGCCCCACCCAGCCATGCCACACCGACACGATCGCCGATCGACCATTCCTCGACCCCTGCGCCGACAGCGGCGACCCGTCCAACGATCTGGTGGCCTGGAACGATCGGCAGATGGCGCGCCGCCAGGTCGCCCTCGATCAGCTGCAAGTCGGTGCGGCACACGCCGCACGCAGCGACATCCAATCGCAACTCTCCCGGCGGTGGCGCGGTCTCGGCGCGCTCGATCACGTGCAACGGGCGCTCGCCGATCGGAGCAGGCTGGTCGAGTTGCTGCGCTCGCATCACGATGCTCCAGAGTCTGCTACAACCGGCAGATGAGCGAGATCGCCGACCGCACACGCTGGATGGATGCCACCGAGCAGGCCGAGATGGTCACGTCGAAGGAGATCTCGGCGCGCGAGATGGTCGACGCCGCGGCGGAACGGATCGACCAGCTTGACGGGCCGCTCAACGCGGTCAACATGAAGTGGTACGACCGCGCTGCCGGAGAGGCAGCGGCGATCGACGAAGCCCTCGCCGGCGGGGACGACGGCGTCGACACTGCGCCGTTCCTCGGCGTGCCGTTCCTGCTGAAGGATCTGTACGCACATGACACAGGCACACCGCTGACGCAAGGCAACCAGGCGCTGCGCAATGCCCAACCCGTGTCGACCTTCGATTCCACGCTCGTTGCCCGATTCCGCGACGCCGGGCTGATCAACCTCGGCCGGACGTCGAGCCCGGAACTCGGCAGCCTTCCCGTGACCGAACCGGTGGCGTTCGGCCCGACACGCAATCCGTGGAACACCGATCACTCGCCGGGAGGGTCGAGCGGCGGCGCAGCCGCGGCGGTCGCTGCGGGCATGGTCCCCATCGCCAATGCCTCAGACGGTGGTGGCTCGATTCGGATCCCGGCATCGTGCTGCGGACTCGTCGGCTTGAAGCCGTCGCAGGGTCGCATCACCCTCGGCCCGGAACGCACCGAAAATGGGTTGAGCGTGGCGTTCTGCGTCAGCCGCTCCGTGCGCGACACCGCCCGTCTCCTCGACGCAGTACACGGCCCCGGAGTTGGCGACACCGTCATCGCTCCGGCCCCCTTGCGCCCGTTCGCCGACGAGTTGGCGGGCGAACCTGGCCGCCTTCGCATCGGGCTTCTCGACATGCATCCGCAGGGCAACCCCATCTCGACCGATGTCGTCGATGCGGTGCGGGCGGCAGGCAGCATGCTGGAGAACCTCGGACACGACGTCGAACCCGGATATCCGACCGTGTTGGAGGACAGAACCTTCACCGATCGTTTCTCGGCGATGTGGGCGACCAACATGGCGCTCGGCATCGAGGGCATGGGGGCGATGATCGGGCGCGAGCTCACCGAAGACGAGGTCGAGCCGGTCAACTGGGCACAAGCCGAGTTCGCCAAGCTCGTCACCGGACCGCAGTACGCCGACGCACTCGCTGCGGTGGCGCAGTACCGGCGCGAGATGCAGCAGTGGTGGGCCGACGGCTGGGATCTCCTGCTCACGCCGACACTCGCCGAGCCGCCGGTGCGGATCGGCGAACACGGCCACGTCGACGGCGATGTGGTTGCGCCGCTTCGCCGGGCCGGCGAGTGGGTGCCGTTCACTCCGCCGTTCAACGCCAGTGGTCAACCGGGGATCAGCCTGCCCCTGCACTGGAACGACGACGGCCTCCCGATCGGTGTGCAACTCGTCGGTGCGTACGGTCGTGAGGACCTCCTGATCTCGGTCGCGGCCCAACTCGAAGCCGCCCACCCATGGGCCGACCGCCACCCCACCTGACGCCTCCACAGAAAAACCGGGGATTACGTGCGTCTGGCGCACGCCACCGCAAACAGTTCGGGCGACGACGCCGAAATTGTCGCGATTTCGTGCACATCCGGCACGGAATCCCCGGTTTCAGAGGCGGATCAGAAGAACCCGAGCTTCTGGCCGCTGTAGCTGACGAGCAGATTCTTCGTCTGCTGATAGTGGTCGAGCATCATCTTGTGCGTCTCCCGCCCGATGCCTGAACCCTTGTAGCCACCGAACGCGGCGTGGGCGGGATAGGCGTGGTACGTGTTGACCCAGACGCGACCGGCTTCGATCGCACGACCCATCCGATACACCACGTCGTTGCGGCGAGTCCACAGCCCTGCCCCGAGCCCGTATTCGGTGTCGTTGGCGATGGCCAACGCCTCGGACTCGGTCTTGAACGTCGTGACCGCCAACACCGGCCCGAAGATCTCCTCCTGAAACACGCGCATCGAGTTCTCACCCTTGAGCACGGTGGGTTCGACGTAGTAGCCGTCGGCGTGCACCTCGATCGCCCGCGACTCACCCCCGACGAGCACCTCGGCACCCTCGTTCTTGCCGATCTCGATGTACGACATGATCTTGTCGTATTGCTCCTGTGAGGCCTGTGCGCCGATCATCGTGTCGGGATCGAGCGGATCGCCGGTGACGATCTTCTTGACCCGGTCGAGGGCTCGTTCCATGAACGGCTCGTAGATCGACTCGGCCACCAACGCGCGCGAGGGGCAGGTACACACCTCGCCCTGGTTGAGGGCGAACATCACGAACCCTTCGAGCGCCGCGTCGACGTACGCGTCGTCGGCGTCCATCACGTCGGGCATGAAGATGTTCGGGCTCTTGCCACCGAGCTCCAGCGTGACCGGGATGATGTTCTCCGACGCGTACTGCATAATGAGCTTGCCGGTCGTCGTCTCCCCGGTGAACGCGACCTTGGCGACACGCTTGCTCGACGCCAACGGTTTGCCGGCCTCGAGGCCGAACCCGTTGACGATGTTGATCACGCCGTCGGGCAACAGGTCGGCGATCAGCTCCATCACCATCAGGATCGACGCCGGTGTCTGCTCAGCGGGCTTGAGCACGACGCAGTTGCCGGCAGCCAGCGCTGGCGCCAGCTTCCACGCAGCCATCAGGATCGGGAAGTTCCACGGAATGATCTGGCCGACGACGCCGAGCGGCTCGCGATAGTGGTACGCCACCGTGTTGGCATCGATCTGGCTGATCGTTCCTTCTTGAGAACGAAGCACCCCGGCGAAGTAGCGGTAGTGGTCGACCGCGAGCGGGAGGTCGGCAGCGAGGGTCTCGCGTACCGGCTTGCCGTTCTCCCAGGTCTCGATGACCGCCAGATCTTGCAGATTTTCTTCGATGCGATCGGCGATCTTCAACAGCAGGTTCGAGCGCTCCCCCGGACTGGTCGAGCCCCACGACTCCTTGGCCGCGTGCGCCGCGTCGAGCGCCAGCTCGATGTCAGCGTCGGTAGATCGGGCGACCTGGCAGTACGGCTTGCCGCTGACCGGGCTGACGTTGTCGAAATATCGACCTTCGACCGGCGCGACCCATTTGCCACCGATGAAGTTGTCGTAGCGCTCCTTGAACGAGATCGGGCTGTCTGCGGTGCCCGGGATCGGAAATGCAGTCACGTGGACCCCCTCTTGAGTTTGACCGTGACGGAATTGATATGGCCGGTGACACCCGAGTGTCACCTCACATAACATGTCGCGTGGGGGTTGGAAAAAGGTTGGCGCAGCATGAGCTGGCCCACATCGTCAGCGACAATCGACATCAGACACGACCGACTTCAGAGGGGTGAGCATCGGTGAGTCAGGACCTGGTCCAGCGCCGCCGCCAGCTCGAACGCGTCCATGCCGAGTATGAGGCGGCACCGGTCGCCGCCAGCGCCGCCAACTTGCTGGCCAGCGACGTTGCTGAGTCGTGGGATCGCTGCCGCCACGTGCCCGTCGCTGGCCGACCGCCCACACCCGGCGCAGACGATGCGCAGCTGGCGTGGCGCGGTTCTGCGATCGGCCGCGCCGCCACGCCGGTGCTCGAACGACTCGAGACGCTCGCTGCGGCCGAGGACTACGTAGCTGCGGTCGTCGACGCCGCCGGCACCATCGTGTGGAGCTCGGCGGGGCCGATGATGCGCCGCTTCGCCGACCGCGCCCACTTCGTCACCGGCACCAACTGGAGCGAGTCGGTGGCAGGAACGAACGCTCCGGGTCTCGCGCTGGCGACTCGGCGGGCGGCGGCGGTGTTTGCTGGCGAACACTGGTGCGAACCGGTGCACGATTGGGTGTGTTATGCCGCGCCGCTGCGCACGCCAGACGGACGCTTGGTCGGTGCGCTCGACCTGAGTTCTCGTTGGGACCGCGCATCGACGCTGGCGGCGACCACGGTGGAAGCGATGGCCCAGCTGATCGAGGTCGAGCTACGCGACGTCGATCTCGATGCTCGCCGACTCTCGTTGCGTGTCCTCGGCGAGTCGCTTGTCGCTCTCGACGGCAAGAGGCTGCATTGCACCCCGCGTCAACTCGAGCTGCTGACGGTGCTCGCCCTGCGCTCCACCGCCCGGCTCGACGAGCTGCACGATGCCCTGTACGGAGCGCGCGCGGTGAGTACCGCGACCGTAAAGGCCGAGATCTCCCACCTCCGCCGATTGCTCGGGGGTGCGATCGCCTCGAGGCCGTATCAATTGACGCTCGACCTTGACGTCGACGTCACCCAGGTTCTGCAGGCGATCGAGCGCGGCGACCTCGAGTGGGCGACCACGCTGTATCGCGGCGAACTCCTGCCGACGAGCGAGAGTCCGCTCATCGTCGAGACGCGCCGACATGTCGAAGTCGCCCTGCGCAACGTGCTGCTTGCCTCGGGCAACGCCCACCAGCTTCTGCGCTACGCCAGCGTGCACCCCTTCGACCTCGACGTGCTCGTGGCTGCCGGCGCCCGCGCCGAACCGGGCACCCCGCCCGCAGCCGAGGCGGCGGCGATGGCCGACCGCGTGCGGGCGACGTGAGTCCGTCGGAAATTCCAGCGATTTCATACGCCAGACGCACGGCGCGGCAGTCAGTTCCAAATCCATCGAGCGTCGCCGGAATTGTTCGCGGATACGTGCGCTAAACGCACGGAATCCCCGGTTTTTCGGGAGGAACTAGCGGGCGTCGCGGAGTTCGCGGCGGAGGTCGTTGATCTCGTCGCGCAGCTTGGCGGCGTACTCGAACTTGAGCTCGGCCGACGCCTCGTGCATCTCCGCTTCGAGGGTCTGGATGAGCCGACCGAGTTCTTGCTCGGGCAGCGACTTGAGGTCGCGCTGCACCTTCTCGCGCTCGCGCTGGCGGCGCCGATCCTTCCCCGGCACTGGCGCAGTGTCGTCTGGGCGGAGGATCGACAAGATGTCGCCGACCGCCTTCCGCACGGTTTGCGGGTCGATGCCGTGCTCTTCGTTGTACGCCAGCTGCAGGTTGCGACGACGCTTGGTCTCGTCGATCGCCGCGGTCATCGAGGCGGTCATCGTGTCGGCGTACATCACGACCTGACCGGCGACGTTGCGGGCGGCGCGGCCGATCATCTGGATCAGCGACGTCTCCGAGCGCAAGAAGCCCTCTTTGTCGGCGTCGAGGATCGACACCAGCGATACCTCGGGCAGGTCGAGCCCTTCACGGAGCAGGTTGATCCCGACGAGCACATCGAACTCGCCGAGGCGCAGGGCACGGAGGATCTCGATGCGCTGGATCGTGTCGATGTTCGAGTGCAGATAGCGCACTCGCAGACCCTGCTCGAGCAGATAGTCGGTGAGGTCCTCGGCCATCTTCTTGGTCAGCGTCGTGACCAGCACGCGCTCGCCCCTGGTGACACGTCCCTCGACCATCTCCATCAGGTCGTCGATCTGCCCTTTCGTGGGTTTGACGATCACCTCCGGATCGACCAGCCCGGTCGGCCGCACGATCTGCTCGACGACCCGATCGGAGACTCGCAACTCGTACTCCCCCGGCGTCGCCGAGAGGAACACGCACTGGTTGATCCGTTCGAGCACTTCGTCGAACGTCAGCGGCCGGTTGTCACGCGCTGACGGCAGGCGGAAGCCGTGCTCGACCAAGACGTCCTTGCGGCTGCGGTCGCCGGCGAACTGGCCATGCAACTGCGGCACGGCGACGTGGCTCTCGTCGACCACCAACAAGAAGTCGTCTGGAAAGTAGTCGAGCAGCGTGAACGGGGGCTCGCCGTACTCACGCCCGTCGAGATGCATCGAGTAGTTCTCGATGCCGTTGCAGTAGCCGACCTCGCTCATCATCTCGAGGTCGTATTGCGTGCGCATCCGCAGGCGCTGCACTTCGAGCAGTTTGTCGTTCTCTTCGAGGTACTTCAGCCGCTGTTGTAGCTCGGACTCGATCTTGCCCATCGCCACCGCGAGCCGCTCGGCACCGGTGACGTAGTGAGTCGCGGGGAACACGTGGGCACGCTCGATCTCGCTGAGCTGCTCGCCGGTGAGCGGGTCGAGCGTGGTGATGCGGTCGATCGTGTCACCGAACATCTCGACGCGCAGCACCGACTCTTCGTACGCCGGATGGATCTCGATGGTGTCGCCGCGGACTCGAAAGTTGCCACGTCCGAGTGTCATGTCGTTGCGGTCGTACTGCATGTCGACCAGGCGCCGCAGGATGCTGCGCATGTCGTAGTCGATGCCGACGTTGAGGTCGAGCAACTGGCCGCGGTACTCGTCGGGGTTGCCCATGCCGTAGATGCACGACACCGAGGCGACCACGATCACGTCTCGCCGAGTGAGCAGCGCCGCGGTTGCGGAGTGGCGCAGGCGGTCGATCTCGTCGTTGATCGAGCTGTCTTTCTCGATGTAGGTGTCGCTCGACGGGATGTACGCCTCGGGTTGGTAATAGTCGTAGTAACTGACGAAGTACTCGACCCGGTTGTTCGGGAAGAACTCGCGCATCTCTTGTGCGAGCTGAGCGGCGAGCGATTTGTTGGGAGCCAGGATCAGCGTGGGGCGCTGGACCTGCTCGATCGTCCACGCAATGGTGGCCGACTTGCCCGACCCGGTGATGCCGAGGAGCGTTTGGAAGCGTTCGCCACCGTCGATGCCCGCAGCGAGCGACTCGATCGCAGTGGGCTGATCGCCGGCCGGCGCGAAGTCGGAGACGACTTTCAGCGGTTCGACGATCGTGCCGTAGTTGCTCGCCGGCACATCGTCGAGCAGCTCCTGCTCGAAGCTCGAACGGTCGGTCGTGGGAGCGTCGTCGGCCACCTCGGTCACGATCCAACTCTACCGCGCCGACCACGGAGATCGAACGCGTGTTTGGTACCCGAATCGCCGTAGAATCCACTCCGTGTCCGACGCCGAGGCGCTGCTCGCCGACCTCGACCCCGATCAGCGGGCGGCGGTCACCACCGAGTCTCGACTGGTCGCCGTGATCGCCGGCGCTGGCTCGGGAAAAACCCGCGTCTTGACACGACGCATCGCCTACCGCCTCGCCGGTGAGTCGGCTGACGGGCGGCACACGCTCGCGCTCACCTTCACGCGCGAAGCCGCGGGCGAGCTCCGTCGTCGGCTCCGTTCGCTCGGGCTACGCGAACCTGTCGAAGCCGGCACATTCCACTCGGTGATGTTGCGCGTGCTCGAAGAGCGTTACGCCGCGACCGATCGTCGGCGACCGACGGTTGCTGCCGACCGGCGACGCCTGATCCGCGACGCCATCGACGCCAGCGATCGCCGCGCCGTGCCGACCTTTCTCGCCGAAATCGACTGGGCCTCGGCCCGCGGGATCGCTGCTCGCGACTACGCCGCCGCTGCGCGCCGGAGCGGGCGCCGGCCATCGACGGGCGTCGAACGCGCCGCCGCCGTATTCGCCGACGTCGAACAGCTCAAGCGGCGCCGCGGCGTGATCGACTTCGACGATGTGCTCGGCCTCACCGTTCGAGAGATGCGTCGCCATCCAGAGTTCGCCGAAGCGCTGCGATGGCGCTTCCGCCATGTGCTGGTCGACGAGAGCCAGGACCTCAACCCGCTCCAACACGCGCTCGTCGATGCGCTTCGCGCCGGGCGCGACGACCTGTTCCTGGTCGGCGACCCGGCACAGTCGATCTACGGATTCAACGGCGCCGACCCGGCGCTGCTCGTCGACGTCGAACGTCGGTTTCCGGGCATCGAGGTGATCCAACTTCGCGTCAACCATCGCTGCACTCCACAAGTCGTCGGTGCTGGCGTGCACGCTCTCGAACGATCGGGACAGCCATTCGAACTTCGCTCGGCGCGTGCCGACGGTCCGGCAGTGCGCCGCCACACCGCCGACGACGAGCAGGCCGAAGGCGTGATGGTCGTCGATGCGCTGAAGACGCTCGAGCGCAGCCAGCTCGGACGCGGCGACGTCGCGGTGCTGGCGCGCACCAACGCGCAGCTCGATCCGCTCCGCAACGCGATCGAAGCGGCTGGGCTGCCCGTGCGACAGGCCGTCGCGGAGTCGGGGCCGGGAAGCATCGTGCGCCAGGTGGCAGCACTCGGCGGCACCGACCGGCTGCGCGCGTTCGCCCACGACACGCTCGACACCATGGATGCTCCGGACCGCAGCGCGCAGTCGACCGATGTCGGCACCGATCGGTCGAAAGACGAGCGCGCCGTCGCGGCGGCGGTGCTCGAGTACCTGCGCGAGCAACCGGGGGGCGACGGTCGAGGGTTTCGAGCGTGGGTGGCCACCAACGACCCGTTCGGTACCGGCACGATCGGCGGCGTCGAGCTGCTCACATTCCACGCCGCCAAGGGCCGCGAGTGGCGGACGGTGATCGTGACCGGCGTCGAAACCGGACTGGTTCCCCACAAGTCGGCGTCGACCCAGCCCGCGAGGGCCGAAGAGGCGCGCTTGTTGTATGTCGCGTTGACCCGCGCAACCGACGAGCTCGTGATTTCCGGCGCCGCACGGCGGGGCGGCTACGCCCGTCGACCCAGCCCGCTCCTCGATGGGCTTCAGCTCGATGCTCCCGCACCCGCTCCTCCTCCGCGCCGAACCCGACGGCTCGCCCCGGACCCGGTGACCGCATCGTTGCGGGCGTGGCGCGACGACGCCGCCCGCCGCGCCCGCGTGTTGCCCTCGGCATGGCTCAGCGACCGCGACCTCGCCGCGATCGCCGCCGAGCGGCCGCGCACGGCCGAGGAGCTCGAAGCTGTGACATCACTCGGCCCGATTACTGCGCGCCGTTTGGCGCCCCAGATCGACCAACTGCTCTGAGCGCGGCGTCAGCCAGCCACGTCGACCACAACAGGCGCGTGGTCGCTCGGTTGCTTGCCCTTGCGCGCATTGCGGTCGACGATGGCGAATTCGACCTGCTGGGCCACGGGCGCTGAGCACAGGATCAAGTCGATGCGCATCCCGCGGCCCTGGTGGAAGTCGCCGCGGCGATAGTCCCACCAGGAGTACACCCGGTCAGCGTCGTGTTGATCTCGGAACACGTCGACCAGGCCGAGATCGAACAACGCGTGGAGCCGATTGCGCTCGGGCTGACTGACGTGCGTGGCACCGTTGACCTTGGCTGGATCCCACACGTCGCGATCGTCAGGCGCGATGTTGAAGTCGCCGCCGACGACAGTGGCCTCAGACGACTCGTGTTGCAGGTGCGCGCGCAACCGGTCGAGCCACGAGAGTTTGTACTCGTAGTGCGGGTCGTCGAGGCTGCGGCCGTTGGGCACGTACACCGAGCTGACCCGTAGGCCGCCGCAGGTTGCGGTGATGATCCGGGCGTCGGGGTCGGGCTCGATCCCCTCGGCGAAGTTGGCGACCACATCGTCGAGACCGACCTTGGAGAGGATGGCCACGCCGTTCCATTGACCGTGCCCGTAGTGCGCCGCGCTGTAGCCGAGGGCCTCGAAGGCGAGGGTCGGAAAGGCATCATCAGCGAGCTTGGTCTCCTGCAACAGCACGACATCGGGCGCAACATCGGTCAGCCACTCCTCGACGCGTTCTTGGCGAGCGCGCAGCGAGTTGACGTTCCAGGTGACGATGCGCATCAGGCTTCCCCCGTCGGTTTGGTTGCCGCCATCTCCTTGCGACTCGCCGGTTCGTTGTTGGTCTTCGTGCGCGTCGACTTCTTGGCGGCTTTCTTTTTCGTCGCCGACTTCTTGGCTGCCGACTTTTTCTTTGTTGCCGACTTTTTGGCGGCGGTCTTTTTGGCAGCCGCCTTCTTCGTCGCCGTCTTCTTCGCTGCTGCTTTCTTGGCCGGCGCCTTCTTCGCGGTCTTCTTGGCCGCTGTCTTCTTCGCCGCGGTCTTCTTGGTCGTCGACTTCTTCGTGGCGCGCTTCTTGCGCCCCCGCTTCTTCGTTTGGGCCTGTGGCTCGTCGACTGACTCGATCGATGCGACGCCGGGCAACCCGCGGTCGCCGCCAACTGCCTCAGGTACGAGCTCGGCGGGGGCCTCGTCGGTGCGCGCCGGTTCGTCGAGCGAGGTTCCGTCGTCGCCGCCCGATGCGATGTCTGCGGCGTCGGCGGCCTGGGCGTCTTCGTCCGCCGACTGCGCGGCGTCGGCGAGCGCCTTGGCCGCCATGTCGGGTAGGGCGCAATCGATGCTTCGCCGACCCGGCGCGAAGTCGACGACCACGGCGGTAATCGATTCGTCGATCTTGAGCACCTTGCGCGCGCTGGCCGGCGCCGGGTCGCCCATCAGCCGTAGCGGGACGTACCCGCGAACGTCGTCGCCGATGGTGATGTAGGCCCCGTGCGAGCTATAGCTGGCGACCGTGGCGTTGACGCTCGTACCAACTGGATGATGTTCGACGAATTCGAGGAACGGCAGCAGCTCGTTGACCATCTCGTCTTTGCGCGGCGTCCGCGACCGCTTGGTGTCGGAATTGACCGCAGGAGTCGTTGTCGCCGCGTCGGCCGGCGATGCGTCAGGCGGCTCGGCGTCGTTGGTAGCGCCCGGCGGTGGGGCTGTCGGCACGGGCATCGGCTCGCTGGCCCGTTTGCTCGAGCGGCGCGACGCCCGCTTCTGGGCGCGCTTCTTCGCCGTGGCCTTCCGGCTCACCGGCCCACGCACCGGGACGCGGGCCACGAAGACCCACCCGACGTGCGGTACCGGCTTACCGCCGACGAGCCGACCCTCGTCGAAGAGCCAGTCGTAGGTGCCATGGAATTCCTGAAACGAATCGTTCGACAACACGACCGCGTTCGCCTTGTCGGCGATCTGGAGCACGAAGGCATCGCCACGGCCGACGGCTCCAGCCGGCGGCGCAACGAGCTCGTTGTTCGACACCCCCTCTTCGAAGGCTTCGACCTCCGACTTGTCGATGCGGTGCCCGAACGTGGCGTCGACGACGACGGTGACTGCGGCGTCGGGGTGGTCTTCGATGAAAGCCATCACCGCATCGTTGAGTTGAGAGAGGCTCGGGAGCGACCGTCCTTCGGTGGCGATGTTCGAACCGTCGACAACGACGTGGGCGATGTCACCCAGTGCGCTCATGTGGTGTCATTCCTGCTCATCGGCGCGGCCATCGTAGGCTCACCGACCGTGATTCGGGCAGTGCTCTGGGACTTCGGGGGCGTCATCTTGTCGAGCCCCTTCGACGCATTCGACCGCTACGAACGTGAACGCGGCGTGCCGCCGGGCCTGATTCGATCGGTCAACGCGACGAATCCCGACTCGAACGCGTGGGCGTTGCTCGAACGTAGCGAGATCGATTCGGCGGAGTTCGACCGACTCTTCGCGCAGGAGTCAGCCGAGCTCGGCCATCGGGTTCCCGGCGCGGACGTGCTCGCACTGCTCGCCGGCGAGGTTCGGCCCGAGATGGTCGACATGCTCGATCGCGTCATCGCTGCGGGTTACCGCACGGCGTGCCTGACGAACAACGTGGTGTCAGCCGACCCGCGGGCGACGCGTACCGACGTGCAGGATGTGATGGAACGCTTCGAGCATGTGATCGAGTCGAGCAAGGTCGGCGTGCGTAAACCAGAGGTCCGGTTCTACGAGATCGCGTGTGACACCGTGGGCGTCCAGCCACACGAGTGCGTGTTTCTGGACGATCTCGGCATCAATCTCAAGCCGGCCAAGGCGATGGGTATGACCACGATCAAGGTCACCGACCCCGCCGCTGCCATCGCCGAGCTCACATCGGTGCTCGACCTCTAGCGCTTCCACCGAGAAACCGGGGATTCCGTGCGTTTTTCGCACGGAATCGCCACACATTCAGGTGAAGGCGCAGGCGCACGCTGGTTGCGGCCGCCTCCTACAGATCGCGGAAGAGGCGCTCCATCATCTCGGCCAGCTCTTGGTCGTGGATGGTCTTCGAGCCCGTCGCTGGGCTCCCCGACTCGACACGGGCAACGTGGCGCAGGTCGTACCCCTGATCCTTGACCCGCCACACGTTGTGTTCGATGAACTTCCACGCGCCCATGTTCTCGGGCTCCTCTTGCAGCCAACGCAGCTCGCGGGCATTGGGGTACCGCTCGAGCAGCTCGAGCATCTGATCGGTCGGCAACGGATACAACTGCTCGATGCGAATCACCGCAACCGGAGCGTCACGCGCGTCGCGCTCGGCGATTGCATCCCAGGCAACCTTGCCCGAGCAGAACACCAGCCGCGTCACCGACTCGGGATCGAAGTCGTCGCGCTCGTTGATGGGGTCGTCGAGCAGCTCTTGGAACGATCCGTGCGTCAAGGCGTCGATCGGCGAGCGCGTCTGCTTCATCCGCAGCCCCTGTTTGGGGGTGAACACGATCAGCGGCGTGCGGCGCGTTGAGTGAACCTGTCGACGAAGCAGATGGAAGAAGTTCGCCGCAGTGGTGGCGTTGGCGATCTGCATGTTGTCTTCGGCGGCGAGGGTGAGGAACCGCTCGATGCGCGCCGAGCTGTGCTCGGGACCTTGCCCCTCGTATCCGTGCGGGAGGAGCAGCACGAGGCCGTTGTGCTCGTCCCACTTGTCTTCGGCCGCCACGATGTACTGGTCGATCACGATCTGCGCGCCGTTGACGAAGTCACCGAACTGCGCTTCCCACATCACGAGCGCCTCGTGATTCTCCGAGGCATAGCCGTACTCGAACCCGAGCGCGGCGTACTCCGACAACAGCGAGTCGTAGACGAAGAACTTTCCGGTGCCGTCACGCTCGTCATCGGCCGCCGATGCGTCGCCGAACGCGTTGAGCGGGATCCATGGCGTGCCCGACTCGAAGTCGATCAGCGCGGCATGACGGTGGCTGAACGTGCCGCGCCGCGAGTCCTGGCCGGCGAGACGGACCGTGCGACCTTCGAGCACCAACGAACCGATCGCCATCGCTTCGGCCAACGCCCAGTCGACTTCACCGTCGGCGTACATCTTGGCCCGAGTGTCGAACTGACGGCCGAGCTTGGGATGGACCTCGAACCCGTCGGGATAGTCGGTGAGCTGCTCGAAGATCCGATCGAGCTCGGGGCGCTCGACTCCGGTGGGGATGTGCGGAAGCACTCCCAACGGACCGGGTGGACGCGCTGCGGTGATCTCGCCTGGAGCCTGCGAGCGGGTTTCGTCGAGTGCCACCTGGAGCTTGTCGTGGTAGTCCCCGAGCGCCTCTTCGGCTTCCTCGACGGTGATGTCGCCGCGCTTGACGAGTGACTCGACATACAGCTTGCGCACGCTGCGCCGCTCGGAGATCGCCTTGTACATCAGCGGTTGCGTGTAGCTCGGGTCGTCGCCCTCGTTGTGCCCGTGGCGGCGATAACTCACCATGTCGATCACGACGTCTTTGTGGAACGCCTGGCGGTACTCCCACGCCAGCCGGGCGACGCGTACACACGCCTCGGGGTCGTCGCCGTTGACGTGGAAGATCGGCGCCTGCACAGTCTTGGCGACGTCGGAGCAATACAGCGACGATCGGGCGTACTGCGGCGCTGTGGTGAACCCGATTTGATTGTTGATGATCAGGTGGATCGTGCCACCGATGCGATAACCGCCCGTATCGCTCATCGCAAATGCTTCAGCGACGACGCCCTGACCGGCGAACGCCGCGTCGCCGTGGATCACAAGCGGCAGCACGGTGAACGCACCGGGTGGGTCGATCTGGTCCTGCTTGGCCCGGGCCATGCCCATCACGAGTGGGCCGACGGTCTCCAGGTGGCTCGGGTTCGCGGCCAACTCGATCGGGATGTCGGCGCCGTCTGGGCTCACGTACTTGCCGCTCGCGCCGAGGTGGTACTTCACGTCGCCCGAGCCCTGTACCGATGTGGGATCGAGGTGGCCCTCGAACTCCGAGAAGATCGCCTCGTAGCTCTTGCCCATGATGTTCGACAAGACGTTGAGCCGGCCACGGTGGGCCATACCGATCACGGCCGAATCGAACGACGCGTCTGCCGCATTCGACAGAATCTCATCGAGGATCGGAATCGCCGACTCGGCACCTTCGATGCCGAAGCGTTTCGTACCGACGTACTTGGTGGCCAAGAACCGTTCGAACGACTCGGCGGCATTGAGCCGCTCGAGGATGCGCATCTTCTCACCCATGTCGAATTCGTGATTCGGGCCCTCGATGTGGGCTTGAATCCAGCGCTGTTCGTCGGTGTCCTGGATGTGCATGTACTCGACGCCGATGGTGCGCGAGTAGGCGTCGCGCAGCACGCCGAGCAGGTCGCCGAGGCGCATCTTGTCGACACCACCGACACCGTCGGTGAGGAACTCACGGTCGAGGTCCCAGATCGTCAGCCCGTACGTGGCGGGATCGAGTTCCTTGGGCGTACGCGGTTCCTTCCAGCGCAATGGGTCGAGGTCGGCGATGAGGTGCCCACGTACCCGGTGCACGCGGATCAGCTTGGCGACCGCCATCTGCTTGGCAAGCATCGCCTCTTCGCGATCAATCGGGTTGATGTCGGGCCGCCACTGCACCGACTCGTACGGCATGTCGAGGCTATGGAAGATGTCTTCGTAGAAGTCGTGCTCGCCGAGCAACAGCTCGTGCACCCGCTTCAAGAACAGACCCGACTCGGCACCCTGAATGATGCGGTGGTCATAGGTGCTGGTCACCGTGACGACTTTGCTGATGCCGATCTGGCTGAGGTTGCGACGATCGGCGCCCTCGAACTCGGCCGGGTAGTCGATCGTGCCGACGCCGACGATCAGGCCCTGCCCCGGCATCAGGCGTGGCACCGACTGGACGGTCCCGATCGTGCCCGGGTTGGTGAGCGACACGTTGGCGCCCTGGAAGTCGTCGATGGTCAGCTTCTTGTTGCGGACCTTGCGGATGATCTCCTCGTAGGCCACGAGGAAGCCGGCGAAGTCGAGCGCCTCGGCGTTGCGCAGCACCGGTACGACGAGGTTGCGGCTGCCGTCGTCGTTGGCGACGTCGACGGCAAGGCCCATGTTGACGTTCTCATTGCGAATGATGCGGGGGCCGTCAGGGCCTTCGAGAAACGTGTTGTTCATCGCCGGCACCTCGTCGGCAATGGCCCGCACGATGGCGTATCCGATGAGGTGGGTGAAGCTGACCTTGGTCTGCCCGCTGCGAGCACGGAACCCGTTGATCACCTTGCGGTTGACCTCGAGCAGCTTGGCCGGCACGTTCCGGAAGCTGGTCGCGGTCGGTACCGCCAAGCTCTTTTCCATGTTGGTGACGATCGCCTTGCCCGCGCCGCGGATCGGCTTGCCAGGTGGCTCTTCGTCGGACGTGTCCTGCTTCGGCGGGGTGGCTGCGGCCGCACCGTTGGTCGCCGGTGTAGGAGCTGGTGGCGGCGCAACGGCCGGCGCGGCGCCGGCAGCAGGCGTCTTCAGTGGCTCGGGCTCGACAACACCGGGGACGTCGGGATCGCGATGTTCGGCGACGGCTGCTCGCACATGGGCCGACGCGGCAGCGGCGGCAGCGACGGTCGGGGTTTGCGAGCGGTAGTCGGCGAAGAACTCGCGCCAGGAGTCGCTCACCGAGTCCGGGTTGCTGACGAACCGCTCGTACATCTCCTCGACGAGCCACGAGTTGGCTCCGAAGTCGGCGCTGCGCCCTTCGTCGGGCAGATCAGTGGTGGTCACACACCCAGCGTACTCGTGGAGGAACGGCGACCCCGGCGTCGCCCATCGCCACAAAACGTGAGGTCACAACCACTGGGAGCATGACTTCACGGATTGTTGACAGTCCCCACACCGAGCCCTGACGCAGACCTCTTGATCACTCCCAGTGAGCGTTCACTACGTTCGGTGAAATGTTCACGGAGCAGCTACAGCGGGGTGAAATGCTGCGCGGCAGCGAGATCGATGCCAACGCGAATCGCGAGCGCATGCGTCAACGTCGTCTCAAGCGGACCCTGATTCCACTCACGCTGGTGCTGACGTGGCTGCTGTTCCGTTTGCTGACCAGCAACCCGCCGCGTTTCGGAATCCCCGGCTGGGTGCAGGGCAGCCCGGAGATCGTCATCGCTCTCGGTCTGATCCTGATTCTCGGCACCGTGATCTTCATTCCGTTCCTCACGGCCGGCCGCTCGCCACACACCCTGCTGCGCGCCTCGGATTCGAAGGTGCGCCTCGACGACGTGGTCGGCGCCGATCAGACCAAGCGCGAAGCGATCGACTCGATGAACCTGTTCCTCGCGTCGGAGACGTTCCAGCGCGAGATGGGCGGCAACGCCCGACGTGGTGTGCTGTTCGAAGGCCCCCCAGGAACCGGGAAGACCTACCTCGCCAAGGCGATGGCCGCGGAGGCCGGCGTGCCGTTCCTGTTCGTGTCGGCGAGCGAGTTCCAGTCGATGTACTACGGCCAGACGAACCGCAAGATCCGCTCGTTCTTCAAGTCATTGCGCAAGGCGGCCAAGGACGAGGGCGGTGCGATCGGCTACATCGAGGAGTTCGACGCCATCGGTGGCGCCCGCAGCGGCATGAACACCGGGTCGATGCGCGAGGGCATCGTCGGCGTGGTCAACGAGTTGCTCGTCCAGATGCAGAGCTTCGACCTGCCGAGTGGCTCGGAGAAGTTCAAGATCTGGTGGATCGACACGATGAACGCGTTCCTCCCCGATCATCGCCGCAAGCCGCGCCCGACGCGCAAAGAGGCCAACGTGTTGATCGTCGCCTCGACGAACCGGGCGGCCGATCTCGATCCGGCACTGCTGCGCCCCGGCCGCTTCGACCGCGTGATCGGGTTCAACCTGCCACCGCGCACCGATCGCATGGCGATCGCCGAGTACTACCTCGACAAGAAGGCGCACGACGACGAGATCACACCCGAGCTGATTGCGGACCTGACCGCTGGCTACACCCCGGTGCGGATCGAGCGACTGCTCGACGAGGGCCTGATCATCGCGCTGCGCTACGGGCGCGCGCAGATGGAGCTGGCCGACATCTTGCAAGCCCAGCTGGTGACCGAAGTCGGCGTCGCCCACGAGATGGGCTACCACCCAGACGAGCGCCGACGTATCGCCTTGCACGAGGGCGGCCACGCCCTCACTGCGGTGCTCACCCGTCGCGACGTCAAGGTGGCGTCGATCCTTCGCCGGTCCGCCGCCCTCGGCCTCGTTGCGCACGGCGATGCCGAGGAACGATTCCTGAAGACGCCGACTGAGGCGCGCGACCTGATCTGCGTGGCCCTGGCCGGCCGTGCGGCCGAGCTCCAGGAGTACGGCGAAGCGTCGAGCGGCATCTCATCTGACCTGGCCGCAGCCACCAACGTCGCCTGCCAGCTCATCGGTCAGCTGGGTGACGGGCCAGGGCTGCTCAGCCTGGAAGCCGCGGCGATACCGACGGCGGCCAACCTGGTGGCAAAGGTGCTCGCCGACGAGCGCAGCCGCGACGCTGCGGAGGCGATCCTCGAAGACGGTGCGCAACGAGCCGCCGACATGGTCGACCGCTACCGCGATGCGCTCCACGAGATCGCTGACGTGTTGTGCGAACGAGACGAGGTGGACGGCGACACGATCCGTGCGATCGTCGCCCAGTACACCGACATCACCGAACGCCGCGGCGCAGCGCGCCGCGGCGACGAGTTCCGCCGGGCTGCCGCGATCGACAACAGCTAAATACGCTCGAGGCCTGCGCCGTCGAAGAGCGCAGTGATGCCATAGGTCTCGACGTCGGAGCGGAGCGCCTCGGCGGTCGGCGCTGAGAGGTCGCCCTCGAAGAACCGACGTGCGGCCTCGATCGACGGCGGAACGACGCGGGCGTCGCTGGTCGTGTTCAAAAACACGTTCGGGAACGACAACACGTATGCAACCGCTCGCTCGATCGCGTCCTCGTCGGCGAGCGGCTCGTACCAGCTGAAGTGCGGCACATCAGGGTCGGCCCACCGTCGGCGGGCGACGGCCTTGATCGTTTGCACCGCCACCTGATGGTCGGCGCAATACGCCAACAACTCGTCGAACTCACGGCGGTAGTCGTCGATCTCGTAGAGCACGAAGTTCAGCGGAACGAGCACCGATGCAAAGTCGAAACGCCGGAGATGCTGGAGATGTGTGCTCGGGGTTCGCAGACCGTGCGCGGTGATGCCGATGTGATCGACGAGACCTTCGTCGCGGGCTGCGCTCAGTGCAGCGACGGCACCGTCAGCGGCGAACGCCGTGTCGATGTCGTCTGGCTCGATCAGGTTGTGCAATTGAATGAGGTCGATGCGATCGACGCCCATCCGCTGCAGCGAGCGCTCGAGCTCGGCGCGGGCGTCGTCGCCGGTACGGCCCGTGGTCTTCGTCGCCAAGAACACCTCGTTGCGATGGTCGGCGAGCCAGGGCTGGAGACGATCCTCCGAGGCGCCGTACATCGCCGCCGTGTCGATGTGGTTGATCCCGGCCGCACGGATCGCATCGAGGGTGGTCATCGCACGGTCTTGGCGCATGGCACCGAGCGCCGCCGCACCGAAGATCACTCGGGTCGAGTCATGTCCCGTCCGCCCGAACGGCAACGTCGTCGACATGTTTGCACCGTACTGCGTGGCCGCTGTGCAGCGACGACCTGGTGCCACACTGTCGAGCGATGACCGCAATCGGCGAGCACGTTCGCACCGACACCGGGTGGGAGGTGGTCGACACCGCTCCGACCGCAGAACGCGGCATCACCGTCGGCTCGAACTTCATGGTCGGCAACGGGTACCTCGGCTACCGGGGCACACGCCCCGACCAACGCGCCGAGGACTTCGTCGCGTGTGTCGTCAGCGACACCTACGACATGGCCGACGGGGTGTGGCGGGAGTTGTGCACAGTGCCCAACGCGCTCTACGTGGGCATCGCGCTCGACGGTGCTGCACTCGAGTTCGACGCGTCACAGCCGTCCGAGGTCGAGTACACCCTGGCGACCGCCGAGGTCACGCAGCGGTGGCGCGCCTCGACCACGGCTGGGGAGTCCGCCAGCGTCTCGGTCCGCCGGTTCGCCAGCCTCGACGATCTCCACGCCATCGTCCAACAGGTCACGGTGATTCCCGACCGCGACGGTGTGGCAGTCGACTTCGACACGACCATCGACATCGACGTGTGGTCGCTGAACGGCGACCACCTCGCCGCCATCGAGCGCCACGGTCATGGTGCGGTGCGGTGCGTGACGGGCGAGGACGGCACCGAGATCTGGGTGGCTCGCCGAGACGAGATGTCCGTCGACGACGCGGTCGCCACGATCGTGAGCGCAATGGGCGTTGCGTCATCGAACGACGATCTCGACGGCGTCTCCCCCGAACAACGCGCCGAGACCGCGACGCACGCCGCGATCGCCGACGGCTACCGCGCCGCGCTCGGCGCCTCGGCCGGACACTGGGAGGAATTCTGGGCACGGGCCGATGTGCAGATCGACGGCGACATCGCAGCACAGGCCGCGTTGCGTTTCTCGATCCTGCACAACCGCATCGCTACGCCGGCCCATAGCGACCGTCTCCCCATCGGAGCACGGGGACTGTCGTGTCAGGCGTACCAGGGGGCGGCGTTCTGGGACCAGGAGATGTTCAACCTCCTCGCGTTCTTGCACACCCAACCCGAGATCGCCCGCAACATCTTGATGTACCGCTGGCGGACGCTCGACGGTGCCCGCCGCAAGGCTCGACGACTGGGCTTCGACGGCGCATACTTCGCATGGATCAGCGGCACCACCGGCGACGAACTGTGCCCGGACTTCTTCTTCACAGATGTGCTCACCGGCCGCCCGATCCGCAATCACTTCAACGTGTGGCAGATGCACGTCAGCCCGGATGTCGCCCGCGCCGTATGGCGCTACTGGGAAGCCACGAACGACCTCGACTTCCTCGCCGATCACGGCGCCGAGATCACCTTCGAAGTGGCGCGATTCCTCCGCTCGTTCGTCAAGCACAACGAGGTTCGCGACCGCTATGAGGTCATCCGGCTGCTCGGCCCCGACGAATGGCACGAGAACGTCGACAACAACGCGTACACCAACCACCTCAGCAGGCTCGCGCTCGGGCACGCACTCGAGATCGACGACCTGCTGGCGACACACCGCCCGGCAGCTCGAATGGCCCTCCACGAGCGGCTCGGCGTGACCGCCGACGAACGCTCCGCTTGGCGGCGCATCCACGACGAGCTCTACGTGCCGACGGCCGATCCCAACACCGGCCTGATCGAAGCATTCGACGGCTTCTATGCGCTAGAAGACACGCGTCCCGCTGCGGTGCGTGAGCGCCTGATCGACCCTGCGGAGTATTGGGGGTGGCCGAACGGCGTGGCGCCACGATGTGCCCACGGTTCGTCGTTGAGCCACTCGGTGCACGCCAGCGTTGCCGCCCGTTTGGGCGAACTCGACCACGCGTACCTTTCTCAGGCGGCGGAGTACTTCTTCGACACGGCCACGATCGATCTGCTGGCCACGCAGCACGCCGCAGTCGGCGGCACGTTCATCGGCGGCATCCACACCGCAGCGACGGCGGGTGCGTATGGCGTGGCCGTGTATGGCTTCGGCGGGGTCGAGGTGGAGCACGGCGTGCTCAGGATCGATCCGCGCCTCCCGAGTGATTGGCAGCGCTTGGCGTTCCGGCTCATGGTGTGGTCGCAGCAGCTCTCCGTGATCGTGGAACCGACCGTCGTCACCGTTACCGCCGACGGGGCGAACACCGCGCCGACCCCCCTGACCCTCGCAGCCGACGGCCGACGCGACATCGATCCAGGGGCGACGGCGACCGCGCCACTGAGAGGCGGGGCGAGCTGAGCGGCCATCATGGCGTGATGACCGACATTCCGGCTGCGTTCGACAACCGAGTGACCCGCCACCTCGGAGTCGACATCCCCATCGTTCAGGCCCCGATGGGCTGGATCGCCCGATCACAACTCGCGTCGGCCGTGTCGGCTGCGGGTGCGTGCGGCATCATCGAGACGTCATCGGGCGAACTCGACGCAGTCAAGGACGAGATCCGCAAGATGCGCGACCTCACCGATCGTCGGTTCGGCGTGAACATCGCCCAGGCGTTCGTGCGCGATCCTGCGATCGCCGAATTCGTCATCGACCAGGGCGTGAAGTTCGTGACGACGTCGGCGGGATCACCGACCAAGTACACGCCGGTCCTGAAAGAGGCCGGCCTGACCGTGTACCACGTCGTGCCGACGTTGCATGCCGCGCTCAAGGCAGTCGACGCCGGTGTCGACGGCCTGGTCGTCGAGGGCGGCGAGGGCGGCGGATTCAAGAGCCCGACGCCGGTGTCCACGATGGTGCTACTCCCCCTTGTTCGGTCGAAGGTCGACGTTCCGATCATCGCCGCCGGCGGGATCACCGACGGCGCGACCATGGCCGCTGCGTTCGCGCTCGGCGCTGAAGGCGTGCAAATGGGCACGCGCATGGTGTCGGCTGCGGAGTCGCCCGTGCACGACAACTGGAAGCAAGCGATCATCGACGCCGCCGAGACCGACACGGTGTTCCTCAACCAGCGCCACTCCCCCGCGCTGCGTGCCTTGCGCACCGACCGCACCGCCGGGCTCGTCGACGCCGAACACAACGTGTTCGGTGACTTCGGAACGCCCCAAGATCTCTATTTCGGTGGCGACATGAACGCAGCGATCGCGCTGAGCGGCCAGGTCGCCGGGCGCATCGAGTCGGTGCGGTCGGTGGCCGACATCATCGGCGACACCGTGCGTGAGTTCGCCGAGACGGTCGAACGACTCAACGGCTGATCGCGTCGGCGATCTCGATCGTCAGCCCCGCGGCTCGCTCGAGCGTGGCCCGATCCACCGCTTCGGGCGTCGCCCGCACGGCGACGGCCCGTTCGAACACGTCGCGATCGGACGGCAGCCGTTCGGCAGCCCAGCGGCCCGCAGCGCTCTTCGACGTGACGTCGCCGGTTTCGAATGTGAACAACATCCGGGCGATACCGAGAGCGGTCCATTCGAGGACATCTCCGTCGAACTCACCGTCGGGTCGTTCGGCGAGTGCTGCGGCGAGTCGCTCCCCCACGCCCCGCCAGTACGACGCCACGTTGCTGCGCACCCAGTCGCGCCGCTCGTCGAGTTCGCTCACGACACCAAGCGTCGACGGGGACGCGCCGCGCACGGCAACGCCGTACGTGGCCAGCGTGTACCAGGTGACGGGGTTGATCTCGAACGACTCACCATCGACGTGGTACTCCCCGTCGAGTACCCATGGCCGCTGCACGGCCATCGCCGGAACCACCAGGTCACCCCACGCCACATACGGCCCGTCGACGGCGCGGTCGACCTCGTCACGGATGCGCGTCTGCGCTGCGGCGAGCTCGACATACAGGTCGGGGTCGGACGGGTCGGCCACGACGGCGACAACGTCGATATCGCTGTACGGCGTCCAATCGTCGAGCGCCACCGACCCGACGATGTAGAGACCTTCGATCGTGCCGGGCGCCAGCTCGTCGTGAGCCGCGAGCCAGATCTCGACGGTTGCCACGACCTCGGGAGGTGCCGGAACATCGGGCATCGGCGCAACCTACCCTGACGGTCATGGCCCTCTCCGACGAGCTGCTCAACAAGTTGACCTGGAAGATTCCCAATGCACTGGCGTTGGTCGGCTCGGCACACGACGGCGAACGAAACGCGATGACCACCAGCTGGATCACGCAGCTGTCGATGGAGCCGGTGCTGATCGGAATCGGCGTCGACAACACTGCGGTGACCCACCGGCTGATCAGTGAGAGCGGCGCGTTCTCGATCAACCTGTGGAGCAGCGACGACACCCGTCCGTTCGTCAAGTTCTCCAAGCCCGCCGTCGACGACGGCGCAACGCTGAACGGACGAACCGTGGGCTCCGCCATCACCGGCGCGCCGATCTTCGAGGAGGCGATTGCCTGGATGGACTGCGAGGTGCGCAAGGAGATGGAGCTCGGCACACACACCCTCTTCGTCGGCGAGATCGTCGACGCCGGGATCAACGACGACGACGCCCGCGCCGCCGCGATGAGCGACACGCGCATGAAATACGGCGGCGTCAAACGCCACTGAGCCCCATCAAAATTTCCGAGGATTCCGTGCGATTTCCGCACGTTCTCGCGAACAGAACTGGCGCGCACTACGACGCTGGCAGCGAGATACAACTGACTTACTCATGCCACCCACGTTGAACGCCCGCAGCGAAGGGGTCTTGGAGGAAACCCGACGATCTTCTCCAGACGGACGAACGGCGGTGGAGAGCTCCGATCTGGCCGTTCTTGTCGCCAGAACGTGCGCAATACGGACGAAATCCCCGGAATTTCGGGGAGGCACGTAGTCTCGGAGGCCACATGGCGCACGAATTCATTTACCAGGCGTACAAGCTCGCCCGGCACTACCCGCCCGACAAGACGGTGCTCGAGAACATCTCGCTGTCGTTCTACCCCGGGGCGAAGATCGGCGTACTCGGCTCGAACGGCGCCGGCAAGTCGAGCTTGCTGAAGATCATGGCCGGCCTCGACGACGGCTACTCCGGCGAAGCCCGCCTGACGCAAGGATTCACCGTGGGCTACCTCGCCCAGGAACCTCAGCTCGACGCCACCAAAGACGTCAAGGGCAACGTGATGGACGGGGTCGCCGAAGTGCAGGCGATCATCGATCGCTACAACGAAGTGATGGCGATGTGGGCCGACCCCGACGCCGACTACGACAAGATCGGCAAAGAGCAGGCGCAGCTCGAAGACAAGATCGCCGCTACGGACGCGTGGAGCCTCGAGCGCAACGTCGACATCGCCATGGACGCGCTGCGTTGCCCACCCGACGATGCCGACGTTGCGGTGCTGTCCGGGGGTGAGCGACGACGCGTGGCCTTGTGTCGTCTCCTGCTGTCACGGCCGGACCTCCTACTCCTCGACGAACCGACCAACCATCTCGACGCCGAGTCGGTCGACTGGCTGGAGCGCTTTCTCGGCGACTACGCCGGCACCGTCGTGGCCATCACCCACGATCGATACTTCCTCGACAACGTCGCGAAGTGGATTCTCGAACTCGACCGTGGCCGCGGGATTCCCTTCGAAGGCAACTACTCGAGCTGGCTGGAACAGAAAGAGGCCCGGCTCGAAGCCGAGGAACGCTCGAACGAGAGCCGCCGACGCACCCTGCGGCGCGAACTCGAATGGGTGCGCATGGCCCCGAAAGCTCGCCAGGCGAAGGGCAAGGCCCGCCTTGCGGCCTACGAGAAGCTGCACGCCGAGGCCAACGCCGCCGGCGGCGGAGCATCCGAACTGGAGATCACCATCCCTCCGGGTCAGCGACTCGGCGACAAGGTCATCGAGGTCAGCGGCCTTCGCAAGGGGTTCGGCGATCGACTGCTGATCGAAGACCTCTCGTTCTCGCTGCCTCCGGCCGGGATCGTCGGGATCATCGGCCCGAACGGCGCCGGCAAGACCACGCTGTTCAAGATGCTCGCAGGCCGCGAGCAGCCCGACGCGGGCTCGATCGACCTCGGTGACTCCGTGGATCTGAGCTACGTCGATCAGGACCGGGACGACCTCGATCCGGACGCGACCGTATTCGAGGAGATCACCGGAGGTGCTGAGGTACTCGACGTCGGCGGCCGCGAGATCCACGGCCGGGCATACGTATCGAGCTTCAATTTCAAGGGCACCGATCACGGCAAGCGGGTCGGCGACCTCTCGGGTGGTGAGCGCAATCGTGTCCACCTGGCCAAGTTGCTGAAGTCGGGCGGTAACGTGCTGTTGCTCGACGAGCCGACCAACGATCTCGACGTCGACACGTTGCGGGCGCTCGAGGCCGGCCTCGAGTCGTTCCCCGGATGTGCCGTCGTGATCTCCCACGACAGGTGGTTCCTCGATCGCATTGCGACACATGTGCTGGCCTTCGAAGGCGACAGCCAGGTGCGCTGGTTCGAGGGGAACTTCTCAGAATACGAGGAGCGCCGCAAGGCAGAACTCGGCGCCGCTGCCGACCAACCGCATCGCATCAAGTACAAGAAGCTGGCGTGAGCAACGCCCTCGACATTGAGGAGACCGACGTCGCCCTCGCGGGCAGGTTGGCGACGGAGGCGGGCCGACGGCTCGTTGCGCTCCGCGAACAACTCTTCGCTGCCGGCGCGTCCACCTGGGACGTGAAAGACGCCGGCGATGCCATCGCCCAGGAGTACCTGGCAGCCGAATTGGCCCGCACGCGCCCCGACGACGCCGTGCTCTCCGAAGAGGGCCGTGAGGATCCGCGGCGGTTCGACGCCGAGCGAGTGTGGATCATCGATCCGCTCGATGGCACCCGCGAATTCAGTGAGCAGGGCCGCGACGATTGGGCGGTCCATGTCGCACTTTGGGAGCGCGGTGGCTTCGGCGCCGGAGCGGTCTCGCTGCCCGCTCTGGAACGCACGTTCACCACCGACCCGCCAGAACCGGTCCCGCCGACGACCCGGGAGCGGCCCCGACTGGTGACGTCCCGCACTCGTGCGCCGTACGCCGCCGTCCTCGTCGCCGAAGGACTGCAGTGCGATGCGATTCGCTTGGGCTCCGCTGGCGCAAAGTCGATGGCCGTCCTGCTCGGCCATGCCGACATCTACGTGCACGACGGTGGGATGTATCAGTGGGATTCGGCTGCGCCGGCGGCGGTCGCCCTCGCCGCCGGCCTGCACGCGAGCCGAATCGATGGCTCGCCGCTGGTCTACAACGATCGCGATCCGTGGCTACCAGACCTCATCGTGTGCCGCCCAGAGCTCGCCGACGGTGTGCTCGAGTCGCTGTGGGGATGACGGTGCGATGAGCGAATCGACCGTCCTCGTCGATGTAGGTCGGCAGGTGGCGACCGTGACCCTCAATCGGCCACATCGCCACAACGCGTGGACCGGCCGAATGCACCACGAGTATCTCGCGGCGATGGCCGAGCTCGAAACGCGCAACGACGTGCGTGCGGTCGTCGTCACCGGCACACCGCCAGCATTTTGTGTCGGCGGCGATGCGACCGCACTCGCCGGGCACGCCGAGTCGGGTGGGTACGACCCGGGACTGCCGTCAGAGCCGCCGGCTCCGGGCGGCGGCGACCGCCTCGACGCAGCGTTGGCCTGGCAACTCGGATACCGACATCCGATCATCGCCGCCGTCAACGGCGCCTGCGCTGGAGTGGCCCTGTCGCTCGTTGCGTTCTGCGACCTGCGGTTCGTGAGCGCCACCGCCAAACTCACGACCGCAGCGCCGAAGATCGGGCTGCCTGCGGAGTATGGACTGACCTGGATATTGCCCCGTTTGATCGGCGTGACCCGCGCAGTAGATCTCCTGTACTCAGGGCGAGTCGTGACCGGCGCGGACACCGCGGGTTGGGGCCTGTGGAACGACGTCCTCGGCGACGGTGACGCGGCGCTTGCGGCGGCGCTCGACTACGCCCACCAGCTGGTGGCGACGACTGGGCCACAGGCGGTGTCGACGACGAAGAAACAGCTCGTGGCCGACCTCCTGCGGCACGATCCGGCCGCCTCGGTCGACGACTCGCTGCAACTGCTCGACGAGGCAATGGGTACTGCGGAGTACCGCGAGGGCGTCGCTGCGTTGCGCGCCAAGCGGCCCCCGGCGTTCTGAGTCGGATCAGCGATCGGTCGACTCGACTTCGGCGCGCACCTCGGCGGTATGTGCGCCGAGCTGCGGGACCTCGCCCGGCGTGGGCACGACCCCGTCGAAATCGAACAGTGATGCGACGGTGCCTGCCACCACACGTCGTGCTGACCGAACCGTGTGGCCCACTCCCCCAACGTGGCTCGGCGAACGCCATGTCGAGGTCGGCAATCAGTGCCCGACGATGCTCGAACCGACCTGCGGAGGTGACGTACCGGGGGTTCGGTCTCGAGTTCGGGCCGCTCGAGCGCCGCCACCAGCCCGGCCCAGTGTCGCTCACCTTCGAGACACAGGAGCCAGAACCACCGACCGTCACCAGCGCGGTAGCTGTTGACCATCGGCGTCTCGCACTCCGCGCGGCGCGCGGTCGAGAGCTCGTGTCCATACCGTTGATATGCGGCGAGATCCGAGCCCGCGGCGTACATTCCGCTGCGCAACAAGCTGGCCTCGACGACACCGCTGCGCCCCGTGACGCTGCGCTCGTGCAGCTTGGTCAGCACGCCGGCGCTGGCGAGCAGCGCGTCGACGGTCGCCGGTCGTGTGCGTCTGGAAGATCCAAGACCACCGACCGTTTGCCGCGATTGTCGAGCTCGACCAGCGGGCCCGGCGGCTCGATCTCGAGCCCGACGTGGTTCATCGCGCCGCGGTATGCGTCGCCTCCTGGACGTTCGATCTTGATCACGTCGGCGCCCCAGTCGGCGAACAACGCACCGGCGGCAGGCCCGGCGACCCACATCGCGAGTTCGACCACGCGGACGCCGACCAACGGACCACGTGAAGCAGACTCGGCATTCGTCATCGACGGTCCCATCAGCCGCGACGCACCGTTCCCGCCGTACCGTCGACGTAGATTGCGTCGCCGTCGACGATCCGTTCCGTGCAGCCGGGCAAACCGACAACACAGGGGATTCCGAGCTCCCTGGCCACGGTCGCGGCATACGTCTGAGCCCGGCGCTCGCCACACACCACCGCGCCGGCGGCGAACAAGAGCGACGCCCAGGCGTGGTCGAGCGATTCCGCGATCAGCACGTCTCCAGGGCCGAAGTCGCCCGCGTCGGCTGGCAGCTGGAGCACCCGCGCAACACCCACTGCGACGCCCGGCGCCCCCGGGTCGCCGACGATGTCGCCGCTGGCCTCCGCTGTTGCTCCGAGCGCTCCCTCGAGATCACCTGGAGGGCCTGGCGTCAGATCGCTCACGGCCGGAGTGCCCGCACCGGAATCGACGAAGAACGGTGGGGATCGCGACTCCAAAGTCTGGAACTCTGAGAGTCGTTGGGCGACGCTGGTCGCACGAGCATCAGGAGCCTCGACGAGCCGCTCGAGTTCGTCGACGCTCATCATCGCCAGCGCTGCTGGATCGCCGAGGTGACGACGGGCCAGCTCGAGTACCGCCATCCGCTGCTCGTTGATGGTTCGCAGGCAGTTGACCCGTGCCTGATCACGCCAGAGTTGCAGCCGCAGCGCCGTCGCTTGCCCGACGACCAAGGCGTCGACTGCCTCCTCGTCGCCACGCACGTCGCGCAGCGCCTCGTCGAGTGCGCGTTCGCGTCCGTCGATCACCCGCGCCAATCTGGCCGACGGCGACCGCTCGGCCCCCACTCCACGCATCTGCTCGACGAGCGACAGGGCGAGCTGCGGCTCGGATTCGAACGACGGGCGTACCGGATCCCACGCCTCGGGCCCCTGCCCACCGAACTGGCGCACGAAGTCGAGGAATTGATCGACGAACTCATCCGACCCGTCGCGCAGGCGAGAGAGACGCCACAAGACGCTCGCTGGCTGCGACTGCTCAGCATCGCCACCGACGGCGATCATCGGGAGGACGAGCGTCGGGGCGAGTTCGTGCAGTCGCTCGATGGCCAGCGACAGCAGCATGCCAAGCGATACGAGATCGTTGACCATCGAGCGGACGTGTCCGGTCATCGAGCGAGCTCTTGCGACCAGCGCGCCACCATCGAGTTCATCGAGTGCAGGTCGTGCGTTACGCAATTCGTTGGCCAACTGCGTGTGTGCGTCGAGCGCTGGGACCTGTCGTGCCTGGGCGATGCCGTCCAGCCGAGCTCGCACGCGCGCCGTTGCGGCTTCGTCGACGTCGAGCGGTTGCAGCACCTCGACCGGTGCGCCCGGACGCGCCGCGCCGAGGAGATACGCGGCGACGTCCGCCCCGATTCCGGAGCGCACGGCGAGCACTCGCAGGAGGCTGTGATTCACGTACACGAATCCGGTGATCACCGCCCCGACCGGATTGATCGCCTCGGCGGTGAGTTCACTCATCTCGAATGCACCAACGTCGACAAATGCGTCGCGCCAGCCCTCCAACACTCCGGTCTCCCATGTGAGTCCAGCAGTCAGCGGGCCAATCGGACCCGGCAACGTGTCGGTCGCGAACGCCCGGGAGTACACCGGGTACCGCTGGCTGGTGGCGGTGTGCACCAACCAGGATGGCGCGTGCTGATCAGCCACCGAGCGCGGCGATGACGTCCGGCGGAGCCTGCACCAACTCGATCAGCACCCCTTCGCCGCTCCGCGGCGTGGCTTCGTTGCCCTTCGGATGGATGAAGCACACATCGTGTCCTGCGGCACCCTTGCGGATACCACCCGGCGTGAACCGCATCCCCTGTTCGGTCAGCCAGTCGACGCACGCAGCGAGGTCGTCAATCCACAATCCGACGTGATTCAGCGTGGGCACGTGAACCTTTGGCGAGCGCTCTGGATCGAGCGGCTGCATCAGATCGATCTCGACCGCGTGCGGTCCGGCCCCCAGGCGCAGGATGTCCTCATCGACGTTCTCGGAGTCACTGCGGTAGGTGTCGACGGTTTCCACGCCGAAGAGGCCTGACCACAGGCCGCTCAACGCGCCTTTGTCCAAGCCACCAATTGCGATCTGCTGGATACCGAGCACACGAAACGGTCGAGAGTCGCTCACCCGCGAATCATGACATGCACCGCGGGTGCGGACAACGATCGTCACACCCTGTTTTCCAGGCACCACCAGCGGTTCTGTGGTCGAGTCAGGCATCATGTCACCGTGACCGCTGCCGACGACCTTGCCTGGGGCTCGTTCACCGAACACGCCCCGTGGGTGCTCGACCGCAACGACATCTCGTGGCTCGCCAACATCGATCAGCGCCGGGTGGCCGCGCAGGCGGCGGTTCCCGAGCTGACTCGACCGTCGCGTCTCCCACCAGGGGCGCGGGTGATCACGGTGCTCGGGCGGCTCGGGAAGGCGCTCGCGCCGTGGGCGATCAACCGTCGCCGCGGGCGATTCGGGTCCCCCGAGCAGAGTCGGGCCGACCTGTCGAAACGCCTTCGGCTGGCAGCAGAAACACTCGGGCCGACGTATATCAAGCTGGGCCAGATCATCTCGTCAGGCGAAGGCCTGTTCCCCGCCGAGCTGGTCGAAGAGTTCAAACGCTGCCGCGATCAGGTCCCTGCCGAGCCCTTCGAAGTCGTCCGCGAGACCGTGGAACGCGACCTCGGCCGCCGGTTGGAAGACGTGTTCGAGTCGTTCGAACCAACTGCGCTCGCGGCCGCCTCGATCGCCCAGGTCCATGCGGCTCGACTGCGCACCGGCGAAGACGTCGTGGTCAAGGTGCAACGGCCGACCGTCGATGCGTTCGTCCGCAAGGACCTACGCGTCATGGCCTGGTTGGCGCCGTATCTGATCGGTCGCATTCCGGTGGCCGCGCTGGCGAACCCGCCGGCGCTCGTCGAGTTGTTCGCGGAGACGATCGTGGAAGAACTCGACTTTCGTCTCGAGGCGGCGAACATGCTCGACGTCGCCACGATGTTGCACGACCTCGACCAAGAGTTCTACGTCGTCCCGCGACCGCACCCCCGACTCGTCACACGACAGGTGTTGGTGATGGAACGCGTCGCCGGGTTCAAGTTCGACGACGTCGCCGGAATGCGCGACGCCGGCATCGACACCGAGCAGGTCGTCCGTACCGCGATGGTCGCGTTCATGGAAGGAGCGATCGTCGAAGGCATCTTCCATGGCGACCTCCACGGGGGCAACCTGTTCGTGATGCAGGACGGCCGCACAGCGCTGCTCGACTACGGCATCGTCGCTCGGCTCGACGGCGCTCGGCGAAACGCCTTCCTCCGGCTCATGCTTGGCGCGACCACCAACGATCCACGCACGCAGATGGCGGCGCTGCGCGATCTCGGCGCACTCCCGCCCGACACCGACCTCGACGCGGTGATTTCCGACCTGCGCCTCGACCGGCCCCCCATCGACGCGACCACCCTCAGCGGGGAGGAAATGGTCAAAGAGGTGCAGCGTGTGGTCACAGCGATGCTCGGGTACGGCGCCAAGCTGCCGAAGGAACTGATGCTGTACGTCAAGAACATGGTGTTCATCGACGGCGCCATCGCTCGGCTCGCGCCCGACCTCGACCTGCTCGGCGAAGTGGCGACCATCTCGGTGCTATTCGCCCAAAAACATGGCGACCGACTCGGCCGCGAGTTGGGCATCGACCCAGACTCGGTCGAGTTCGACGTGGGCGGTGCGCGTGTCGCGCTCGGCCTCGACGAGAGTGTCGACCAACTGACCTACCGGCAGCTCCAGGAGCGTCGTGCGCTGATCCAGAAACGGATGCGCGATCACATCGAAACGGACCGACCGCGCTTGCCCGGATAGCGTCGCCGCCCGTGCGTCTGGTCATCGCTCGTTGCTCGGTCGACTACTCGGGTCGGCTCGATGCTCATCTCCCCGAAGCCACCCGGCTGATCATGGTGAAAGCCGATGGCTGTGTGGCGATTCATGCCGACGGCGGGGCCTACAAGCCGCTGAACTGGATGAACGCCCCGAACACTTTGAACATCGACGATTCGACCTGGACAGTCGCCAACCCGAAAGGCGAGACGTTGACGATCACGCTCTTTGAAGTGTTGAGCGACGTCGACGCCGAGCTGGGTGAGGACCCTGGCCTACAAAAAGACGGGGTGGAAGCCCACCTGCAAGAGCTCCTTGCGGCCCGCCCGGAATCGATCGAGGACGGGCTGCGGCTGGTGCGCCGTGAGTATCCGACGGCAATCGGCCCGGTCGATCTGTTGTGTCGCGATGCCGACGATGGTGTCGTGGCGGTCGAGGTCAAGCGTCGAGGCGAAATCGACGGCGTCGAGCAGCTGTCCAGATACATCGAGCGTCTCGAACTCGATTCCACGCTCGGCGACGTGCGCGGGGTGTTCGTCGCACAGGTCGTCAAGCCACAAGCACGAGTCTTGGCCGAGTCGCGCGGTTTCCGCTGGGTCGAGGTCGACTACGACGATCTCCGCGGCCTGCGCCCCGACGAACTTCGCCTGTTCTGACGGCGCGCCTGGACGGCTCGCAATCCAAAGATCGAAGTCGCGATCAGGCGACGATCGGCGCGATGACCAGTGACTGGACCTCGACCGCAGGGACGTCGCTCCCTGTGTCGCACAGCATCGCGGAATAGGACTGTCCACCGTCGACGGTCGGCTCGCCGACGAGCACGCCGTACGCCTGACTCCTGAAGGATGGTCGATCTGGAGTTCGAAGTCGTCGGAGTCAGGGTCGATGTTGGCGTTGCTGATGGTGAAATGCCCGTCGCGAGCCACACCCACCGGGTCGACGAGCTGCACCGAGAGATACCCGCACAGCTCGCCGTCGGTGGTCGGACTCAGGGCGACACCCTCGATGCTGCTGAACTCCCGATCGGCGTGTTGACGTAGCCGCAATCGTCGCCAACAAAGGCGTCGTTGTCGTGTTGAGAGTGCCAGCGGTGGAGTGCATCGGAGCGGACCTTTCAGGCGAGGCGGAAGCGATCGATCCAACTCTCCGCCCCGGTAGCTGCGCGCTGCCTGAACTCCACCTCACGATCACCTGATGCCGCGCGGGGACCTGCGCCGCAGCCGGCACCG
>JABSQH010000089.1 GCA_013213745.1 Ilumatobacteraceae bacterium | reverse complement strand
TCACCGTGTCGAGCTACGTCAGCTTGCTCGGGTTGATGGTCTTCGCCTTCGGCATCGGTTTTCTCTTACCGGTGCTGCTCGTGTTCCTCCAACTGGTCGGCGTCGTCACGGCCCGCCAGCTGTTGCGTGGCTGGCGTTATGCGATCGTGGCCATCTTCGTCGTCGCCGCCGTGATCACCCCGTCGGGAGACCCGATCACGTTGCTGATGCTCGCCGGCCCGATGATGCTGCTCTACTTCCTCGCAGCCCTGCTCGGGTGGCTCGTCATGCGTCGGCGTACGCCGCCCTCATGACCGAGTCGGGCCACGAGTTCAAGCTCGACCGGTTCCAGGTCGATGCGATCGCGGCCATCGACGAAGATCGTCACGTCGTCGTTGCCGCACCCACCGGGAGCGGTAAGACCGTCGTCGCCGAGCACGCCATCGAGCGTGCACGCAGCGCATCGCAACGCTCGTTCTACACCACCCCGATCAAGGCACTGTCCAACCAGAAGTACCACGATCTGGTCGCCCGCTACGGCGAAGCGGCCGTGGGGCTGCTGACCGGCGACCGTGCGATCAATGCCGGCGCGCCGGTCGTCGTGATGACGACCGAAGTGCTCCGCAACATGCTGTACACCGGTGCACGCGATCTCACCGGCCTCGGCACGGTGATCGTCGACGAGGTGCACTTTCTGCAGGACGCCTACCGCGGACCGGTATGGGAAGAGGTGCTGATCCATCTGCCGTCATCGACACAGCTCGTGTGTCTGTCGGCGACGGTGAGCAACGCGGCCGAACTCGCCGACTGGATCAGCTCGCTGAAAGGAGACATCACGACGGTCGTCGAGACACACCGTCCAGTCGAGTTGGTACAGCACTACTTCGTCGCCGAGCGCGGCGCCGCCCAGCCGACGCTGCTACCGCTGTTCGTCAACGGCGCACCCAACCCCGAAGGCGAGCGTTTCGACGGTGGCGAGCGGCGTGGTCGCGATCGGTACCGGAACGGTGGTCGCACCGTCTTCACGCCTCGCCGGGGCGATGCCGTGCGCACGCTTGCGGCGCATCAGATGTTGCCGGCGATCTACTTCATCTTCAGCCGAGCGCAGTGTGACGAAGCCGCCGCCACCTGCCACCGGCTAGGGATATCTCTCACGACGGCCGAGGAACGTGAGCGCATCCAGGAGCACATCAACAGCCACCTCGGCGGACTCGACGAGGAGGAGCGTCGAGCACTCGACGTCGATCGTTTCAGCGCGCGGCTACTCGATGGGATCGGCGCCCACCATGCCGGCATGATCCCGGCGATGAAGGAGACCGTCGAAGCATGTTTCGTCGACGGTGTGGTCAAGGTCGTCTTCGCCACCGAGACGCTGGCCGTCGGCATCAACATGCCGGCGCGCACCGTGGTCATCGAGAAACTCACGAAGTACAACGGCGAGACACACGAACAACTCACCGCCGCCGAGTTCACCCAGCTGACAGGGCGGGCCGGACGCCGGGGGATCGATGCCGTCGGTCACGCGGCGGTGTGCTGGTCGCCGTGGGTCACGTTCAACGACGTAGTCGGATTGGCGTCGAGCCGCTCATTCCGTCTGCGATCAGCCTTTCGCTCGACCTACAACATGGCGGTCAACCTGGTTGCCCGTCACGATCGGAGCGGCGCCCACCGTCTCCTCGATCAGTCGTTCGCCCAGTTCCAGGCCGACCGAGATGTCGTCAAGCTGGCGAGCAAGCTGGAGCGATGCATCGAGCGGCGCGATGCCGCACGGCGCGAGTCGATCAGCGAGTTCGGCGACATCGACGCCTACCGCGGTCGTCGGCGCGCCGATCGCGAGGCGCAGGCGGCTGAACGCGCGGCGCGCATCGACGCGTTGCGGGCCCAACTACGACGGCTCCGGCCGGGCACGGTGATCTCGGTCGACGGCGGTCGCAACCACGGCCCCGGCGTCGTGATCGCCAACGCCGATCGACGCGGTCGGCGGCGGCTCCGAGTCGTCTCCTCATCTGGCGGCGTCATCGAGCTCGACGAGCGCGACATGGCGACTGCACCAGAAGTGCTCGGAGCCATCGAACTCCCCGCGCCGTACGCGCCGAATCGCAAGGAATTTCGGCGAGCGGTTCGGCGCGAGCTCAACCAGCATCGCTTCGAACGGTCGGAGGGCACAGACGCCTCCGCCGCCCACGGGAGCGACGCGCGCCGCGGTCGTTCCCCGATCGACCCGGTCGAGCGCGACCCTGACCTGCGACACAAGCTTGATCGAGCGGCTGCTGCGGATCGCCTCGACCGCCAGGTCAGTCAATTGGAGCAGCAGATCGACCGCGCCGAACACTCGGTTGCCCGCGATTTCGACCGCGTCGTCGCGGTGCTCGCGGAGTACGGCTTCGTCGACGACGAGCGGTGGGTGCTGACTGCCGACGGTGAGCGACTCAGCAAGGTCTTCCACGAGAGCGATCTCCTCGCCGTCGTACTCGTGCGGGAGGGATGCTTCGACGGTCTCGATGCTCCCGACGTGGCTGCGTTGGTCTCGATGCTGGTGTACGAGCATCGCAGCTCCGAGCCGCCGGCGCCGCCGTGGTTCTCGTCTCGATCCGTCGGCGCCCGGGCCGCAGACATCGCCGCCCGGAGTTCAGCACTGGCGGCAACCGAGCGCCGTCATCGCGTGCCGGTGCATCGCGACCCGGACCCGGGTTTTGCCGCCATCGCCCACGGATGGGTGTCCGGTGAGCATCTCACCGGCATCCTCGACGAAGAAGACCTGACCGGTGGCGACTTCGTGCGCACGATGAAACAGTTGATCGACCTCCTCCGGCAACTCGCCGTCATCGCCCCCGACCAGTCGACTGCGATCGCACTGGCCGACGCCGCCGAGTCGGCATGGCGCGGTGTTGTCGCCGATGACGGCGTGAGCGAGCTGTGAGTATCAAAAGGGGCGAGTCGTGGGGACGGCTCGTCGAGCTACCTCACGGCGTGCCGGTGGCGACCGACGACTCGAACGCCGCGCACATCCTGAGTGCGGGTGACGGCGCAGCCGTCATGCTCACGGGCGGCGATCTGGCACGCACGGTCGGCCGTGGTGCCGGCGGGGCGCCGCAACCCGGCGATCAGGTGCGCGCCTTCGACGTCGACCTGATGCGAGCTCGTCTCGACGGCGGGCCACCTCGGCCAGCGCTGGCCCACCTTGTGGCGCGCTCGCCGTGGACACGCGGTGGACCGTGGCGCGGGCGCGTCGTTGCGGTCATGAACGCTGAGTTCATGGGGCGCTACAACGTGGCCCCCCGGGGCCACCCCAACGACGGCCGCGTCGAGATGGTCGAGTTGGCGCCAGGCATGTCATGGCGGGCGCGATGGAGCGCATGGCGGCGCCTGCCGACGGGTGGACATCTTCCACATCCGCAGATCGACACCCGTACGGCGCGCGCTGTGACGATCGATTTCGAGCGCGAGGCGACCGTCATCATCGACGGCGAGCGCGCTGGTCGAGCACGGCACATTGCGGTCGAGGTCGACCGAGATGCCGGGCTGATTTACATCTGACCGCGTCGCCCCAGTTCACAGCGTCGACCAATGCCACGACGGCCAACTGGCCGCTCCTAGAGTGGAGCGCCGTGGCGGTCTACGTCCCCGAGCAGTTCACTGAGGACGAGTCCGACATTTTGCGTCGCTACTTCACCAACCTCGACGGCCCGGTGTTCGCCTTGGTCAACCTTCCCGAGGTGGTGAAAGGAGCGTTGTTCGCCCGCTACAGCCGGAGCCCGAAGTCGTTGCGTCGACTGTTCCTCGACGAGTTCGTCGGCGACCTCGACATCTCCGGCGACGTCACCATCGATGCCACCGTGGGTCTGGAGCGAGCCGAGCAGCTGTACGAGCGGGTGTTCTTCGACTACGGCGATGACTCGGTGGCGCAGCTCGGGGGCGTCCACCTAGCGTGCGAGCAGGCGTCGAACCTGCTCACGAAAATTCTCGAGTGGGGCCGCTTGATGAGCTACCTCGAGCAGAGCACCCGCTACATCGCCTACGACACCCGTCTCGGAGGCCGCTACCGGTACTTCCGCGACCCCGACGTGCTCGCTGGATCGCTCGGCACCCGCTACGTGGGCGATCTCGACCGGTTGTTCGACGCCTACTCCGATGCCGCTGAACTGGTAACCGAACACGTCAGGTCCGAAGTGACGCAGGGCGAGGAGAGTGACTTCGTCTATCGCACCGCCACCAGAGCCAAGGCGCTCGACGCGGTACGCGGCATTCTGCCTGCGGCGGCGACGTCCAACGTGGGGATCTACGGAACGGGTCAGGGGTTCGAAGCACTGTTGCTGCGGATGCGGGCGAACCCGCTGCCCGAGTCACGCGAGTACGCCGATCTCATGTTGCACGAACTGCGCAAGGTGATCCCGAGCTTCTTGCGACGTGTCGACTTGCCAGAACGTGGTGGACGTTGGATCGAGTACCTCGAGAACACGCGGACGAGCACGGCCGGCGTCGTCGAGGAGCTGTTCGGCGAGGCGCCCGCAGATCCGGTGGCCGAGGTGGCGTTGACAGACTTCGATCCACTGGCCGAAGACAAGACGATCGCAGCGATCTGTTATCCGCACTCGCACCTTTCCGAAGACCAGCTCGTCGAGCGTGTCAGTCGGCTCGGAGTCGACGAGAAGGTGTCGCTGATGCGGGCCTATGTCGGTGAGCGCGAGAACCGACGCCACAAGCCCGGCCGAGCGTTCGAGCGCTGCTTTTACCGGTTCGATGTACTGAGCGACTACGGCGCATTCCGCGACATGCAGCGCCACCGCATGTTGACGATCGAATGGCAACGGTTGACACCGAACCACGGTTACGTCCGACCTGAACTCGTCGATGCGGCTGGTTTCGGCGACCGCTTCGACGACGCCATGGGCCGCTCCGCAGCGTTGTTCGATGCCTTGGACGCGCACTACCCCGACCAGGCGCCCTACGCCGTGGCCATGGCCTATCGGCTGCGCTACAACATGCAGTTCAACGCACGCGAGGCGATCCACATGCTCGAACTGCGGTCGTCTCCTCAGGGGCATCCGTCGTACCGCAGAGTCGCCCTGGAGATGCATCGACTGATCGCAGAGCAAGCGGGGCATCACGCCATCGCCGCCGCGATGAGTCACATGACGACCGAGGCGCCCGAGCTCGAGCGGTTGGAATCCGAACGGCGCGCGGAAGCCAAGCGGTCGACGGGGAACTCGCAATGAGCAGAGTGCCGACATGTGACGGGTGTCACATGTCGGCACTCTGCTGTGCGTGTTCAGGTGGGCCTATGCTGCCGCCGCACCGACGAACACCGGGCCGATCGTCCGGATGCAGGCGGGCAGACACGCACGATGGCTGACGACGACATCAACGACGAGTACGACGACTCCGACGACGAGGAGAGCGCTGACGACGTCGCGCCCGATGACGACGAGATCGACGACGATCTCGACGGCGACCCTGCGAGTGACGATGATGACGACGACGTCGCTGATGGTGCCGACGACGAGGACGATGATGATGACGACGCTCCTCGGACGCCGCGCCGCAAGCGCGACGACGACGATGACGACGAGGAGATGCTCGCCGATGACGACGTCGAAGCCGACCTCGATCGCATCCTCAAGGACCGCATGGTCACTGCGGACGATGAGGAGAACGATGACGAAGAAGAAGAGGCAGACCCGCGCACCGAAAGTGGTGAGCGACTGCAACCGAAGCAGCAAGATGAGCAGCTCTGCCCATCGTGTTTTCTCCTCGTGAAGGCGAATCTGACGCACTGCCCGCACTGCGAATCGCCGCTGTGAGCAACGACGGCACGGCGGAGAGCGGTGCCGACGAGGTACTCCGCCTCTTGCCGTTCGGACTCGGCGATCGCATCGTGCGTGAGGTCCAGCTCGCCCGTTTCATCGGCAAGATGGCCGTCGACCACGGTCTCTCGCAGCTCCAGGACCGACTTGCGGCGTCCGGCGAGAGCGTCGACACCGAGGTGACGGCCAGCGACGGGTCGAGCGAGGCGCCGCTGAACGGTGGCCCCGAGCTGGTGGTCGTGCCGAGTGTCGACTCGTTGGCGATTTCGGACTACGACCAGCTCCCGGCGGCACACATCGTGCCGCTCTTGGCCGACCTCGAAGCCGACGAGTTGGAACTCATCGAGCGGTACGAACAGCAGACTCGGGCGCGCCGGACCGTTCTCGCCCGGCTTGGCCAGTTGAGCGATCGATGATCGATCCGCACGTGGTCGTCGTCGACCCCGGCAACGACCACGTCGTGTCCCAACTGGCCGCGCTGGAGCGCGAGGCGCGTGCCGCCTTGGTCGACCAGCGCGGCGGGCCGCAATGGCTGATCGACCATCCCGAAGTTGGCGATGAGTGGGCCCACCGCGCGGCGCACGGCGACGTGCTTGCAGCGTTGATCGATGAGGTCGTCGTCGGCTACCTCGTCGCCGACGATGCCGACCCCATTCTGCGTATCGATCAGGTGTGGGTCACCCCGGAGGCCCGCGAACTCGGATTTGGCGACGAGATGCTGGCCGCAGCGATGGAGCGCGGCCGAGACCGCGGACTGGCCGCGGTGGAGGGCCAGGCTCTCCCAGGAGACCGTCACACGAAAAATCTCTATGAGCGCGCCGGGATCGTCGCCCGCCTGATCACGACGTACCGGGCGCTCTAGATCAGCGGCCCTTCCACTGCGGGGTCCGCTTCTCGATGAACGCCTCGAGCCCCTCTTTGGTGTCCTCCGAGCGCAACACGACGCCGAACGCTTCGTCGGTCATTCGCTTGAGCGTTTCGTCGTTCTCCTCGTGGGCTGCGAGGACCACCTTGCGGCTTTCCCAGACGGCCAGCGGAGCCGCAGCGGTGACCTGTTCGGCGAGCGTGATCGCTGCGTTGGTCGCTTCGCCAGGCTCGACGAGGCGGGTCACGAGGCCCAGGTCGTACGCCCGTTGCGCCGGGATCGGCTCGCCCGTGAGAATCGCCTCCATCGCCGCAGCCTGACCGATCGCTCGCGGGAGGCGGAACAGGCCGCCTGCGCCGGCGACGAGGTTGCGCTTGGCTTCGGCGAGGCCGAAGGCCGACCGCGTGGTGGCGACCACCATGTCGGCGGCGAGCACGATCTCGCAACCGCCGGCCGTGGCCAGTCCGTCGACGGCGACGATCACCGGCTTGTTCCGCTCGCGGTAGGCGAATCCGGCAAAGCCGCCGCGCTCGGTGGCCAGGCCCCCGGCATTGCCGGAGTTGATCTCTTTCAGGTCGGCACCGGCGCAGAACACCGGTCGCTGTTGGCCCTCTGTGTTGGCTTGTAGCACGCCGACCCACACGTCGTCGTCGCCTTCCATCTGATCGATCGCGGCTTCCAGGCCGCTGGCGACAGCGCCGTTGACGGCATTGCGCGCTTCGGGGCGGTTGAGGGTCATGACCGCGATGCGGCCGCGAACTTCGTAGTTGACGATGTCGGACATGGCCGGGGATCGTAGGAAAGCGCAGCCCGCCCAAGCGAACCGACGGTCAGGCGGAGTCGCTGTCGCGCTTGTTGTTCGACCGCTTTTGTCCACGCTTTCCGTCGCGGCGCTGGGGTCGCAACGGCTTGGGGCGCGGCGTATCGGTAGGTACCTCGACGCCGAGCAGCGCAGCGACGTCGGGCAACAGTGGCCCGAGACGCAGCGCCGTGGCCCTCAGATCGTCGCTGATCTGTGACGGTGGCGTCGTCGGCGCGACGAGCGTGCGCACCGGAGAGAACGCGGCTGCTTCGAGCACGGCGATCCAACGGTCTGGTGAGTCATCGGGTTGCAGGGCGCTGGTTGCTGCCGTGCCGAGTTCGCGAGCGATGTCGGGCGGAAAGAATGCGCCGGCCTTGGGCGGCTGTGACGACAGACGCAGGGCACGGATGACGCGGCCCACACCGAGCGCGGCGTTGATGTCGTCTTCCCACAGCTTCATCTCGAGGTCTTGTTTCAACACGAGTGACGCCTTGAGCTCTTCGGCGAGTTCGCGAGTCGACTCGTCGCGAGCGACCATCGGGTCGTCACTCGCCGCGACCACACTGCGAAGATCGCGCAGATCGAGCTGCTCCATCTGCGCTTTGGCCGCTTCGGCGCGGTCGAGCCAGTCGGCCACGCGCAGCGTTGGGAGTAGGTCCTCGGCCATCTTCAGCACGGTCGCCTCAGGCATCGTGGGTTTGCCCCCGGCCGCGAGCTTGGCGTTGTCGTCCTTCACCCGCGAACGCACGGCAGGGAGGCCCTGTAGGGCGAGCTCGGCGATCGGGCGCTGCTCCTCGGGGATACCAGCGAGGACCTCTGTGCGATGGGTCTTGCCGGGCCGTAGACGCTTCGGCTTCGGCCGCTGCGGTACTTCGGGTGGTGCTTCGAAGTGCGGTCGGCGACGCTTGTTGTCGCCATCGCGACGATCGTCGTCGCCACGGCCACGATCGCGCCGTCCCCCGTCGCGTCGGTTGCGGCGGCCATCGCCGCGGCCGTCCTTTTTGGGGGCGCGGGTCTCGATCACCGCTTCGAACGGCTCGTCGCTGGGAATCAGCTCGAGCAGCTCCCGTCCGGCCTTTTCGCGACCTCTGACGACCGAGAGCACCTCGATGCCGTCGAGCATCTGGTCGATTTCGACCTTCAGCTCATCGCCGACCACGGCGCCATCTGGGAGAATCGTGCCGTCGAGCACACCGTTCGGCTTGCGCGCCCCGGCTGCTCGCCAGGTCCACGTGCCGTCGGCGAGCGCGCTAGTGAGCTCGATGTCGATCCGTCGAGACATTGTCGCAACCGTATCGGTTTGCACCCGTTCAACTCCACCGGCGTGGCCCGGCGCCCGCCGCGCCGGTACCGTGCGACCATGCCGATCTATGCATTGGGGGAGTGGGAGCCGGACATCGACGCGACCGCATTCGTCCATCCCGACGCTGTGGTCATCGGCGATGTGCGCATCGGAGCGGAGTCATCGGTGTGGCCCGGCGCCGTCTTGCGTGGTGACGCCGGCGGTCACATCGTGATCGGCGAGCGCTCCAGCGTGCAAGACAACGCGGTACTGCACACCACCCCCAACTGGCCGACGATCGTCGGTTCGCAGTGCACGCTCGGTCACCTTGTCCACCTCGAGGGGTGCACGCTGGCCGACAACGTGCTCATCGGCAATGCGGCGATGGTGCTACATCGGTGCACGGTGGGGTCTGGCGCCATCGTGGCGGCGAACTCGGTCGTGCTCGACGACACGCACGTCGAGCCGGGCGCGCTCGCCGTGGGCACACCGGCGGTTGTCAAGCCCGGCAAAGCACGCGCCGATCTCATCGAACTGAGCTGGCGCAGTTACGCGCAGAGGTCCCGGGAGTACCCCATACACCTTCGACGGATCGGTTGAACCGACCGATGGCGCAGGTCCTCGTGCTGCGCGTCCCTCCAGACGACGCCGATGCGGCGACCGGAGTGCTGTGGGGCATTGGGATCAACGCACTGGAGGAACGGCTGGTCGACGGCACCATCGAACTGCGTACTGTGGTTGGCGACGCACAACTGCCCGGCACCGTTGAGGCACTGTCGGCGCGCTGGAGTGTGGCGTTCGAGACGGTCGATGCCGAACCCGCCGAGACCTGGAAGGCCTTTGCCGCACCGGTTGACGTCGATGGCGTCGTACTCAACCCGGCGTGGTTGACCCCGCCTGACGAGGGGGTTGTTGTGTCGATCGATCCGGGCGCCGCGTTCGGGTTGGGCGACCACCCGACGACGCGACTGTCGGCCGGCCTCGTCGCTCGACGCACACGATCTCTGGTCGCTGGAGGCGCTCGCCCGCGAGTACTCGACGTCGGCTGCGGGACCGGTGTGCTGGCAATCGTCGCGGCCATGGTCGGTGCCAGCGATGTGGTGGCGACCGACATCTCGAGCGCAGCAGTGGAGGTGGCCGAGAGCAACGTGATGGCGAATCGGGTCGACGATGTGGTGGCCGTCGTCGACACGCCGCTGGGTTCGATCGAGGGCGCCTTCGACATCGTCGTCGCCAACATCTTGGCGCCGACGCTGATCGAGATGGCCGATGACCTTCGCGGCCGGTGCTGCGGAACGTTGATTGTGAGCGGGCTGCTCGAGGAACAGATGACGAGGGTCGAAGCGGCGTATCAACCGTGGGTGGTCGTCGAGCGACGCGTGCTCGACGGGTGGGCGGCGCTGGAGCTATCCGCCGACGAGCGCGTCGATCGCCGCCCGAGCGGGCAATGAGGGGACGGCCCCCTCGGCAGTCGCAGCGAGTGCTCCGGCGGCGCAGGCGACGCGTGCGGCGTCGCTGAGGGCGGCTCCGTCGGCGAGCAGCGTTGCCAGCGCTCCGTTGAAGGCGTCACCCGAGCCCGTGGTGTCGATCGCTTCAACGGGAAACGGGTCGACGTGCTCGACTGGCTGTCCGGGGCGGTGGATGGCCGCACCGTCTGCGCCGAGGGTGACGACGACGGCGCCGACCCCGGCGTCATGGAGCGTTTCGACGCCGCCCAGCAGCGCGAGTTCGTGTTCGTTGGGCGTGAGCACGTCGACCAGTGCGAGGAGGTCGGCATCGAGCGCTGCTGCGGGCGCCGGGTTGAGCAATGTCGTCGCCCCGAGGCCGCGGCCGAGCTCGAGGGCGCAACGCACCGTTGGAAGGGGGATCTCCAGCTGGGCGGCGACAACGCGCGTCGGCAACAGCGCAGTCGGCGGGGCGAGCCGGGCATTCGCGCCCGGCACGACGATGATCGAGTTCTCGGCATCGGCTGAGACCGTGATCAATGCTCGACCGGTCGGTACTCCGACCGTCGTGACGTGGCTGTCGTCGATTCGTTCGGCGACGAGGACCTCACCCAGCGCAATGCCTGCGGCATCGTTGCCGAGGGCGCCGATGAATGCGGTCGCGGCGCCGGCGCGGGCGGCCGCAACAGCTTGGTTCAGTCCCTTGCCGCCGGGATGCTCTGCATAGCCGGTGGCGAGAATGGTCTCACCCGGGCCGGGGATCCGTTCGGTCTGAGCGACGAGATCGAGGTTGGCGCTGCCGACGATGGTGACGTCGTGCATTGCGCCGTCAGCTGGCGCGGGCGCGTACGCCGATCGGAGCGATCAGGCGGTAGCCGGCGGCGTGGCGTTCGTCTTCGCTCTCGCCGCCCCAGAAGCCGTATTCGTGGTTGTCGCGGGCGAACGACTGACACGTGGTGCTCACCGAACAGCCAGCACACACCTGCTTGGCGGCGGCCTCACGGCGTTCGCGGGCCTGGGGGCGTTCAGCTGCTGGTGGAAAGAAGAGGTGCGTCAGTCCTCGGCACGATCCGGATCGCATCCACTCGTCGTCGGTCGACAAACGGTCGATAGGCAGATCGATCGTGGACATGCAGGCCCCCTCAAGCGCATGGTAGTTGGCTGAAACCCCAGCTCAGCGGTAAAAAACTGACCCTGAGACGGCGCAGATCTTATGTGGAATCGACCCACGAGTCAATTGCACCGTGCAAGGACTTCTGTCACACCGGAGGCGAAGCGCTCGACGTCGGTGGTTGTGGTGTCCCACGCAGTCATCCAACGGACCTGGTGCCGAGCGAGATCCCACGGCCAAAAGAACGACCACTCCCGCATCGGCTCGATCGCTGCCGGCGGGAGGACGGGGTACAGGCTGTTCACCGCTGGCGGGTCGCCGAGTTCAACGCCGGTGATGCTGGCCGTGGCAGTGTGCAAGTCGGTGGCCGTGCGGTTCGACTGGTCGCCGAGCTCGATCCACAGATCACCGTCGAGCAGAGCGTTGAACTGCGCGGCGAGGAACCGCATCTTCGATGGCAGCTGGGTGACTTGCTTGCGGGTGTACTCCGAACCGACCGCCGTGGCCGGGTTGAGGAACACGACAGCTTCGGCGCCGAGTGCGCCGACCTTGGTGCCGCCGAAGCTGACGACGTCGACGCCGGCGCCGACCGTGAACCGACGGAGTGCGGCGCGATCGCGACCCAATGCAGCAGTGGCATTGGCGATGCGCGCTCCATCGAGATGGACAAGCATGCCGAGGTCGTGAGCCCGCGTGCACAGAGCGGCGATTTCGGCTGGTGTGTACAGCGTGCCCAGCTCGGTCGGCTGCGAAATCGATACCACACCCGGTTGGACGTGATGTTGGACGCCGATCAGGTGGGTCAGCTCGTCGAGGCGGTCGGCGGTGAGCTTGGCATCGGGACAGGGGAGCGGGACGAGCTTGGTGCCCAGCGCCCGTTCGGGGGCGCCGGTCTCGTCGAGATGAATGTGCGCCCAGTCGGTGCACACCACGGCGTGGTGCGGGCCAGGCAGCGATCCGAGGGCGCTTGCCAACCCCAAGATGTTGGCGCCGGTTCCGTTGAACGCGAGGCGCATCGACACGTCGGCGTCGAACAGCTCGGCGAAGCGCTGTTCGCATTCGCGGGTGACGTCGTCGTCGCCGTATGCCAGTGCGTGGCCATGGTTGGCCTTCTCGATGGCAGCCACGACCGCCGGATGCGCGCCTGCGGCGTTGTCGCTGGCAAACGAGCGCTCGGGTGCCGCCGGAAGGTCGGCGAGTCGATCGGAGGTCGAAAACGAGTCAGGCACCCGAACAGTGTCGCAGTGCGACGCTGTCCGGGTGCTATCGACCCGTGTTCTGGTCAAGCCGTTGTGATCAGGCCACCTGTTCACGACGTCGGCGCAGAGCCAGCACCACCAGCGCCAGGCCGGCGGTGAGGATCAGGCCGGCGGTGCGCAGGGTGTTGCCCATGTCGGATCCGGTGTCGGGAAGGACGCCGGTGGGCACGTTGACCACGTCGTTGTCGGAGTTGTTGTTGGGGTTCGGGTCCGGCACTCGGCCGGACACGTCAGCCGTGTTGGAAATGTTGCCCTCCGTGCCGATCGGCACCGTCACGTCGATCCCGATGAAAGCGCTCGCGCCCACTGCCAGCTCATCGAGCGTGCAGGTGACGGCGTTGCCCTGACGGGTGCAGTCGAAGGTATTCGACCGCACGTCGTCGACTCGGAGGTTCGCTGGGACGTTGTCGGTGACGACGATTTCGGTGGCCAGGTCCGGACCGTTGTTGATCACCTCGAGGATCCACTCGAACGTGGAGCCCTGCGGTACGGTCGCCGCGGTCGCCGCCTTCAAGATCTCGAGGTCGGCCGATGTCTGCGCCGGATCGGCGCAGGCCTCGGTGGCCTCGGGATACGGCACGAGGGCCGTGGTCGCCGTCGGGTTCACGGTGACCCGGAAGAACAGCCCCTCGCGGAGGAACTGGTCGGTTTCGTCCTCGACCCACACGCCGTTCTCCAACTGCCAACCAGGCCAGTCAGCGGGGTCCAGCGATGCGCCGGGCCACAGGATCTGACCGCTCAGCGGCTGGTCGTTCAGCGTTTCGACCAGCTGCATGTCGGCGTCGAGGATCTCGATGGTCGCCGAGCCGGCGGGCGTGAAGCCCTTCGGCACGATCGTGTAGCCGATGTACGGGAAGTCGCCGACACACACCGGCTCGAAGGCGCCGACATCGAGCGTGGGCTCGAGCGGCGTGACCTCGTCGTCATCGTCGGTGACTTCCTTTTCCTCGCCCTGGACCTTGAGCAGCGCCGACGCATCGACCACGTTCGTGATCGAGGTGCCGATGAAGCTGTCGGTGACCTGCACCGTGACGAGCACGTTGCAATCTATCAAGGAGAAGGAGCAAGCAGCTGCGGAGGCACTGTCATCTGCGCGTCAGATGGAGGCGGAGGCTGCGGCCAAAGTGCAAGCGGTGCAAGAAAGGCAAGAGAGTGCAGCCATGGCATTGCAAGAGTCCCAGCAGGCAGAGGCCGAGCGGAGCAGCAAGCTGCAAGAGAAAGAAAATGCAGTTGCAGCGGCGCTG
>JABSQH010000088.1 GCA_013213745.1 Ilumatobacteraceae bacterium | reverse complement strand
GGTCGCCGCGCACCACACCTACCCGCACAAGGGGCGAGTGGGCCGCCCCGGCATCATGAAGGCGATCCGCGAGCTGATCGTTCGCATGGCCACCGAGAACGCAAGCTGGGGCTACCTGCGCATCCAGGGCGAGCTCAAGAAGCTCGGCCACCGCGCTGGCAAGACCACCATCGCGACTACGCTCAAGGACAACGGCATCCAGCAAAGCCCGGACCGGCCGACGAGCTGGCGGACCTTCCTGAAGGCGCACGCCGATGCGATCTGCGGCATGGACTTCTTCACGGTCGACGTGTGGACCAAGCGCGGACTCGTCACCCACTACGTGCTGCTCGCCATCCAACACGCAACGCGGCGTGTCGAGATCGCCGGCGTAACGACGACACCGAACGCGAGCTTCATGGCGCAGGTAGCGCGCAACCTCACCGATCAGGTTGACGGGTTCCTGCGTGGGCAGCGCTTCCTGGTGGTCGACAACGCGCCGTCGTTCACGAAGCAGTTCGACAGCATCCTCACCGCGGCCGGTGTCAACGTCATGCGCACCGCCATCCAGGCGCCGAACATGAACGCGTTCGCCGAGCGATGGGTGCAGAGTGTCAAGCGTGAGTGCCTCAGCAAGATGATCCTGTTCGGCCCTGACCACCTCCGTCGCGTGCTCACGAGCTACGTCGCGCACTACAACCGAGACCGCCCGCACCAGGGAATCGGCAACCGCCTGGTAACCCCCTCGGCCTGCGAACCGCCCACCGATGGCGAGGTCGTTGCCGACGAGAGTCTCGGCGGACTGCTTCGCAGCTATCGACGCACGGCCTGACGGCCCTACTGCTTCGTGACAAGCTGGTTGTCGACATCGTTCACAACCACCGGTCTGCCTACTCGGCCGAAGTCCGCGGTCGCGAATCGGCCATCCGCGCCATCGGAGCATGGGATTCTGGCCGAATCAGCGTAAGCGCCCGGTACACCCATGACGGCACTTGTGGCAACCGAGGCGTTGCCAGGTTGTTCAGCTCTGCTGCGCGTTGCGCGTGGCCTGCCAGAGGCGCGGCGTGAGCGCATCGGGGGCATCGCCCTCTGCGAGTCGCTGGAGCACGTCCTTGAAGTACGCCCAGGGCTCGATACCGAGCAGGCCACACGTGCACACCAGTGAGTAGATGATCGCCGCGCGCACTCCACCGGCATCGGATCCGGCGAACAACCAGTTCTTCCGGCCGACGGCGACTTGTCGCATCTGCCGCTCGACGCGGTTGTTGTCGATCTCGATGCGGCCATCGCCGACAAACCGACTCAGCGCGCCCCACTGGCGTACGGCGTAGCCGGTGGCTTTTCCGAGCGGGCTCTTGGGCAAGACGGAGCGGTGAAGCTCACGGATCCAGGGGCCCATGACCTCGAGGATTGGTTTCGATTCACGCTGGCGCAGATCGCGACGCCCATCGGCATCGAGCGACTGCTGCTTTGCCTGGCGCTCGACGAAGTAGAGCTTGCGCATTGCGGCCAGGACGTGACCGACGTTGATCGGATCTGCCTTCTCGGCCTCGACAAACTTCCGACGAGCATGCGCCATGCAGCCGGCCTCGACTACATGTCCGGTGGCGTAGATGTGGTCGTAGGCTGCGTACGCGTCGGCCTGCAGGATGCCGCGGTATCCATCGAGAAAGCGCGCTGGGCCGGCGCGACTTCGGCCTGCGGTGAAGTCGAAGACGACCTCGGCACGATCGCCAACGTAGGCCCATAGGAAGCCGTGCCGCCGCCCCTGCTGGTGTTGGCGGTCGATCACGAGCACCGGCGTGTCGTCGGTTTGCACGACCTCGGACTCGAGTACCGACGTGCGCATCGCAGCTACGACCGGCTGCAGCATGTCCGCAGCCTGGCGCACCCAGTCGCACAGCGTCGACTCCGGAATGTCGGCACCGTGCCGTGCGAAGATCCGATTCTGGCGGTAGAGCGGCAGGTGGTCCTTGTACTTCGCCACCAACACTTGCGAGAGCAGGCCGGCTGTCGCCATGCCTTTCTGGATCGGGTGGATCGGCGGCTCCGCCGTCAGCACGCCGGCTTCCTCATGGTGCTTGCACGCGTACTTCGGCCGGATGGTCTCGATCACCTTGACGACCGCCGGCATGTAGTCGATGCGCTCGGAAACTTCTTCGCCAATTTGCTCCATCGGCTCGCCGCAGCAAGGACACTTTCGGTCGGCTTCGTCGATCGCCACCCTCACCGTCTCACGCGGCATATCCTTCGAGATCCGCGTAGCGCCTCGCTTCTTGCGCTTGTACGTGATCGTCTCGAACTCTTCGTCTTCTGCTTCGTCTACGTGCGGCGGAGGCGGTGGCTCCGGCTCATCTCCGGGGAACGGCAACTGCGGGTGGTCGTCTTCGCGGCGCTCGGCCTTCTTGCCGTAGAGGCGGTGCAGCAGCTCTTCGACTCGGTGCTGTAGCGATGCGTTGGCGGCCTCCAGTGCGGCGTTGCGCGCACGCAGTTGCTCGATCTCGTTTTCGCCAGCGGCATCGCTCATCGGTCGATAACACAATGCGCTCCGACGCCACTTCTTTCACGTCGAGCGTGAATACCATCGTCGACGCGATGCGCGCTGGACGTCGAGCCCGCTGAGTAGTGCTGCGAGGTCGCTCGCCGACATCTCAACGCGCTTCGGGTCGTCGCCATCCATCACCGGCCATGCAAACGTCCCCTTCTCCAGGCGCTTGTGCAGCAACCAGAATCCCGACTGCTCCCAGTACAGGATCTTGATCCGATCGCGACGACGATTGCAGAAGACGAAGAGGTGCCCGCTCATCGGGTCCTTCTCGAGCACCGACGTCGTCAACGCAGCCAGTCCGTCGATCGCCTTCCGCATGTCGGTGGGCCCACGCGCGAGGTAGATCTGTACCGACGTTGGCAGGGTCAGCATCGAAGCGCCCCGACAAGCCGCCGAAGCTCGCCGGCATCGAAGCCATTCGGGATCCACAGACGCATTTCGTCGACCACAAGCTCGAAGCCCAGCTCTTCGGAGGCAGCGCGTGATGGGCGTTGGCCATCCTCCAGGACCGAAACTGGTACCAACTCCGGCCCTCGTCGCTTCAGCTCGCTCCGCCACCAGTACAGCGTGCCCGCAACGATCCCCTCCGCTGCCGCAAACTCGCGAACGCTCTGCCCACTCCTCTCCTGCGCGCGAACCACCTCGCGCCACCTCGATTCCGCTGTCTTCGTCATGCCGTCAGATCGTGGCGGCGCTCTCGGACGTGAACAGATGGGTCTACCGGGCGCTTACCGTCCGCATGGCCACCGAGAACGCAAGCTGGGGCTACCTGCGCATCCAGGGCGAGCTCAAGAAGCTCGGCCACCGCG
>JABSQH010000087.1 GCA_013213745.1 Ilumatobacteraceae bacterium | reverse complement strand
TATCGGTTTAATGCTCTAAAAAGGTGTTAATACATTTAGACAGTCCGACGGTGGCCATGGAAGTTGGAATCCGCTAAGGAGTGTGTAACAACTCACGGACCGAATGTATTAGCCCTTAAAATTGACTGTGCTCAAACCGTTTGCCCGAAACATTAGAGACCTTGATATTTCAAGGTTTTGTAGGGGGGTGTATCGGATGCGTAGAAGGCATGTTGTGAAACACGCTGGAGCTTCCGGTGGTGCAGATCTTGGTAGGAGTAGCAGTGTTTTAGTATTATCCTTAAAGACGGATGTAGACGAGGTTTTCATAGACACATTGCTTGGCTATGAGTGAGTCGATCTTAACGCGTTAATCTGCGGAAAAGGAATAGAGTTTAAATTCTCTAACTGGCGTAGTTTACTAGAGATGGTGACATCATTGTCTTTCACGTTTCTATGGGTGGCCTGGGGCGTGCGTTATCTATGCACTATAACTAGTTGCTGACTGTCGAAGAGGCTTGACCTAAGAAATAGTTTAAAGCTAGGAAATAAGACTCGTCCGAGTTTCCCGGTGTCTTCTGTGGAGCTCTAAGTGTGAGAATTTTTGTAACGAGTCAATCGTACCAACAACCGCATCAGGTCTCTAAGGTTCATAACCTTTCGTTTATGGAATAAAATAGGTGAGGGAAATCGGCAAATTAGATCTGTAACCTTGGGAAAAGGATTGGCTCTGCCGGCATTTCATTGTAGCGTACTTTGCATTTCGAATGTTGACTCTGTTAGCGTTTGATTTCCATGCTTTGTGCGTGAATTTGGATATGTGCCATAGTAGAACTGAGACTATGAGGGGAATCCGACAGTTTAACTAAAACCAAGCATTCTGCTAGTGTCCTTTACTGAAACACAGAATGTGAATTCTGCCCGGTGCTTTGAATGTCAATGTGAGGAGACTCATCTAAGCGCGGGTTAACGGCAGGCGTAACTATGACGCTTTCAACGTAGCAAAATGCCTCGTCATCTAATTAGTGACTCGCATGAACGGATTAATGAGATTCCTACTGTCCCTGTCTATTTTCCAGCGAATCTACAGCTTAGGGAACGGGCTAAGCTTTGACAGAACGGCAAGAAGACCCTGTTGAGGTTGACTCTAGCTAATTTTTGTACAGTTGCACAGATGGCGTAGTGTATGTGGGAGCTCCGGCAACAATGAAACACCACAACATCTGACGCGGCTGAACTTACTCGTTTAACTGTTTTTTACTTAAGTATATAAACCGAAACGAGAACATTCATTGGTTGGGAGTTTGGCTGGGGCGGTACATCTGTTAAAATCCACCACAGGTGTCCAATGATTGTCTCAGTTAGATCAGAAATCTAACGTAGACTAAAAGGAGAAAAGATAGTTTTATCGTGACCCCTACAATTGGTCACGATTGCGAAAGCAAGGCCTATCGATCCTTTCAGAAACCGGAGGTTGGGCTGAGAGGTGTCTGAAAACTTACCACAGGGATAACTGATTTGTGGCAGCCAAGCGTTCATAGCGACGTTGCTTTTTGATCCTTCGATGTCGGCTCTTCCTATCATGAAGTTGCAGAAGGCTTCAAGTGTTAGATTGTTCACC
>JABSQH010000086.1 GCA_013213745.1 Ilumatobacteraceae bacterium | reverse complement strand
TATGATTTATTTCTAACATCATAGAATAAATTTTATCTTTACCAAGTTTTTGTCTTCCTACTAATTTACCAACTATCTTCATTTTTTCATCAAAAGATAGTCCATTGTAATCTTTAAATACTATTCTACGTTTTCTATTAACCGGTGGATCACCGCCTTGCATTAATACATCTCCAATCATTTCTTCTAGTAATTTATTTTTAATAAAGAACGTGACAAAACCGTTTTCTTTATCAGCAATAAATCTAGCTATAGTAGCAAAATCATGATCATTTTCTTCATTATCTATATTAAGATAATATAATACTAGCATGTGCCATTTTAATGATTTATAAGTGGTTATTTTACTATGCGTATTAAATAAACTATAATACTCATGTGTACCATCTTCATAATAGTTATATTCCTTAGTGCTTATAGTTGGCACATCATTTACTGGATCTTTCCTATAGATAATGCGCCTATCATTAAGCCATTTTATTTGTCTTTCGTGTGACATTAGGGTATTACTTATTTATTATTATTAGCTTTTGTCCTATTTCTTTTATTACTCTTTTTGAATGTTTTGATTTTATCAAAAATTCCCCAAAAGTTAGTTTCTAGGATATGCTTATATTGCTTTCTTCTACTCATTTATATCTTTTATGTTGTAAGCGGTCATAATGTTTGTCTAATAAGATCCCCGCCACTTCCTCGGAAATCATATTGTCGTTGTATAATTGCCATATTAATTTACTCATAGTTTCTAAGTGCTTTAAATAGCGGGTGTCTATAACTTCCCGCATTAGTTCTTTGGAAATATGTAAAGGTTGCTCTTTGTCCCATATATTTATGAATATTTTCTAACATACATTTCATATCAGAATAATTATATCCTTTTCCTGGTGGACATCCAAATATATTTCCGTCATCATCTTGCATAATAAATTTACCAAGAGTTCCTTCGCGTTTACCTTTGCCTTCTTGATAATCTACTATAGTTGCTTCCGTATCGTGGAAGTCTTTAAATTTCATTAATCCATAAGACCTACCATGCTTATAAAGTTCATTTAATCTAATAATAGAACCCTCATATCCTTTGTCAAGATAAGATTCATGTACTAGTCTAGCATGTTCAAAACTCGGTGTAATTTGAGTTGGTACATATTTAATTTGACAATTCCCGAAAGAATCTTTTATACCATATAAATCGCTTGTAACTAAGTTATTCATTCTGGTTCTATATGGAACATTAGTAGATTCCATAAAGAAATCGTATATATGAAATTGTACCATCTTTTGAGCTTCTACTTGATCCTCTATAGTTGGTTTCTGTTTACGTACTAATGAAATTATTTTTTCAAAATCATTTTTAAGTTCGTGATTATATAATTCACCATCCAATGTAGTATGTGGGTGGTCTTTAAAATACTGTTCTAATGCTAACTCTAAATGAGCTACATTCATAAATTGTTTGCCTGTACGAGAAAACGCGCCATCTTTAGTAAATAGACAACGAACGCCATCTAGTTTAGGCTGTATATACACAGGTTTATCCCAGTCTATTCTGGACTCAGTATACTTATGTGCTAACATAGGTTTTTTCATAGGCGGTTTAGTTTTTGGTTTATTATTCTTATTTTATTTTTTACTATATTTGCTTTTTCATATTGCTCTTTATCTTCATAAATAGTTAATAAAGTAGTTAATCTTGCAATTTCAGCTATCAATTTTTCTTCCATATCATCCTCAAGATTAAGCTCACCATTAAGAACGTCGTCAATAGATAATTTCTCATCCATTCCAACGTTCTCTTGAGTGATAAGCTTAAAATCAAAGTCATTATGTAACTTCTGGACAACTAAATCTGCAATAAAATTCGCAAATAAAATATCTTTTTCTTCCATTTTAATATATTATCAATTAGTCTTCGTAATATTTTTGTATTAAGTCTTGTGGTGTCCCTACAAATATACACCTCTTATCATGAACCTTCCAAATGGATATATAGCAAGGCTCACCACTCTTAGGATAAACAGTATAGATATACTCTTCATCGCCAGCTCCGTCATTATTAGTTGGGTATAAATTAATATATCCTACATCTTCTTTAAAATGCTTTACCATTTGTGCTGCAAGACATCCTGCTCCATTTGCATGGGTACCTAATTTTGCATCTCCACCAATACCATTTATTATTTTAAAATCTTTTAAGAATTCAGCTAAGTCTATACCGTGCCCTTCTGGATAACCATCAAAGTGACGGAACATATTTACATAAGCTAATTCTCCTTTTTCGTGGCCTTCAGCAAAGCTTAAACCATCTTGTCTAGGTATAATCCTAGTTAAACTTCTTGTTCCCATATTATTTTTGTTCTTGGTCAAATATAATAACTAGACTTATACAAAATCCAGCGAATATACCTAACACCATTAATGCTTCCATTTCTATACTCATATTATTTAATTTAGGTGCGGGAGTAGGATTCGAACCTACGACCTCGAGCTTATGAGGCTCGCGAGCTGACCATCTGCTCCATCCCGCCATTTCTTGGGTGGTACTGTGCACGTACCCACGCTTTCATAATTGTACTAAGTGAACATCTCGCCTAAGCTCAGAACGCAAAGTCTAACAATTGGGGTCTAATATCTAACTCATTAACCTGACTCATGTTTACCAAGTTGAGAAATTTGTGGTTTTCTGTATATCTACTTAGTAGCCACTATATTATTCCGTCCTTCGTGTTTTAACCCATTATATTTTAGGGGGAAGAAACCCCAGCAGTCTCTTCTCATTACAGGTGATTCATGTAGCGAGCTTCTTTAAAACCTATCGGTTACTACATGATTTGTCTTGGGAGTCACCAACCCTGAGTAGCGCATTAGTTTTAAATCGATTACTACTCTTTGAAGTGGATAGTACTGGAATGTAGGGATGCCAAAATACCGCGGGGATATTTATCATCAAAGACTTACACCCTTTATCTGTTTATCCTATCTTTCGCCTCGGCTCACTCATACTTATCTGAATATATTGGTATTTTAAATTGTACCATATTCGCAGTAGCGGGGTGTCTCCGGCTTCCAGCCTACTTCTTTAGTGGACGTGGCAGGACTCGAACCTGCGTTACCACGACTCGGTTGGATTCAGCTTGCGCTTACTGTTACCACGTCTCGGTCAATACCGTATCACGCCCTTTTTATTTAATCTTCTTGTGGCCAATCATAACCATCTTCGATGAAGTCATTTTCAACTTCTTCTTTTTGGTCATTCCACCAATCTTCATATACTTCAGTTATTGCATCTTCATAACCATATTCGTCCATTGCATACTCATCTACATGAATAGTCATTCCATCTCTAATACAATCAGGTAGTTTTTCAAACCAGTCTGACTCATAATAGTATATATCTTGGTCAAAATAAGGAGATGATTCATTTTCTGTTGCCATATATAATTCATATCCATCAGCTGTACTTTGGGTACAAAAATACATATTTGCATATCCCCAATCATGCTTAATTTCTGCGTCATAGTATTCTAATACTATCTTTTGCATTTCAGAAACATCTATTTCTCCCGGTGCCGCAATACCTTTTTCATCCATTTTGTCGAGGATTAATTCCTCTGTTAATAATTTTTTACTCATTTTATTTAATTTAATTTATTATAATGCTAATTCTATAGCTTCTTGTGAAAATAATTTATCACCATATTTCCAGTCTATATAATCCCAGTTCATTTCATTTGCATCTCCCCATAGAGTTAGGTCTCTTATTGTCCCCATATCTAGTTGGCTATATAAATGTAAAGAATCTAATTTATCGTATAAGCCTGTTATACTATAATCATAGTCGTCTCTGCTTTTTTCAAGAGCTTCTACTATTTCTGGTCTTAATCTTTCTAGTAATGTTGTCATTTGATTTTATTTTATTATCATTATTAATTCGTAATGGTCTTGTAATTAGTATGTTACTTCGCTTTCAGCACATACCATCCATTCTATATTACCTATTGAGTGACCCATGCTTATTAAAAACTCTTCACATTTTTCAGAATCTGGATTCCATTCACCATGGTTCCAGCTACTTCTTATATCATATCTATATACTTTACCTCGTTCGAAGTCTAATACCCATATGTATCTTGCCCATTCCACGTTGTCAAACTCACCGTCTTCCTTCATTTCATAGTATTTTTTTACGCTATCACTCATTTATATTATTTTTTAATTTAGTTAATACTTGATTGCTAATATGTGTCACTAGCTCTATAAATTCATCACCTTCTAAGCTATGGTATTTTTCCAAATCAGTATTATCTAATCCCCATGATACCATTTCAAATAGTTTTGGTTCTAATTCTTTGGCTATTTCACCTGCAATTCTATCTATTTCTTTAGTTACACTCATTTTTATTTTATTATCAGTTGTTATTCGTAATGTGTTTGTAATATTTAGTAACTAGAAGAGGAATCGAACCTCAATACTCGTCAGTAGTCAGTGGTATAATCAGCATTAAGCCTCCTCCACTCCAGACCTAGTTAAGTGCTAGCAATTCAGTTACGTGTTTGTGATACACTTCCGTACGTCACTCGGTAATTACTCCATAGACATCACACACAAACGCTAATTAACCTACTCGTCTAGCGGACTATTTTTGACCGTAAATTATTCTTTCTATATCTTCGGTCTTATAATTTCTTTTTTTCGGATAATTGAGGTATCTAGTCTCAATATCTCTTGCTTTTAAAACTGTTTCGGACCACGTTCTTTGGTCTATTTTATAAAATGTATAAAATACCCCTAAAAAGAAACTCATACCCATTAAAACAAGTATTAAAAGTCCTCGTTCTATTCTTCTCATAACATTTTAGTCCAGTGGTCTTTATCAATCACCCAAGTTAAACCTTTATAGTTAAACCAGTGTTTGATACCTTGCTTGTCATCTTGGTTTTTGAAGCCAAAGCTTGGTGGCAAATCACCTATTAAATATGCTTTATATTTAACATTATTTAATTTTAGAGTTGTTTTTGATGTAAATTTAATTATATTCATTTTCTTTTATTATATTATCATTTACTATTCGTAATAATTTTGTAATTTAATCACCAGTCCAATTATTGTGGTTATTTCTATACATTTCCTCAATAGAATCTGAACTCAATTGTTCTAATAATTCAATAGTTTCTGCATTTTCTACTCTATATTTAATAGTTTCTTTGCATTTCTCCCATGATATTGAAGAAATTTGTGTATTTCCCCACGTAGTTTGGTAAAATGTCCAACCTCTGTCGGTAGTAAATACTTTCACAGGAATATCATTATATTCAAATTCACCTGATTTTAAGTCAGATATAAATATCCATCTATCATTTTGGGTGTCAAACACCATTTCATCTATTATTTTAGTTTTCATTTTCTAATTTTTTATTGTGTTCATATTCATCTTTCATATGGTCAACGATTTCCCACCAGTTTACATTGCTTAAAAATGCTCTTGCATAATCTTCCACAAGACCTAATGTACCATGATAGTTTTCAAATATTACATTTTCAGCATAGTCTTTTAATTCATCAACGTCTGGAAATTCGTCAAAATAATCTTCTACGTCCATATCACTGAACAATTCGAGATTAATTCTCCAAGTGGCATAATTTGTCCACCCGTTATATTCATTTTGATTTTTCATAATCCTTTAATTTTTTTAAGTATTTTTATATCCATTTCTTGTTTCTTTCTAAATTCATTTAGTTTTTGCTCCATAAATTTAGCTTCTTCTTTAGTTCCTTGAACTGGTGAATTCATAAAGTCTTCACCGAAGATTCTACTATATATATCTACCATCCTCCAAAAGTTATTACTGGATTGTTAAAAGCTAAGTGATAAACTAAGTTAACCCATCCAAAAATGAATAATAGTGTTAAAGCTGGTAATATAGCATAATCTATTACTAATATTACATAGTGTTGAAATTTTCTTTTCATGTTATTAATTTTAATTGTTAGTTGATATGGTGAGAATCGAACTCACCTGAAGACCATCATATCAGTTGTGTTAAGATAATTCTACTCTATCAAGTACAATTTTTCTAACATTTGTTGGCATATCGGTAGATTGACTCCAATAACCTCTTTTAATCCAGCATGGTAAAATGTTCAATTTTGGTAACATTACTTTTAACACTTCATCATGATTATATGTAATTCTTTGATTTTTATTGTTTGTAAATGTTATAATTTGATTTCTACCCATCCACGATTTTCTTACAACAAAGTTTTTTCTTGTTATAGGTGGAAATACTTCTTTTAATTGAGCTTTTGTTAGCTTTTTGATGTTTTCATTTAATTGTGACATAATTTTTGATTTTAAGTTATTATTTATTTATTTATTTTTCGTTTATGAATTTCATTAATTCTTCCAGTGACAAATCACCTTCGACATACATTGTCCAATAGTCGATTTTGTCATATTTTATTTCGATTAGTTTATTATTTATCCAAGTTGTCATAGTTTTATTTTATTATCATTAGTTATTCGTAGTTTTTTTGTAGTGTTCTGTAAATATTTCATCAATTTCACCTAATAAAATGTATTCTTTTACATATTCGTCCACAATTTCATTTATTTTGTCCTGTAATTCATCTCCTTCAAGTTCATATTGGAGGTGAGAATAATCTTGAATTACTTCATTATATAT
>JABSQH010000085.1 GCA_013213745.1 Ilumatobacteraceae bacterium | reverse complement strand
GGCTGACTTGGCCGACTCGACCTCGAGCAGCATGTCGGCACACTTGTGCTTGATCGCCTGGAACGAGCCGATCGGGCGACCGAACTGGACGCGCACCTTGGCGTACTCGACGGCCATGTCGAGCACGAACTGGGCGCCGCCGACCTGTTCGGCGGCGAGGCTCACTGCGGCCAGGTCGAGCACGGTCTGCAGCACGTCCCAGCCCTTGCCGTCCTCACCGATCAACGTGGCGGGCACGTTGTCGAAGTCGAGCTTGGCCTGCTTGCGCGTCTGGTCCATCGTCGACAGCGATGTCTTGGTCAGACCCGATGCGTTGCCATCGACAGCGAAGAGGCTGACGCCGTTGGCCGTACGGGCAGCGACGATGATCAACGACGCAACGTGCCCGTCGAGAACGAACGACTTCGTGCCCGACAGCGTGTAACCGTCGCCAGACGGGGTGGCCTCCATGGTGATCCCCGACTCGTCCCACTTGCCCGAGGGCTCGGTGAACGCCAGCGTGGCGATGGTTTCGCCCGACGCGATGCCGGGGAGGTACTGCTTCTTGGCGTCGTCGTCGCCAGAGAGCAGCAGCGTGTTCCCGGCGAGCACCACCGTGGAGAAGAACGGGGCGCACAGCAGCGCACGGCCCATCTCCTCGAGCACGATGCCCAGTTCGACGTAGCCGTAGCCGGAGCCGCCGTACTCCTCGGGGATGTGCAGGCCTTGCAGACCCATCTGCTCGCCCATCTGCGACCAGACGGCTTCGTCGTAGCCCTGCTCGGTCTCCATCTGCTCACGCACGGCTTCCTCACTGCTCTTTGCTTCGAGGAACGCCCGCACGGTGTTGCGCAGCTCTTCTTGCTCTTCTGTGAACGCGAAATTCATGGAGACCACGATGGCCTCGATCCGCCACTCGCGTCGAATCGATATGTGTACACTTGCGTACACATGCCTGAAGCCACGAGTGTCGGAGTTCGCGAACTGCGCGCCTCGCTCACCGAGGCGTTGGCCCGCGCGAGCGCCGGCGAGCGCACCGTCATCACCAGCCGCGGACGGCCACTGGCGCAGCTCACCCCGCTCGATGCGGCCGCCCCCACACTCGAACGACTGATCGGCGCGGGAGCGGTAATCCCGCCCCGGCGCACAGGCGAGTTCCGGACCTCCGAGCCCGTCGCCGTGTGGGCCGGCGTGCGCGTCGACCAGGCGTTGCGGGAGCTGCGCGGGTGACGGTGGTCCTCGACACGTCGGCACTGCTCGCAGTCGCCATCGACGGCATAGAACGAACCACCGTGTTGGCCGCACTCGACGACGATCCGGTGTGGTCGGCGAGCGCCCTTGCACTAACAGAGGCGCTCCCTGCGATCGATCGGCTCAGCGACGAGCCAATCATCCGCCTCGACCTCGAAGACGAGATCCGTCGAGTGTGGGACCACCTCCACGTGGTCCCGCTCGATCAACAGTGTCTCGACCGTGCTGCTGCGCTCTCGCGCGATCAGCCGGTGCGTCTGACCGACGCGATTCACCTCGCCGCCGCAGAGCGGCTACCCGCTCC
>JABSQH010000084.1 GCA_013213745.1 Ilumatobacteraceae bacterium | reverse complement strand
GTTCCTCGTTTGTCGGGTCCTGGGCGGCGGCGAGGTACGCCTTGCGTGCAGCGAAGTAGGCGGCCTCATCGTCGGCGAGGATCTGCTCCTCGCTCGCCGTGGTCGTCGGGGCCTCGGTGGTTGGCGCGGTCGTCGACGGCGTGGTCGGCTGCACGGTCGACGTCGTGGTACTCGGCAACAACGTCGTCGACGGATCCGCAGCGATCGTCGTCGACCCGGTCGATTCCGAACCCGACTCCGAGCTCGAACACGCAGCGACCACCAATGCGCCGACCACCAGTGCGTACCGCCAACGCATCAACGAATCGTACGCGCGGCACCGATGCCGCCAGAACGCGACCACACCCCGAGGTGGGCGACGAACACGCCCAAGCGGAACAACCGCAGCAACCGCCGCCGACGAAGAACTACCCGAGGTACAGCAAGAGCCCGACGTCGCCGAGACCAGCCACCGGCGGAGCCTCCGCCAGCGGGGCGACATCGGCAAGCGTCAGCCCTGCATCGAGCGCCAACTGCTCGGCGCTCGATTGCAGCCCCTCGCCGAAGTACACGGTCGACAAGTCGGCACGCACGGCGCCGTTCAACCCACGCACGTCGCCGTAACCGACGAAGCGCAAGGCATCGACCGTCGGCTGGATCCGACCGCCTGAACCCGGGCCCTTCGACACGATCACAGCCAAGTACTCGCGGACCACCGGTGGCTCACCGGTGGGCGGCAACGTCGACCGAGCGACCGTGGTGGTCGGGGCGATCGTCGTCGACGTCGTGCTCGTGGTGGTCGTGGACGTCGATGTGGTGGTCGACGTGCTCGAGGCTGCCGACGACGAGGACGCGGCGGTGGTGTTCGCCGCCGCGGCATCGCCACCTTCATCGACAGCGTTGAGATATGCGGCGACCGCCACCAGCACCAAGGTGACCGCCCCGAGGGCGATGTTGATCCAATGGTGGCGAGTCACTCGCTCACGAGCCGTTCACCCAGGACTCCGGCGCAGATTGTGTACAAGGCGGGATTGGCAGAAACCATTCCAAATTACCGTCCAGCCATCGTCGTCGTACTGCTCGGAACCCGTCATCACGCCGAGGAACGGCGGCCCACGTCACCCGGCGCCGACGCCCAGTGCGACGATCGCCGCCAATCCCAGCCAGCGTGTACTCGAACGCATCGTTTCCTCCTCGAACCACGACCCAATCGCCGTGGTGGCGACACTACGGAACGTGGCGGCGCGACTCGCGGACCCTCGCTGAGCAGGGCCAACAGGGTCGACTACGCCGCGTGAGCAGCCTGCGAGTCAGGGCGCAGGGCGGTCTTGGCCGAGATAGGCCATCAACTGCACGTCGGGGAGCCCGGCCACCGACGGCGCGTCGACGAGCGGGGCGCGCAATACAGGGTTGGCACCCAGGTCGTCGGCGAGGCGGATCGCCGAGTCCTCGAACCCTGGCGCAAAGTAGATCACGGTGAACTCGGCGATCACGGTGCCGTCGAGCGGCGTTACGTCGCCATAGCCGAGCGCCTCCAGCTCGGCGGCCGTTGCCGAGGCGATGCCGCCGATGTCGGCACCGTTCACTGCGGCCACGCTGAGCTCCGAGCGCGGCGGCAAGTCCGCGACGGTGGTGGTCGTCGTCGTCAGCACGGTCGTCGTGCTCGCCGCAGCGGTCGTCTCGGGTGCGGCGGTCGTGGCCGGG
>JABSQH010000083.1 GCA_013213745.1 Ilumatobacteraceae bacterium | reverse complement strand
CGAGCGGTGGCGCGTCAGGCGCTCGAGATGCTCGGCGCGGCGTACGGGCGTCGCGTGGTGGTCCTCGCCGGTGGTGGCAACAACGGCGCCGATGGTCGGGTCGCCGGCGCCCGCCTCTCCGCCACAGGCGTCGCCGTGCGGCAGTACGGGCTCGATGAGCTACCGGCGCGCCTCCCCGACTGCGATCTGGTGATCGACGCGGCCTTCGGCACGGGGTACCGGGTCGATCCCGATGCTCATCGGGCGCCGTGGACAGCGCCTGAAGCCGGGCATGCTGCGGTACTCGCAGTTGACATCCCGAGTGGCGTCGACGCGCTCACCGGCTCCGCCTCACCGGGGGCGTACGTGGCCGATCGCACCGTGACGTTCCAAGCGCTCAAGCCCGGGCAACTGTTCGCACCCGGAGCGCGTCACTCCGGAGAACTCGTCATCGTCGACATCGGGCTCGACGTCAGTCGTGCCGATGCGCACCTGGTCGAACGTGTCGACGTCGAACGGTGGTGGCCGCAACGGCGGATCGACGCGCACAAGTGGGTGGGCGCGGCGCGCATCATCGCCGGGAGCCCCGGCATGTTGGGCGCGGCCCGGCTCAGTGCCGCAGCAGCTGCTCGCGCTGGGTGCGGCCTCGTCTCGCTGTCGTCGCCGGGCGCCGAACCAGGAGCGCGCAGCGAGATCATCCAGCACACGCTGCCCGACGCCGCATGGTCAGCTGATGTACTCGTCGACATCGATCGGTTCGCGGCGCTGGCGTGTGGCCCGGGCCTCGGTCTCGGTGCCGAGACCGCCGCATCGATTCGCGAGCTCGCCGCTGCCGCGCCGATCCCGCTCGTGGTCGATGGTGACGGACTCACCGCTGTCGCCGAGGACCTGACGGTTGTGCGCGAGCGCACTGCGCCGACGGTGCTCACCCCTCACGATGGCGAGTACCGCCGGCTGTTTGGCGCGCCGCCAGCGGCTGATCGGCTCGATGCCGCACGGGAGCTGGCGTCGGTGTCCGGCGCCGTCGTGCTGCTGAAGGGGTCGGCGACCGTTGTCGCCGACCCGTCGGGTCGAGCGCTGGTCGTCGACCACGGCGACGAGCGACTCGCCACCGCCGGATCGGGAGACGTCCTGACCGGCATCATCACCGCAGGGCTCGCCGGTGGATGTCCCCCGCTCGAGGCCGCTGCCGCAGGCGCATGGATCCATGCCGAGGCTGCGCATTTCGGCCCTGGCGGGGGCCTGCTCGCAGGTGACCTGCCCGATCTCATTCCGGACGCCCTGCCATGAGTTCGGACACGCGCTGGGCATGGGTGGAGATCGACGTCGACGCTATTGAACACAATGTGCGTCAGCTGCGGGCGCTGGCCTCGCCCGCTGCGGTGTGGGCAGTGGTCAAGGCCGATGGATATGGCCATGGTGCGGTCGACGTGGCGCAGGCCGCAATTCGTGGCGGGGCAGAGGGCTTGTGTGTTGCGCTCGTCGCCGAGGGGATCGAGCTGCGACGCGCCGGCATCGATGTTCCGATCCTGCTGCTCAGCGAACAACCGGTGGAGACCGCAGCGCGCATCATCGAGTTTCGGCTGACGCCGACGGTGTACTCGCGACACTTTCTCGATGCGCTGGTCGCAGCACGACCCAACGGCTTGCCGATTCACTTGAAGATCGACACAGGGATGCAACGAGTCGGCGCCCATCCGCACAGCGTTCCCTCACTGCTGGCGTCGATCGCAGAACGCGCCCCGGCGATCCGTCTCGCCGGGGTGTACACCCATCTGGCGGTCGCCGACGAGGTCGGCCACGAATTCACCGAGGTGCAACTGGAGCGCTTCGAGGCGGCCTTGGTGCACGTGCCCACCGGCATCCCCGTGCACGCTGCGAACTCCGCTGGGACGCTCGCGCATCCCGCGGCGCGCCGCGACATCGTTCGCCCGGGTATTGCGATCTATGGGATCACGCCCGGACCCGGGGTGGACCACCTCGTCGGCGATCTCCGTCCTGCGCTCGAACTGCGGGCGCGCGTCGGATACGTCAAGCAGGTCGCCGCCGGCAGTCGGATCAGCTACGGCCTGCGG
>JABSQH010000082.1 GCA_013213745.1 Ilumatobacteraceae bacterium | reverse complement strand
CCGTCGATCTCGTCGCTCGAGGTGAACTGGACGATCTGGTCGCCCCCCACGACGATCGGAGCCACGGTGTCGGCGTTCACCGGAGGCATCACGAACCAATCGACGTCGGCGTCAGGGCCGATCTTCACTCCGTCGGGCATCCACTGCACCGCGAAGTCCGCCTGTTTGTAGAGCGCGCAGCCGTCGTCGTCAGCAAACAACGGTTCGACCGCCTCGTCGATCGCCGTCTCGACAACGCCCGTCAGCCCGCCGACGGAGCGTGTTCCTTGCAGGACCAACTCGCGGAAGTCGTCGAATGACTCCTCGATGCGCGGGTCAGCGAACTCCACTTCACCGGCCGCCCACCGGTTGTAGATGGTCGTCCCGAGGTTGCGGACGACGAGATCCTCTGTCCAATCGGTCGCCGGCCACCCGCTCGACGTCCCCGCCTCCATGCCGAGACACCACGGGTTGATATCTGCTGTCCCATCGATGTCGGCGACGAGATCTGCGAGTTCGTCCATCGTCGCCGGCACCGACCACCCGTTGGTCTCGAACACCTCCGGGCGGTACCACACCAGGCTCTTCATCGTCAGCCGAAAGGGCACGCCGAACAAGGTCTCGTCGCCGATGAGATCGATCACCGCATCGGGATAGTTGTTCTCGAGCTGCTCGACGACGGCATCGCCGAGGGGCAGGATCGTCTCGGACTCGGCCAGCTCGGTCACGAAGCCGGGTTGCGGTACGACGGCGATGTCTGGCGGATCGTCGGCGTCCCCGGTGCGTTGCTCCAAGTCGGCAACGAAGTCCTTGCTCCCGATGTAGCGGACTTCGATGCCGCGCGGTTCGGTGTAGGCGTGGACCACCTCGATCCACGCGTCGGCCTCCGAGCCGCGATAGGGACCGAAGATGCCGATCGGCTGTGACTCCTCGGTCGAACCGGCGCGGAGTCCGCAGGCGGCCGTCGAGGCCAGCATCGCAGCAACGAGCACCACCGACGCGCTGCGCCGCACTTGCCGCGCAGTCATCGCACGCTGACTTCGAACAGCTCGTCACGTTGATACAGCAGGCGCAGGTCGACGGCGCCTCGGAACCGCTGGTCGATCTCGCGTGCCAGCCGCCATGCAGGCTGCGGTTCGTTGGGGCCCGACACCAACAGTTCGACGTCGGCGCGGCTGCCGACGACCTCGGCGTTCAACTCGACGATGCGCACGGTGTCGTCCCACGCAACGACAGCGATCGACACCGACCGGCGCAGGGACACGTCACGAATCGCCGACTGCGTGTGCAAGGTCAACGGGACGGCGACTGCAATCACCGCCGCCAGTGTGAAGATCAGCCCGCCGGTCACTGCGCTGCGATCCTGCCGGTTCGCCGGCCGGAACCCCGAGAACAAAAGCACCAGCGAGGCCGAGAAGATGATCGCGGCCAGGTTGGTGAGGTACAGCAACATCGCATTGGCGGCGAGGTCGCTGGCACCGACTTCGAGGGTGATCCCGACGGCGGACAGCGGTGGGACCAGGGCAACAGCGATACCGACGCCGGGCAAGGCCGATGTGGCCGAACGCCGGGGCAGGATGTACCCAGCAGCGGCGCCGGCGCTGATGGCGATGCCGAGATCAAGCAGGTCGGGGAACGTGCGCGCAATCACCTCGGTGGGTAGCTCGGTCACGATCGTCACTTCGGGGCCGGCGACATACGAAGTGAGCCAGCCGACAGCGATCGCCGCCGCGGTACCGACGACGATCACGAACAGGGCACGCACCAGCCGCTTGCCCATCGCCATCACAACAGCAGCTGCGGCGGCGGTGATCGGCGTCATCAGCGGAGCGACGAGCATCGCGCCGATCACCACGGCCGCAGAGTCGGCGAGCAGACCAAAGGCAGCGATGCTCGCCGACAACACGACCAGAATCAAGAATCGGCCGAGATACGCGCCGAGGTCCTCGTCGGGCAGGAGTTCCTCGATCGCCGCTTGTGCGTCGTCGCTCGGCGGGTCCGGGGTCCAGCGACGCGCCGCCGCTGCGAGTGCGCCCAAGGCGGTTTGATTCGTCGTCATCGATGCTCTCGCATGGCGCCAGCTTGGCACGCGGCACACCGGTTGGGACGTTGGCCACTGGTCGGGTGATGCCAACGATTGCCATGGTGGACCTACACCTGAAAGGACCTGGCGATGACCGACATCAATGACCTCGAGCCACTCGACGACGAAATGGGCTTCACTTCCCGACCGGTCGCATCGATTCTCGGCGACGACGTGGTGGCCGTCGAGCCGACGCTCTCACTGCTCGCCGCCTCTGAGCAGATGCACGCCGCGGGGTACGGCATCCTCGTCATGGACCGACCCTGTAACGGTCGTCTCTGAGACGATGTAACGGTTCAGGTCAGGCCGGGCCGTTACAACGTCTCAGCGACCACCGTTACACGCAGCGTTCGGGGTGTTGCTGGCACCAGGGCGTCTCGCCTGGAAACTTGCCGCGGTTGGCGGCGATCAGGGCATAGAGACGGTCGAGCACCCACTCCACGCCGGGCACCGCGAACGGCCACATCGGCCAGCGTTGCCGACGGCCGATGGCGACAGCCAATGCGATGGCCGCCGGCCCGCCGGCAACCGTGGCGTCGTCGGCGACGGTCCACACCGACTTGGCGGCTTGCTCACCGGTCACGCCGGTGCGCGCCAACACACCCGGCCGCTGTGAGGGCACGATGTCGACGCGTTCGCCGTCGGTATCCAGCGCGCTGGCGTCAGCCAGCCACACCAGAGCGCGGGCACTGCGGGTGCACATCCCGCAGTTGCCGTCGAACAACAGCACTGCGGAGTCGGGGAGCGACTTGCGGCGACCGAGCGGCAGGGCGGTGCCGGGCATCGTCAGTTCCGATTGCGTTCGACGGCCTTGACCAGCCGGTCGAACACGGCGTCGGGGTGACCCACGCCGTTGACCACGGCGAGGCGATCCTGCTCGTCGAAGTGATCGATAAGGGGAGCCGTCTGTTCCTCGTACAGGTCGAGTCGACGGTTGACCGACTCGGGTGTGTCGTCGGCGCGCTGTTGCACGTCACCGCCGCAGACATCGCAGATCCACGGGTGCGGGTCGTTGCCTGTGGCGGTGTAGTTCGTACCGCAGTCGCGGCACACCCGGCGCGAGGAGATCCGCTCGAGGACGATCTCGCGCGGCACGTTCAAGTCGAGCACGACGTCGATCGGTTTCTCGTCCACGATCTCGTCCAAGGCGTCGGCTTGGTGAATCGTGCGAGGAAAGCCGTCGAGGATGTACCCCCGCGTGTCGGCATCGGGTTCGTCGAGCCGCTCGCGCACCAACCCGATCATCACATCGTCGCCTACGAGGCCGCCGTCGTCCATGATCTTCTTCGCCGCCCACCCGAGGTCGGTGCCTTCGCGCACGGCATTGCGCAACATGTCGCCGGTGGAGATGTGCGGCACCACGAAGTGACGCGAGAGGCGAACGCACTGGGTGCCCTTGCCGGCACCTTGGCGTCCGAGGATGATCAGCCGAGCACCGGGAATCACGACGACCTGTTTCTGCGCGGGCCGCCGGGGCCTACTTGAGGAACCCTTCGTAATTGCGCAGCGTGAGTTGGCTGTCGATCTGACGCATCAGCTCGAGAGCGACACCCACCGAGATCAGCACGCTGGTACCGGCGAAGCCGAAGGTGTTGATGCCGGCGATGATCAACAAGATGTATGGCAGGACGGCGATGATCGCAATGAACACCGCGCCCGGCAGCGTGATCCGGTTGACGGCCTTGGCCAGATACCGCTCGGTCTGTGGTCCGGGGCGGACACCAGGGATGAATCCACCCTGGCGGCGCAGTTGGTCGGCCTGCCGTACGGGGTCGAAGGCGATCGAGTTGTAGAAGTACGCAAAGGCGATGATCATCAACGCGAAGATCGTGACGTACACGAAGTTGTCGGGGTTGACGATGTAAGTGTCGATGAACTCGACGATGTCGCCGCGCCACCCCTCGCCCGATCCGAGGAACTGCGTGAGGATCACGGGCAGCAGCAGGATCGAGCTGGCGAAGATGATCGGGATCACGCCCGACTGGTTGACCTTCAGCGGGATGTAGGTGTTCTGACCACCCATCATCCGCCGACCGACGACACGTTTGGCGAACTGCACCGGAATTCGACGTTGGCCCAGGTCGACGTAGACCACGGCGATGATGATCCCGATCGTGAGCAGGACCATCGCCACGAACCAGAAGATCTCGTTGAGCTGGAGGATGCTCCAGAACCCGCCCGGCAGTGACGCCACCACGGAGGCGAAGATGATCATCGACATGCCGTTACCGATGCCGCGCTGGGAGATCATCTCGCCCATCCACATCAACACGGCGGTGCCGGCGACGAGGGTCGGAATGATCAAGTAGCCGCGCGGCCAGATGCCATCGGGCAACAACGGCACCGTCGGAGCAGCCCCAGCGGCGGTGAAGAACGCCGTGCCTCGACCGGTGCCGAAGATGAACACCAGCCCGGTCGCCTGCAACGTCGCCAAGCCGATCGTGACGTAGCGCGTGTACTGCGTGATCTTGCGTTGGCCGACCGCGCCCTCTTGCTGCAGTTGCTCCAGCTTCGGAATGACCACGCCGAGCACCTGCATGATGATGCTGGCCGTGATGTACGGCATGATCCCGAGCGCGAAGATCGAGAAGCTCTCGAAGGCGCCACCGGAGAACAGGTTGAGGAACCCGAGAGCGCCCTGCTGGCTGGCGGTCTCGCGGAGCTGCTCGATGGCGATCGGGTCGACGCCGGGAACACGGATGGCGACACCGATGCGGTAGACGCCGACCATCAAGACGACGAACAACAGCTTGTTGCGGAGGTCGCTGACCTTGAAGATGTTCGCCAGGTTGGAGATCATGCGGGCAGTTCCTTTGCCGTCACGTGGGGGCGCTCGGCCCGTGTGCCGATACGAGGGGGTGGATCACCGGTGGGTCACCGGTTGGCGAACTGGTTGCCCTGTACCGGCGGGCGACCAGCTTTTCCTTCCTCTCGGAACGGCAGCGGCACGATGGTGACGGTACCGCCCGCAGCAGTCACGGCGCGTTCGGCGGCAGCGGAAATCGCATGCACGTGTAGCTCGACCGACGTGGTCAGCTCGCCACGGGCGAGCACCTTGACGAATGCTCCCTTGCGCACGATGCCGCGCTCGACCAGCAGGTCGGGCGTCACAGCCGCACCGTCGAGCGACGGCGCCAGGTCGGCGAGGGTGTGCAGGTTGACAGCCTGATACTCGACGCGGAACGGGTTGTTGAAGCCCTTGAGCTTCGGAACGCGCTGCTTGAGCGGCATCTGGCCGCCCTCGAAGCCGGGGGCGACGGTGCCGCGGGCCCGCTGGCCCTTGGTACCGCGGCCCGCGGTCTTGCCGCCGCGGCCGCCGGTGCCGCGGCCGACACGCTTGGCACGCTTGCGCGATCCCGGGGCAGGGGTGAGCTCGTGAACCTTCATCAGGATGTTTCCTCAGACACGGTGATCAGGTGGGGAACGCGGGCGATCATGCCGCGGATTTCAGGGCGGTCAGGCAACGTGTTCGTCGAACCGACCTTGCCGAGCCCGAGCGCCCGCAGCGTGCCACGGTGCTTGGGCTTGGTGCCGATCGACGACCGCACCTGGGTGACGGTGATGGTCGCATCGCTCATGACGAGGCTCCGGTCGTGGCCGCCTCGGCCGCTTCTTCGTTTCCAGCACCGCCGGCGGACTGCTTGACGCGCTCGTTGTAGGCGTTGAGCAAGCCCTTGGGGACGAACTCGTCGGCATGGAGACCACGCCGTGCAGCGATCTCGTCGGGCCGCTGCAGCGACTTGAGCCCGGCGATCGTGGCGCGGGCGACGTTGATGTGGTTGGCCGAACCGAGCGACTTGCACAGCACGTCGTGCACGCCGGCCTCTTCGAGGATGACGCGGGCGGCGCCACCGGCGATCACACCGGTACCGGCGGCCGCCGGCTTCATCAGGACCTTGCCGCCGCCGGTGGTGCCGAGCACCGGGTGGATGATCGTGCTGCCCGCCATGGGCACCTCGAACAAGTTGCGCTTGGCTTCTTCGGTGCCCTTCTGGATCGCCAGTGGCACTTCTTTGGCCTTGCCGTAGCCCAGGCCGACGCGACCGTTGCCGTCGCCGATCACCACGAGCGCGGTGAACGAGAAACGGCGGCCACCCTTGACGACCTTGGCGACGCGGTTGATGGTGATGACCCGCGACTCGCGCAGTCCACCATCGTCGCCGTCGCGGCCACGGGCGTCGCGTGGGTTGTTGCCGCGATTGTCGCGGTTGTTGTTTCCGTTGGCCATCAGAACTCCAGACCAGCTGCTCGGGCCGCAGTGGCAACTGCGGCGATGCGACCGTGGTAGGCGTAGCCGCCGCGGTCGAACACGACCTGTGTGATTCCTTCCGCACTCGCCCGCTCGGCGACGAGCTGCCCGACGCGAGTGGCCGCGTCGGTGCTCGCGCCAGAACCGGCGGCGCGCTGTTCGGACTCGGTGCTCGAGGCCGCCACCAGCGTCGTGCCGGCGTCGTCGTCGATCACCTGAACGGTGATGTGCTTGTTCGACCGGAACACCGCCAGGCGCGGTCGGGTTGCGGTGCCATGAATCTTCTTGCGGACACGACGGTGCCGGCGAATGCGGCCGTTGCGTCGGGCGTTGGCGATCTTGCTCATCAGAATGCTCCGTGGGTGCGTCGAAGGACGCCTACTTCTTGCCGGCCTTACCGGCCTTGCGCACGATGCGCTCGCCGGCGTAGCGGACGCCTTTGCCCTTGTAAGGCTCGGGCTTGCGGATGCTGCGAATATTTGCGGCGACCTGGCCGACGATCTCTTTGTCGATCCCGTTGACGATCACCTGTGTCTGCTGGGGAACCTCGAAGGTGACCCCGTCGGGTGCGGTGACGTCGACGGTGTGACTGAATCCGAGGTTCAGGCGCAGCGCGCTGGGGCCTTGCGGTTCCGCGCGGTAACCGACGCCGACGATCTCGAGCTCTTTCTTGAACCCGTCGGTGACACCGATGACCATGTTGTTGACCAGGCTGCGGGTCAGCCCGTGCAGCGCCTTGGTCTGGTTCTCGTCGTTGGGACGGGCGCAGCGCAGCGTGTCGCCATCGACTTCGACGGTGATCGCGCCGGGCAGCTCGCGGCTCAGCTCGCCCCTGGGGCCCTTGATCGAGATCGTGCGGCCGTCGACGTTGACGTCGACTCCGGAGGGAACCGAGATGGGTGCGTTTCCAATACGTGACATGTCGCTACCTCGTCACCAGACGTAACAGAGCACTTCGCCGCCGACCTTGCGCTTGCGCGCTTCGCGGTCGGTCATCAGGCCGTGCGACGTGGACAACACGGCCACGCCCAGCCCGCCGAGGACCCGCGGCACCGCCGCGGCACCGCGATAGACGCGCAGGCCCGGAGTGGAGATGCGCCGGAGACCCGAGATCGTCCGATCGCGGTCGGCGGAGTACTTCATCTGGATGGTCAGGACCTCTCCGGGTCCCTTGGTGGATGGGCTCGTCGAGTAGCTCCCGATGTAGCCCTCTTTGGTCAGCAGGTCGGCCAGGGCCACCTTCTGCTTCGACGACGGCATGTGCACCTCGTCGTGCTTGGCCACGTTTGCGTTGCGCACGCGGGTCAGCATGTCGGCAATGGGGTCGGTCATCATCTCTGCGTCACCTCACCAGCTCGACTTCGTCAGGCCGGGGATCTCACCGGCGTGCGCCAACTCGCGCAGGCACACTCGGCACAGTCCGAACTTGCGGTAGACCGAACGCGCCCGGCCGCAACGGCGGCAACGGGTGTAGGCGCGAACCTTGAACTTCGGCTTCGCGTTGGCCTTGTTGATCAGTGCTTTCTTCGCCATGTCGTCGACTCAGCCCTTCTTCCCGTAGTACGGGCGCTTGCGCCGCTTCTTGCGCGGCTCGGCCTCGGCCTCGGCACCACGCTTGAAGGGGAATCCAAATGCGTCGAGCAGCGCTTTGCCGCCCTCGTTGTCACGAGCGGTCGTGACGATCGTGATGTCCATGCCACGCGGATGATCGACCTTGTCCGGGTCGATCTCGGCGAACATCGTCTGCTCGTTGAGACCGAACGTGTAGTTACCGGCGCCGTCCCACGACTTCGACGGCAGGCCGCGGAAGTCGCGAATACGGGGGATGGCGATCGAGATCAGCCGGTCGAGGAACTCCCACATGCGATCGCCGCGCAAGGTGACCTTGACGCCGATCGACTGGCCTTCGCGCAACTTGAAGTTGGCGATCGACTTCTTGGCCTTGGTGACCACCGGCCTCTGGCCGGAGATCGCGGTGAGGTCGGCAACCGCACCCTCGATCAACGAGGGCTGACCGGCCGCGCGGCCGACACCCATGTTGATCACGATCTTGTCGAACGTGGGGACTTCCATCACGTTCTCGATGCCGAGCTGCTCCTGCAACGCCGACTTGACCTCGTCGGTGTACTTGGTCTTCAGCCGTGGCGCAGCGGTGGTGGTGGTGGCGGTGTCGGTCATTCGATTTCCTCCCCGCTCGGGCGGGCGATGCGCACCTTGGTGCCGTCGTCGCGCACCTTGTAGCCGACTCGCACCTTCTTGCCCTTGTACACGAGCATGACGTTGCTGGCGTCGAGGGGCAGGTCCTTTTCGATGATCCCGCCCTGGTCGTTGGCCCGCTGGGCGCGCTGATGCTTCTGGGCGGTGTTCACGCCGTTGACGATGATCTTGTTCGTCTTCGGGAACACGAAGGCGATCTCGCCTTGTTTGCCCTTGTCCTTGCCGGTGATCACCTCGACGGTGTCACCCTTCTTGAGTTTCATCGTCAGATCACCTCCGGGGCGAGCGACACGATGCGCATGAACCGACGGTCACGCAGCTCACGACCCACCGGGCCGAAGATGCGCGTGCCGCGCGGCGTCATGTCGTCCTTGATCAGCACCGCCGCGTTCTCGTCGAAGCGGATGTAGCTGCCATCGGGACGGCGCTTTTCCTTCTTGGTACGGACGACGACGCACTTGACGACTTCGCCCTTCTTGACTCCGGCACCGGGCATGGCGTCTTTGACGGTGGCGACGAACACGTCGCCGATCGACGCGTAGCGCCGACGGGTACCGCCGAGCACCTTGATGCACAGCACTTCTTTGGCGCCGCTGTTGTCGGCGACGCGCAGACGCGACTCCTGCTGAATCATTTGGCGCGCTCCAAGACCTCGGTGATCCGCCAGCGCTTCTTCTTGCTCAGCGGACGGGTCTCCATCACACGCACCTTGTCGCCGACGTTGACGTCGTTGGTCTCGTCGTGGGCGTACAGACGCTTGGTCTGGAGGACGAACTTGTTGTACTTGGCGTGACGCACACGGTCGACGACCGCGACGACCGCGGTCTTGTCCATGCCGTTCGACACGACCGTGCCCTCGCGTACCTTGCGGGCGGCACGGGTCTCGGTCGACGCTTCGGCCGGCGCGTCAGTTGTGGGTTCGTTGGTGACGTCGGTCATCACTGTCCTGCCTCTGCTGCGGCGATCTCACGCTCGCGAATCAGGGTGTTGATGCGGGCGATCTGCTTGCGCACCTTGCCGATCTCGGCGGTGTTGTCGAGCTGACCCGTGGCGTTGCGGAAACGCAGGTTCAGCGCCTCCTGCTTGGTCTCTTTCAGCTCGTCGATCAGTTCGCCGAGGCTCAGGTCGGCGAGGTCGTTCTTCTTGCGTGCCATCTCGTTCGTCCGTCAGATCGTCTCTTCGCGAGTGATCACTCGCGCCTTGATCGGCAGCTTCTGGATCGCCTTGTCGAGCGCTTCACGCGCCGCGCCCTCATCGGGGAACGACAGCTCGAACATCGTGCGACCGGGCTTGACCACAGCGACCCAGAACTCCGGGTTGCCCTTGCCCGAACCCATGCGGGTCTCGGCGGGCTTCTTGGTAACCGGCTTGTCGGGGAAGATGTTGATCCACACCTTGCCGCCGCGCTTGATCGATCGGGTCATGGCGATACGGGCGGCCTCGATCTGCCGGGCGGTGATCCACCCTGGCTCGAGCGCCTGGATTCCGTACTCGCCGTAGCTCAGCCCGGTCCCGCCCTTGGCGAGGCCCTTGGTGCGACCGCGGTGGTGCTTGCGGTGGGCAACCTTGCGAGGCATCAACATGATTCGGCTCCTCCCTCAGTCGTTACCGCGGAAATGCGGGGTCTCGTTGCCGTCTTCTTGCGCAGTGCGCTTGGCAATGGCTTCTTCTTCGTCGAGCAACTTCTCGAGCTCGGGGTCGGCTTCCTTCACCAGCGGTTGCGGCTCAGCAGCCGGGGCCGGCACAGCCTCGCGGCGACCCGACGACACGACCTTGCGCGGACCCGCGCCCTGGCCCGAGGTCTCGCCGACGGCCATAGCGGCTTCGCGAGCGATCTTGTCCTCGTTGAGCTTCTTGTACGGCGTGATGTCGCCCTTGTAGATCCACACCTTCACACCAACGCGCCCGCTGGTGGTCTTGGCTTCGCGCATGCCGTAGTCGATGTCGGCACGCAGCGTGTGCAGCGGCACGCGGCCCTCGCGGTACCACTCGGTGCGGCTCATCTCGGCGCCGCCGAGGCGACCCGAGCACTGCACACGGATGCCGAGGGCACCGGCACGCTGGGCGTTCTGCACGGCACGCTTCATGGCCCGGCGGAAGGCGATGCGGTTGACTAGCTGGTCGGCCACACCTTGCGCGATCAGCGCGGCGTCGAGCTCAGGGTTCTTGATCTCGACGATGTTCAGCTGGATCTTCGGGTTGCCGGTGACCTTGGTGATCATCTGACGCAACTCGTCGGCCTGGGCGCCACGGCGACCGATCACGATGCCCGGCCGCGCGGTGTGCACGTCGACGCGCAGCTTGTCACGGGTGCGCTCGACCTCGATTCGGCTGATCGCCGCCGACTCGAGGCGCTCCATGATCTGCTCGCGGATCGTCCAGTCTTCGGTGAGATAGTCCTTGTAGTCACGCTCGGAGAACCAACGCGACTTCCAGTCGGTGGTGACGCCGAGGCGGAACCCGTAGGGATTGATCTTCTGACCCATTACTTTTCCTCGGCCTCACTGCTCGTCTGAGCGTCGTCAGTTTGGACGGCCTCGGAGCCAGGCTCGTCGGTGGTCTCTTCTGCGTCGTCGACCGAGGCGTCGGCCTCGTCGGTCGTCTCTTCGAGGTCGACAGCGTCTTCCGCCACTTCGTCGGCGGTGTCTTCGAGATCTTCGATCTCTTCACCGTCTTCTTCGGCGGCGCGTTGGCGGCTGCGCTCCACACGGGCACGGCGGCTGGCCGCACTCGACTGCGGACGTCCACGGCCACCCGAGCTGGCGGCACGCTCTTCGGCGGCCCGGATCAACTCGAGTCGGTCATCGCTCATGCGGGCGACGATCACGGTGATGTGACAGGTGCGCTTGTTGATGCGCGTCGCCCGGCCCCGGGCACGGGGACGGAACCGACGCAGCGTCGGGCCCTCGTCGGCGAAGCACGCCAACACGTAGAGCTCCTCGGCGTCCTGGTCGTCGTTGTTGATCGCGTTGGCGACCGCGCTGGCCAGCACCTTGCGCACGTCGGCGGCAATGTGCCGATCGGTGAATTGCAGGACCTCGTCGGCGGCCTGCACGTCGAGACCACGGATCAGGTCGAGCACCTCGCGGGCCTTCGACGCCGAGGCACGGACGTACTTGGCCGTCGCCCGGGTGCCGGGGCGCTCGCCGGCAACGGTGGCGCCCTCGTTGAGCTTCGGTCCGGTCATCAGCGGCGTCCTTTCGCGCCGCGCTCTTGGCCGGCGTGGAAGCGGAACGTGCGGGTGGGGCTGAACTCACCGAGCTTGTGGCCGACCATCGACTCGGTGACATACACCGGGACGTGCTTGCGACCGTCGTGGACGGCGATGGTGTGGCCGACCATGTCGGGGATGATCGTCGAGCGACGCGACCAGGTCTTGACGACCTTGCGCTCGCCGGCCTCGTTCTGCTCGTCGATCTTGGCGAGCAGATGCTCGTCGACGAAGGGGCCCTTTTTGAGACTGCGTGTCATTGGCGTTTCCTCTCACACACCGCTCAGCGGCGGCCACGTCCTGAACGACGGCGACGGATGATGAGCTGCTGCGACTGCTTCTTCTTGTTGCGGGTACGGCCCTCGGGCTTGCCCCACGGGGAGGTGGCCGGACGACCACCTGAGGTCTTGCCTTCGCCACCACCGAGCGGGTGGTCGACGGGGTTCATGGCAACGCCGCGGGTCTGCGGACGCTTGCCCTTCCAGCGGTTGCGGCCGGCCTTGCCGATCTTCACCAGTTCGTGCTCGGAGTTGCCGACTTCACCGACCGTGGCCCGGCAGTCGATCATGACGCGACGCATCTCGGTCGACGGCATGCGCAGCGTGGCGTAGTCGCCGTCTTTGGCCACCAGCTGCACCGCGATGCCAGCCGAACGGCCGATCTTGCCGCCGCCACCAGGCCGCAGCTCGACGTTGTGCACGGTGGTGCCGACGGGGATGAAACGCAGCGGCAGCGCGTTGCCGGGCTTGATGTCGGCGCCCTGGCCGCTCTGCACTTCGTCGCCCACACCGAGTCCACGAGGAGCCAGGATGTAGGCCTTCTCGCCGTCGTTGTAGTGCAACAGAGCGATGCGGCACGTGCGGTTCGGGTCGTACTCGATGGCGGCGACCTTGGCCGGCACGCCGTCCTTGGTGCGGTAGAAGTCGACGAGGCGGTACTGCTGCTTGTGACCGCCACCCCGATGCCGGGAGGTCTTGCGGCCGTAGCTGTTGCGGCCACCGGTCTTCGACTTCTTGGCGAGCAGCGTCTTTTCGGGCGTGGTCTTGGTGACCTCGCTGAAGTCCGAGCTCGTCTGGAAGCGACGACCGGGGCTGGTGGGCTTGCGGGAACGAATGGCCATGATCAGCTCAGTTCTCGAACAGCGGGATCTCGCCCGCAGCCAGGGTGACGATGGCCCGCTTGGTGTCGGGCGTGGTACCGATGCGGTTGGTGCCGCGAGTGCGCTTCTTCTTGCCCTTGCGGTTGAGGGTGTTGACCTGCAGCACCTCGACACCCCAGATCGCCTCGACGGCGTCGCGGATCTCGGGCTTGGAGGCCGAGGGGTGCACCTTGAACGTGTACACGCCCTCTTCGATCAGCTCGTAGCTCTTCTCGGAGACGACCGGGGCGAGGATGATGTCGCGGGGGTCCTTCATGACGGCACCACGTCTTTCGTGAACACGACCCAGTCGTTGCACAAGATGTCGTAGGCGTTGAGTTCGCCCGCCTCGAGCAGTTGCACGTTGGGCAGGTTGCGGAAGCTCAATGCAGCGGCCTCGTCCTCGCGACCGAGCACGACGAGCACGGTGCCCTCGAGGTCGAGCGCGGCGAGCGCTGCCTTGGCGTCTTTGGTCTTCGGGGCATCGATGCCCCACGAGTCGATGACGACGACCTTGCCGTCGGCCGCGCGGTCGGACAACGCCGAGCGCAGCGCCAGCTGAATCATCTTCTTCGGCGTCTTCTGGTTGTACTTGCGCGGCTTGGGCCCGAGCGCCACACCACCACCGGTGAACTGTGGTGAGTTGGTCGAACCCTGACGGGCGTTACCGGTGCCCTTCTGGCGCCACGGCTTGGCACCGCCGCCACGGACTTCCGAGCGGGTCTTGGTGCTCTGCGTACCCGAACGACGGGCGGCGAGCTGCGCGGTGACCACCTGGTGCATCACCGGCACGTTCGGCTCGACGCCGAAGATGGCGTCGTCGAGCTCGACGCTGCCAGCGTCGGCACCAGAGGCGTTCTTCACGGTGAGGGTCGGCATGATCAGCTTCCCTTCTGTCCTGCGAACTTGACGGCGTTGCGGACGACGACGACGCCGCCGTTGGGGCCGGGAACCGAGCCCTTGACGAGCAACACGTTGCGCTCGGCATCGGACTCGACGACTTCGAGGTTTTGGGTGGTCACCTGCTGGTGACCCATGTGGCCAGCCATCCGGGTGCCCTTGAACACCCGCGCCGGAAAAGCACACGAGCCGATGGCGCCGGGTTTGCGGTGGCTCTTGTGGTTACCGTGCGACGCACCCTGGCCAGCGAAGTTGTGGCGCTTCATGACACCGGCGAAGCCTTTGCCTCGACTGGTACCGGTGACGTCGACGATCGCGCCGCTCGGGATCTGCTCGACGGTCAGCTCCTGGCCGACCTCGAACTCGTCGACCGAGTCGAGACGCAACTCGACGAGCCGTTTGCCCGGAGCCACACCGGCCTTCTCGTAGTGGCCCTGCACCGGCTTGGTCAGCTTGTTGGCATCGCGCTGGCCGTACGTGACCTGCAGCGCGTTGTACCCGTCGCGCTCGTTGGTCTTGATCTGCACGACACGCATCGGGTCGACGCGCACGACCGTGACCGGGACGACCTTGTCGTCCACCCAGGTCTGGGTCATGCCGACTTTTTCACCGACAATCGATTGTTGGGCCATGACGGCGGTCCTTTACTTGACGGCTGCACTCGCGATCTCGGCCGGACGATCCGGGTCGTTTCACGCAAATGCTCCGCAGCCCGGAAGCCGTGCAGATGACGGCGGGCATGCGGAGCACGCAGACTGGTTGTTGCCGAGTGGTTCCGGTCCCGATCGATGCGGGCGGCCTGTTCGGACGTCGATTTGCGAATGGATTGGTGATCGGAATGCCTTCCGATCACGGCCAGGCAATGCTATGAGCGGTTCAGACGCCTTCCAACCGGTACCGCCGACATGTCTGTACCCGACTGTCCGGTCTGAGTAATCGATTACTCAAGCCCGGTCCGCGAGCGGCCCCTACGTTCGCCGGCCACGGCGGCGCTACCGTCTATTTCCAGGTTACCGCGCGCGCTGATGGCGAACGCTCTGCTGTTCACGCTGACCGGCATCGCGCCAGCTGCACCCGCATCCGGCGAGACCAGGGGTGTGCCGTTTGGTGCCGCCGACACCCTCGAGCGCCTCAACGACGCCAAGCGCCTGTTGCTGGGTCACGAACCCCCGAGTCCTTCCCCCCATTGCTCTCGGCAGGGTACGCGTCTCGCAGGTCGCCACCACAGGGGGCACTCGTGCGCCTTGCTGCTCGGCGGGTCCGTGCGGTGCTGGGGGAGCCAGTCGTTCGGCCCCGTTCTGGGACAGGGCACCCCGGCGTTGCAAGACACGCGCATCGGCGACAACGAACCGCCGACCGACATCGGCGCGGTTGCCCTCGGTGGTCCCGCCGAGGAAATCGCTGTCGGCAACGTTCACAGCGGCGCCCTCCCCGACTACGGCGACGACGAGCCGGCATCAGCCGGCCCACTCGTGACCGCCGACGATCTCGGCGGGTCCAGCGCGACGGCGCCCTACGGGTAGCGCGCCGCCAGCCAGTCGGCGACCACGGCCATCGCCTGTGGCCGGTGGCCTTCGAGGTAGTGCGGGGCGCCCTTCATCTCGTGGTACGTGACGTCCTCAGCACCAGCGGCGGCGACGATCTCCTCGGCCTGCCAGACGCGAATCTCGGTGTCGCCCGTCGGATGAACGAGCAACGTTGGCACCGTCACGCTGGGCATCGTGTCGGCGAGCTTGGCGCTGCTCGATAGCCCCGACCACGTACTCAACCAGCCGCGGGCGGTCATCGTGCGAGCCAATCCACCGCGGCCGTAGTTGGCGTCGAGTGGATCGGGGAAGGCGAACAACGAACCCCTCGGCCGATCGTCGGGATCGATGGACAGGTCGAGGTACGCCGGGTCGGCCAACGTTCGATAGATGGTGAGGTACTTGGTGAACACCGCTTGTCGACGAAGGTCGCGCCACGCCAGTGGATGAACTGCGCGGTCGACGTCACGCAGTGCAGGGATCACCGCCACCGAGTCATCGATCGACTCCGTCGCGATCGCATCGATGCGAGCGACACGGTCGCGCTGCGCGGCGCGGTAGCGCTCGACCCACGCCGGGTCGTACGAGCACGGCTCGGGCCACGGCCGCCACCCGTTGTCGGGGTGGTACATGTCGAGTTCGGGGTCGGTCGAGAACGGATCGGTTTCGTCTGTCACCGACGGATCGATCACCTGCAACATGAACACGCCCTCGCCCGGATGGGCGGCCATCCCGATCCACCCGTCGCCGATGTCGAGCTCAGCATTGGCCATCGCCATCAACGAGCCGCCACCGGAGTTACCCAGCAGCACCACCGCCGCAGCGCCGCGGCGGACCATCTCGTCGTGGGCGGTCTTGACGTCGACGATGCACGACTCGTGGAGGCAGTCGGTGTCGTTGTTCATGTAGCGCGTGCCGAACCCGAACACGGCGATACCGGCGGCGGCGAGCAACGGGCAGGCGTAGTGCACACTGAAGTCGCCGCGGGGGTGCGAGAGGATCACGGCGGTCTCCCACTTCCCGTCGGGAGGGGTCCAGAGCACGCCGCGCACGAGTCCCCCATCAGGCGACACGAGCCGGATCGGCTCGCGGCGCACGGGAACACCGGGGTCGTCTTCGGGCAGTGGCCAGTAGCCGAGGCCGAAGGGCCGCTCGGCCCCGAGCATCACGTCGAGATCACGCACGATGTCGACCGTAGGTCAGGTGTCGGTGCTGGCTTTGAACGGCGCGCTGTCCATCACCAACGGCGGGCGGGCCAGCGAGACGCCGCCGCTCGTGGCGAACGGGCCCTGCCGATCGACCAACGTCGACGAGCCCATCGAGATGCCGTCGGACTGCAGCTGCTGATCGACCTCGATCCCGATCCACTCCCCCACCGGATATCGAGCGATCATCATCGTGTAGTCGGCGTTGATGTAGTGCAGACCTTCGTCGCCGTTGTTGGCCAAGGGGCAGGCGATATCCCCCGACAGGGCCGCACGGACGAACGGCGTCAGCGACTCACCCTCGACGAGTTCGGCCGTTTCGTTGCTCCACACCCGGCCCCGCTGAGCGCCATTGCCCTCGCCGCTGAATCCGCCACTGACGGGTCGAAACCACCAGGCGGTTTGGCCGGGCGAACCACTGTTGGGCGGCGCAGCCACCTCGTCGGGATGCGGCCATGGCTCGCGCTCGGGTCGCCAAATGTTCCCAGGCGGATCCTCACCTTCGGCGAGGAACACCGCCGAAGCCCGGACCACCTCGTGGCCATCGCACTCGAGTGTCGCCTCGCCGACGGTGATCCGTCGGCCCTCACGCAACGGCCGCACCTGAGCAACGACCGGCGCCATCGCTGCCGGGCGAAACAGGTCGACGGTCAGCCGGGCGGCACGTCGTCCGGGCGCCCCGAGGGTTTCTTCGAGGGCACGGGCGGCGATGGCCCCGAGCAGTCGGCCGTGCAACATGTCGTCGCCCCAGGGCGCACGCGCATGCGGGTCAGGGACGAGCCCATCGGCGGAGGTCCGAAAGTAGGGGTCGGTCACCGGGCCGGTGTAGCACGCAGCTCTCGGCGCCGAGCGACCCGACGGCGAGCCTCAGCTGTGTGGCGGACCGAGGATGGTGCAGCCATAGTCAGGCGCGACGGCGGCCATGCGCTCGATGTCGGGAGGTCCCTGCTCGGGGATCCCGTCGTGGGTCGCCGGGTCGCCGGCGTCGAGGTGGAACCCCTCGAAGCCACCTGGTGTGTTGATCTCCAACATCTGCACGCCGTGCTCGCCGACCTTGAAGGCGTGGGGTACCCCGCGCGGCAAGAAGACGCTGTCACCGGCTTCGAGGTGCACCTCGGTCGGCGACTCTCCATGCGGGTCGAGCCATGCCGTCATCGAACCCTCGAGCAGGCTCAACGTCTGGTCCTCGCGCTCGTGCACGTGCACAGGCGGGGCATACCCCGGCACCAGCCGTTGGCGCAGGATCGACAGGCGTCTGTCGGTGTCTTGTGCGGACACCAGCACCTCCATCACCTGGCTGTCGAACCAGAAGGTTGTGCCCGTCGGGTTGGTCGTGGTCGTCATCGTGTTCTCCTCAAGTCGTCATTCTGTCTCGCAGCAGCCGCCTGTCTGAGAGCGACGGCTGCTTCGTGAGACAGTCGTATCACGATGTGATCACCTTCGCAAGACACTTGTCTCATGACTGGACTATGCTGACACTATGGCCACTCGGGAGAACCAAAGGGAGCGAACCCGCCGGGCGATCGTCGACGCTGCTGGTCGGCTCGTCGACGCCGGTTCGCCCACCCCCTCGGTCGACGAGATTGCCGACGAGGCGCTGGTGAGCCGGGCGACGGTGTACCGCTACTTCGAGTCGATCGATGATCTCCTCTGGCAGCTGCACGCCGACCGCAATTCGCCAGACCCGCGCATCGCGATGTCGACGGCGGGAGACGATCTCGGCAAACGGATGCTCGCCGCCGAAGAGAACGTGAACGCCTACCTCTTCGAGCACCAGGAGAGCACTCGCACCTTCGAGCGAATCATGCTCGAACGGCGGATCGAGGGCCGAGCGACCGACGCGGACCGCCCAGGCCGTCGCTTCATCCAAATCGACGCGGCGATCGAGCCGCTCGCCGAGCAGCTCCCTGCTGCCGATGTGCGCCTTGTCCGCCACGCCCTCGCGCTGGCGATCGGCTCACAGTCGCTGGTCGCGTTGCTCGACACCGCCGGCCTTGAACCAGACGAAGCGCGCACGGTGACGCAGTTCGTCTGTCGGGCCATCGCAAGTGAGACCCAACGCCTCGTCGATGAGCACGAACCGTCGAACGGCGGACGCGCCGCAGCCGCAACCGGCTGACCCGGTTGCGGCCGACGATCAGCCGTCGGGGCGATCGGTGAGGGTGACCTCGAGCATCCGCTCGTCACCGTCACGCATCACCGTGAGCGTCACGGTGTCACCGGGCTCGAGGTCGCGGATCGCTGCGATCAGCCCGGTGGATCCGTCAGTGGGAGCACCATCGACAGCCACGATCAGGTCGCCGTCTTCGATGCCCACCGCGGCGGCGGGAGTGCCCTGCTCGACGTTGGTGACCACGGCGCCCTGTCCGCCATCACTGCGATCGGCGAGGCCGACTCCGAGATACGCCTCGTCACGAGTTTGACCATCGGCATGCGCACGCAGCGCATCGATGATCGGGAGCGCCTCGGCAGCCGAGATGGCGAACCCGACGTTGGTCGCCGCAGTGAAGGTGCCTCCACGTGCGACCGCCGTATTGATTCCGACCACTTGGCCCTCGCCGTTCACCAGCGGTCCGCCCGAGTTGCCGGAGCTGATTGCTGCGTCGGTCTGGATCAGACCATCAAGGAAGGCACCGTCGGTGCCAATGGTGCGGTCGAGTGCCGACACGATACCGAGGGTCACCGACGGGTCACCGTCGAGGCCGAGGGCGAAGCCGATCGCCACGACCTCGTCGCCGATGGCGATGCTGTCGGGGTTGGCGAAGGTGGCGGCTTGGAAGCCGTCGCCGTTCATACGTAGCAGGGCGAGGTCGTTCCCGCGGTCGGCGGCGAGCAGGTTGACCTCGCGCGGCTCGGTCTCACCCGACAGGCGCACGCGGATTTCGCTGGCGCCTTCGACGACGTGGGCGTTCGTCAGGATCTCGCCGTCGGGCGAGATGATCACGCCGGTGCCGAGCGATTGGCCGCCCCCGACGTCGGCGCTGATCGTGACCACCGAGGGGGCGATGTAGTCAACGACCTGGGCGACATCGACGCGAGCGGCCGCGCCGGCCCTTGGCGCAGCGACGGTGATCGGCTCACTCGACGGTGAAGTCGGCGGCTCGTCGAGCCAGTCGGCGACCTGCGTACCGACGAGCGCTCCGGTGAGGCCAGCGACCCAGGCAACAGCGACGATCAGTGCGATCACCAGCGCCGTACGGGGACGGCGCCGCTTCTTCGGCGATTGGTTCGGCGGCTGGGGCGAGGGCGTCGGCTCCGGAGCGTCGAAACCGGATGCTGCGGGGCGGTACGCCGGGAGCACCGGAGGCGATTGCGGGGCTCCGGAAGGGGGAGGGGGGAACGAAGCCATGCCTCGTGTCTATCGGCGGCCGTGGCTCAGTTGTGGACACAACAGGTTCTTCACACCTGTTTCATAACTGTCGGGCTCGGTCGCCGAGCGGCTTCCCCTCGCCTCCCGAGCTTGCGCCCATGGCGCTCGCCTGCGCACGACAGTTGGTGCCAGGCACCAGATGTCGGCCAGCGACAGTTGGTGCCTGGCACCGACTGTCGCCGGCTCGGCCATCACCGGCGTGCGGTGAGGCCGAGCCGATCATTCAGGCGTTTTGGATTTTGATCTCGATGTCGACGCCGGCAGGCAGCTCGATGCGCTGCAGGCTGTCAATCGTCTTGCCGTTGGGGTTGACGATGTCGATCAGCCGCTTGTGGACGCGCATCTCGAAGTGCTCACGCGAGTCCTTGTCGACGTGCGGGCCACGGATGACCGTGTATCGGTGCTTGTCGGTCGGCAGCGGGATCGGCCCACGGACCGTGGCGTCGGTGCGGGTCACCGTCTCGACGATCTTCTTCGTCGACTGGTCGATGATCTCGTGGTCGAACGCCTTGAGGCGAATGCGAATGCTCTGTGCCATCAGATGAGTTCCGTTTCAGCAATCGTCAGGCTCAGGCGAGGATTTTGGTGACACGGCCAGCACCAACAGTGCGGCCACCCTCACGAATCGCGAACCGCAGACCCTCGTCCATCGCGATCGGCTTACCCAACTCCACCGTCATCTCCACATTGTCACCAGGCATCACCAT
>JABSQH010000081.1 GCA_013213745.1 Ilumatobacteraceae bacterium | reverse complement strand
TGCTGCCGATGATTGGGCCAATTGGAACGTTGGCTTCGATTCACCGGTTCGGTACACAAACAACACGCGGTCTCTGTTGGGATGTTGTCTCTGGCGTCGGTTGCTGGAACGCTCGTTGGCATGCATGACTGAATCCGCGTCTCTTCGATCTGATTGGCAAACAACTTCGGCAATCGATGGCACCGCGACACACGGATTGCTGCTCACACCCGATTCACCACCGTGCTAAACTGAGATGCCAGGCCGATAATCGGTATCATCATTGGAGCGTCCAATGAACCATGCGTTGAACCGGAGCGACGCGTACGGCGTGTTCAAATGGAAAGCACATTGGCGTCACCCGGTTAACGCCACCGTTCATTGGTGCTCTGGTGAATAACGGCTGGCGATCAGATAATCCAGAAATCGATTGAACTGGACGGTCGATCGATTGCGAAGTCGGCGTGGAGACGCCTCGGTGACCGCTCGTCGGTGGCGCGGTCGGCCCAATGCTGCCGACAACTTTGCCAATTGGAACGTTGGCTTCGATTGGCCGGTTCGGTACGCTAGTTACACGCGGGCGTTGTTGGGGTGTTCCCTTTTGGCGCCGATTATTGGATTGATCGGTCCCACCGATGACCTAACCCGCGTTTCTTCGATCTGATTGGCAAACGACTTCGGTCATCGATTGCCGCGCGACACACGGATTGCTGCTCGCACCCGATTCACCACCGTGCTAAACTGAGATGCCATGCCGATAATCGGTATCATCATTGGAACGTCCAATGAACCATGCGTTGAACCGGAGCGACGCGTGGGGCGAACCCAAATGGAAAGCACATTGGCGTCACCCGGTTAACGCCACCGTTATCCCACTCAGGAAAAATCGTTGACGATTCAATTACGACGTTCCGCACGATTGGTAATACTGTCCCCTCAGAATCGCCTTCTGCTGTTTCAATACTCTGACGAGCATTCCGCGCCATTCTGGTCGACTCCTGGAGGAGAACTAATCAATGACGAATCGTACCGGGACGCGGCAAAACGTGAACTGATTGAGGAAACTGGATTCGTTGCCGATATCCGTTCCATGATTCGTGAACGCGATTCGGTTTATGCTGTCGCGAGATCGACGCCAGCGCGATGGTTGGAAAAATATTTTGTGGTAAACGTAAACAGTGAAAAAATGCCGAATTCGAGCAACTGGACTGACGAAGAACGGGCCACAATTACCAAATCCCGATGGTGGGCGATGGAAGATTGGTTGACCAACAAAGAGACTTTGAAACCAGAGTGGATTCCTGAATTGCATGACTCTGCGATAAACAACGCGGATGTGGGATAACAATGCGTTGGACCGAAGCCGTTATAATCAACCGAAACTCGCGGGATAGGCTTCGCCAATTTTATCCCGCTCAAACACTTGCGAGCTGATTGTCGGCTCGGTCAACTTGTGCGTTACACAGCGAAAACGGTTGCGCTGACATACGGTGCGCTCGAGCCAGTAATCAGATCGTTGCGCATTGTGAGACGCGTGAAGTCAGCACTCGAAATGGTGCGCACGAGTCGATGCGCGTATAATTCCGTGCAGAAGCGGCGCTCAAGGCCGTGCACGAATAACG
>JABSQH010000080.1 GCA_013213745.1 Ilumatobacteraceae bacterium | reverse complement strand
TCCTCCGCCACCGGGGGATGTCCGCCCAGGAACTGTGCCGCGTGCCGTGCGGCGGTGGGGACGTGCAGGTCGTCGACGAGTATCGCTTGTTCGAGTCCGAACGCGTCGTCTCGGGCCACTTTGCCTTCCTCGCGGAGAAGCGTTACCGGCGCGTGTGGCGGTTCGATTTGCGCGATGGCAGCGGCGAGCCGTTCGCTGCGTTGCCGCACGGCACGGCCGACCTGCACATGTGCTTGTCGCCCTCGGGCCAGCGCATCGCGCTCGGATCCTGCATCTACTTCCTCGGCCACCTAGCCCGCTTCGCTCACCAAGAAGAGTCATCTGACCGCCGGATCGCTGCGTAGAGGGGGTTGCGACACCTTCTCTTCGACAGGAGCCAAACGGTCAGATGGCGACAGAGTGTACGGGACGAGATCTGCTCTTCCAGGGGCCAGGACGACGCACGGTCCGAGCCGCGTTCGACGGCGGCGACATCACCTCGGACGGCGGCGTGCTGCTGCTCCAGGAGGCCGAGGAGCGCGCCAAGATCATCGAGCAGTTCGCGCACTGCTTCGACGACCACCGCGATCCGACGCGTGTCGAGCACACGGTCCGCGATCTCCTGGCGCAGCGCGTCTACGGGATCGCGCTCGGCTACGAGGACCTCAACGACCATGACGAGCTGCGCTTCGACCCGCTGCTGGCGACCGCCGTCGGCAAGACAGATCCGAAGGGGCTGAAGCGCGCTCGGGCTCGAGACCGCGGCGCGAGCCTCGCTACGTCGAGCACACTGAATCGCGTCGAGCTGTCGCGTCCGGACGACGCCGCGTCGCACCGCTACAAGCGAGTTGTGCTGCGCGAGGAGTTCGTCGACCAGGTGCTGCTCGACGTGTTCGTCCAGTCGTTCGGCGAGCCGCCCGAGGAGGTCGTGCTCGACTTCGACGCCACCGACGACCCACTGCACGGCAAGCAGGAGGGGCGTTTCTTCCACGGCTACTACGGGCACTACTGCTACCTGCCGCTCTACGTCTTCTGCGGCGACCATCTGCTGGTGGCTCGCCTGCGGCCGTCCGACATCGACGGCTCGGCTGGCACCGTCGACGAGCTCGAGCGCATCGTCCCGGCGCTGCGCGAACAGTGGCCGGACGTGCGTATCGTCGTGCGCGGCGACTCGGGCTTCTGCCGCGAGCCGATCATGGCGTGGTGCGAGAATCACCGTGTTGACTACGTATTCGGCCTCGCGCGCAACAGCCGGCTCGTGAAGCGGGTGTCGAAGGCGCTCGCCCGCGCGAAGCGAAAGCACGCCGCGACTGGCCGGGCCGCGCGCTACTTCGAGGAGCTCCGCTACCGCACGCAGAAGTCGTGGAGTCGCGAGCGTCGCGTCGTCGGCAAGGCCGAACACCTCGACAAGGGCAGCAACCCGCGCTTCGTCGTGACGTCGTTCACGCGCAGTCGGATCGGCCCGAAGAAGCTCTACGAAGACGTCTACTGCGCCCGCGGCGACATGGAGAACCGCATCAAGGAGCAGCAGCTTTTCTGCTTCGCCGACCGCACCAGCGCGCAGACCATGCGCGCCAATCAGGTCCGCCTCTACTTCTCGTCGATCGCCTACACGCTGCTCGCGGCGCTGCGACGCATCGGGCTCCGCGGCACCGACCTGGCGCGGGCGCAGTGCAACACGATCCGCACGAAGCTGTTGAAGATCGGCGCGATCGTGCGGGTCTCGGTGCGCAAGGTCTGGGTCTCGCTCTCGCGCGCCTGCCCCTACGCGGACATCTTCCGCGCCGCCGTCGCCAACTTGCGCGGGCCGCCCCATCCGGTGGCGTAGTTGCGGACGAAACCGCGTCAGAGTTGACTCGCTCTGCGCCACCGGTCTGCCTCAAGCTCGACTCAGGCCACGTTCTTTGCCGCGACGTCGCCCTACGCGTCGCGCCGCCGACCTTCTCGAAGGACCTATCGCCGACAGTGCGCCGGACTGCCGGCCTCCGAGCCCGAAAGCGACCCGATCACGCTGCCTGGTGAGCGAAGCGGGCTAGCGGACTGCTTCGACGAGTCGTCGGGGACGGCGACGGAGGCGGCCGATCAGGGTCCGAATGCCCGTGACAATCGACCGGGTCAAGCTCTCTCGCTTGACGTCTCGGGGAGCAGGGGGCAGCGGAATGTAGTTGTTGGCGTAGTCCTCTGCCTCGGGGT
>JABSQH010000008.1 GCA_013213745.1 Ilumatobacteraceae bacterium | reverse complement strand
TCGTCGTCGGCGTCGGCTACATCCTCGTCGTCGGCATCCTCACTCTCGGCCCGCTCGGCGGCGACCGCGTCGTCGCGCAGGTCCTCGAACCCTTCGGCATCGGGGGGTTCGTCGAACTCCTCGTCACGTTCGGGTTCGGGCTCGGCGCGCCACAGCGGCGTAGCCCCGTCGGGTCGAACCTCATCGAGCAGCCGTTGTTGGCTGGCCGGATCTTGTTTGCGCCAGGCCCGCTCCCCCATTCGTTCCAGCGGCGCCAGCATCTCCGGATCGACCTTGGTCGAGCGCACGAGATACACGCCCAAGATCACGAGGGCGACACCGATGACGGCAAGGGCGATCACGAGCGCGTAGACGAGCCGCGTCGAGGACGGGTCGCCCGCAGTTGCCAGTCCGCCCGCAATCACGTCACTGTCCCCAGATCACAGATCGGCTTTCGCGGCACGACCGAGGAACCGCTCTAGCGGAGCGGCAAGTTGATCGCCATTGATGAGAAATGCGTCGTGCCCGTGTGGCGAGTCGATCTCCACGTACTCACTCGGCACACCGCGCGTAGCGATCGCCTCGTGGATCTGCTGCTGTTGATACGCGGGATACAACATGTCGCTCCAGATACCGACCGACATCGTGGGCGCGACCACTCGGGCCATGGCGCGTTCGAGACTGCCCCGACCGCGGGCGACGTCGTGCAAATCCATCGCTTTGCCGATCGACAAATAGCTGTTGGCATCGAACCGCCGAACGAGCTTGTCGCCATGATGTTCGAGGTACCGCTCGACCTCGAATCGTTGCCACATGTCGAACGTGTCGCCGACCCTGGCGGTGTCGGCGAGTTCCCGCCCGAATCGGTCGGTAAACACGTTGTCGCTGCGGAAGGTGACCTGAGCCACCATTCGGGCGATCTCCAGGCCCTCACCCGGCCCGTCGCCAGGGTCCGCCTCGTAGTAGTCGCCACCACGCCACTTGGGGTCGAGGCGAATCGCGCGACGCCCGATCGCACCCCAGGCGATTTGTTGCGCCGTCGCCTGCATGCACGTCGCCACCGCAACCAGCGACCGGACGCGTCGCGGGTACATCACCGCCCATTCCAGCGCCTGCATGCCGCCCATCGATCCGCCGACGACGGCGAGCCAGCGACGGATGCCCAACGATTCCATGAGTCGCGCCTGCGAACGCACCATGTCGCGAATGGTCACCACCGGAAACCGCGAACCGTACGGTCGCCCATCATCGGGGTGTGGCGACGCCGGCCCCGTGGAGCCTTGGCAACCACCGAGAACGTTGGCACACACCACGAAGTAGCGGTCGGTGTCGACCGGTCGCCCTGGGCCGACCATGTCGTCCCACCACCCCTCGGTGGGATGCCCACGCCCGGCCGCTCCTGCGGCATGGCTGTCGCCGGTCCAGGCGTGACACAACAACACTGCGTTCGACGCGTCGGCGTCGAGGTGGCCCCAGGTTTCGTAGGCCACCACGACGTCACGCAGCGCCACACCGGCGTCGAGCGCGAAGCGTCGATCGGTTGCATGCGTGAAGAACTGACGGTTGCCGGGATCGTCACCGGGCTGCCAAGCACCGGTGACCGGAAGCAGGTCGGGTGACGTCATGGGCGATCGTGATGAAACGGCGGCGGGACCCGCGTCCGCCGAGCGTACCAGCGGGCTGATCAGGCGGTTTGGACGGTTCCGATCACCGGCTGCGCGTACCGCATCCGTTGGTCGAAGCCGGCCTCGTACGGCATGAAGCCGTTGCGGTCGGGATATACGAGCTGTACGAGTTCGTAACCCTCGCCCCGATACCACGAGGTTGCGGTCGTGAACATCGGCGCCCACTCGCGCAGGTCGACCGGCGCAAACAAACAACGCAGGTCGTTGTCGAGCAGACCGGTCAGCTCGATACCCAGCGGAATGTCGGTACCGCCGCGGCAGGCGTCGACAACCAAACCGAGTAGACCCTTGGCCGCAACCGGCGTCAGACCGAACACGGCGACCTCGCTGAAGCCGACCGCCTGGGGAACGCCGATGGTGTACGCGTAGGCCGGGGTCGGCGGGTCAGTCGATGCGTCTGCGGCAACCGGTTCGAGCGCCCACCCATCGGTCTCGATCATCCATTCGATCTTCTCGGCGGCGCTCATCGCACCGAATTTGTCGGCGAGGTGGTCGTCCGGATGATCCTTCATCAGCCCCGACCGTACTGGACTGCTGCAACGACCCCGTCGCCGCACACCGTGCTCAGATGCGCAGCCCGAAGAAGATCCCCGGTAGCCAATGCGAGCCCCAACGCATCGCTGATGCTGTCGAAGTTTCGACTGACGCGACGATGCCACAACAGTTCGTCCGGGCCGCGCAGCCCCGCCGCCGCCTGCTCCGCCGCCCGCCTGCTCTGCGAAGTCGCTGACATAGTCGGCAACTCTCGTGCGCAGCGACGCCACCTGCTCGGGCGTCACGTCTGCTGAAACGATTCGACCAATGCTGCCGAGCAGGCGGAACGACACCTCACCCGAGGATCGATCTGCGTGCACCAGCGAGCGATCGACCAGTTCGGCCAGAGCGGCATTCGCGTCGCCTGCGCTGCGCTCGGGGGCGCACACGTAGAAGAACCCGTGTCGGTCGAACACCCTGCGGAATACCGTCGCCGCTTCCAGCGTCGACCGCACATCGCCGTCGAGCGCGTCGACCGCTGAGCGGGCAGCGTCGGCCATCGAACGCGACGGTAAGGGCCCACCGGCGGGCAGGTCCTCACACAATCGACCAACTCACACACACGCTGCACGGCGGCGAGATCCGCCGGGGACCGCACGTCGACACCCGCAGCATCGGCCCGCTCGACGAAGAGGGAAACGGCGTCGTCAGGGCCTGCCGGGCTCCGAACCGCCGGCCGCACATGCCATTTGCGATCATCTGCAACATGGATGTGCAGGGAACGGTCGCCAGCGGCTTGGAGGCAGTACGTGACGCCTTCGTCGCCAACTTCGAGACGCAGAACGAGGTCGGCGCCTCGGTCGCCGCCACCGTCGACGGGGAGCCGGTGGTCGACCTCTGGGGTGGCAGTGCGACCTACGACCACGGCGAGGGCGAGTGGGAGGAAGACACGATCACCAACGTGTGGTCGACGACCAAGACAATGGCTGCACTGACATGTCTCGTCCTGGCCGATCGTGGTGAGCTCGACCTGTACGAGCCGATCGCCACGTATTGGCCGGAGTTCGCGGCCAACGGCAAGGAGCAGATCGCAACTCGCCACGTCTTGTCGCACACGGCCGGTCTGTCCGGCTGGGACGAGCCCCTCGTTCCCGACGACTACCTCGACCACGACAAGCTGGTGAGGCTGCACGCCGCTCAGGCGCCGTGGTGGGAGCCGGGATCTCAATCCGGTTACCACGCGATCAGCCAGGGTTACCTGCTCGGCGAAGTTGTCAAGCGCGTCGACGGCCGCTCGCTCGGAACGTTCTTCGCCGAAGAGATCGCCGGGCCCCTCGATGCCGACTTCCACATCGGCACACCCGCCGAACACGACCCCCGCATCGCCCACATCATCCCGCCACCCAGCGGCAAGCTCGACGCTGCCGAGTCCGACGACCCCAATAGCGTCGTCGTGCGCACGTTGACCAACCCAACGACGTCGGCTGAGATGGCACTGCGGCCCGAGTGGCGCCGCCGAGAGTCGCCGGCGGCGAACGGCCACGGCAACGCCCGCTCGGTGGCCCGCATCCACACGGCAACAGCGAACGGCGGCTCGGCGTTCGGCAAGCAGATCCTCTCCACCGACGGCGTGGAGCGCATCTTCGACGAACAAATCGAGAGTACCGATCTCGTTCTCGGCGTCCCCCAACGGCTCGGGATGGGATTCGGCCTGCCCAGCGAGACCGTGCCGCTACCGAACCCGCGCACGTGCTTCTGGGGTGGTTGGGGCGGATCGCTGGCGCTCATCGACTGCGACGCCCACATCAGCTTCAGCTACACGATGAACCGCATGGACGACTCGACCCTCGGCGACGAACGCGGCCTCAACCTTTTGATGGCGCTGTACGGCGCACTCATGGCCGCCGGCTGACCGAAGCGGAGCACGCCAACCGGTCCTCCCGAAACCGTCGCCAGGAGGTGCGAATCGCGCACGTTTTTCCCTGTTTTTCGGAGAGGCGCTAGACGAGTGCGAGGGCGTCCAGGTCGAGGGCTTGGCGCAGGTGACGTGTGGCCATGGCCGCGAACATCGCTTCGCTGCGCGCCGACTCGCCGACGACCTGCGATGCGACGACGGCCATGACCACGCCGGCGAACGCATCGCGGCGGTACGTGGTCCACAACCAGTTGCGGTCGATCTCCACGCCGTAATCCTCGACCGCTGCGGCGTACCGCTCGACGAGTACTCGTTCGTGCTCGCGGCGATCGGCCGGCAGGAGGCCGGCGCCGATGAAGTAGCTGAGATCGGTCACGCCGACGCCGTGACCTGGTGTTTGCCAGTCGACCGTGGTCACCAGCGGCGACTCATCACCGTCGCCGAACAGCATGTTGTCGAGGCGGAAGTCGCCATGGGTCACCGTCCACGGGCCACTACGGCGATTGACCCAGTCGGCGACATGTGGGCCGAACGCCACCGCCAACTCGAACTCGTCGTCGTCGAGGTAGCGGCGGTACGTCGCCTCGAAGCCGGGAAAAAACATCTGCCACAGACCGGCGAGATGCGCGCCGTCGTCGTCGCCGACGCGTCGCTGCAACCAGTCCTCGGCGAGCAGCGTGTCGTCGTCCCACCGCGGACCGTGCAAGCGGGCCAACTCGTCGATCACGTTGCCGGCGACGTCGACGTCACAACCGGTCAACTGATCGCCCTGCACAGCTGGCGACATGTCCTCCATCACCAACACGAAATCGCCACTCGACTCGTCCCACTCGGCGTGAAAGCAGCGCGGGACACGAATGTCGACCGCGTCGGCGACGCGTTGGTAGAACTTGACCTCGCGCTCGTAGTTACGCAGTGCGATGCCCGACGCGCGGCTGGTCGGATCCGGAGACGGCAGCTTGATCACCACCGACGTCGGCTCGACATCACCGGCCAATCCGACCCGCAGGTTCATGCCGACCAGACCATCGCCGATCCGGTCGACCCGTTCGATCGACACGGCACGCTGCAGAACGGTGCTCAACCAGTCCGCGGTCAACCACGGCGGCGCGTCAGGTGCAGATTCGGTTTCCTCCCCCACGCTGCGACCGTAGCCCCCTGGGCCGATACCGTCGTACCCGTCATGACCGTCGAGCAGCCGCGGATCTCGTATCGGTTTCTCCTGCAGGCGCGCTGGATCGCCTTCCACCTGGTGGTCGTGCTCGGCATCGTGCTGATGATCAACCTCGGGTTCTGGCAGCTCGACCGCCTCGACCAACGCCAGTCGTTCAATGCTTCGGTCGAGGCGCGCAGTGACGAACCGGTCGTGCCGCTCGCTGACCTGCTCGGGGCACCCGACTTCGATCCCAACACAGCGCAATGGCGGATCGTGACCGCCACCGGCACCTGGATCGAGGACCAAGTGGTCGTTTTCAACCGCACCCAAGGCGGTCGCGCCGGCGACAACGTGGTGACCGCGTTGGCCACCGACGACGGCGAGGTCGTGCTCGTGAACCGTGGCTTCATTCCCCTCACCGCCGACGTACCGGCGCCGCCGGACGGAACCGTCACGGTCACCGGGCGCGTCCGCCCGACCCAAGAGCGTCAGACGGGACAGCTCACCGACACCGCCGACGGTCCGCTCACCGAGATCCGGCGGATCGAGATCGCACGACTTGCGCCACAGTTCGGCGGATCATTGGCACCGGTGTACCTCGACTTGGTCGAGTCCTCGCCTGCCGTCACCGACACCGATCCGACGCCGGTGCCCCCGCCCGAACTCGACGACGGGCCACATCTGTCGTACGCGATGCAGTGGTTCATCTTTGCGGTGTGCGTGCTGATCGGCTGGGTGTTGGCGGTGCGTCGGTCGATCAAGACCCGGCGCGCCGCACTGCGACCGCCGGCTACGACCCGACCAATGCCCGCAGCAGCGGCGCCGGATTCCGCACCGCAAGCCGCCGACGCAGCGACCAGGGCGCGTTCCGAAACAGACCCAGCATCGCCGCGCTGACCTGGCGCGGTTCGGCGTCGATCCGGAGGTACGCCGCCCACTGCTCGGTCGGCAATTCGAAGAACCGATCGAAGAACTGGCGAACACCGGCCTGATCGAGTTCGAGCAGTACCGACAATCCGAGGTCGTGCAACGCGCGGGTACGGCGCATCGAGCGCGGCCATACAGCCTCGGCGGCAGCGTCGACGATGTCGGCGCCGTGCTGGTCGGCGTCGACGATGGCTGACGCAACGCGCGTCGCCGCACGCAACGATGCGGCGACGGAGAAACCGGTCGCAGGATGGCCGTAGCCGGCACCTGCCCCGACAACGATGACCGAACCGGCGCGCGGCGTCGGCGCGACACCCATGGGGATCCGTACGTACTCGGTGCGCACCGCTCGATCGAGGAGATTATCGGCGGGCACGCCGAGACGGCGCGCCAGCCGTGGCAGCAACGCGACCGGCTCGATCGCCGGCTGTGCAGCGAGCACGGTCTCCTCCACCAGCCATCCGTCGGCGACCCGGAGCGCATAGCAGAACGTCGGCACCCGCCCGATCGAGGCATCGCCGCCGATCACGTCACGCACGTCCATGAACATCGGCGCGCCGAGCTCGCCCTCGGGCGGCTCCTCGAGCACGACCCCGAATGCTGTCTGGAATGCAGGCTGCTGGGCTGGGCCCGGCGCGGGGCGCAGCGCGGACGGCCACCCGGTCGCATCGACGACCAGGCGTGCGGTCAGCGCATCACCGGACGAGAGTTGCACCACAGCGCCACCGTCGACAGCTCCAGCGCGCTCGCCGATCGAGGTTGCCTCGACGCCAAGCCTCGAGACCTTCCCGCGCACGGTTCTCGCCAGCCGATCGTTGTCGAACACCCCGTACGACCGCTCGAGGTGACGGACCCGTTCGGCCGCCACGGCGGTTTCCGGCGTCACCCACGCCAGCGAGTCGGCCAGGTACTCGGGGACTTCGTCGACCCACGTGGCATACGTCGCCGGCCACGATGTGCCGAGGCCGATCAATGTCACGTCGACGCCACGGCGATGCAGCTCGCCGGCAACGCCGCTGCCCGCCGGCCCGTCGCCGACGACTGCGACGGCGACGTCGCTCACGTGGCTTCGAGTTCAGCCATCCGCCGGAACTGTTCGACGACGTCTGGCGTCTCATGGCCCGGGTCGAGCGATCGATACACGGTTTCCACGTTGACCGCGATGCGCCCGAACTCGTTCCAGTTCCCGAACGTGTTGTGCACCCCGAGCGCAGCTCCGATCTCGCGTGCGGCCTCGAACGCGTCGATGCCCTCGGCAAATCGAGCGCTGGCCTCGTCATCGACGAATCGCAGATAGTCGCGCACCTCGGTGACACCTGCGGCGTCGGTCAAGGGGCCGTGACCGGGCACGATCGTCGTGGCCCCCATGTCGACGATCGCGTCGCAGGCCCCGATCCAGTTCGACAGCGGGCCCGCCCACACGATCGGTGTCCCCTTGATGAACAAGATGTCGCCGGCGTACACGGTCTGGGCGTCGGGGACGTGCACGAGCACGTCGCCTTCCGTATGAGCGGGGCCGACCTCGATCAGCTCGACCGTGCGCCCCCCGACGTCGAGCTCGAGGCGGCCGTCGAAGGTGCGCGTCGGTGGCTCGAGCTCGATCCCATCGAAGTGGAACTCACCGAAGAACGACCGGAACAACTCGCCGACCTCACCAGGCGCATCGTTCAGGGCGGCGAGCATCGCCGGCGGCACGTCGGCCATCTCGCTGGCGGCGGCACTGGAAGCGACGATCTCGACGCCGTCGAAGCGCGCTGTCGCCTCGGAGTTGCCGTAGCAGTGATCCCCGTTGGCGTGGGTGTTGACCACCGTGACGATCGGGGCGCGGGACGTGTGGGCGTCCATCGTGTCGAGCATTCGTGCGGTCAACCGCAGATCGAACAACGTGTCGACCAACATCGACTGGCCGTCGCCGACGATCAGGCCGGCATTGCTCCACCCCCAGCCGCCGTCGGGTTGCAAGTACGCAAGGCAGCCATCGCCGACGTCGTGCAGACCCAGAGTGAATTCCGTCGTCGCCATCAGGCCATCATGCCAGCCAGCTCCCATCGCTCGACGAGCAGCTCGGCCAGCATCGTCGTCGGGAGGTGTGTGTTCGCATCCGGAATCACAGGGAACAGCGAGGCATCACACACATACAAGCCCTCGCGCCCGACGACTCGACCATCGGCCGTGGTCACGCTGCCGACGGCACACGTGCCCGCGGCGTGGACGTAGTCGCCGGCGCCACTGCGCAGCCAACGAGCCATCCCGTCGTCGCCGCGCGAAAGCAGGTCGTCGATCGTCGTCCCGAAGGCATCGACATACACCGCCGTACAGATGGCAGCGACGCTCGGAGCGCGGGCCAAGTCGATCGCCATGCGTGCTGCCCGGATCAGGCCCTCGAGGTCGCGCTGGTCTCCGACCAGGTCGAACTCGACGATCGGCGCCGCCATCGGGTCGGAACCCCGACGCGGGTCGAGCGACACCCGTCCTCGGCGACCGACCGGTCGGAGCAGAGCGGCGAGCAACGATCCGAGACCGGGGGCGTCGTGGTCCAAGTGATTGACCGACAGCACCTGACAGCCATCGCGTTCGACGAACGCGCCCGCGGCGAGCCGACCGACGCCACTGCGGGCCTCGGGCACGAGGTCGAGAACGAGGCTGGCCGACGGATGATCGGTCAGCCCGCGTCCCGCCGACTCCACTCCAGAGCGGAGCAGGATCGCCGGACTGTGGATCGCACCTGCGCACAACACGATGCGATCGGCGTCGACATGGGAGCCGTCGGCGAGTCGCAGCCCCGCCGACCTCGTCCCATCGAACACGACCCGGTCGACCGTCGTGTCGGTCAGAAGCGTGATGTCGCGACGGCCGACGTGCGGCCACAGATACGCCTCGGCCGACGTGACACGATGTCCAGCACGTTGGGTGAGTGGTGCCCGCCGGGCATCAGCGGCGGCTCCAAGGAATGCTCGATCGACCGCACCGAGCTGATCGTCGTTCGGTACTTCGATGGGAAAGGCGACGCGCGCAGCGGCGCGCCGCCACGCCACGCGGTCGCCAAAGGGGGTGCGCCATGCGTCGGTTCCGGCCAGGGCGACCATCGCATTCACCGCACTCGATCCGCCTTCACCGCGTCCACGCACGTATGGGTGCGGATCGCCACCGGGCATGCGTACTGCGACGAGGTCGGGCTCGACTCGGCCGGGTTCGACCATCGCTTCGAAGAAGTCGAGCCCGGCAATCGAGGAGGGGACCTGGTTGCGGCGCAGTGCCGGGCCGGCTTCGACGAGGGTCACGTCGGCGCCACCGTCCGCCAAGCGGGCGGCGACGACGCATCCGGCTGAGCCTGCGCCCACCACCGCCCAGCGCGTCATGGCGCCATTGTCGCAGTTTGGTACGTCACGACTCAGTTCGTTGCGGCGGGCAAGCCAGCCAGATGCGCAGCGTCGTTGTAGCGCAGAAGCTGCCAGGTGGACCCGATGCCGTCGTTGGTCCCACCGTTGCTGGCGAATTCGGTGATCGAGGTGTTGATGGTCCTCAGCTCGAACGCGCCCGTCGGAGCGGTCCGCAGCAGTGCTCGCATCGTGGCGTCGACGACGCCACCGTGACAACACACCACCGCCGTGTCGTCGGCGCTCATCGAACGAACCAGCGCCGAGAGCGCTGCGCCGACCCGCAGCTGGAAGGCGGCGGTGGTTTCACCCCCGGGAAAGACGTCGTGGTGCGGATCGCCCGACCAATTGGGGCGTCCGAAGCGCTCGACGTAACCCTCGAAGCTCAACCCGTCGAGTTCTGGGCCCGGATCGTGCTCGCCGAAGCCGGGCATCACCTCGATGTCGGTGGCACCGACCCCTGCGGCGATGATCTCGGCGGTCTCGCGGGCTCGCGGAAAGTTGCTCGACACCAACCGATCGGTGCGCAGTTCACCGGTCGTGGCCAACCGGTCGCACAGCCGCTCGGCCTGGCTGCGGCCCAGAGGCGAGAGCCCAGAGCAGGTTCGAAATCCACCGATCGTGCGCTGCACGGTCACGTTGGACTCTCCATGGCGTATGAAGGCGAGCGACATCACGTCGAGAGGGTAGGCCGCCACGCAGCGCAAGCAGTCGGCGCAACGACAACGTTCAACATCTTGATCACGGGGCACTCAAGTCGAGGTCGGGCATCGCCGATGACATGGTGTATGACCGCCGACGCCGACGCCGCCACTTCGGTCACCGATGACCCTGCGGCGGACGCGCGCAAGTTCTTCGACGTGTCCAATTCCACCCTGGCACCACCCAGCGTGGCCACCGCCGCACCGAACTTGCCACCCGCCGCACCACCGGCGCCGGCGGCTCCGTTCCCGGCGACTCCGTCGGCAGGCGCGCAGACCCATGGGGCACTCCCTGGGTTCGATGCCTTCGAGCCGCCCCGTGCGGAACGGACACGAGCCGGCTCGAGTGCGCTGCGACGCGGTGTGTCGTGGCTGATCTCGGTGGCTCTATTCGCCGGGCTCATCGCCGCAGGTATGTGCTTCGGGCCTCGGCTACTCGAACTCAGCCAGGCAGAAACCGACACCGCGCCGCGCGTCCCGTTGACATACCCGATCCCAATCGGCGAGCCACCACCCGTGCGCAGCGCAGTGCTCGTCGCCACGAGCACATCGGATAGCAACGGGACCGCCCGGTACGAGGCGAGTGTCGACTTCGAGTCCGAAGTCAGCCACGTCATGATCACCGCCGACGACGGCCCGACACTCGAGATCCAGGCAGTGTTCAACGACGCCGTCATTCGGCGAGCGGACGAGCAGACCTGGTACCGCACCGAACGCGGCACGTTTCCATTCGACGGGGCAACCGCCGACTCGCTCATCCAGACGCTCGACGCTCTCCTACCGGCACCCACACGTCGCCGCGCCGTCATCGTCGAAGCAGCCGAAGCATCACTCGGTGATCTCGCCGATGTCGCCCCGGCCACCGCCGGCGCCGGCGTACAACGCCTGGTGATCGAGATTCCTCAGGACCAACTCGCGATGCTCAACGAGGCGCCGGCGGAACCAGCGACGGACGCGGCGACCGACGCGCAACCGGAAGTCCCGCCACCGCCGCTCATCGACCTGCCGATCGGTACACCCAACCCGGCCGAGCTGGCCGCTGGCGAGCCCGTGACGATCGAGGTGTGGGTCGACTCGACCGGCGTCGTGCGCCACCTCCGAACCGACAAGTCTCTTGGCTCGGAGTCGCTCACCGTTGTATCGACCAGCGCGGAGACCTGGACACCAGCGTTTCCCGACGAAAGCATGGTCGAACCGATGACGGCAACTGCGGTCACCGCCCTCGCTCGGTAACGCCCCGCCAGAACGCCGGACCGCAGCTCGGATGAGACATTTTGTCAAGCGTTCGAACGCGGGCGCCGCCACTCCGTAGGATCGCGGCAGTGGCCGATCGGCATCGTCTGACCATCCGCTCGATCGACCCAGACCCTCGCGCGGCGTCAGTGCTCGATGGCATCAAGCAACTCGGGCTCGACCCCGTTGGGCAGATCGTCGTCGCTGACATCGTCTTCGTCGATGGCGACCTCGAGAACGACGCACAGCACCGGCTGCACGCTGTGCTCGTCGACCCGTTGCTGCAATCGGGATCGTGGGCGACACCAACCACGTGCGCGGTCGAAGTCACACCGCTCCCCGGAGTGACCGACGCCGGGGCTCACGCCGTGGAGCACGCCGCGCACGTCCTCGGAATCGGCATACGCGCCGCCGCCACCGGCGTGCGCGTCGAATTCCCTGACGAACCGTCTCCGGAGGCGATCTCGACCGTGGTGGAACGGTTGGTGGCCAACGACGTCATCGAGCGGTGGAGCCACGGCACCGTCGACCCGTTCGCCCACCTCCCACCGAATGGCCCGACCCACGAGGCCGACATCATTCCGCTCAGGTCGCTGAGTGATGACCAGCTCGCCGACCTCAACACCGAACGGGGCTTGTCGCTCGACCCCGAGGAGCTCACTGCGATCCGCTCCCACTTCGACAGCCTCGGCCGGGATCCGACCGATGTCGAGCTGGAAACACTGGCCCAGACGTGGAGTGAACACTGCGCCCACAAGACCTTCCGGGCACGCATCAATATCGTCGCTGGGCCCGCCGACGAACTCGGCACCCAACGGCCGCCGCTCCTCGGCCAACTCCGCCAGTCCACCGAGTCGCTGGCCGCACCGTTTGTGGTGTCGTCGTTCGTCGGCAACGCCGGTGTTGTCGAGTTCGAGCCGGGCACCACGCTGGCGGTAAAGGCCGAGACCCACAATCACCCGTCGGCGGTGGAGCCGTTCGGCGGCGCCAACACCGGTGTCGGTGGTGTGATCCGCGACGTTCTCGGGATCGCCCACCGCCCGATTGCCGTCACCGACATCTTGTGTTTCGGCCCGCCCGAGTTACCGCTCGACGCGCTCCCCACCGGCACGCTGCACCCTCGACGAATCCGCGCCGGCGTCATCGACGGCATCGCCGACTACGGCAACAAGATCGGCTTGCCCACCGTTGCCGGTGCGGTGCTCTACGAGGAGCGTTACACCGCCAACCCGCTGGTGTTCGCCGGCTGTATCGGTTCCGCACCCACTCGACCGCTGCACGATGGCCCGTACCCAGGCGACCGAGTGGTCGTACTCGGCGGGGCGACCGGTCGCGACGGAATCCGCGGGGCGACCTTCTCGTCGGCCACGATGGACGCCACCACCGGCGACGTGGCTGGCGCGAGCGTGCAGATCGGCGACCCGATCACCGAGAAGCTGTTGATCGACGCATTGGTCGGTGCCGAAGACCTGTACTCCGCGATCACCGACTGCGGGGCGGGCGGACTGTCGTCAGCGATCGGCGAAATGGCCGAGGGCGTCGGCGCCGACGTCGAGCTCGACGCCGTGCCACGCAAGTATCCGGGGCTGGCGCCTTGGGAAGTGTGGTTGTCGGAGGCTCAAGAGCGAATGGTGGTCGCTGTTCCGCCCGACGATCTCGACGAGCTGCGGGCGCGCTGCGAGCACGTTGGCGTGACCGTTGCAGACGTCGGGGAGTTCACCGGTGACAACATCTTGATCGTGCGCTCCGGTGGAACGGTCGTGGCCGAGATCGACACCGAGTTCCTCCACGACGGACGCCCGCAGCGCGAGATGGACGCAGCACTGCCCGAGCCCGACCGTTCCCGGGCCACACGCCGCGTCGTAGACGACCCGGTCGACGCGCTGCGCCGACTGCTGCAGCATCCGAATATCGCCTCGAAGGCATCCACGATCCATCGGTACGACCACGAGATCGGCGGGTCGACCGTGGTTCGTCCGCTCATCGGCACCGCCGCCGACGCTCCGGCCGACGGTGTCGTCCTGGCTCCGATCGACACCACCGCAGGCGTCGCCATCGGGATCGGCGTCAACCCGTGGTACGGCTTGCACGATCCCGAGTCGATGGCCCTCGCCGTGGTCGACGAGGCGATCCGCAACGTCGTCGCAGTCGGCGCCGATCCCGACAAGGTGGCCCTGCTGGACAACTTCTCATGGGGCGACCCTCGTCGGGCGTCGACGCTCGGCGAGCTGGTCGCCGCTGTCGATGGTTGCTGCACGGCTGCGCACATGTACCGCGCCCCGTTCGTATCGGGGAAGGACTCGCTGAACAACGAGTACATGGGCTCCGACGGCGAACGACACTCGGTTCCACCCACACTCGTGATCACCGCCGTCGCGCACCTCCCCGATGCCGATCACTGCGTGACACCCGACCTGGTCGCAGCAGGCAACGTGTTGATGATGCTCGGATCGACCGAGCCGGAGTTCGCCGGCTCACATCTCGACCTGGTGCTCGGTGAACCCGCCGAACCCGGCGTTGCCCCAGCGCCGGATCCCGACGCTCCGGCGATGTATCGCAAACTGCATGCGGCGATGCGTGCCGGACTGGTCGAGTCCTGCCACGACCTCAGCGAAGGCGGTGCCGCAGTCGCCCTCGCCGAGATGTGCATCGGTGGTCGCCTCGGGGCCAACGTCGATCGGTTACCCGGCGAAGACTTTGCAACTGCGCTGTTCGCCGAGTCGATCGGACGGCTGATCGTCGAGATCGAGCCACGACGCGTCGCCGCGTTCCTGCGCGTCATGGACGACGACGCCACACGCATCGGTGTCGTCACCGATCGGCTCGACCTCCGACTCCCAGGGGTGACACCGATCCCTGTCAGCGACCTGGTCGATTGGTTCCATCACGGTCCCGACGACCACGCTCCAGCGGGGGGTCCATCGTGAGGAACATCTGCATGAGGGCAACGTCATGAGCGCAGCCACATGAGTCGACCGACTGCGCTCGTCCTCGCTGGCCCGGGGACCAACCGCGATCGCGATGTCGCCGCTGCCCTCGAGCTCGCCGGAGCGAACGTCTCGATTGCGCTCACCCGCGACGTGCTCGACGATCCTGCCCTGCTCGACCGAGCCCAGCTCGCTGTCGTGGCAGGTGGCTTCAGCCACGCCGATGCCTTGGGCGCGGGCCGGATGATGGCCCTCGATCTCGCCGCAGTCGGCGACGAAATGCGCGGGTTCGTCGACGCCGGCAAACCACTGATCGGGATCTGCAACGGGTTCCAGGTGCTCACCCGGACGCGACTGCTCCCTGGAGCTCTCGGGCACAACGCACAAGGTGACTTCGATTGCCGATGGGTGGTGCTCGATCCGGTCGGGTCGAGCCGATGTGTGTGGACCGCAGGGCTCACCCACCCGGTACATTGCCCGATCGCCCACGGCGAGGGCCGTTACGTCCATCCCGATCCCGCCGCACTCGCCGACGCCGGGCAGGTGGCGCTGCGGTATCGCAGCACGAACCCCAACGGCTCGGTGGCCGACATCGCCGGTGTGTGCGACCGCAGCGGTGTCGTGCTCGGGCTGATGCCTCACCCCGAAAACCACATCGTCGCCCGCCAGCACCCGCATCACCGTCGAGGCGGCGGCGGACACGAGCACCTCGGCCTGCGCATCTTCGAGAACGGCGTTCGCCACGCCAAGGCGCGCTGATGGTGTCACCTGCCGCGCCGCCCGACACGCTCTCCGACATCGACCTCCACCTGCCCGACCGGCGCGACGGCAAGGTCCGAGTGTCGTACCGCTTCGGCCCCGGTCGCCGGCTGTTCGTCACCACCGATCGCCTTTCGGCATTCGACCGCGTGATCGCTCTCGTGCCCCACAAGGGGCAGGTCCTGAACCAACTCGCCGCGTGGTGGTTCGAACAGACCGCCGATGTCGTGGCCAACCACTTCGTCAGCGCACCCGACCCGAATGCAACGATCGGTATCGAGGCCTCGACGCTCCCGGTCGAAGTGATCGTGCGCGGCGCGATCACCGGCGTGACGTCCACGTCGTTGTGGCATCGCTATGCGGGCGGCGCACGGCACATCGATGGCTACGAGTTTCCCGATGGGCTCAGCAAGAACGACCAGCTGGCAACGCCGGTGATCACTCCGACGACCAAGGCGGTCGGCGGCGCCCACGACGAGCCCCTGTCGTGCGCCGACGTCGTCGCCCGCGGTCTCGTCGAGCCCGCACTGTGGGAGCAGGTCCAAGACGCGGCGCTCGCGTTGTTCGCTCGCGGACGCGAGATCGGTGCCGCTGCCGGTCTGATCCTCGCCGACACGAAGTACGAATTCGGGCTCACCCCCGATGGCAAGCTGATGGTGATCGACGAGATCCACACGCCCGACTCTTCACGTTGGTGGCTTGCAGCGACCAACGGTGGCGCAGTGACGCCCCAGCTCAGCGTTGGCGGCGAGCCAGAGAACCTCGACAAGGAATACGTGCGACGAGCACTCGACGGCGCCGGCTATCGAGGAGATGGCTCGCCTCCTGCCCTCGGCGCGGAATTCTGGTCGTCGGTCACCGACCGGTACGTTGCGTGCTTCGAGCGCTTGACCGGGACGACCTTCATGCCCGGCACATCCCCGATCGACGAGCGCATCCGCGCGACGATCGCCTCTGTGGGAGGAGACCAATGACCCGGATCGACGCCACACCCGTCGCAGCGCCCAGGCGTCTCGACAGCGATGCACCCCGCGAGGAATGTGGTGTGTTGGGTATCTCCACCCCGCACGGTGACGGGGTCGCGCAGCTCGCGTTCTTCGGCCTGTTCGCACTCCAACATCGCGGTCAGGAAGCGGCGGGCATCGCAGTGAGCGACGGCAACCGCGCCAGGGTGCACAAAGAGCCGGGACTGGTGGCCAACGTGTTCAGCCCCGAGACGCTCGCGCCGCTCGCGGGGTACCACGCCATCGGCCACACGCGGTACTCCACCACGGGCGCCAACGCCGAGCGCAATATCCAGCCATTTCTCGTCGAGACGATGCACGGCCCCCTGGCCTTGGCCCACAACGGCAACCTCATCAATGCTCCGTCGTTGCGCGACGAGCTGCTGGCACGCGGCTTCGGCCTCACTGCGACCAGCGACTCCGAGGTGATGACGCTCATGCTGGCCGCCGCTGGCGGCCGTAGCTGGGAGGAGCGGCTCGAACGAACCCTGCCCGCCTGGAAGGGCGCGTTCTCGATGGTGCTCCTCGCGTCCGACCACGTGGTCGCCGTGCGCGACCCATGGGGTTTCCGACCGCTGTCGATGGGACGCCTTCCCCATGGCGGCCACGCCGTGGCCAGCGAAACCTGTGCACTCGAAACGCTTGGTTGTGTCGACATCGAAGAGGTACGGCCAGGCGAGATGGTCACGTTGCGCGGCTCCGAGTGCCACCGCAGCCAAGTCCTGGCGCCCCAACCTCACCCTGCGCGCTGCACGTTCGAGTTCGTGTACTTCTCACGGCCCGACTCGACGTGGGCCGGCCACAACGTGCACCACGTACGCCAACGCCTCGGCACCCAGCTGGCGATCGAGTCCCCTGCGGCCGCCGATGTCGTCGTCCCGGTACCCGACTCGTCGATTCCTGCGGCGATCGGCTTCGCTGCCCAGTCCGGCCTGCCCTTCAACGACGGACTGATCAAGAACCGGTACATCGGCCGCACGTTCATCGAACCGACCCAGGACATCCGCGAACGCGGCGTGGCACTCAAGTTCAACGCGCTCGAGGCGAACCTTTCTGGCCAGCGGGTGGTGATGATCGACGATTCGCTGGTGCGCGGCACCACCGCCGGGCCGCTCGTGAACCTCGTGCGCCAGGCCGGCGCGACCGAGGTGCATCTGCGCATCACGTGCCCTCCGATCACCCATGCCTGTCACTTCGGGGTCGACATGGGTCACGACGGTGACCTGATGGCCGCACGCCGTTCCGTCGACGAGATCACCGAACACATCGGCGCCGACAGTCTGGCGTTCTTGTCACTCGACGGCATGATGCAGGCCGTCGCAGGCCAATCCGCCGGGCCCGATGACGGCTACTGCAACGCGTGTTTCACCGGCGACTACCCGCTCGCCGTGGGCGATGCCCAGGCGAAGTTGTCGTTCGAAGGAGTGCTGGCATGACCACCTCCCGTCGCACACCCGGTGCAGCGTCCGGCGCAGTTCATCGATGCGGGTAGCCATCATCGGCGGCGGCGGCCGCGAACAGGCGCTGGCGTGGATCTGCCGACGCGACGGTCACGAGGTCGACCTGCACGACGAACTCGGCGACGTGTCGACCGGCGATACCGATCTCGTGATCCCCGGGCCTGAAGCGCCGTTGGTTGCCGGGATCGCCGATGAGTGCGCACGGCGTGGTCTGGCCTGTTTCGGACCGAGCTCGGCAGTGGCCTGGCTGGAGGGGTCGAAGAGCCGGGCCCGCATGCTGGCGACCTCGCTGGGGATTCCGGGCCCACGCTTCGCAAGCTTCGAAGGAACCGAATCTGCCGCCGATGCACGGGCCTGGTGGGAAGACGGCGCCCGCCGCCCGATCGTCGTCAAGCTCGACGGACTCGCTGCCGGAAAAGGCGTCGCGGTCCCCGCCGACGACGCTGCGACGATCGATGCCATCGAGACCGCGACGCGGTCGGGTCGGTTCGTGCTCGAGGAGCGCCTGCGCGGGCCCGAGTGCTCGTTGCTTGCGCTGTGCGACGGTACGACCGCGGTGGCACTCCCGCTGGCACAGGACCACAAGCGCATCGGGGAAGGCGACACCGGACCGAACACCGGGGGCATGGGAGCCTACGCTCCGGCGCCGGTCCCCTACTCCGCCGACGAGCTGCTTGCGGTATTCGTGCAACCGGTCCTCGACCACCTCCGCGCCGAGGGAACGCCGTACGTGGGCGTGCTCTACGCCGGGTTGATGCTGACGGTCGACGGGCCACGGCTCATCGAGTACAACGTGCGCTTCGGTGATCCCGAGGCACAGGCGGTACTCCCGCTCGTCGCCAGCGATCTCGCCGCTACGGCGCTGGCGTGCACTGCGGGTCGTGTCGCTGACGCACCGGTGCGCACCACCGGTCACGCGGCCGTCACGGTCGTGGCGGCAGCTGCGGGATATCCGACCACTCCGCAGACCGGCGCGGTGATCCGCGACGCTGGCCGCGACTCGGCCACGGCGTTGCGTTTCGACGCCGGAGTCACTGCGACCGACCAGGGCGACACCGTCAGCGGAGGGCGCGTGCTCGCCGTGACCGGCGTCGGGAGCACCTTGGACGAGGCGCGCGTGGCGGCCTACGGACGACTGACCGATATCGATTTCGCGGGAATGCAGTACCGCCGCGACATCGGGTGGCGGGCACTCGGCGCACAGCTGTCGACCTACGCCGCGGCCGGCGTCGACATCGACGAAGGCGGGCGCGCCGTCGAACAGATGCGCACCGCCGTCGAGTCAACGCACGGTGACACCGTGCTCGGAGGGGTCGGGAGCTTCGGCGGCGTGTTCTCAGCCACCGCAATCACCACACTCGACGACCCTGTTCTGGTCGCATCGACCGACGGGGTCGGCACCAAGGTCGAGCTGGCGGCGCGCCTCGGGCGCTACCGAGGGGTCGGGGCCGACATCGTCAACCACTGCATCGACGACGTCCTCGTGCAGGGGGCGCGGCCGCTGTTCTTCCTCGACTATCTCGCTGCCGACCAGCTCGACGCGAGCGCGGTCGCCGAGGTCGTACAGGGCATGGCCGAGGCGTGCCGGGCCGCGCAGTGCGTGTTGCTCGGTGGCGAGACCGCGGAGATGCCCGGTGTGTATCAGCGCGGTGCGTTCGACATTGCCGGCACGCTCGTGGGCGTTGCCGAGCGAGGCGCGCTCCTGCCGCGTACCGACGTCGCAGCCGGCGACGTGTTGATCGGGATCGCGTCGAGCGGACCACACACCAACGGCTACTCGCTGCTGCGTCGGATATTCGGCTGGATACCGATGGACTCGGTGCCCGACGGTTTCGACCGGCCACTCGGCGACACGCTGCTCGAACCGCACCGCTCGTATCTCGATGTGCTCGAGCCGGCGATGGCCAGCGGCAGCGTCAAGGCCTTGGCCCACATCACCGGCGGCGGGCTGATCGAGAACGTGCCGCGGGCTCTGCCTGACGGTCTGGGCGCAGTCGTCGAAATCGGGTCGTGGCCGGTACCACCACTGTTCCGGCTGATCGAAGAGCTCACCCCGACGATGGCCGTCGACGAGCGCTACCGCACGGTCAACATGGGCATCGGCATGGTCGTCATCTGCGCACCCAACGACGCCCCATGGATCTCCGACCTGATCGACGAGCCGACGTGGCGCATCGGCACGGTCGTCGACGGACCCAGGGAAGTGACCCTCATCGGGTGAACGTCGCCGGAGACTTTTCGTTCATGGTGACCATGGCCTCCCACCCGAGTCGGTAGGTTCGACACATGGACGGCTCGTTTGCATCACAGCGCACGGTGACCGTCCCTCCCGCTGCACTCCGGCGCCGCTCGCGACTCGTCGTGTTGGCCTCGGGTTCGGGCTCCAACCTCCAGGCGATCATCGACGCCTGCCACGACGATGTGATCAACGGCGACGTCGTTGCCGTGGTCTCCGACAGAGGTGCTGCGCAAGCGCTCGCACGGGGCGCTGCGGCCGGCATCCCGGACGTGCACGTCGGGCGCCACGCCGGCGAAGCGCGCCCCGACTACGACACCCGCCTGGCCGACGTCGTGGCCGATTTCGATCCCGACCGCATCGTGCTCGCCGGCTGGATGCGCATCCTCACGATGAACTTCCTCGGTCGGTTCCCCGACATCGTCGTCAACCTGCACCCGGCACTCCCTGGCGACCTCCCGGGAGTGGATGCCATCGAACGAGCCTGGACACAAGCGCGCGACGGCATCCGCACGCACACCGGTGTGATGGTCCATCTCGTTCCCGACGAAGGCGTCGACGACGGACCCGTGTTGGCGACTGCCACTGTGCCGATCGATCCGACGTCGACTCTCGGCGAACTCGAAGCCGAGATGCACCGCACCGAGCACGCCCTTCTCGTCGACACCCTCGCCGGACTCTGCGCACCACCCGAGCCGAATGCCGACACCACGCTTGACTGACCGCACCGACGCACGAACGGAGTACCACATGACCGACCGCACCAATGTCAACGACGAGTTCTTCGACCGCTTCGATGCCCTCACGTTCGACGATGTCGTCGTGATCCCCGGGTACTCCGAGACACTCCCTGACGCAGTCGATACCACAGCCACGTTTGCCGCCGACATCACCCTCGCCGTCCCGTTGGTCTCGGCCGCGATGGACAAGGTGACCGAGGGCCGCATGGCCGTCGCGATGGCCCGCCACGGCGGCATCGGAGTGATCCACCGCAACATGTCGATCACCGATCAGGCCGCTGAAGTGCAGAAGGTCAAGCGATCGCAGTCCGGCATGATCACCGACCCGGTCACGCTGTCACCAGCGGCAATCCTGCACGAGGCCGAAGCGTTGATGCACCGATTCAAGTTCTCGGGCGTCCCGATCACCGACCCCGACGGTCGGCTGGTCGGGATCCTCACCAACCGAGACATTCGCTTCTGCGAAGGGAGCGACTTCGATCGCCCAGTGACCGACTTCATGACGTCGACCGACCTGGTGACTGCTCCGGTCGGCACGTCACTCGACGAGGCCAAGGCCATCCTCCAACAGCATCGCATCGAGAAGCTGCCGTTGGTCGACGGTGACGGCCGGCTCGCCGGCCTGATCACGGTGAAAGACATCCAGAAGCGGCTCGACTTCCCCAATGCGTCGCGTGACGGCCGCGGCCGACTGCGTTGCGCAGCAGCGATCGGCGTCGGTGCCGACGTGGAGGAACGGGTCGACGCCCTGGTGGCGATGGGTGTCGATGCGGTGTCGATCGACACCGCCCACGGTCACTCGGCCAACGTGGTCAAGGCCATCGAACGGGTCAAGGGCTCGTGGCCGGAGCTGCCCGTCACCGCCGGCAACGTGGTCACCGAGGACGGCGTCGACGCGCTCGTCGCTGCGGGTGCCGATGCGATCAAGGTCGGCGTCGGCGCTGGATCGATCTGCACCACCCGCGTCGTGTCGGGGGCGGGGATGCCGCAGCTATCGGCGATCTGGTTCAGCGCGCAATACGCAAAGCGTCAGGGCGTGCCCGTCATCGCCGACGGCGGTATCACGTTCTCCGGCGACATCGTCAAGGCGATCGCCGCAGGTGCAGAGACCGTGATGCTCGGATCGTTGCTCGCTGGCACCGAGGAAAGCCCGGGAGAGATGGAACTCTTCGAAGGCCGGAGGTACAAGAGCTACCGCGGCATGGGCTCGATGGGCGCGATGACCGGCGACTCGGCCGATCGATATGCAACCTCCCAAACCAGCGACGGATCGGCGGGCGGCGCCGACGACGCACCGGTTGGTGCAGCGAGCAACAAACTCGTACCAGAGGGGATCGAAGGCCGCGTTCCGTATGCCGGGCCACTCGGCGACGTCGTGTACCAACTCGTCGGCGGTCTGCGCTCCGGCATGGGCTACGCGGGCGCAGCAACACTCGACGACCTGCGCCGCGCCCGGTTCATGCGAGTGACCACGGCGGGCCGCGAGGAGTCGCACCCCCACGACGTCACGATCACCAAGGAAGCACCCAACTACCAGCGTTCGTAACGCTGTGGTATCCCCCACCACACCACAGACATCGATCGATTCATGCGCAGAGTTGCCATCGTCGGGTCGCCGGGGTCCGGAAAGTCCACGTTGGCGCGCGCGATGGCCGCGCGCCTCGGGTTGCGACACGTCGAACTCGATGCGCTGCATCACCAGGCGGGATGGACCCCGCTCTCGGTGCCGGACTTCCGCGCGGCGGTCGCTGCCGCCATCGCCGACGACGGCTGGATCGTCGACGGCAACTACCGCCCGGTGGAAGACCTCGTGCACGGCTCGGCCGACACCATCGTGTTTCTCGACCTCCCTCGTTGGCAGGTGACGCAGCGAGTGCTCTGGCGCAGCATTCGACGTGGCATCACACGCGAAGAGTTGTGGAACGGGAACCGGGAATCGCTGCGCAACCTGGTGCACCGCGATCCGGAGGTGAACGTCGTCGCGTGGACATGGCATTACCAGCCGAAGTACCGGGAGCTCTACGGTGGCTTCATCGAGTCCGGCCACTGGCAACACGCCGATGTGCATCGCCTGTGCTCCAATCGCGACATCGCCGGTTTCCTCGATGCGACCCCGGTGTCACGACCCACATGAGGGCGGCTGCGCTGTGCCAGTCTCTGCCCGATGACCCCTGAGCACCACAGGCCAGCTGCACGATGGCTGGAGGCGCGTTATGCGCGGCTGTGCAGCTGGTCAGCACCTGGCTTGTTCGGCGGTTTTCTCGCCTGGTTCGGGCTGTGGACCCTGGGCGCCGTCATCTTCGTCGACCTGGTCATCTCCCGCCGCGACCGCACCGGAATGTCGGACTCGGCGGCAGCATTGATGCCCGCAGTCGGTGTGCTCTTTTCATTTCTCACCGGGTTCGTGATCGCCAACCAATGGACCCGTAGTCGAACCGCAGAGAACACCGTGAGTGCCGAATCGAACGCTGGGCTACGACTGGCCCTGTCCAGCGAGTCGCTGGGCGCGCAGGGGGCGCGCCTGCGTGGTCAGCTGGCCGCGTACGTCGAGACGGTGATCGACGACGAGTGGCCGTCGATGAGCGACCCCGCGACGTCAGTGCACCACGGCCACAAAGCGACCGACAGCGAACTGCGCCGCCTCGAAACACTCACGCGCACAGCCGCCAACGATGCCGACACCACACCAACGACCGCCGCCGACCTACTTGCGTCGGTCGCCGCCGTCGCAACGACTCGCCGGGACCGTCTCAATCTCGCCGGCCACGGGCTTCCCGCACCGGTGTTCGGTCTCGCGTTCTTAAGTGGTGTGGTGCTGTGCCTCAATGCGTCGGCATTCGCCTCCGGGGTCGACCCTTGGGCGAGCATCCCCATCTTCGGCATGGTCGTCCTGATCGCGCTGGACCTCGCGCTGATCTTGGCGATCAGCGCTCCGTTCACCGGCTACATTCGCGTCCGCCCGGACGCACTGCGTCACCTCGCCGACGAGCTGCGCGCTGGTGAGTACGGCGCGCTCACCGAGCATCATCGCTAGCAGCCGCCCGGCAGTCCATCCGATCTCCACCCGGCGTCACCGGGTCGACCACCACGTTCAAGCTCGTGTGCGTGTATCTGGACAGGTCCCGACGGCCGACTCCGCAACGGTCACCGACGCCGTGGTCACAGCGATCGACACGCCGACGGGCTCATGCGACTACGCCAGCTTCTCGACGAAGGTCTCGAGCTGCCGCAGGTTGCGGCACTCGTAGACCCCGTCGGTGTAGGTGCCGTATTCGCCGACGATGGAGTCGCCCGTGTTCCAATAGCTGCGCGGTTCGGGATTCAGCCAGTAGACGTGGCGCGCCTTGTGCTGCATCTCTTTGACCACCCAGCTCTGGCTGGCGTGGTAGTTGTTGCGGGCGTCGCCGAGGAGCAGGACGGTCGACTTCGGGCCGACGTCTTTGCCGTACTTCTCCCAGAACACCTCGAACGCGTGGCCGTAGTCGCTGTGACCATCGACCCATACAACGTCGGCTTCGGTGTTCACGCGGTGGATCGCTTCGGTGATGTCCTCGGTGGCCCGGAAGAAGTCGGTGACCTCGTCGATGCCGTCGATGAATACGAACGATCGGACTTTCGAGAACTGGTTCTGGATGGCGTACACCAACATCAAGGTGAAGCGGGCGAAGGCCGCAACCGAGCCGGAGATGTCGGCGACGACGATCAGTTCGGGCTTCGACGGCCGGGGGTACTTGAACTTCGGCTCGGCCGGCACCCCGCCGTAGCTGAGCGAATGGCGCACCGTGTTCCGGAAGTCGAGCGGGCCCTTGCGGCCATGCTTGCGCTTGCGTGCCAATCGAGCGGCGAGCTTGCGGGTCAGTGGTTGCAAGGCCTTGCGCAGTGAGACCATCTCGTCGCGTGAGGCGTGCATGAACTCGACGTCTTCGGGCAACGGCTTGCGCAGCGTCTTGGCCATCGCCTCCGCGCCCCGGTCAGCGACGAGCCGGCGACGAATCTCCGCTTCGACCTCACCTTTGAACTTGTCGATGCGATCTTCGTACTCCTCGCGTTCGAGGCGCTCTTCGAGCGGTGTCAGATCGTCGCCGACCTCCTCGCGCGTCGACTCCATCAAGCGATCGAGCATGCTGTCGAGGTCGAGGTTGCGCAGCGTGCGGTACAGGTAGTACGTACCGCCGACGGGACGGCCCGGCTCCATGCCGGCAAAGCGCTGAACAGCCTGGCGGGCCATCGCCCGCATCATTCCCTGATCGCCGTTCATCAACGCCGACATCAACATCTGGGCAATCTCTTCGGGCGTCAGATTCTCGAGCCCTCCGGCGCCGCCCTGCCCCTCCTGGCCCTGTTGTTGGTCCTGCATCTCTCGCCACAGGTCGTCGACCATCGACTCTTCGTCGCCGTCGACCAGCTTGTACTCCGGGCCGCGCAGGCTGAAGTACACCTCGAAGATCGTCTCGAAGCTGCGCCAATGGGCCTGGTTCTTGATCAGCGTCGCCCCGAGGGCGTACTTGAACGCCTCGCGATCGTCGATGGGAATGTGCTGCACCGCTTCCATCGCGTCGAGATTCTCGGTGAGCGACACCGGAAGGCCGGCGTTGCGCAGCTCGACGACGAAGCCGTTCAGGAGTTCAAGCATCTGACGTCACTCGTCGACAGAGAGTTCCTTCGCCGCCTTGGCGATATCGGTCTGATACTTGAGCAGGATGTTCAACGTGTCCTTGGCGGTCTGCTCGTCGATCGTGTCGATGTTGAGCAGCAACAGCGTCCGCGCCCAGTCGAGCGTCTCGGACACACTCGGCGCCTTCTTCAGGTCGAGCTGACGGATGGAGCGCACGATGCGAGCCACCTGATCGGCAAGCTGCTCGGTGATGTCGGGGACCTTGGCCAAGACGATCTCGCGCTCGCGATCGAGCTGGGGATAATCGACGTGCAGGTACAAACACCGGCGCTTCAACGCTTCTGACAGCTCACGGGTGTTGTTCGAGGTGAGGAACACCAGCGGGATCTGCTTGGCCGCGATCGTGCCGAGTTCGGGAATCGACACCTGGTAGTCCGACAGGATCTCGAGCAACAGCGCTTCGGTCTCGACCTCAACGCGGTCGACCTCGTCGATCAACAACACCACGGGCTCGTCGGCGGTGATCGCCTCGAGCAGCGGGCGCGTGAGCAGGAACTCGTCGGAGAAGATGTCGTCGCGGATCTCGGTCCATTCGTGGTCGGCTGTGTCGCCCTGCTCGGTCTGGATGCGCAGGAGCTGCTTTTTGTAGTTCCACTCGTACAACGCTTTGGACTCGTCGAGCCCCTCGTAGCACTGCAGCCGGATCAGGCGCGAGCCGGTGATCTCGGCGACCGATTTGGCCAGCTGGGTCTTGCCGGTACCGGCAGGACCCTCGACGAGGATCGGCTTGCCGAGCCGGTCGGCCAGGTAGGCGACGCCGGCGATGCCGTCGTCGGCGAGGTACTGCACGTCGCGCAGTGCGTCACGCACCTGCTGCACGCCTTCGAACCGCGGCTCGGACAACTGCACGTCACCGCTGGTCGGCGAAGAAATCGTCATGGGGCGCCACGCTACTGGCCGCCTTGACCCTCTGGTCAATCAGAACGGGCCAATCTGTAGTCGCCCTCGCGACCGGTGTCGTAGCGATAGTGGTACCGCCCGAAACCGACGATCGAGGGACCCACATCTTCGGCGGAGACGCGGTGACCCGTGAGAACAACTCGAGCAACACCTCGGCGTCGGCCCGCCGGGTGGGGTGGTCGACCGAGGCGACGAACTCATCGGTTCGCCGAACGACCGGGTCAAGGTCAAGCTGCGCCCCGAGGTCGACGACACCGCCCGGGAGTTCATTGACCCGACCACGTTGGCGATCCCCGAGCACAAGGGAAACGCCCTCGGCTTCGGTCCCCGCAACGTGTTGGCAACGGGTCGCATCGGCTTGATCTTCATGGTCCCCGGCCAGCGCGAGTCGTATCGCGTCAATGGAACCGCCCGGTTGTCTCGTGATCCAGAGCTGCTCGACCAACTCGCCGTCGACGAGAAGCCAGCACTCATGGCGACGATCGTCGGCGTCGAGGAGGCGTTCTTCCACTGTGGAACGGCGATGATCCGCTCGAAGCTGTGGGCCGCGGCCGACGAGGCCGAAGCGGACCGCCAGCCCATCGCCGAACAGATCAGTGGACTCCTCGGCGATGAGAGTCTCGTGCCCGTGATCGCCGCCGACCTCGAAGAGATCTATCGCACCGACCTGTACTAGCGACCGCAGACTGCCGGCTCGTCGGCCCCGCTCAGGTGTGGAGTTGCTTCTCGAACCAGTGATGGGCGAACGGCTCGTCGTTGAACGCAGGAATCTCGTCGTATCCGTTGGCGATGTACATCCCGATCGCCTCGCGCAACGCTCGATTCGTGTCCAACCGCACGCTGCGAGCTCCGGCCCGACGGGCTCGCTCCTCCAGCTCGGACAACAGGCGACGCCCGACGCCGAGTCCGCGTGCGGTCGGCGCTACCCACATCCGCTTGATCTCGGCCGGGCGATCGGCGAAGAACTTGACGCCCCCGCACCCGATGGGCGCGTGACGCAGCGTCGCCACGAGGAAGCGACCATTCGGCGCGCGCACCTCGTCGCCAGATGCAGTCCCGGTGATGGCGGGATCGAATCCGTGCTCGAGTCGCTCCCCGAGCTCGGCGAAGTAGTGCTCCACGCAGTGCTCTGCGGCGGCGCTATCGGGGTCGACCTCGTCGACGGCGACGAGACCGGCGGTCAACAGCCTGTCGACGGTGGTCACCGCGTCGACGAGCTGAGTGCGCTGTCGCTCGTTGAGTGGGGCCAGGAGCGACGCGACGAGCGCATCACTCGAGCGATCGAGTTCCGCCAGCTCAGCGCGTCCCCGCTCGGTCGGTCGCACGATGCGAACACGGGCATCGACGACGCTGGGCTCGACCTCGACCAGCCCTTCATCCCCGAGCCGGCGCACAAGCCGGGTGAGGTACCCCGAATCGAGGTCGAGGCGGTCACGTAGCTCGCGCAGGTCGGCGCCTTCGTCGATTTCCCACAACAAACGCGACGCTGCGAGCGGGCGGGGCCGCGCGAGGTACTCCTCGTCGAGTGCGCCGACGCGCTCGGTGACGGTGCGGTGAAAGTGCCGCAGCGTGGCGACACGGTCGTCGTGCAGCGTCATTCTCTGATCTTAGTCAGAGAATGAGGTGCGGCGATTGCGTACCGCCAGTCCTGCACGTGGCCGACGGAGCTGCAACAGTCGCGCCATCGACCACTCGCCGTTCCCGCCAGGCTTCTTCGCCCGCTCCGACCAGGCACCTGATGCCGCGTTCTACGCCATCGAGCGCCTCGTCACGCACATCGACGATGCGGCGATCGCTGCGGTGTCTGCGCTGTACGACCGGATGATCCTCGACCGCTACGCCGACGCCGCAGTGCTCGATCTGTGCTCGTCGTGGATCTCGCACTTCAGCCGCCGACCTCGTCGTCTCGCCGCACTGGGTATGAATGCGGCTGAGCTCGAGGCCAATCCGATGGCGACCGAGCGCGTGGTCTGCGATCTCAACCTCGACCCGACGCTGCCCTTCGACGATGCGGCGTTTGATGCCGTCACGTGCTGCGTGTCGGTTGACTACCTGACCCGGCCGTTCGACGTGTTCGCCGAGGCGGCACGCGTGTTGCGCCCAGAGGGGGTGTTCGTGTGCACGTTCTCCAATCGCTGCTTTCCGACCAAGGCGATCAACGGATGGCTCTCGACCGACGACCGCGGCCACTGCGCGATCGTCGCCACCTACTTTGCGGAGACTCCCGGCTTCGGGCCGCCCGAGGTACGCCTCGAGAATCCATCGGCGCCGGGCGACCCTCTGTTCGCCGTGTGGGCGCATCGCGCCCCGCTCGGGCCCATCACGACCGACTCGGCGTGATGCTCCGCACGAAGTACATCGTGTCCTCCCCGCGCACCGCGACGACGCGCTCTGCAAGCACCGTCGAGGAGAGTCCGGTGTCGACGATCAGCGAATCGAGGTGGGCAACGTCACCGCTCGACCCGAAGAAGAGCAGCACCTCGCCACCCCGGCGGAGCCGCCCGCTGACGCCGCTCATGAAGCGACCGAGCGACCGATAGTTCTTGTCGGTGAATGCTCGTTCGAGCATGTCCCGCGGTGGAAACCATCGAAAGGGTGGATCGATCACGATCAGGTCGAAGTCGCCAGTCACGTTGTCGAAGATGTCGCTGACCCGCGCCGTGACGTGAGCGCCGACGCCGTTGCGCAGCGCATTCGCCGCAGTGGCCTCGACGGCCGCCGGGTTGACATCGACGGCCATGACGTCATCGGTCACCTGCGCGGCCAGGATCGCGTTCGCCCCGGCGCCGCATCCCATGTCCAACACGCGCTGGCCAGCTCGCACGCGGGTGCTCACCAGCCGACCGAGCAGATCGGAGGTGGGCGTGGGCGCGAACACCTCGGCCGGGACGTGCAGATCGAGGCCGAGGTACGACACATCGTGACTACCCAGCTCGTGGAGTGCGTCCGATGTCATCTGATGCCATCGGCGGAGATGCTCAACCCGTTCCGCCGACATCTGTGGCTCGTATTCACTCATCTCGATGCACTCCGAGCTCCTCACCGCCAGCGCGGCTCCCCACATCCAGCTCCATCTTGATCGTCGAGCGATCTGATCATCGAACCATGTCGCCCGCCGCCACGACTGACGGCGATCTGCTCCGATCTCCGATTGTGTGAGCGCATTGGTCGTCGCCGGCGCCATGCGCTCACGTCAACGCCCCGCCACGAGATGTCCTGCGACTGCCGGCGGTCCGGGAACGTATGGTCGGTTGATGCCTGACGCGGTCCATGACCTCGCGCAACGGTTCGGCGACGTCACCGACGCGGCGCTGCGTGCGCTGGCACCCGATCGCGACCACCGCGCCGAGTGCGCGATCGAGGCCGGCAACATCGTCGCGGCATTCGTCGACGCCGACGGACGCCATACCGACGACGAACTGCGGACCTGGGTCGCCGCTGTCGGCGAACACCTCGTGCCCCCGATGATCCTCGCGCCGTCAGCGCTGCGCGCCGACGACACGCTCGGCGGTCGCGCGGAGTGGCTCGACCGGCCGAGCACGCTGTTCGTTCTGCTCGCCGACGCCGACCGTCGCGACGGAACCACGCACGCCCGGACGTACTACGACGCGGCACTCGGCCTCGCCCACGCCACCGCAGCGCTCGACCTGGTCCCCTCCCCCGCCGAGCTCGACGCCATCGACCGCTACCGCACGATGCTGCTGGCAACACTCGGGCCCGCACCGGCGGAACACACCCAGGCGGGGGATGCACCGCAGGAATCCGACACGCCCGCCCACGACGACGATGGCCCGCTCGATCCGCGCCCGGTCGACGACGTGCTCGCCGAACTCGATGCGCTCGTGGGACTCGAATCGGTGAAACACGAAGTCCGTCGTCTCACGAGCCTGCTGCGTGTCCAGCGGCTACGAGCCGAGCGCGACCTCCCGACCGTCGAGGTCGGGATGCATCTCGTGTTCACAGGCAACCCAGGCACCGGCAAGACCACCGTGGCCCGACTGCTCAGCCAGATCCTGCATGCGCTGGGCATCGTGTCGCGTGGCCACCTGGTCGAGACCGAACGATCAGACCTGGTCGCCGGCTACGTCGGCCAAACCGCAACGACGACTCGCGCCGTGCTCGAGTCAGCGCTGGGCGGGACGTTGCTGATCGACGAGGCTTACGCCCTTGCCCGAGGCGGGACGAACGACTTCGGCCTGGAAGCGATCGACACGATCGTCAAGTTCATGGAGGACCACCGCGACGATCTCTCGATCATCGCGGCCGGTTATCCGAACGAGATGGACGAGCTGATCAACGCCAACCCAGGCCTCCAGAGCCGATTCACCCGAACGATCGACTTCCCCGACTACGCAACCGGCGAGCTGATCGCCATCTTCGAACTGATCAGTAGCGCCAAAGGGTATGAACTCGAACCAGACGCACGCACGCGACTGGCAGAGGTGATCGAGGCCGAGCCGCGGGACCGCGGCTTCGGCAACGGCCGCTTCGCGCGCAACGTGTTCGAGGCATCGATCGGTACGCACGCCGTGCGTCTCGCCGACATCGACGAGCCAAGCGACGACCAGCTCGTCACGCTCACCGCCGCCGACATCACGCGCTGACCTGCGACCGACCTGACCTTCAATCGTGTGGTGTCCGGACGCGACATGTCCGACATACGCTGCGGCGATGGCGAAGGCGCTGATGACGTGGGTCCCGGTCGGGGTCGGCGTCGCCGTGGCGATGCTCGTCGCCGGCCTCGGCTGGCCCGTCGCGGTCGGCGCCGGGATCGCGATCGGAGCGGGACTCACGGTGGCCAACCTGCCCCGACGCCCGCGTCGTCCGCGGATCGATCCGTTCACCATTGGGGAACCGTGGCGGCAACATGTCCAGGCCGCTCAACGCTCAGCGGCCCAACTCCATCGGACCGTGCGTGAAATGCGCGACGGGCCCCTCCGTGAACGGATGACCTCGATCGCCAATCGCCTCGACGACGGACTCGACGAGACCTGGCGCATCGCCCGTCGCGGCAACGAACTCGACGCTGCGGTCAAGCGCATGGATCCCACTGCGTTGTCGTTGCGGTTGAACACGCTCGAACAACGCAGCCAGACCGAACCGAGCGCCGACGTAGCGAGCGCGCTCGCATCGGTGGAAAGCCAGATCGAAGCGACCGAGCGGCTGAAGGTGCGCGCCGGCCGGACAGAAGACCGGCTGCGGCTCACCCAGACGCGTTATGACGAACTCGTCGTACGTGCCACCGAAGTCACCTTGGGCGCCGACACCGACGACTATGCGCACGCCGTCGACGATCTCGTCGTCGAGTTGGAGGGGATGCGACTCGCTCTCGACGAAGTGACCGAAGCCGACTCGTGACGACGCCACGGACGGATCGATGACCGGCAAGCGGATCGGCGCGGCGATCCTCGCCGTCGCCCTCGTGGGCAGCGCCTGGCTGTTGCGCTCGAACGTGCTCGACGACGGCGGCGACACAGGCGACCCAGACGCCGCCGGCCCGGCGCAAGTCATCTCCTGCGTCGAGGAGTCCGCCGCAGCCTGCCGTGCAGCCGGCGCTGCTGCGGGGATCGACGTGCACATCGAGAACGCCGACACCACCTTCGACCGCTGGGCGACTGCGCCGGCGGACGAACTCGCAGACACCGCGTGGATCACGCTCGCCCCGCTCCCCGACGTGGCCGCCGCCAGCCGCGTCGCCACCGAACTCCCGCAGACGCTGCCTGCGCCGCGCACCCAGTGAGCAACACCGGAGCACCGGCGACCGGCGTCGCTGCGACCCAGGAAACCTCCTCGGGCAGCGGACTGCTGCGCAACAACCTCGTGGTGGCTGCGGGGACCGCGCTGTCGCGAGTCACCGGGCTGGCTCGTTTCATCGTGTTCGCCGCCGTCATCGGGCGCGACGCCCTCGGCGATGCGTACCTGTTGGCGAACGAGACCCCGAACATCGTCTACGACCTGCTACTCGGCGGGCTCCTGTCGGCAACCCTCGTCCCGCTGTTCTCCACCTACCTCGTCGACGACGACGACGAGTCGACCAATGTCATCATCGGCACCGCCGCGGCGTTGATCACCGCGCTCACCGCAGCGGCGGTGTTGGCCGCACCGCTGATCTTCGGCATCTACTCGATCAACGTCGAAGACGCCGACCCAGCGGTCTTTCGCGAGGTCGGCACCACGTTGGCCCGACTGTTCCTGATTCAGATCCTGTTCTACGGGCTGACCGGCTTGGCCAACGCTTTCCTGAACAGCCGACGCCGCTTCTTCGCGGCGGCGTGGAGCCCGATCCTGCCGAACCTGATCATCATCGCCACGCTGCTGTCGCTGCCCTCGCCCGGCCCCGACGGCTGGCAGATCGACGACGTCCTCACCGACGATCGGCTGCGCCTCACGCTCGGCCTCGGAGCCACCGTCGGAATCGGCTCAATGCTGCTGGTCTTGATCCCCGCGTGTCTGCGGACCGGATTCCGTTTCCGACCGCAGGTGAGATGGCGCCATCCAGCGGTGCGCAAGCTGCTCACACTGAGCTTCTGGACGATCGGGTTCGTCTTTGCCAACCAGGTCGCCGTGGCGGTGGTGCGCAACCTCGCCGGCCCTGGCTCCTCTGACGCCACCGCCTACGTACTGGCCTTTGCGTTCTTCGTGCTCCCCCACGGACTTCTTGCGGTGTCGATCGCCACCACCTTTCAGCCCGAATTGGCCCGGGCGGTGGCCCAGCGATCGAAACCCGACTTCTTGGCGAACGCGTCGCTCGGGGTGCGCATGACGGCACTCGTGACGGTTCCCGCAGGATTCGGCATGTTCGTCCTGCGTCAGCCGTTGATCGGCCTTGCGTTCGAGCGCGGAGAGTTCAGCGCCGACGACGTACTGGCCACGTCACGTGCACTGGCGGGTTTCGCGCTCGGACTCGGGGCGTTTTCGGTGTACCTGTTCGTCCTTCGTGGGTTCTACGCCCACAAGGACACGCGCACCCCGTTCACGATCAACGTGTTCGAGAATGCGCTGAACATCGTTCTCGCCGTCGTGCTGGTCGGCCGGTACGGCGTGCTCGGACTGGGGTTGGCGTTTGCGCTGGCCTACGTGGTGGCGTCGCTGTGGTCGTTGCAGGTGCTCGGGTACAAGGTTCCCGGGTTCCCGATTCGCGAGGTGTTGACGAGCCTGTGGCGCACCGTGCTCGCGTCGATCCTGATGGCCGAAGCCGTGTGGCTCGTCGCCGGCCAGGTCGGCGGCAACGCAGGCCTCGACGCCGCGTTGCGAGTTACGGTCGGCACGGTCGTCGGAGTCGCCGTGTACGTCGCTGTGCTCATGGTGTTGCGGGCGCCAGAGCTCGATGCCGTCCGCCGTCGGCTGCAAGTAGGCTCGACGCCATGATCAAGCTCTTCAAGCGGTGGTGGGCCTACCTAACGGCAAAGCTCACCGGCAAGTTCAACGAGAGCGCCGACCCCAAGGTGCAGCTCGAACAGGCCATCACCGAGGCCCACAACCAGCATCAGCGGCTGAAGGAGCAGGCGGCCAACGTCATCGCCAACCAGAAGCAGGCCGAGATCCGGCTGAACAACAAGCTCGGCGAGCTGGAGAAGCTCAACGCCAACGCCCGCCAGGCCCTGTTGATGGCCGCCGATGCCGAGAAGGCCGGCAATGGCGACAAGGCCACCGAATACACCCACGCAGCAGAGACGATCGCCGACAAACTGATATCGGTCGAAAGCGATGTCGAGAGCCTGAAACAGCTGGTGCTCGAGTCGACCGAAGCCTCCGACCAGGCCAAAGCCGCGGTGAAGCAGAACAGCGGGCTGCTGCAGGAGAAGCTCGCTGAGAAGTCGAAGCTGCTCAGCCAGCTCGAGCAGGCGAAGATGCAAGAGGAAATGAACACGGCGATGGCCGAGCTCTCCGAGACCGTCGGCGACGACGTGCCGACCTTCGCCGAGGTCGAGCAGAAGATCCAGGCTCGGTATGCCAAAGCCACGGCGTCGGCCGAGCTCCAAGAAACCACCGTCGAGAGTCGTCTGCTCGAGGTCGAGCAGGCCACGGCCAACGTCGCTGCCCAGTCACGGTTGTCTGAGCTCCGGGCCGAACTCGGCCTCGGTGGTGCCGAGGCCCCGGCCGTCGAGCCGGGCGCCGCCGCCGGCGAATAGCAACAAGCCACCAGCTGATCCGTCGCACCGGTGCGACGGCACGAACCCCGACAGCAGGTGCCAGGCACCTGCTGTCGCACGAACCCGGGCTACAGATCGAGCACGACGAGGTGGTCTCGGTGGATCACCTCGTGCACCATGCCTTCTGGCAAGTCACCGGTCTGCCGCCCGAGGACGGCTCGCAGACCTGCGGCATCGACCGCCACCATGCCGCGGGCGCAGGTCGCCCCGCCTGGACCGACCACATCCACGGTGTCTCCGCTCACGAAGTCGCCACGCACCTCGACCACCCCGGCCGGCAACAGACTGCTCGGCCGTTCGGTGATCGCACGCACGGCACCGGCATCGACGTGCAGTGAGCCAGCCGCCTCGGCGGCGAAGGCAATCCACAACTTGCGCGCCGACAACGCACGGTCGTGCGACTCGAACGTGGTGCCGACCAGCTCGTCGCTCACCGCACCGGCGAGCACGTCTGGTCGTGCTGCTCGGGCGATCACGCAACGGATGCCCGACCACGAGGCCATACGTGCGGCGATCAGCTTGCTGGCCATTCCCCCGCTCCCCCGGTCGCTCCCGCCACCACCGGCCACGGCCGTCAGCGAGAGCAACGGGTCGTCGGCGGGAACCAGCGGCACCAACGTGGCCCCGGCATTGCGCCGCGGGTCGTCGGTGAACACGCCATCGGTGTCGGTCAGCAGCACCAGCACGTCGGCATGCAGGCTGTGGCCGACGAGCGCAGCCAATCGATCGTTGTCGCCGTAGCGCAACTCTTCATTGGCGATGGTGTCGTTCTCGTTGACCACCGGCACCGCTCCGAGTTCGAGCAGGCGCTCGAGCGTGGCGCGGGCGTGGAGGTACTGCCGACGATCGAAGAAGTCGTGAGGGTCGAGCAGTACCTGCGCCCCGACGAGACCATGTCGATCGAGCTCGACGTTGTACGCCTCGACCAAGCGGCTCTGGCCCGCGGCGGCGACCGCCTGCAGCGTGCCCATGTCGGTCGGGCGTCGATCGAAGCCCAACGCCGCCACGCCGGCCGCAACGGCACCCGAGGACACGATCACCACCTCATTGCCATCCGCCCGCAACTCCGCGACCTCGGCCGACAACTTGGCGATCGCTTCTGGACGGATCCGTCCGGAGTCGTCGGTGATCGACGCGGTCCCGATCTTGGCGACGACGCGCATCAGGTGCCCGGCTGGTAGTCGAAGCTGAACTCGCCGATCCAGATCACGTCGCCCTCCTCGGCCCCGGCACGTGTCAACAGGCGTGGCACACCGAGTCGTTCGAGTCGCTGGTCGATGTACGCCAGCGCCTCGGGCGTCGTGACGTCGTTCAACGCCACGGCGCGCTCGACGTCGCGACCGACGATGCGGTACTCCCCGTCGGCGATCCGTTCGACGACCGCACCGACCGGCTCGGGGCGGAGCACGATCACGCTCGGATCCGGTTGCTCGTCGGCACGGCGGGCCTCATCGACAAGCGATGCCAGCTGTCCGACGACCGGACGAACCCCGTCTCCGGTGACCGCCGACATCACTGGGCCGTCCCATCCGAGCGCGGCGACCTCTTCGGGTCGGATCACGTCGGCCTTGGTGCCGACCGCCAGTCGGGGCCGTTCGAGCAGGTCCGGCTGGTACGCACCGAGTTCACGCAACAGCACATCGAGTTGCTCCTGCGGAGGTGTCCCGTCGACGGGCGCGAGATCGATGAGTAGGCACAACACCCGAGCGCGCTCGACGTGACGGAGGAACTGGTGCCCAAGACCTTTGCCGTCGCTCGCACCCTCGATCAGGCCGGGGATGTCAGCGACGACAAAGTTGGTGTCGTCGTCGAGCGACACCACCCCGAGGTTCGGCTCCAACGTGGTGAACGGATAGTTGGCGATCTTCGGTTTCGCAGCAGAGATCACCGAGATCAACGTTGACTTCCCGACGTTGGGGAAGCCGACGAGCGCAACGTCAGCCATCAATTTGAGCTCGAGCTTGAGCCACCGCTCTTCGCCGTGTTCGCCTTGCTCGGCGAACTTCGGTGCCCGACGCTGGTTGGAGAGGAATCGATGATTGCCGCGCCCGCCACGTCCGCCGGCGGCCGCCTGCCACCGGTCACCCTGGGCATTCAACTCGGCGAGCCGCTCGCCCGAATACATGTCGTAGGCAACCGTCCCGATGGGGACGCGGATGTCGAGCGATTCCCCTGTCCGGCCGTGAAGGTCCTTGCCTTTGCCGTGAGCACCGTTCGTCGCACGCCGATGGGGATGGTCGCGAAACGCCAGCAGGGACGACACGTTGTGATCGGCGACGAGCCAGACGTCTCCGCCAGCACCACCGTCGCCGCCGTTCGGTCCACCCATCGCGACCGGACCCTCACGCCGGAAGCTGACGCAGCCCGCGCCCCCGTCACCGCCGCGCACGTTGAGTTGGCATTCGTCGACGAATTGCGACACCCCCGGCAGGCTAATCCCGCTGAAGGCGCTCCCTCCGGGAGGTACCGCTCGATCCACTGACGACGTCGTAACGTCTGCACCCATGGAGAGCGCAGCGACCGAGCGGGCCCGCCGCTGGGCATCGACGATGGACGGTCATACCGCCGTCGACGACCTCGTCGTCGCCCACAACGACTCGATCGCCGACACCGGATCCGTGAAGCCCCTCGACCGAGCCGAACGTGAAGCGCTCGAGGCCGCCGCACTCGCCTCGAACGCCACCCGTGCGGCGGGCGCCGGAGCTCGCCGAGTCGAAGAGGCGCCCGACCCGTTCCGGACGTGCTTCGAACGCGACCGCGACCGAATTCTTCACGACTCCGCCTTCCGTCGCCTCGCCGGCAAGACCCAGGTGTTCGTGTTCCCCGATGACCACCAGCGCACCCGGATGAGCCACGCACTCGAGGTCGCCCAGGTCGGACGATCGATCGCCGCTGCGTTGCGTCTCAACGTCCCGCTCGTCGAAGCGATGGCCCTCGGCCACGATTGCGGTCACGGCCCCGGCGGACACGCGAGCGAGGACGCACTGTCGCCGTTCATCGACGAGGGGTTCGATCACGCGCCGTGGGGTGCCGACGTCACACTGCGGCCGCTCAATCTGTGCGCGGAGACCCTCGACGGCATCCGCAACCACTCCTGGAGCCTTCCCGCGCCCGCCACGCCCGAGGGTGAAGTGGTCTCATGGGCCGACCGGATCGCGTACGTCTGCCACGACTTCGAAGACGCCGTCGCAGCCGGCATCGTCACCACCGAGATGCTCCCAGACATCGTCGTCGAACGATGCGGAAGAGATCGATCTTCTCAGTTGGGTGCGTTGATCCGCGCCGTGATCCACGCCAGTGCCCGGGCGTCGCGCATCGGTATGGCCCCCGACGACGCCGCCGCACTCGCCGCATTTCGCCAGTTCAACTACGACCACGTCTACCTGCGGCCAGCCAGCCGTCGCCAGGCCGACTCCGTGATCACGATGTTGCGCGCCCTGGTGGAGTTCTTTGCCGACCGACCACATGCGATCCCCGTTCCCACCGCACGCGCCGCACTCGGTCTCGCGGACGGCACGGTCGACATGATCGACGCCGACTCCGCAGACGCATATCGCGCTGCGGTTGCCTACGTCGGCGGAATGACCGACCGCTTTGCCTGCCAACAGGCACTGACCCACCTCGATTGGGACCCAGCACGCCTTCCGAAGGGCATCGGCACCTGACCGCAACACGACGGACTCAGAGACTGCGCAGCGCCGCTCGGACGTCATCGACGGCTGTCGACGCCGGGAGGAGTTCGCTATCGATCACACCGTCGGCATCGACGAGCAGTCGACCCTGCTGATTGACGACCGCCGTGAACGGGAACTCCTCGCTGTCGCCGACGACCAGGAACCAGAACCCGACGTCGCCGACCGCGTGCGGGGACAACCCGTTGACGACGATCGGCGTGCCGTCGAGCAGTGCATCTTCTTGCTCGACGAGCACAAAATCGCCGGCATCGCCCTGATAGACCTCGGCGACCTGAAGTTCGTAGAGACGAGTGACCACCCCAGCGGTCGGGTCTGCCGGATCCGTGATCCGCCGACCGTCATCAACGGCGACGACGGTGCCCTCCACGATCAGGTCCGATCCGGCGGCCATGTCACCGATCGAGGAGAACTCCGGCCCAGACGCCGTGACGGTTTCGCGCGTCGGGTCGTCGTCTCCATCGAGGACGATGATCACGGCAAACGCCGCGGCCCCGATCAACAGGATTGCGGGAACGACCCAGCGCGCGTTCATGGGCGGTCGAGTACATACGCTGACGCCGGCGCGAATCTCGACAGCGCAGCCAGATCGACCGTCGGGTCGATCCAACGGGCCGCGAGACGACCGTTCCAGGCGACGAAGGCGTCGACCCGGACCTCGACGTCGCGACCGAGCCGATCGCGGTAGTCGGCCGCGATGAGATGACCGGTTGCCAGGATCAAATCGGCACGCACGACCGCCGACGCCGCCTGCCACTCCGTGAGGACGGCCTCGGCATCGACCCGTTCGGTGGTGCCGGACACCGTGTCGATGACGTTGAAGCGAACGTGACTCGCTCGCTCGGTGAGCATCACCCTCCACGACAAGAGATATCCGTCGTCGTTCCAACGCACGTTCCCGTCGGCTGCGTAGTGCCGCAGCGGGAGCGCGATGTTCACCGCCGCAAGTGCAACGAGCACGCCGATGGTCGCCCGCCTCGCGGGCCGCCTCGGTGCTCGCTCGGGCCTCACCGCGATCGTCGCACCTGACTGGGTCTGCTCGCCACCGAGCGCCAACCGCACCCGCCGGGCGAGATCGTGGGGCCACGACGGGGGGAGAAAGATCGGCGTCAGCAGGATCATCACCCACGGGAACATGCCGATCTGAAACAGCGTCGCGGTGGCGATATGAAATACCACCAGGGCGACGTAGGCAATCAGCCGACTCCGTTGCCACAACAACCAGCCGACGATGGTGAGGTCGAACAGCGCGCCGGCCCAACTGAGCCCCAACCCGACGAACGGCTCATCGAGCAGCGGGCCGATCAACGGCCGGTCGGTCCGCGCCGCAAGCCACGTCGACAACGGCTCGCCGCGCAGCAACCAGTCGTCGTTGAGCTTGGCCACTCCGGCGAACACGTACACCACCGCCAACTGCCCGCGCAGCGCCAGGACGCTGACCCGAGCCACCGTGCCGTCGCTGGCCGTCGGCACCACCGCAAGCACCACCGCCGCCAGACTGATGAACCAGTAGTGGTTCAGGTACAGCGCGGCATCGATGAGTTCGGTGTAGGTGAAGACGATGGCGAACACGGCTGCCGCCACTCGCGTGCGCCACCCCACGGCGATCGCCACACCGAGCCCAGCCACACCGAGGACGACCGCATACATCGCCGGACCGGGAAGAGGCCGGACCCATCCGAGGCCGGGGTACGTGAGGTGCACATCCGGGGCCAGGTAAAACTCCTCGACCCAACCACGCGCCAAGAAGCGCGCTTGGCCGATCACCACGAGAGCGCCGAATGCCCACCTGAATGCGACATACGACGCAGATGGGACGGGACGGCTCAGCCGTTCCGGCCAGCTCGTCGGTGTTGTCGCCTCGGGCGACCCCGGTCCAGGAGTCGCACCTCCCGCTGGAGGGTCGTGCGGCTCAGCCGTCGCCGTCGGCATCGGAGAACTGCACGGCGAGACCGAGCGCACTGACGACGTTGGTCGTGATCGTCATCTCGACGGCCATCAGGTTGCCGTCGCTCGGGTCGGCGATCGCTGCTGCGAGTTGCTCGGCGAGTTGTCCAGCGACGTCGTCGTCGAGCAACGGAGCGATGCCCGCGGCGCTGTCGGTGCCATCGCCGACCATCGCCCACTCGATTCCTCGCAGTGTGGCCTCGACGACGCCGGCGTCGGTCTCGTCGCGCAACGCAGCGAGGGCAAACAGCGATTCGTTGACCATCAGCTCGATGGCCTCGTTCGCCGCTGCATCGTCGGCGCCGAGCGTGGGCCCGTAGTCGACCCACTCCGCTGCGAGCGCGTCTGCCTCGGCCCGCACGAGTTCGGCGTTCGCCACGACGAACTCGCAGGTGCGCTCGTCGAGCGCTTCGCCGAGGACCGCATCGATGGCTCCGAGGCCGCGTTGGTCGGCGCCGTAGAGGTCACGCAACGCAGTGGTGTCGATCGGCTCGCCGTTGTCGAGCAGCGCGTCGATCTCTGCCGTTTCGACGTCGGAGTCGACGATGAAGCGGGAACGCCGGTCCATCACGGGTCCGAACCACCACGGATTGAGGTATGTCCATGCCTCCCGGCTCGACGCAACTGCCGTGGAGACATCTGCAACCGCTCCGCTCCCTACGGCACAGAGCTGGTCGGCCGCAACGTCGAGTGCCTGCGCTTGCTCGGCGAACGCAGACCATTCTGCGGGCACCTCGACGTCGGTCATGGCCGCCACCGTGTCGGCTCGACTCGGGGCGTCGTCGCCACACGCCACGGCGCCGAGCGCAAGTGCGCCGACGACCACGATCGATCGGCTGCGGATCGAATGTCTGCGGATCATCTCGACTCCAGGAACTTGACGAGTGCATCTCGGTCGTCGGCGTCGGCGGTGCGGAACTGCTCCATCGCCGCTGCGGCCTCGCCGCCGTGCCACAGAATGGCCTCGTCGATCGTCCGCGCCCGCCCATCGTGAAGCAGAAAGAGCTCGCCATTCACGGCTTCGAGCAGTCCCAAACCCCACAGCGGCGCGGTTCGCCATTCGCTGCCAGAAGCCAAGAAGTCGGGCCGACCGTCGGCCAACCCTTCGCCCATGTCGTGGAGCAACAGATCGGTGTACGGGTGGATGGTCTGGTCGCTGAGTGCGGCGATCCCCACCTCTTCCAGTGGGCCGGTCTGCTGTGTGGGCGTATGACACGACGAGCAGCCATACTCCTCGAACAGCTCGGCGCCGCGCTGGACATCGGGGTCGTCAGCGCCACGAGCCGCGGGAACTGCCAGCGTTCGTGTGTAGAACGTGACGCTGCCGAGGCGTGAGTCGTGCACCTCGGGCTCTCCCCCGTTCGGCGCAGCCAAACACTCCTCCTGCGCCGACGTGCAGCTCTCCTCCGGGGCCAGCGACGAGGTGATGCCCATGTCGCCGCGAAAGGCGTCGGCCGACTGGGCCCGCACGGTCGCTGCGTTGGCTTTCCAGCCGAAACGACCGAGGTCGGTCGACCCCGTTTCTGGGTTCCACACCTCGTTGACCCTGCCCGAGATTCCGTTGCCGGTCGCATCGTCCGGATCAGCGGCGGCGCGTATCGACGCTTCGGGGATGGCCTCGAGCAGTCCCATACCGATCACCTGCGGCGCCAGACGCGGCGAGATCATGATGTCGTCGCCGAGCGGCCCGAAGTTGCCCTCGACCTCGTAGGTCGGCGCACGGAGTACGTACTCCGTCCCGTCGCCGTACTGCCCGACGACGTCGTCGTAGGTCACGACCAGCTCGCCTTCGACGGGCACCCCGAGGATCGCGCGATCCTGGAGCTGGTCGCCGTAGATCGGGTGCGGGTTCGGCCCACCGTTGTCGGCCTCGCCGGGCAGCGACAGACGTAACAGCAGGCCGAGTTCGCCCTCGCCTGTCGATGCGGGCGTGCCCCGGCCATCGCGCAGGTGGCACGAGGCGCACGCCTGGGCGTTGAACATCGGCCCGAGCCCGTCCCGGGCATCAGTCGAGGCAGGTGCGGTCACCCAGTTCTGGGTGAAGAACGAGTCGCCGATCTCGAAGACGCGTCGCTCGTCGTTGGTCAACGTCGGCGCCGGGAAACCGAACGCTCGCGACCCGGTATCGGCGACGTCGCGTGTGGTATCGCCACCGAGCAGCTCCGGAACGGCGTCACCCCCGCCACCGCCGCACGCGGCGGCAGCGACGAGGGCGACGGCTCCGAGAGCGGCCCGGCATGCGAAATGGGGCCTCATCAAGCGGTCGCTGAGGGGTAATCCCTCAGCCTCAGGTGACGTTGATCGACAGACCCAGTGCGCTGGCAGCGGACACGATCGTCGGCGTCTGATCTTCGAGGAAGGTGATCGCCGTCAAGATCGACTGTCGGCCAGGGTCGGTGTCCGGGACGCCATCGCGGAGGTGCTGATCGAACGGAGCCGGGATCTCGGTTGTCGAGGTCACGCTCTGGTCCACCTGCGCCTCGAGTTCCTCGGCGAGGTCGCTGTCCGTGGCGGCGATCAGGTCGAGAATGCTCGGACCGTCCGAGCCACCCGGATAGTCGCCCGTGAGCACCATCTGGATACCGGTCGCATTGGCGATGATGTCGTTGGTCGTGTTATCGGCGAAGCACGAGTGCTCGTCCTCTTGGGATCGCTCGCTGTACGCGACGTTCATTCGCTCGCCAGCGAGCTCGCCGCGACTGAGTTCGCCGATCCCGGTGAAGATGTCGGTGAGCGCTTCCTCAGAAGGCTTGGTGGTGAATTCCTCATAGTAGTTGTCACCGGCCTCCGGGTCCCATGCGTCGACGAGTTGTCCGAGGTGCAAGAGGAGCAAGTCGGACACCTCGGTGAGGTACGTCGCGCGGCGGTCGGCGTTGTCAGCGTCGACATAGTCCGACGCAGGTCGTGCGCCCGGGCCCTCTTCGTCGAGATCTTGACCCCACAGCAGGAACTCGATCGCATGCCAGCCGGTCGAGATGTTGGTCTCGCCGCCGGCTTCGTTGAGCTCGGTCAACAACGCCGCATCGATCGTCGGGTAGGTGTCGGGGTCGTTGACGATGCCAGCGGACAGGTCGCCCTCGACGTAGTCGATGTAGGCCTCATCCATGGGCCATGCGTTGAGCAGGCCCTCTGGACCGTCCTCTTCGTTGTCGATCGGGCCGCCGTAGAAGCGGAACGCCTCGGTCACCCCATAATCGTCACGCGCCGTCAGCCATGCGTCCTTGGCCGATTGCATCGTCTCCTCGGTGGGATCGGCGACGAACGCATCGATCGCCTCATTGAGCGCGGTCGCCGACGCGAGGCTCGCGGTGTACGAGGCGTGCACGCCTTGGGCATATGTCTCGACGGCATCCTCCTCGCTGACCGAGGATGAATCGTCGTCGCCGCACGAGGCGAGTACGAGGACCGCCGCAACGGCCGGGGCAAGGACTTTTGAGGGTGTCACGGGCGGCAACGATAGGTGCACTTAACACAATGGTCAAAGGTCTTGCCCCAAAAAAGTTACGGCACTCCTCACACTTGAACGATGTCGTTGACATCGGCGGCGACGGCCGCCACCAGCGACGGTGCTCCCCCATCGACGAACCACCTGCTGAGGCGGCCTGGAGCAGTGAGTAGCCTGCGGCCGTGCCGCGCGTTGACCGCCAGCTCAGTGTTCCCGGTGGTGAGGTCACGACCTGGCGGATCGACCCGGAGTCGCCGAGCGGTCGCACGCCGGTGCTCTTCTTGCACGGCGGTCCCGGCGGAAGCTGCGATGGCTTCGCGGTGTTCGAGCAGCTCGCCGACGAACGTCCGGTGGTGATGTGGGACCAGCTCGGGTCGCGCCGCTCGACGTGGGCCGGTCCACCACAGGAACTCTGGACTCGCGATCGATTCTGCGCCGAGGTCGACGCCGTGCGCGCCGCTTACGGTCTCGACGAGGTCGTCCTGTACGGACACTCGTGGGGCGGGTGGCTGTCGATCGAGTACCTCAGTCGACAGCCGGACGGCGTCATCGGCGCCGTGTTGTCCAGCACATCGGCCAGCTACGAGTCGTTCCACGCCTCGATCGATCGACGAGTCGCCGAGCTCGCAGCCCCGTTTCGTGCGGCTGTCGCCCGCCAGCGCGATGGCGGCCCGCTCGACGATCCGGAGTATCACCGCGCCGCGCTCGAGTTCTATCGGAGCTTCGTCGTCCGCAACGTTCCCGGTGACGCCCGTGCGGAGCACGTCCTCGAGCGGCAGCGTTCGTCGGAGGTTTTTCGTCACATGCAAGGCGCCGACGAACTCCACGCCGACGGGTCATTGGCCTCCTGGTCGAGAGTCGCCGACCTGTCGGCGATCCATGTACCCGCACTGGTCACCGTCGGCCGCTTCGACCACCTCGACGAACGCTGCGCTGCCGAAATCACAGATGGACTGACCAACGCACAACGCGTGCTCTTCGAGGGCAGTTCCCACTGCTCGCACCTCGAGCAGCCGGCCGAGGTCATAGATACCGTCCGCCGGTTCACGAACTCGCTGATGTAACGCTGGGAGCGGCCGTGTCGAGGGTGGTACGGCGATCGGCGCGCCAAGAGGCTGCCCGCGCCCGTTCCGCCCACAAATCGGCGTAGCGACCCGTTTGTTCGATCAGCTCGTCGTGGGTGCCGCGCTCCCCGATGCGAGCGGGCGAGTGAGGATCGTCACGGTCGAGCACGAGGATCTGATCGGCCGACCGAATCGTCGACAGGCGGTGGGCCACGACCACGAGCGTGCGCCCGGCGACGGGCGAGGCCAAGCCATTGCGCACCGCTCGCTTGGGCCTACGACTGGTTGATGACGACGATGTCGACGTACGCATCGATGTCGACGTACGCATCGAAAGAAGACCGGCTGAACCAGGCGGGCGGTGCACCGCAGGTCGCCGAAGCCCTCAACGAGATCGGCAATGCCCACCAAGACGATGCGCTGAGCGCGGTGCTTGCCCAGTTCACCGGCGACATGGAAGCTGCGTTCGAGCGAACGACGGCGTTAGTGATCGCGACCATTCTCGACGGCGCCACGCGAATCGTCACCCACGACTGATCGCGCGGGCGGCGTCACAGACGGCGCTGCATCCAGACCGAGCTGATCCGCAGCCCGTTCTTCTGCGCGTATTCGTCGAACACACCGACCCGTTCGAAACCGAATCGTTCGTGGAGCCGCACGGACGCGTCGTTCGGCAGAGCGATACCGACGACGGCGCGATGCACTCGTTCCGCCTGCAGCTCCGAGATGAGCCGTTCGTACAGGGCCGAGCCCACGCCGTTGCCGTGTGCGGAGGCGGCGATGTAGACGCTGAACTCGACGGTCTCGTCGAAGGCCGGATGAGATCGGTACGGCGAGCTGCATGCGTAGCCGACCACCTCACCATCGTCGACGGCGACGAACAGGCGGTGCGGTCCGGTTGCGCTGAACGTCGCCATCCAGTCCCGACGATTTTCCGCAGACGTCGGCCTCGTGTCGAAGGTCGCAACGCTCCGTTCGACGAAGTACGAGTAGATCGAAGCGATCGCGGGAGCATCGTCGTCGCGAGCCGGACGAACATGCACGCCAGGGACCGTAGCCAGTCTCGAACCGTTTTCGGCCCGACGTTGGTTGACGTGTTCAGCACTCCTAATGTCCCGCCGATCTCGTCGCCCCCCGTTTCCATCATCGTCGACCGCGCCGCCGCCTCGGCGGTCTCGTGCTCATCGCCGCTCTCGCCGGCGGGACCGCCTGCAGCAAAGACTCAGACAGCGCGGAGTCGTCGCCACCGACGACCTCGGGCGACACCGCCGCCACCAGCGCCACCACCAGCGACCGCCGATCCTCGTCGCGTACGCTGCCGGTCGTGGGTCTCAGGTCAGCCTCACGAGCCATGTTGAGCAGCACGATGTCCCCGTCGACCGACGGCGCGATCGGCGGATCGATGCGCCGATCGATCGTCGCCAGTTCGCTCGGCAAGGTCGTCGAGCTCGTCACGTTGGTTGCGCTGGCGACGATCGTCCCGCGTGCCCTCGGCCCGGCCGACTACGGGCGGTTCGCCGTCGTCCTCACCGTCGTCACGATGGTGTCGCTGGCACTGACCCTCGGTGGACCGACACTGATGACGCGCTACGTCCCAGCAGCGCCGCCCGACGAGCGTGTTCCGTTGGCGCTTGCGCTCGGCAGGCGTCTCCTGGTGACGCGTGCGGCGATGCTGTCCATCGGCGCCGTCGCCGCGCTCGGCGTTGCCACGACAACCTCGCTGTCGCTCACCGACACCTCGATTGCGATCGTGGCATCGACATTGCACGTCGTCGCCACGATCGCATTGCTCGTGTTGCTCGGACTCGGGGGCACGACTGCGTGGGCGGTTCGCTTCCCGTTCCACAACGCCGTGCTCGTCATCGCCGCCTTGGTGCTCTACCCCGTCGGCGGGGTCACCGCCTCGTTGATCGCGATTCTCATCGCCGCAATCGCCACGACACTCGCGGCACTGATCGTCGCCGCCCCAGTGCTCCGGGCTCACCCGACTGGCGATGTCCAGCTTCCCAGCGGCGCACTCCACTTCGGCGCACTCCAGGCCGGCGGCGCAGCATTGATGCAGTACACCCACCGCGCCGGGGTGCTGGCAGTGGCCATCTTCGCTGGTTCCTCGGTCGAAACGGGTTATGCCGCGCTGGCGATCGGCCTGGCGCTCGGTGCGACCTACGCAGTACTGCAGCTGTTCACCGTCTCGCTGCCCCACCTGACGTCGGGCGATCTCGACCGGGAGGGTACCGAGCGTGCCGAGGCGCCGCTGCGCCGGCTCGCACTCGCTGCAACAGCGCTCCTCGTCCCGGTGCTCGCCGCCGCTGCGCTGTTGCTCGACTGGCTCGTTCCGCCGATCTTCGGCACCGATTACGAGGGTGCTGAAACGGCGTTCGTCCCGGCCCTCGCGCTCGTCGTGCTCGCCCCCCTGTACTCGCTCTACGTGCAGGTCGCGGCGGTCCGCCTACGACCACGCGTGACGTTGGAATGCGGCATCGTCGCAGCGGTCCTCTTCACGATCGTCGCCGTGGTCACGACTCCGTCGTGGAACGCGGTCGGCGGAACGACCGCTGCCTTGGTCGGCTCGGTGGGCGCCGTCCTCGTGGCGCTGGTGCGAATGCGGCCAATGGCATCGTTCGCTCAGATGGCAGCCACCTTCGGCGGAGCCGGCATCGTGATCGTCGCTGGGCTGATCGGCACGTGACCACCACCAACTCGATCAGCGTCGTCGTGCCCACGCGCGACCGTCCACGGCAACTCGCCGCCTGCCTCGAGGCACTGACTCGCCAACACCGCACTCCCGCCGAGATCCTCGTCGTCGACGACTGCTCCCGAGACGGCCGGCACGTCGAGTCGATCGTGGCCGCCGTCGAAGGCGCCACGGTGGTGCGCGGCTCCGGGCATGGACCTGCTGCGGCCCGCAACCGCGGTGTGCGCGCCGCTACCGGAGGGATCGTCTGCCTGACCGATGACGACTGCGTACCCGCAGAGCAGTGGACCGCCCGTCTGGCGGCTCGAATCGATGCCGGCGCTGACATCGCTGCCGGCGCCACGCTCCCATCACCACCGGACGCGATCGCCACGGTGGCCTCACAGGTCATCACCAACGAGTTGCTCGCGTCGTCGCTGGACAGCAGCGGCACGACCATTCGATTCGCCCCGACCTGCAACCTCGCGATGACCGCACCGATCGCCGAGCGCTTTCGATTCGATGAATCGTTCCCGCTCGCTGCGGGCGAAGATCGCGAGTGGTGCGACCGCGTGACCGCTGCCGGGCACACCATCGCCTATGACCGCGCCGCAACGGTTGCCCACCGACCCGAGCTCACGGCGCGTACGTTCTGGCGCCAACAGGTGCGTTACGGACGTGGCGCCGCACACTGGCGCCAGCGGCACACCGGAGACTCCGACTGGCAACCCGCACGCTTCTACCTCGACCTCGTCCGCGCCGGTTTCGGGGCGGGCGTCGGCGCCGGGATACTGGTCCTGGGCGCACAGGTCGCCACCGCCTACGGGCTCGTCGCCGAGTCGCTCGTGTCCGCTACTCGGCGGTGACGCGTTGGCGACACTCGTCAGGGAACGAGCAGCGGCTCGCCCGCCATGTCGGTGCGATCGACGCCCGTGACCGCAGCGACGGTGGCAGCGACGTCTTCGAGATGGGGCCGACGCCGAACGTCGGCATGTTGCGACGCTCCGGGCACGACCAGCGCCCATGCATCTCCTTCGGTGTGGTTTCCCGACCGTCCACTGCCGACGCCCCGCCGCATCACGGTCCCGTAACGCTCCGACCGGACTCCGTCGAGTGCCGTTGTCGGTGTGTCGGTCCAGCGCACCACGAGATCCGGCAGTAAGTGCGCACGGCTGCCGTGACCGAAGTGTTCGCCGACGCGGGCGACACCGGCGACGGCCTCGCCTCCGTCGAGATCTCGAAACGTCATCAATCCGTCGACGATCTCGTCCATCAGTGCGGGCGCGTCTGCTGCGTCGACGATGCCGTCGCGTTCACGGCCGCGCAGGTTGAGGCGGATGTAGCCCTGATTCTCCGCCGGATGGGCGAAGGCCCGCGTCGCGGACCAATCGACCCCGCGCATCTCCAACCGGGAGGTGAGGTCGAGGGCGAATCCCGCCGGCAACGCACCCGCCACCGCGGCCCGAAAACCTGGAGGTACTGCGGCACGCAGCCACCAGATCGACGACGACTCGGACCGTTCTCGCTCTGGGCTGAGGATGCGATCGAGCATCTCGGGGAGCATGTCGGCGCGGCTGGTGTTGATCTCCATCCCGACCGGCGAGATCACCATCAGATCGCCGTCGGGCGGCAATGCGTCGACGATGCGTCCGATCGCTCGGTCGACCTCGGCGTACACGTCGTCGAGAGCGGTGCTGAGCACTCGTACGGCGTCGTCATCGAGCCCGGATGGATCGATCTGTGACAGATCCCAGAATTGGTGGCCCGCGACGTGCGCGGCGCAGAACGTGCTCCATGCCAAGTCGACCTCCTCGTCGCCCAGTAGCAGCGTCGTCGCCTCGGCCACCCGCCCTGGCGCAGCGAGCAGCCGGCGTCGCAAGCGAAGCATCTCAGCGGCTCGATGCAGGCCGAACACCTCGTCAACGGGTTCTGGGGCGCCGAACACCTTCTGCAACCGCCGTAGCGAGCCCGTCGGCCGGTCCCAGCTACGCAGCACCACACGATCGTTGAGCTGCCAGCCACACACGAGCGTGCCCGGCGGCTGCACCGTCGGCGGTCGACTCTCGTACGGGTCGACGGCCAGCGTCCTCACACCATGTGGCCCGAGTTGTTCCCAGATCGTCGGCGGCGCCTCGAAGTGCTCCATGTAGTGGACTCGTTGATCGGCCGGATCCCACTGGAAGGGGTAGAACAGCCCGTGCTCTTCGATCGGGATGCCGCTGTACAACGTGTACTGCGCCCCCGCGGCGAACTGCGTTGCGGGAGCGTGGAGCGCATGCTGTACGCCGCGCTCGCGCAGCGCTGACAGTGTCGGGAGCCGCCCCTCGGCGGCGAGACGTTCGAGCGTCGATGCGCTTGCTGCGTCGAACTGCAAGACAGTGAGCATGGTGCGTGGTTCTTCTCCCTCAACGACCGCGTACGGCGTCGATCGTGTCCATGACGGCAACTCCGTCGCCTGCCGTGCCGAGGCCGCGGTCGCCGCCCGGCGCATCAGCGATCGCTCCCGCGAACGCATCGAGTTGACCCGCGAGTGAGTCACCCAGCACATCACCGCCGGATCGGCGCAACAGTCGACCGGTCACTGCGGCGACGGCCCCACCGACCCGATACGTACCGATGGTGCGACCATCACCGTCACGAATCGCGATCTGCTCGCCATAGATCCCATCCGATGCGACCTCGATCGCTGCGCTCCCACGCACCAACCGGAGCTCGAACCGGGCCCGCTGCGGGGCCACGGTTGCGGCGCCGACATCGACCACGTCGTCGTCGGGCAACCACCGCGCCAGGTCGACCAGGTGGGGGCCGAGATCGAGCAGGGCGTCGTCCTCCACGACGACCGGCGACCAACTCGCCCGTCGATACGAGAGACGAAACTCCGCGCGGTACCCATCAGCACCCACGACACGCTGACGCAGCGCAGCAATGCCGGGAACGAAGCGACGATTGAACCCTATTCGCACGGCGTCGCCGAGTGCGGCAAGCCGGCGTGCCCCCGCACCGTCGCGAGCCGGCGGCTTCTCGACCAACGTCGGCAGACCGGCCGCGATCGACACCTCCGCCGCTTCGACGTGTGTCTCCACCGGGCTCGCCACGACCACAGCATCGAGCCCGCCTGCCTCGATCATCTCGACGACACTCCCGAACGCCGTCGGCGCGCACGTTCCTTTCGTGGCCGACCCCATGGCCGAACGCATGGCGTTGGTGCGTGCACTCGATGGGTCGGCAACCGCCGCGAGCCGGACGCGCTCGCTTCGCGCGATGGCCGGCACGTACCCCAGCTCGGCCAGGCGCCCGCAACCCGCGAGCCCGAGCCGGAGTTGTCCGTCACCGGCGGTCATGGGGCTGGATGCTCGGCGCGCCGATGATCGCCGGCGCGAATCGCTGCCCCGATACCGACCGGTACCGACGCAACCGCGGTGAGGTGGTGCACGGCGTGCAGGCCGACGCCGGTCGCCGCTCCGCTCCACCCGTGACGTCGAGCAGCGAGCGCATACAGCCGACGGTTGATTCCGACGAGCGCAACGATGGCGGCGACGGCGACAGGGACACGGCGTGCGACAAGAGCGACGACGACGCCGACGGTCAGCAGCGCGCTGAGCCTGTTGCGGAGATCGAGGTTCAGCGACGATGACACCCGACGTTGACGAACCTGGAGGGCGACCCACGGAACTCCGCGATGTCGAAAGTCGGTCACGATCATCGATCGGATCGTCCAACGCTTGAGATGCGTTCCCTGGATCGCCGGATCGAGCCGAATCACTCCACCTGCGGACCGAAGCCGCACACCGAAGTCGATGTCCTCGATCGACGGCCACCGATATCGGTGCTCGTCGAATCCACCGACCTCCTCGAAGCGCTCGCGACGCACCGCACCGAGTCCGGTCCAGAACGTATCGGCTGGCCCAGCTGCACGGTGGTGCGTGTGGTGGTGGAGCAGGTTGCGAAAAGACGACACTCGGCTCGTTTCGGCCGGCTCGTCGTCATAGGCACCAAAGACCGCGTCGAGCTGCGAATCCTCGAAGGTTCGAGCGACGCGTTCGAGCGCATCGTGACCAACCACCACGTCGGAGTCGACGAACACCAGAACGTCCCCTGTTGCCTGCCGAGCTCCGAGATTGCGTGCAGCCGCCGGTGAGGCCCGCAGTGGCTCCTCCACCACGATCACCTCGTGCGGAACACGGCTCGATCCATCGATGGCTTCGAGGCACCTGGCGAGGGTCGGCGGTTGATCGGTCGCCGGAACGATCACCGACAGACGCAGCGTCGCTGGAGCAGGGGCGTGTGCCACCGCGCGCATCGTGTCGGACATCGGCGGCACGTTAGTGAAGTGCTCCGGCTGTGTGCCAGTAAGCGGACCTTCTAGGACAGGTTTCACACCCTCCCGAACCCACTGAAACCGTTGCGGCACGTGGGTCAGAGCCGCATGTCCCCCACCGACATCGACGACCTCACCAGGGCGTACCGAACCGGCGTCACCATCAACGAGCTCGCCGGCCGGCACCGCATCCACCGCACCACCGTCGCAGCGCACCTCGATCGTCACGACGTACCTCGCCGCTCTGAGCAGACCGCATGGGGCGACCGGGCCCTCGGAGAGGCTGGCGGGATGTACGCGGTGCGAACTCGATGTCGGGGAGCGACCGCCGAGATCAGAAGAACAGGACGGCGAAGACACATCCGGCGCCGGCCGTACCGAGCGCCAGGACGAGCATCGGGATGAAGTACGAGTGGTCGATCAGCTTCGTACCGAGCTTGGTGGTCCCGCTCAGGTCGAAGTTCGCGGCAGCGATCTGTGTCCCGTTGGTCGGCAACGTGTAGATGCCGGCGAACGATCCCGCCCACATGCCGGTGATCAGCGCGGGCGACAGACCAGCGGCCAGACCGATCGGCACGATCGTGCGAGTCGCCGTCGACTGGCTCGTCGTCAGCGCGCACACCAGGAAGATCGCCAGGAAGAAGATCCACTGCGCATCGGCGACCCACTCCCCGAGCGTCGCGATGATGTCGTCCTCGTGGGCACTGATGAACGTGTCCGTCAGCCATGCCAGGCCGAACAGCGCGATCGCCGACACGATGCCGGCCTTGAATACCTTCGAGTTGTTGACCTCGCTCACCTTGGGTCGGCAGACGAGGATCATGACTGCGGCAGCGGTGAACATGAGGAGCTGGATCGTCACGGTCATCGAGATCGGGGCGGTCCCGTCGTCGCCATCGATCTGCGGCCGGAGATCCGGGAACAGACCGAGGACGACGATCAGGGCGACGGAGCCGAGGAAGATCACGGCGGCGTTTCGCCCCTGGGTCGTCGAGGTGACCTCCACCTCGGCACCGTCTACGGGTGGCTGCAGGGAGCCGTCGGCGATGCGGCGCTGGTACTCCGGGTCGTCCTCCAACTCGGCACCCAGTCGTCGGACGACGAGCGACGCGAGGAAGATGCCGACCAGCGCTGCCGGGATCGTCACGGCGAGGATGCTGACCAGGTCGAAGTTGTACGGCTCGACCTCGGTCAGCGTGACCATCGCGGCCATGGCGGCGGAGACAGGGCTGCACGCGAGTGCGACGCCGGTCGACACGACCGCCAACGACAGCGGGCGCGACGGGCGGATGCCGTTGCGATACGAGACGTCGTAGATGACGGGCATCAGCGGGTACAGCACGTTGCTGGTGCCAGCTCCGACCGAGAACAAGAAGGCCATCAACGGCGCGATCAACGTGATCTGTTTCGGTCGGTTGGCGATCGCCTTCGCTGCGACGGAGACCATCCAGTCGATGCCGCCCGCCACCTGCATCATCCCGGCAGCCACAACGACCGAGATGATGATCAGCATCGCGTCGACCGGTGCGCTGCCGGGCTCGAGCTGGAACACGAAGACGAGCACCGTCACGCCGACGCCACCCCAGATGCCGAGGCCGACACCGCTGGAGCGCGTGCCCATGATGATGGCCCCGATCACCACGAGGGCCTGCAGTGCGATCAGGAGTCCGTCCATCAGGCGTCCCCGCTCTCGTCATCCGAGCCGATCGGTGACCCACCAACCGCCTGCGCCAGGCAGGCGGGGCGGATCACCGCTCGCACCCGATCATCAGCGATCCGGAGGTCGTCGATCGTGTCGTTCACCAGTGGCTCCCAACGTTCGTATTCGTCGCCCTCGTCGAATGACATGAGCGTGCGATCCAGGTCCTCGAGCACGTCCTCGAGGCGGTCGATGGGGGTCCGGTAGCGCTGGCCGGCGACCGAGCGGAGCTGGCGCACCTCTCCGATCACCCCGTCGATCGCCTCGGCGGCGGCGCCGGCAGTCGCTCCGCTCGGATCCGTCGCCTCGAGTGTGTCGTACACGATGACGTACTCGACGAACGCGGGACACAGCGCCAGCTCGTCGTGGTCGACGCACGCGGCCATCGTGGCGAGCGCGACGAGACCCGCCGCCCGCATGCCGGTCAAGGTCCGCGTCCCCACGGGATGGGACCCTAGATCGTCGGCCGGCGCGACCCGGACACGTCCGCGCGCACGTGTCGGGCCAGTCGTTCCGACCGTCTACCGTGTCGGGCGGTGGACGTTGCGCACATCGACTGGATTCCGGCGGGGACCTCCTTCGACGACGCGACGATGGTGTTCGGTGCCCCGATCGACGGCGCGGACGCCGAGGCGGCACTCGCCCGGGTCGACCTGATCGTGACCGGGCCCCACGCATCCGCCGCCTTCCCCGAGGAACTCGCACTCTTCGTCGATCCTCGCTTCACGCGGCGACTGCAATACGACTTCACCGACGTGTCGACGAGTCCGATCGCACGACGCTGGGCGCAACTCGACCCGCACGTGGTGTACGTCGAAGACCCACATCCACGCGCCGTGCGAGATGCCAACCGGCCCCGGCCGTCCGATCTCGCCGCCGGGCTCCGAGAGGCGTTCGATCGTCTCGGTCAGGCGGGTGCAGACGAGCGGCCGTCGCTCGCCGGTGTCGACGCGATCCGACCGGTGACGTTCGGGTACCTCCCCGTATACCGTCGTCCGGTCGACGACGACGAGTGGGCGCAATTCGTCGACGCGCTGGAGACCGCGGGTTCGCTGGGCGTCGATCGGTACGAGCGGACCCGCGACGCGTTCATCGAGCGCGTGATCACAGCGAAGCTCAGGCGGCTGGCGTCGCTCGACCCGTCGACGACATCGCTGACGGAGTGGGCGGCGGTCACACATCTCGACGTGCTGTCGATCCACGACACGATGAACCACACCGCGGCACCCGACGGTGCCATCCGGTTGGAGCGTGCGCCGGAGGACCGCCTCCCGAACGTGGTCGCCCTCTCCAATCGTGGCGATGCCGACGGTGAGGTGGCCGTCGACGAATCACCCGGTCTGCGGAGTGAGATCGAGGTGCCCACGATGCGCCCGTCGCGCCTCCGTTCGATCGCGGCGGCCTATCGAGCGGCGTTCGACGCGTCGGATCCGGGGGACGTGGCGTTCAACCGGCCCTATCGCGGCGGTTGGGAGACCCGCTCGATCGGGCCGCGCCTCCGGGCCGTCGAACCCCGAGCGGTCGTCCGCACCGACGCTGGCCCGGCCCGCCGGCTCAGCCTCGGTGCCTGGCAGAACGAGTTCTGTCGCGAGTTCCTGCTGGGCGACGAGGCGACCGCCCAGCTGATGGAACCGGGTGTCGACTGGGTGATGCCACCGGGCGATCGCGTCGATTGGCTCGCCGGTCGGCTGAGGGCCGCCCACGACCTCGTGCGACGCGAGAGCGCCGCGCGAATCGGCAACTCACTGCGTTGACTTCGACGCGACCGGACATCGACCCCACCGACTCGGACGCACGGGTCGAGCCTCGGCCGGGTGGCGCACCGGCCCGAGCGCGACGGTCGCTCGGCGTGCAGCTCCACACCGCGCGTCGCGGCAGCGGCGATCCGATCGTGTTCCTCCACGGGATGGGGACGTCGTCGTCCACGTGGGACGCCGCGATGGACACCCTGTCGAACCGGTTCACGTGCGTGGCGATCGACCTGCTCGGTCATGGTGCCTCACCGGTCCCGGAGGATCCGGAGGAGTACTCGCGCGACGCCACGCTGGAAAGCGTCTACAGCAACGGACAGGCGTCGTCTCGCCCAGTGGGAATCGCCAGGTTTCCTTGTCTAGCAGGCCTTCTGGGACGGCTTTCACACCCTCAAGAGGTTGCGGATACCCCTGTGAAACAGGGGTCAGAGCCGATCGGCGGTTCCGCTACGGGCGTCCCTCGCCGCGGCGAGCTGTTCGGGGCGCTGAGCATTCCTGAGACGGCGTCGGGCGCACACCACTACGGTCGGCCCGACTCCGAGGCACGGGCGCGGGCCTCTAGTCGGCGAAACGACCCGAGGCTTCGACGGCGGCGACCTGTGCGCCCATTTTGCCGCGCAGTGCGAGCCAGTACATGCGGTAATCGCCGAGTAGTGAGTAGAGCGGGTAGGTGAAGGTCGCCGGACGATTCTTCTCCACAAAGAAGTGACCGATCCACGCAAAGAAATAGCCGGCGAAGACCGCAACCAAGAACAGCACCGGCTGTGTCAGCACAGCACCGAGCACGATCAGCACGAGTGAGACGGTGGTCCCCAGGTAGTGCAGCGCCCGAGTTGCGGGATGCAGGTGTTCGGACACGTAGAAGGGCCAAAAGTCCTCGAAGGTCTCATATCGATCGCTTTTCACTACCCTCAGCCTAGAGGTGTCCATGATCGTTGGTCCGGCACACGAAACGGCCTCCGCACGAAACAGCAGCCGTCACCACGCTCGGACAGAGCCGGACTCCCGACCGGTTGACACGTGGTCGAGCTCAGTCCGTCCAACCGAGGATTGCGCTGCGGGAACCAGAGCGACCGCCGCTGGTCGTGGGCACCGGCTCTCAGACCGGTGATCCGTTTCGTGACGACGGTGTTCGAGGTCGATTGGAACCGGACGCGTGATGGCGGATACCGGTCGGGTCGGCGCGCAGCTGGTCGCGGAGGACTACCACCGTCGTGAGCGAACTCGCCGAGCCATTCGAGACCCTGCTCGGCGACGAACTCCGACAAGCAGCCGCACGCCAAGCCGAATCCGACCTCATCGATGCCGTCGTGGACGTCTTCTGCGACGACGACTCGGGAGACGACCCCGCATTCGCCCTCGCCGGCGTCGGCACACCGAACGCCGCGCAGGATTTGAAAGAGAAGACGACGGTGGGGCTAGCGCCTCGGCGACCCCGGGGTGGCAACGAGTGCTCAGCCGGCCGACACGACGGCGACGTCGCCGGCCACCTGCACGAACACGTCGTCGCCGATTGCCCAACGCTCGCGCCCGTTCATCCGGGCATCCAGGCGCACGCCACTTGCGAGCTCCACGCCCAGCAGCACGTCGCCACCCTGGAACGAGCGCGCCACCACCTGCGCCGGACAACCCGGATCGCTCGTGTCAGCCTCCGCAGCCACGGCGACGATCGCCTCGGGTCGAACGATCACGTCGACTGCACCGGCGCGACCATCCGAATCGCCGGGTGTGCGGACCGGCAATGTGCCGAGCTCGCAATCGACGAATCCGTCGGCGACCTCGCCGGGAACGATGTTGGCGGCGCCCAAGAACTCGGCGACCCAGCGGGTCGCAGGCGTGTCGTAGATCGCCTCGGGCGGACCCGTCTGTTCCACCGCGCCGTCGTGCATCACCACGATGCGATCGGCGACAGCGAACGCCTCGTCCTGATCGTGGGTCACCAGGAGCGCGCTGGTGCCCGCCGAGCGCAAGATGTCGGCAACGTCGGTCCGCAGGCTCACGCGTAGTGCCGCGTCGAGCGACGCAAACGGTTCATCCAGGAGGACCACATCGGGCTCGATCGCCAGCGCACGCGCCAGGGCGATGCGCTGACGCTCACCACCGGATAACTCGTGGGGGTGCGCCCCGGCACGATCAGCGAGGCCGACGAGCTCGAGACACCGGCTGGCGACGCCGGCGCGGGGTTTGCCGAAATCGATGTTCTCCGCCACCGTCAGGTGCGGGAACAGCGCGCCGTCCTGGAACACCATGCCCACGCGCCGCTGATCCGGCTCGACCCAGCCGCCGTCCCCGGCGACCTGACGGCCACCGATCCACACGTCGCCGCGGTCGGGTTGTTCGAAACCAGCGACGAGACGCAACAACGTGGTCTTGCCCGACCCGCTCGGGCCGAGCACAGCGACGATCTCACCATCGGCGACCTCGACCGAGGCATCGTCGACGGCGGTCGTCGATCCGAATCGCTTGACGACGTGCTCGGCGGCGATCGCCGGAGGCGGAGCGCCCATCCGCAGAACGCTACCGCCCCGCCTGCCGACCAACATCGGAGCAACTTATTGAGTTCGGCTACCCTCACAACTAGATTGTGGCCTTCCAAAGCGCCCACACGCTCCGGGAACGCGGTGCCCGGTCCCCACAAAATCGCCACACACATGCCCTCCAAAACCCTCGGTTTCTTCGCCCGCCGGCCCTGGGTGATCATCCTGATCCTCGTTGTGCCCATCGCCGTTGTTGTCGTCCTCGCAGTCACTCGAGACGACTCAGAAGCACTCGTGATCTACAACGGGCGATCGCACTACGGCGACGAACAGATCTTCCGCGACTTCGAGGAGGCCACCGGAATCGAGGTCGAGATCCGTGGCGGAACCTCGCTTGAGTTGTTCGAGCGACTGCGCCGCGAGGGTGACGACACATCGGCCGACGTGTTCGTCACCACCGATCTGCCCAGCCTGTGGCGGGCGCAAGATGCCGGGCTCCTCCAAGAGGTGTCGACGCCGGCGCTCGTCGCCAACGTCAGTCCAGAACTCGCCGATGAAGCAGGGACGTGGTGGCCACTGAGCACACGTCTGCGCGTGCCCGTGATCTCAACAGAGCGGGTCGAAGCGGGCTCGATCACTTCCTACGAAGACCTCGGCGACCCCGAATTCGCCGGTCGGACCTGTCTGCGGACATCGAACAACGAGTACAACCAATCGCTCGTCGCGGACATGATCGCCAAACGGGGGTACGCAGAGACAGAGACACTGTTGCGCTCCTGGATGGCCAACGATCCCGAAATTCTCAACTCCGACGGCGAACTGCTCGCGGTGATGGCCGGCGGCGAGTGCGACGTCGGGCTCACCAACCACTACTACCTCGGTCGCGCGCTCGACGAGAACGCTGATTTCCCGGTAGCACCTGCGTGGCCCGACCAAGACGGTGTCGGCGCGCACGCCAACATCTCGGGTGTCGCGGTCGTCAACGGAACGAGCAAGGAAGACGACGCCATCGCGCTGATCGAGTTCCTCACGTCGGCCGATGCACAATCGGTCATCGTCGATCAGAACAGCGAGTTCGCGGCGAACCCGGAGATACCGCCGGCGGCACACATCAGCGAGTGGGCAGACGTCGTCATCGACCCTGCCTCGAACGAAGCGGGAACACTGTTCGAAGAAGCAATCGCGCTGATGGCCGACGTCGGATGGCGGTAGCCGAACTCGACGAACAGACTCGTCCGACAGCAGCCGCGACGTCGGCGACACGCCGCCGTGTTCCCGGCTGGACAATCGTCGGAGTGGTCATCGCCGCGGTGGTCGCCGGGCCATTGCTTGCGCTCCCGTTGAGTTTCGTCGGGGGCGACTCGTTCTTGGAGCCATTGGCCCGCACCGTGCTCCCCGTCGGACTGCGCACGAGCGTGCTGCTCGGGCTCGGCGTCGGGATCTGCACCTTCGTGGTCGGCACCGGCCTGGCGATCCTCGTGTCGTTCTACGACTTCCCGGGACGCAAGACACTCGACTGGGCCCTCGTGCTGCCATTGGCGATGCCGGCGTACGTCCTCGTGTTCGTTGTGCTCGCGCAGTACGGCATCGCGACACCCTTGCAGTCGAATCTGTTCGGCGCTGGTCTCCAGATCCCGGGCGTGCGGACGCCGATGGGCGCGGTGGTGATCCTGTCGATGGTGCTCTACCCGTACGTGTACATCCTCGGACGCAGCGCCTTCATGGGGCAGTCGCGCCAGTCGATCGAGGCGGCGCGCAGCCTTGGGTGTTCGTATGGGCGGGCTGTCTGGCGAGTGGCGGTTCCCCTTGCCCGCCCCTCCCTCGCCGCCGGTGTCGTCCTCGCCGTGATGGAAGCGCTCGCCGACTTCGGAGCGGTCAACCTGCTCGGCGTACAGGCGATGACCGCCGAGATCTATCGACTGTGGTTCGGCGCGTTCAACGAGGCCGCGGCACTCCAGCTGGCGACCGTGCTCGTCGGGCTCGCCCTCGCCCTGGTGGCGATCGAGCGGTTGTTGCGTGGCCGCGCCCGCTACCACCAACAACTCGGCCGAGGCGACGCAATCGAGCCACGCCAGCTCCACGGGTGGCGTTCAATCGCAGCAGCCGCTCCCGCAGTAGTACTGCTGTTGGTCGTATTCGCCCTCCCGGTCGCCCAGCTCGCGGTGTGGTCGATCGAGTCGATCGTCGACGGCGGCGTCGCCGGCGGACTGGCGAGTCAAGCCCGCAACAGCCTGCTGCTCGCCGTGTCGGCCGCCGCGCTCACCGTGCTCACGGCGACGATCGTCGTCTACGGACAACGCACACGGCCGTCACGCCTCGGAAATGGCGCCGCACGCGTTGCCACCATGGGCTACGCCGTCCCGGGCACCGTGGTTGCGGTCGCCGTGTTCGCGCCGCTGATCTGGATCGATCGACGATTGATCGACGTGGCCGACGGGCTCTTGGGCACGTCGATCGGCCTGGTGTTCACCGGCTCGATCCTCGGTCTCGTGATCGCCTACGTGATCCGATTCCACACGCTTGCGTATTTTTCGGTCGAATCGCGCATGGGTCGCATCGAACCAAACCTCGACGATGCCGCACAGTCACTCGGCGCAGACGGCTCGAGGGTGCTTGCCGAAGTTCATCTGCCGCTGCTGTGGCCCGGAATTCTCACCGGCGCCTTGCTCGTGCTCGTCGACGTGATGAAGGAACTCCCCGCTACAGCATTGCTGCGCCCGCTCGGCGGCGACACCCTCGCGATCGGGGTCTGGGAGGCGACCAAGGACTCGCGGTACGACGCCGCAGCGCTCCCTGCGCTGTTGATCGTGGCCGTCGGCCTCGTTCCGGTGATTCTGCTCGTGCGCCTATTGCGCGGCGAGGGATGGACATCGGCGAGTGAACGCATCTGAGATGAACGCACCTGCACGGCACAACACCGGAAACATCTCGGCCGTCGACGACGACACTTCACTGTCGGGTCGATGCGCCGACGGCGACGACAATATCGTCGTGATCGGGGCCGGCCCAGCTGGGCTCACAGCGGCACACGAGTTGGCCAAGGCCGGCCGCACCTGCGAGGTCCTCGAAGCAGACCACGTCGTCGGCGGCATCAGTCGCACCGTCGTCGTCGACGGGAACCGCTTCGACATCGGCGGCCACCGATTCTTCACTAAAGTCGCCGTCGTCGAAGACCGCTGGCACGAGCTCCTACCCGACGACCTGCTCATCCGCGAACGCGCCAGCCGCATCTACTACCGCGGCAAGTTCTACGAGTACCCGCTCCGGCCGCTCAACGCGCTCGCCAATCTCGGGCCCACCGAGGCGTTGCGGTGCGTCGCTTCCTACGGGCGTGCCCGCGCTGCACAACTCGCTCCGCGCCGGCAGCCCCCGCAGAATCTCGAGGACTACGTCGTCGCCAACTACGGGCGGCGCCTCTACGAGCACTTCTTCCGGGCCTACACGACCAAGGTCTGGGGTGTCGATCCGTCAGCGCTCTCAGCCGACTGGGGTGCCCAACGCATCAAGGGCATGTCGCTGTGGTCAGCGGTCTGGGAGCCGATGCGGGCACGGCTTGCCGGGCGCCGCACGCGCGACCAACAGGTCGCCAGCTTGATCGAAGAGTTCCTCTACCCGCGTCTCGGTCCCGGGATGATGTGGGAGCGGTGCGCCGAACTCGTCGAGGCTGCGGGCTCCAAGGTGCACTTCGAGTCGCCGGTGACACGCATCAGCCACGACCACGGCCACGTCTCCAGTGTCGAGTCGACAGACGAGACCGGCGCAGTGACCCGCTACTCGGCCGATCACGTCATCTCGTCGATGCCGCTCGCGGAGCTCGTCGCCGTGATGGAACCGTCCCCGCCCGACGACGTGCTCGACGCAGCTCGACAGCTGGGATTTCGCGACTACCTGCTCGTGGCGCTGGTGGTGCCAGCAGAGCGCGTCGACTGGACCGACAACTGGGTGTACGTGCACGAACCCGACATCGATGCGATGCGCATCCAGAATTTCGGCGCGTGGTCGCCGGAAATGGTCCGCAAGGGCTGCGCCGTGTTGGGACTCGAATACACCACCAGCGTCTCCGACCCGTGGTGGTCGGCTCCAGACGCCGATCTGATCGGCCGGGCCTCGGCCGAACTCGATCGTCTCGGTCTCGTTCCCGCCGGCGATATCGCATCAGGGCATGTGGTCCGAATGCCGAAGGCGTACCCGATCTACGATGAGAATTATCAGCGCAACGTCGACACGCTGCGCACGTGGCTCGCCGCGCATGCCCCGAACGTGCACCCGATCGGACGCAATGGCATGCATCGATACAACAACCAGGACCACTCGATGTACACCGCCATGCTGACGGTCGACAACGTGCTCAACGGAGCGGACCACGATGTCTGGTCGGTGAACGTCGAGGCCGACTATCACGAATCCGGCACGGGACCATCCGCGCGCACGGGCCGTGATGCCCCCGTGGTACCGACGCCGACGCACACGGCAGACTCGCCGACGTGACCGGGGCCGGCACTGCGACCGAACTCGACGCCGCCGATGCGCCGACTCGCGACGCGGCCCGCCCCCCGTTGACGAATCGAGTGCCGTCGATGGCACTGATCGTCATCGGCGGCTGCGCAATCGTCGCTGCGTTCTCGTTGCTCTTGCCGGGCACGCTGTCGTATGACCCAACCGCTTGGGTCGTGTGGGGCCGACAAGTCGGCCGCCTCGAGCTCGACACGGTGAGCGGGCCGTCCTGGAAACCGCTGCCCGTCATGGTGACCACCGTGTTCGCGCCGTTCGGCGAGGCGGCGCCGGAACTGTGGATGTGGGCCGCCCGAACCGCAGGGCTGGTCGCCGTGGTCGGTGTCGTTCGGCTCGGAGCGATACTCGCCGGTCCGGTCGCCGGTCTGCTCGCGGGGGCGTTGTTGATCCTGACCCCAGACGGCGAGCCGCGCTTTGTCCGCACGTGGGCCGAAGGGCACGATGCTCCTGCCACGGCGGCGCTCGCTGTGTGGGCGATCGAACGCCACCTCGCTGGTCGCCCGCGCGTGGCTTTCGGACTTGTTGTCGCACTGGCCTTGTTGCGGCCAGAAGCGTGGCCCTTTGCGCTGGCGTACGCAGCATGGCTGGCGACGGCGACCGACGTGCCCACAGCCGTGCTCGCCCTGTCACTAGCAACGATCCCGGTGCTGTGGTTCGGTGGCGATCTATGGGGCGCGGGCGATCCGTTTCAGGGCGCATCGGCCGCGCAGGTCATTCCGCTCGACCTAGCCGAACGAACGACCACTGCGCTCGGCAACGTCGGCACCATGGTGATCGTGCCCGCCTGGTGCGCGGCGGGCGTTGCCGTCGCTCTTGCGGTGCGCCGCCGTGACGTCGTGCCGCTCGCACTCGCCGCGCTGGCGATGATGTGGTGCGCTGTGGTGTCGGCGATGGCCATCATCTTCGGCTACGCCGCGCTCAGCCGCTTTCTCCTGCCCGCAGCGGCACTCGTGTGTGTACTCGCCGGCTTCGGCCTCGTGCAGGCCGTCAGATTGGTCAGCCAGCCACGGTTGCGCATCGCACTCGTGGCCGGGATCGTGGCCACGAGTGCACCGTTCATCATCGTTCGGGCCTCCGGACTCCCGGCCGTGTGGAACGAGGTGCAGTTCCACGACGACCTCGGAACGGATCTCGTTGCCACCATCGCCCTCATCGACTTCGACCCCGAGACGTCCTCGTGCACGACCGTGGCAGTGGAACCGCTCAGCCAGCTCCAACCCGCAACCGCCTGGGAGCTCGACACGGCCATGCGCGATGTGCGCTTCACGCCCGAACCCGGCGCAGTGCTGTTTCTCGTGAGCGTTGACAGCGACGCCGAGGAACAGCTCATCGCCAATCCGACGATCGAGTTCGTCGCCGAAGTGGGCACGATCGCGGCCTACGCCAGATCGTGCGCTCCCCAGGGACAACCATGAGCGCTACCGAGCTACCAACGAGAGATCGCCGTCACCAGCCCCGCACGGTGGCGCTCCCGAGTGAGCACGGGGGGCCTCACGATCGAGCCTGGCCTCCTCGGACTGCTCGTTGCCCCGACCTGGGCTGGCGCGTGTCTGGCTCTCGCAGCGGTGCTGGCGTTCACGGTCCGCACCCCGATCAAGTTGGCGCTCGTCCCCGCCATGCCGCTTGTCGCCGTCGAGCTGTGGAACGACGTGCGTTCGCGGAGCAGGCGGCTCGCCGCTGCGCTGTGGTTGATCCTTGCGGCTCGAATCGTCGCCTCGGTATGCCACGTGCGCACCCAAATTGCGCAACTCCATGGTCGGCCGGCCAACCCGCCGATCAATCTGATCGCTGACGGCGCAGCGCTCGCCATCGCCGCAGTCCTGATGGAACGGAGTCTCTGGCCAGCGCTCGTGTACGTCATCGTCCTGATCGGCTTCCAGGCGACTCGGCGGCACCGGCCGCTGTGGCCGGTTGCGATCATCGGCGCACGCCAAGCGTTCCTGGGACTCGGGTTGGTCGTGGTCACTGCTGTGGCGGCGTGACGGGCGCATCTTTGGTCGGCACGCGCACGATGACGGCGGTGCCGATCGCCACCAGCACGCCGATCAGCACCGCGAACCACCACCGCGCGATCAACCAGATGCTGAGCCCCGCAAACACCACCATCATCGAGATCGCCAACACCTTGGCCCGCCGCGGCATACCCCTCCCCTCCCGATAGTCGCGCACGGCCGGTCCAATAGTCGGCAGATTCAAAACCCAGGCCTCGAGCCGCGGACTCGATCGGGTGAACGCCGCGGCAGCAGCGATGAAGAACACCGTCGTCGGAAGGCCGGGCACCACGATGCCGATGCCGCCGAGCGCGACGCACAAGAGCCCGACGAGCAGCCAGACCAGCCGCATCATCAGCCAAGGAAGAGGTTGCGAATGCCCAGGCCCATGATGAACAGGCTGCCAAGTCCGTACAGCAAGTGCGCCTTGCCGTGCATGAATGGACTGTTGCGGTATGCGTACAAGATCGCCACGGCGACGATCGCACTGAACCCGTACAACGCGTGGAAGTCGTCGAGTTCGAGGTCATAACGATTGACGAGCAGGACACCGACGATGGCGACGGCGAACGCGGACAGTTGGGCAACACCGACACACCACCACAACGCGGCGACGCGCAACCGCGGTTGCCAATACGCAAGCAACGCCCACGCGCCGACGAGCGCATTCGACACGATGAGGAACCAACCGATGCCTTCGTGAAGGTCGAGCAGGCCCTGCATCGGCGAACAGCTACTCCCCGCAGCCGATACCGCCGAGAATCACGGTGACGACGGCGTCGTCGTTCAATCCGGTGAGAAAGCCGCGGAGGTTGTCGTTGACGTAGAAGTTCGGCGCAACGAAGTCGTCCTCTGGGTTGAGCACCACCCCTGGGTATGCCGCACCCAGGTCGAACACGGACGAGCCCACCGTGACGCCCTCGGGCGTCGCCAAACCGACGGGCGGCGCGCCGACCTCGCCGTCGACCCCGTACTGATAGGCGTAGAGATGGCGCCGCCCTTGCACCACGTTGGACGCATCGCCGAACTGGAGCGTCAGCGTTCCCCATGAAACGAGCCGAATCTCCGTGCCGGCGCATGCGCCAATCGACAGCGGATCGATCCAGCCCGTGTCGTTGGTCGGATCGCCGAGGAACGAGCTGACGTACCCGATCACACCGTCGGGGTCGGCGCCGAACTCGGCTGCGCCCACGCCGCTCGGCGTGAGGAGCAGCGCCTCGACAGCGGGATCGACGGCGGTCGTCGGAGGTGCCGTCGTGGGTGCGACGGTGGCCTCGGTCGACGCCGTCGTCGTGTCAGGCGCAGCTGTGGTGACAGGCGCGACGGTGGAGGGGGGCACGGTCGTTGTGGTCGACGTGGTCGTCGTCGCGAGCAGGGTCACCGACGGCAACGTGTTGGCCCCGTCGTCGTTGTCGGCACACGCCGTCGCCACCGCAGTGATGACGATGGCAAACGAGGCCGCACGCCATCTCCGCAGACACGTGGGGCGCACAACTACACCTGAACGAGATCGCATCAGATCATTGTGGTCGTGCCGTCCGCCCGCAGCGCGGACCGTCGATCCGTCAATCCGACAGAGGCCGATCGCCAAAGATCCAGCCCTGCCGCAGCGGGGGCTCGGCGTCGTGTTCGATGAACCACTCGGTGCCGAATGCCACCTCGAAGGCCTCGTCGGCCATTTCCAGCAACATCGACGTGTCGGTCACCTGGCTGCGATGGCAGCGCAGGGCCTGGCGCTTGTGGCCGACCCAGCGGCGGACATCGACGGCCAGAGTCAACCCAGCCTCGGGCGTTCCCATCGGGTTGCCGTCGTCGGCAGGTCCATGAGGGTCCATCCGCTCGCCGTCGTCGTTCACGACGACGCCGTCCTCGGCGGCGCTGGCCATCATCTCCGCCATCGCGTCGCGGTTGAACGTCGCCTCGAGCACACGGAGCGCAGGGCGCTGGCGCGCTGCGGCAAGTCCGACGTCGTGCACCTTGATGTGATCGGGATGTCCGTAACCGCCATGCCAGTCGTAGATGGTCAACACGTCGGCATCGACGCGATCGACCACGTCGAGCAATCGCGCAGCAGCGGCCTCGACGTCGGCGCGGTGAAACGACGCGTCGTTGTTGTTGCCGTCCCAACCGGTCATCCCCGAGTCGTGATAACCGAGCCACACCACCTCGTCGATACCGAGCACGGCGGCCGACGCATCGAGTTCGTCACGACGGCGCTCGGCGAGGGATTGCTCGCCGAGATCGTCAGGAACCTCGCCGTGCTCACCACCGGTGGCCACGACCAGCACCACATGGTGGCCCTCGTCAGCGGCGCGGGCGATGACGCCGCCGGTACCGAGCACCTCGTCGTCTGGATGGGCATGAAACGTCACCAGCGTGGCCACCCACCCAGTCTGCCGGGCCGGTGACGACTTCAGGCCTGCGCGATTGCGCCCGAGTCGAGCAGCGCGTCGATCCGCTCCTCGGCGACACCCCAGTCGGCGAGCACCGCACGTGTGTGTTCACCAGCATGGGCGGGCCGTTGGTCCAGCCGCGGTGCCGAACGACTGAATCGCGGCGCGGGCGCCGGCTGCATCGTGCCGTCGACGTCGACGAAGGTTGCGCGAGCGACGTTGTGCGGATGCTGTGCTGCGTCGCTCATCGTCAACACGGGGGCGAAGCACACGTCGGTGTGTTCCATCAACTCACACCACTCGTCGCGCGTCTTGGTGGCGAACAGCGCGGTCAGTCGTTCCTTCAGCTCGGGCCACCTCGACTGATCCATCTGTGCCGCGAAATCGTCGTCGCCGTCGAGCCCGGTGAGTCGCATCAGCTCGGCATAGAACTGCGGTTCGATCGAGCCGATCGATATGTACCCACCGTCGGCGCACTCGTACACGTCGTAGAAGTGCGCTCCGGTGTCGAGCAGGTTCGTCCCGCGCGCCTGCTCGTCGAACATGCCGATCTGGCTGAACGACCAGAACATCGTCATCAAGATCGCCGAGCCATCGACCATTGCGGCATCGACCACCTGGCCCTTGCCGCTGCGTTGCGCCTCGAGTAGCGCACACACCACGCCATAGGCGAGGAACATGCCCCCACCGCCGAAGTCGCCGACCATGTTCAGCGGCGGCACGGGCGCCTCGCCCGCACGACCGAAGTGGGCGAGCGCCCCAGCCAAGGAGATGTAGTTGATGTCGTGACCGGCCGACGAGGCGTATGGGCCCTCTTGACCCCAGCCGGTCATGCGCCCATAGACGAGCTTCGGGTTCCGTGCCGAACAGTCGTCGGGGCCGATCCCGAGACGCTCGGTGACCCCAGGTCGGAACCCCTCGATGAGCGCGTCGGCGGAGTCGACGAGCGACAACAGGGTCTCGACGCCGTCGGGTTGCTTCAGGTCGAGCGCGACGTTGCGGCGACCGCGCAACATCACGTCCCAGTGTGGCCGCGCCTCGGCGGCGCCGCGGACCGCGCCGACTCGCTCCACGCGGATGACCTCGGCGCCCATGTCGGCAAGCAACATGGCCGCAAACGGTCCAGGGCCGATGCCGGCGATCTCGATGATGCGGTATCCGGTGAGGGGTCCAGACATCGTGCGGTTCTCCGTTTCAATCTGTAGATCGGTTGAGTGGACGGCGGCGATCACCCGGCGACGCGGGTGTGGGCACCAATCATTTCGGCAAACATGGGCCACAACGGTGCCGGCAGGTCGTGACCCATGTCGGACACGAACAGATACCGGGCGCCGGGAATCAACTCAGCGGTCCGTTCCCCGCCGTCGGGAGTGATCAGGGTGTCGTCGCGACCGTGGATCACGAGCGTCGGTACATCGAGCCCCGCAAGCAATTCACTGCGGTCGCCACTGGCGTAGATCGCAGCCAACTGACGGGTCGCCCCCTCGGGGTAGTAACAGCGGTCGTACTGGATCGCCGCGTGCTGCTGCATCTCCTCGGGGTCCCAGTATCGCTTCGACGCCCACACCTCGTTGTTCAGGGACGAGCGGATGTAATCGGCCCGGTCCGGTGGTTGCGGAGCGAGCAGCGCGTCGCGGGCCTCAGCGGTCGGCCGACCGATGCGCATGTCGCCGGGGCTCGACATGATCGACGTGAGCGATGCCACACGCGAGGGATGCTCGATCGCCATCGTCTGCACGATCATGCCGCCCATCGAACTACCTGCGATGTGGGCCCGCTCGATGCCGAGGTGATCGAGTAGCGCGATGCCGTCAGCCGCCATGTCCGAAAGCGTGTACGGCACCTCTGGCATCGGCGTGCCATCGAGCTGCGCGGCGAGCACAGCGTCGGGCCGCACCCCCTGGCCGTCGAGCTTCGACGACAGACCCACGTCGCGATTGTCGAAGCGAATGACGTGGAGGCCCTGTGCGACCAGCGCGTCGGCCACGCCCTGGCGCCACGACATGTACTGCGCGGTGTAGCCACTGACGAGCAACAACGCCGGATCGGTGGGATCCCCGTCGGTCACGTACTCGACATCGATCCCGGTGGACAGTGATGCGCGCGGCATGTCGGCGAGTGTTGCAGATCGGATACCGTCCGCTCGATGCCGCGCGTTGTGCACGCCCCCGGGCGGGTCAATCTGATCGGTGATCACACCGACTATGTCGGTGGCCTCGTGTTGCCGATGGCCATCGATGCCGGTGTCACGATCACGACCGAGCCGCGAGCGACTGTGGTGGAGTTACGGTCGAGGATCGACGACGTCCCGTGCGTGTTCGAGCTGCCCTTCACCGAGGATCCAGCACGCATCGATCCACCATGGGCTCGTTTCGTTGCCGCAATGGCCCAACAGGTCGATGCCACCGTCGGCATGCGCGGCACTGTCGACAGCACGCTGCCCGCTGGCGCCGGCTTGTCCTCGAGCGCCGCACTGCTCTGTGCGGTCGGCATCGCCCTCGACTTCGAGGGCACTGCGCACGACCTCGCCACCGCAGCCCGCAGAGCCGAACACGCAGCGACCGGCGTGCCCACGGGAATCATGGATCAGCTGTGCATCGCCAGCGCGGTCGAGGGCCACGCAGTACTCATCGACTGCCGGAGCGAAGAGGTCGAGCCAGTGCTGGTGCCGAGCGACGCCCGCATCGCCGTCCGCCTCGTCGAGCCGCGCACCCTGGTCGGATCCGGCTACGCCGCTCGGGTCGACGAGTGCGCCCAGGTCGAGGCGCAGATCGGACCACTCCGCGATGCCACCCTCGCCGACGTGTCGTCGCTGACCGACGAAGCACTGCACAAACGCGCCCGCCATGTCGTCACGGAGAACGAACGAGTGGCCACCGCAGCCGCCGCCTTTCGCAGCGGAGACCTGCGCGCCGTCGGAGCGGCGATGAACGACGGCCACGCCAGCCTGCGAGACGACTTCGAGATCTCGACGCCAACGATCGACGCGGCCATCGAGGCGACTCGGTCGATCGAGGGTGTGCACGGCGCACGGATGACCGGCGGTGGGTTCGGTGGCTCGATCGTCGCACTCACCACACCGACGACCGACCTCGGCGACGAGTGGACCGTGGTCCACCCCTCCGGCCCAGCGCGTGTGCTGTGACGGCTCGGCGAGCATCGTCGCAACCAGGCTCGATCGTCACAGCAGCCGCCGCTTGTGGAGTTCGAACTCCTCATCGGTGATCGTGCCGCGGGCGCGCATCGCCTCGAGCCGCTCGATCTGGTCGACGATGTCAGCAGAGGGCTCGTCGCCGCCGCGATTGCGGCGCTCGTTGACATCGAGCTGATGATGCAGCGCCCGCTGGATCCGACTCGGGTCGCGGATGCCGACGAAGTGTTGTCGACCGAACTCGCCCCCGGACTCGACGATCAGGGTCCCCGAACCGATGACTCGTCCTCCGAGCGACTGTTCGTAGTGCACCGAGTTGACCCGTTCGAGCGGGATCTCGATACCCCGGCGAGACAACACACCGGTGCGGTAGATCAGCCGATCGTTGGTGATGACGAAGCTCGACGAACTCCACCGGAGATAGCGCACGAGTAGCCAACCCACCGCAACGACGAGCAGCCCCACCGCTCCCCAACCGAACACGTCGCGAGTCCACTCGTCTGGATCGGTCGACCGCAGAGCGACGATGCCTGCGCAGATGGCCACGACGACCAGCGCAATCGGTGCGACGAGATACGACCAATGCGGATGGAGGTCGACGGCGACCGTCTCCTCGTCGTTGAGCCACCGCTTCGGCACCGGCACGCCTGCGACGGTACCGCTCGGCGAGCGTGCGTCGGCGGACACGTCCCCGTTTGGGGGAGATCACTCCTCGGCGGAAGCAGCCGACTCGAACGGTGCTGCGGCGCGCACGTCGACCCGCAGCGCTTCGATGGCGAATCCGTCCATTTCGACGACCTCGAATCGAGCCACCGGCGTCGTGATCACGTCACCCACCGTCGGGATTTCATCGAGCGCATCGATCACGTAACCGGCGAGCGTCTGCCAGTCGCCGTCAGGCAGTTCGGCGCCCGTGCAGGCCGCGAATTCGTCGGCGCGCATCGATCCTGATATGCGAAACGAACCGTCGGGCAGCCGTTCACAACCACCGATGCGATCGTCGGACTCGTCGGCAAAGTCGCCGATGAGCTCCTCGATCACGTCTTCGAGCGTCACGACGCCGAGCACCGTGCCGTGCTCGTCGACGACGAGCGAGATGTGCTGGCGATCAGCGCGCATCTCGACCAACAGGTCCTCGAGTCGGTGGTGTTCGGGAGTGACCATGATCGGTCTGACGACCGAAGCGACCGACGTCGACGGCCACGTACCCTGGGGCAGCCGCAACAGGTCCTTGGCGTGCACGAACCCGCGGATGTGGTCGAGGTCATCGTCGTGCACGACCACCCGGGTCCGGCCCGTGCGATGTGCTTCGGCAGCCGCCTCTGCGGCGTTTGCAGTGGCGGCGACGGCGACGATGTCGCGGCGCGTCGTCATTGCGTCGACCGCTGTCAGTCCGGAGAGTTCGAGTGACCTGGTCAACAACTCGTGTTCCTGTTGCGCGATGCCGCCGGAGCCCGCGGATTCGTCGAGGAGCAGGAGCAGGTCTGGCGCCGAGTGCGCCATCGCCCGTTCGTCTTGCGGCTCCACTCCTACCGCCCGAACGACCACGTTGGCCAACCCGTTGAGCGCCGTGATGAGGGGACGCAATACGGTCACAAACGCACGGAACGGCCTGATCAGTCGCAACGTCGAGTCTTCGGGATGCGAGATCGCCCACGACTTCGGTGCCATCTCGCCGACCACCATGTGCAAGAACACGACGATCGACAAGCCGATGACGAAGGCGATGATGTGGCGCGCCGTGCTGGACAAGCTGAACGCTTCGCCCAGCACGCCTTCGATGATGCCGGCGACGGCCGGTTCTGCCACTGCGCCGAGGCCGAGCGAACACATCGTGATCCCGAGCTGTGCCCCAGCCAACATCAGGGTGATCTCGCGCAACCCCGCGGCTGCGTGTTTCGCTCGCCGGTCGCCCTCGGCCTCGAGCTGTTCGATCCGCGACCGGCGTGATGCCAGGAGGGCGAACTCGGCAGCGACGAAGAACCCGTTGAGCGCGAGGAACACGACCGCCAACACCAGGCCGGTCACATTGACGTTGATGCCCTCCTCGGCCGCGACGACCGCGATCGTCGACATCACTCGTCGTCCTCGTCGGGCGTGCCGTCGGGAAGTGCACGCAGCTGGATGCGGGTGATGCTGTAGCCCTCGACCTCGAGCGCCCGCAGTTCGACCCCGTCGACGACGACCTCGTCGCCGACCTCTGCGATTCGTTCGAGCCGGTCGAGCATCAAACCCGCCACGGTGTCGTATTCACCGTCGGGAAGTGTGAGTTCGGTCAGGCGTTCGATCTCATCGGGACGCGTTGCCGCATCGATCGACCAGACCCCATCGGCGATCCGGTCGGCATGACGTTCCGCCGGGTCGTACTCGTCTTCGATCTCGCCGACGAGCTCTTCGACGATGTCCTCCAGCGTCACGATTCCGGCCGGTGCGCCGTACTCGTCGATGACGAGCGCCATCTCGGTGGCATGCGACCGCAGCTCGGCCAAGACCGTGTTCAATCCGGCCGCCTCGGGGACGGCGTGCGCGGGTTGCGCCAGCTCCTCGACCAAGGTGGCCTCGTATGCGGAACGCTCGACGCCGAGCAGATCCTTGGCATGCACAATGCCGAGCACCCCGCCGTCGCCGTCGATCACGGGAAACCGCGAGTGCGACGTCGATATCGCATCACGAAGGTCAGCCGCTGATGCGGTGGCGTCGATCGTGACGGCCCGATTCCAGGGCACCATGGCATCGGCAGCTTCGAGTGCAGGGAAGTCGATGGCGCGTTCGAGCAACGTCGCTTGGGCAGGGGTCAGGGTGCCACTCTCGGCCGACGAGTCGACGATCAGATCGAGCTCCTCTGCCGACACCGCACCGTGCAGTTCGTCGACCGGCTCGATACCGAGCAATCGGAGCAGTCGATTCGCCGCTCCGTCGAAGAGCCGGATCACGGGTCCGGCGAAACGCATGAACAGCAACGTCGACGACGCCAACGCCCGGGCGACAGGCTCGGGTTTGGCGATCGCCAGGTTCTTCGGCGCGAGTTCGCCGAACACCATCTGGATGCCAGTCGCCAGGATGAACGCAATGACCAACGAGATGCCGAAGGTCGCAGACGACGGCACGCCGACGGCGTCGAGCACCGGCTCGATCACCGTTGCGATGGCCGGCTCGGCGATGAACCCGAGGACCAGCGTGGTGACGGTGATGCCGAGCTGCGCGCCCGACAGCATGAAGCTCAGCCGGCGGTGGACGGCGACCGCACGCTGCGACTTCTTGTCGCCTTCCTCGGCGCGCTCGATGAACCTCGACCGCCGTGCCGCAACGAAGGAGAACTCCGCAGCGACGAAATAGCCGTTGGCGGCGATCAGGGCGATCGCGCCGAACAGACCGAGGGCGGTCAGGAACGGCGTCAACTTCGTTGTCGATCGTCGGACATGAGTCCGGGCAATGTTAGTACTGCCGCTGCGGGATGCCGCGCAGTCTTACGTACCGACGCCGTGACGACCCTCGCCAGCGGCGAATCGCGAGGCGCCGCGTCGGATTTCGCCGCTGCGGATCGTCGTCATTCCGAGCGCCACCTCGTGCCGCACGGTGCCGCCGTCGATCAATGGCACGCCCCGGCGACGGCAGAACACTCCGAACGCTGCGTCGTCGGCGGCGACCCGCAGATCGCACCACAACGCGAGCTCGAGTCCACCGGCGACGGCGCACCCCTCAACGGCGGCAATCACCGGCGTGTCGAGGTCGAGGCGCGTCGGGCCCATCGGTCCGAGGGTGCCGACGATGTCGGCGCCGGACTCTTCTCCCACCCGATTGCCGCGCCCGGCCGACACCGCCGCGAGGTCAGCACCAGCACAGAAGGTCCTGTCAGCACCGGTCAGGATCGCCGCGCCGATCGACGGATCACCATCGATGTCGACGAATGCGTCGTACAGCGCCTGCGCCGTCGGGCCGTCGACGGCGTTACGCACCTCGGGCCGTTCGATGGTGACGATGCGGATCGAGACACTCTGATCCGCCGCACCGTCGGCCGTCACCGCCTCGGCGGCAACGTCTCGTACCGAGATCGTCGATCGGGCACCGACTGGAGATCGGTGACGGCCATCGTTGTCTAGTGTCGTCGGCCATGAGCACGTTCCACGATTTCGAGATGACCTCGATCACCGGCGACACCGTCTCGTTCGGTCAGTTCGCCGGACAGCTGTGTCTGGTGGTCAACGTCGCCACCTATTGAGGCCTCACGCCGCAGTACGCAGGTCTGCGTACCCTCCACGAGGACAACGACGACGTCACCGTGCTGGCGTTCCCGTGCAACCAATTCGCCAACCAAGAGCCCGGCACCGACGCCGAAATCCTGGAGTTCGCGACGAACGAGTTCGATGTTACGTTCCCGATGTTCTCCAAGATCGAGGTCAATGGTGATGGCGCAGCCCCGCTGTACGCGTTCTTGAAGGAGGCCCAGCCGGGCGACGGCGAGTCGAGCGACATCACGTGGAACTTCGAGAAGTTCCTCGTGAACGGAGCTGGAGAGGTCGTGGCCCGATTCCCCCCGCCGGTCACACCAGAGGAGATCGCTGAACAGCTCGACTCATACCGGACCTGATCGAGCCGCCGCCGAACCACCATGTCGATCAGCTTCACGAGCAACGAGCGACCGACGGTCGGAGTCGAGCTCGAGTTGCACCTCATCGATGCGGGTACGGGCGACCTGATCTCGGCGGCGCCCAAGCTGCTCGAGGCGATCAGCGCAGGCCACGATGGAGGGGAGCATCCCAAGGCCAAACATGAGTTGTTCCAGAGCACGGTCGAGATCATCACCGGTGTCTGCGACACGGCGTCGAAAGCACACGCTGACCTCCAGGCGACGCTCGATGAGGTACGCGCCGAGGCCGACCGCCGCGGCGTCGCCCTGATCAGCTCCGGAACACATCCGTTCGGTCAAGCCGCACGCCAACTCATCAGCCCGCCGCAGCGATACCACGAGCTGGTCGAGGCAATGCAATGGCCGGCGCGCCGTTTGCTGATCTGTGGGATGCATGTGCACGTTGGCGTGCGCAGTGGCGAGCGTGCGATCGCGATCATCAACGAACTGACTCGATCGCTGCCGATGCTGCTCGCGCTGTCCGCGTCAAGCCCCTACTTCGAGGGGGAGGACTCCGGCTTGGCGTCGGCCCGATCGAAGGTGTTCGAGTCGCTCCCGACCGCTGGGCTCCCGCCACAGCTCGCCGATTGGGTCGATTTCGAGGAGTTCATGTCCACGCTGCTCCACTCGGAGTGCATCTCGTCGATTCGTGAGGTGTGGTGGGACCTCCGGCCACACCCCGACTTCGGCACCGTCGAATTCCGGATGTGTGACGCGACGCCCACGCTGCGCGAGGCCACGGCACTGGCCGGGCTCGCCCAGACCCTCGTGGCGTGGTGTGAACAGCGACTCGACGACGGAACGCTGCCCGATCCACCACGCGAATGGACGGTGCGCGAGAACCGCTGGCTGGCCGCCCGCTACGGCCTCGACGCCCGTCTGATCGTCGAACACCCCGATGGTGGCCCGCCGGTTCGTCGCCCGGTGCGCGAGTTGGTGACCGAGCTCCTGGAACAGTTGGCGCCGGTCGCTGAGCAGCTCGGATCGACCGAGCAACTCAGCGCCGTCGCCGACATCGCTGCCGCCGGGTCGGGCACCGCGCGTCAACGAGCGGTCGTTGCGGCCGGCGGTACGCTCCACGACGTGGTCGATCACCTGCGCCGCGAGCTCGACGTCGATCGGGCAACACAACCATGACCAGCGCGGGCAGCGACCTGTCCGCCTCCGTCGATCGGTGGCTCGAGCAACATGGTGATGGACTCATCGCCCTTCGCCGCGAGCTGCACGCCAACCCGGAAATCAGCGGCGCCGAGTACGCGACGACGCGCACTGTTGCCGATCATCTCGATCTCGCCGGCCTGACGACACACGGCCTGTCCGTCGGCACAGGCCTGTGGTGCGACCTCGACGGCGACGGCGACGGCCGACGAATCGCTATCCGTGCCGATCTCGACGCGCTTGCGATGCACGATGACAAAGACGTCACATATCGCAGCCTCGTCGACGGTGTGTCCCACGCCTGCGGCCATGATGTGCACACCGTGACGGCGTTGGGCACCGCGCTGTATTTCGCTCGCCATCGAGACCGATGCCCAGGCAACCTGCGCTTCGTGTTCCAACCGGCAGAAGAGCGCGTGCCGGGCGGTGCCCTCGACGTGCTCGCTGACGACGCACTGAGCGGCTGCGACGCCATCGTCGGGTTGCATTGCGAACCAAAGCTCGATGTCGGCACGGTCGGTGTTCGACGCGGGCCGGTGTCATCGGCCGCCGACATGATCGCAATCGATCTCGCGGGACCAGGAGGGCACACCGCCCGACCCGAACTGACTATCGACCTGATCGCAGTCGCCGCACGGGTCGTGGCCGAGCTGCCGTCCCGCGTGGCCGAGCTGCTCGGCCAGGACCACGAGATCAAGTTGGTGTTCGGCTCGCTCCAGGCCGGAGACGCGGCGAACGTCATTCCGACTCGGGCCACGTTGCGAGCCTCGGTGCGCACGCCGTCACTCGACGCGTGGGAGAAGCTCCCCGACGCCGTCGAGCGAGCACTCGGCGAAGTGCTTGCCGACACCGGCGCGCAGTGGGAACTCGACTACACCCACGGCGTGCCACCGGTGATCAACGACCACGAGGTGACCGAGGAGGTCGCTCGAGCGGCGATGCGCCGCTTCGGCGACGACCGGGTCGTCACCGTGGAACAGAGTTGGGGAGGCGACGACTTTGCTTGGTACACACGCGAGATTCCGGGGTCGTATGTGCGCCTCGGCGTCCATGACCCGGCCTCGACGCGACGGCGCGATCTCCATGCCGGTCACTTCGACGTCGACGAACGCTCGATCGCCGTTGGCATCCGGTTGCTCACGTCGTTCATAGAGGAACACTTCGCGTGAAGATCGGCAACGAGCACGCGGCGACCTGGGTGTTCGGCTACGGCTCGTTGGTCTCCCCTGAATCGATCAGCTGGACGATCGATCGACGGCCCGAGTTCGGCATCGACGTTTTCCCGGCCCGCCTCGACGGGTACGGCCGACGGTGGAACTACGGCTCGATCGTGCTGCGCGGTGACTGGACCCACCAAGGCGCTCGTATCGAGGAGGGTGTGGTGATCTCACTCGGTGTCGTTGCGGACGAGGCCGAGCAGTGCAACGGCGTCGTGTTCGCTGTGACAGATGACGAACTCGCTGCGCTCGATTGGCGTGAGCGCGACTATCGCCGCGTCGATGTCACCGCCGCAGTCGACCACGAAGCGCCCGGCGACCTCGTCCACGAGGTCGTGCTGTACGTGCCCTCGCCCGATTCGATCGAGCGATACGAGGCCGCCCGCGATGCGGGCCGAGCCGCGATTCGACAGACGTACTGGGATCTGGTGCACGACGGTTTCGACTCCCTCGGCGACGACCACGGCGCGATGATGCGGGCGACGCCGCCGCCCGACGTTCCGATCGCCGACATCGAGCTGCGCCCGCGGCCGCCCGGCTCTCGTCGCACCTAGCGTCTCGAGCCACCGAGCCCTGCCGCCGACGGTTGTCGACGATTACGATCTTGCCGGCTCACGCACCAGGTCGCGCTGAGCTACTTGTTCAGCTCGGCCCAGAGATCGTCGACCTGGCGTTCCAGGTCGCTGCGGTCACCGCCGTTGTCGAGGACATGTGTCGCCGTGGCTAGACGCTCTTCGCGGCTGATCTGGCTGTTGATCCGTGCGCGCGCGTCGTCTTCGTCCATTCCGCGCTGGTCGACCAAGCGTTGTACCGCAACGTCGACGGGGATGTCGACGACGATCGTTGCGGCGAGACCCTGGCGAGGATTCTCGGCCAGAAGCGGGAAGTCGAGCACCACCACTCGTTCAGTGTCTCGATGAGCCTCGATCTGGGCGGTGATCTCCGACTGCATCGCCGGATGGACGATACCGTTCAGATCGTCGAGCGCTGCCTTGTCGTTGAACACGATCTCGGCCACAGCGGCGCGGTCGAGCGCACCGTCGTCCAAGATGATGTGGGCGCCGAAGCGGTCAGCCATCGCCGCCAGCACCGCGCTGCCGGGCGCCTGCAGGTCGCGGGCGATCTGGTCGGCATCGACGATGACAGCGCCACGGTCCGCCAGCATGGACGACACCGTCGACTTCCCGGCGCCGATGCCGCCGGTGAGGCCGACGACGATCATTGCGTCGCTCAGTCGGTGGTCTCGGGCGACTCGGCGTCAGATGGTGCAGGCGCAGCCTCCTCAACCGGCGGCGCCTCGGCGACAGCCGTGGGATCAGCGGGCGCAGCAGCCGGATCGCCGCCTTCGGTCTCGTAGTACTCGCTCCACGCAGCCTCGGCCTCGGCGGAGGCCTCGCCCTGGACGTAGTTGCCGGCTTCGTCGACTTCGAAGTGATCGCGGTACTCGGCGGCGAGCTCGCCACCTTCGGCGGCCTGCTTGATCGACAGGCTGATGCGCCGACGAGCGAGATCGAGATCGATGATCTTGACCCACAGCTCCTCGCCGGGGGTGACGACCTGCTCAGGCGAATCGACGTGGTGGGCCGACATCTCAGAGATGTGCACGAGGCCCTCGATGCCGTCGCCGACCTGGACGAAGGCGCCGAACTGCACGAGCTTGGTGACCCGGCCGTACACGAGCTGGCCGACCTGGTGGCCCTCGGCGAACTCCTGCCATGGGTCCTGCTGCGTGGCCTTCAGCGACAAGCTGATGCGCTCGCGGCTGAAGTCGACGTCGAGCACTTGCACCTTGACCGGATCGCCGACGGCGACCACCGAGCCCGGGTGATCGACGTGCTTCCACGAGAGCTCGCTCACGTGGATCAGGCCGTCCATACCACCGAGGTCGACGAACGCGCCGAAGCTGACCACGGAGCTGACCGTGCCCTCCCGTACCTCGCCGACCTTCAAGTTGTTGAGGAACTGATCGCGGGTCTCGCGCTGGTTCTCCTCGAGGTAGGCGCGACGAGACAGCACGACGTTGTTGCGGTTCTTGTCGAGTTCGATGATCTTGGCGTGCACGGTCTGGCCGATGTACGGCTGCAGATCGCGTACCCGGCGCAGCTCGACGAGCGACGCGGGCAGGAACCCACGCAGACCGATGTCGACGATCAGGCCGCCCTTGACGACCTCGATGACCGGACCACTGACGACTTCGTCCGCTTCCTTCTTGGCTTCGATGTCGCCCCATGCGCGCTCGTACTGCGCACGCTTCTTCGACAGAACGAGGCGGCCCTCTTTGTCCTCTTTGGTCAGGACGAGCGCCTCGACCTGGTCGCCGAGCGACACCACTTCAGACGGGTCGACGTCGTTACGGATACTCAGCTCACGGGCTGGGATGACGCCCTCGGACTTGTACCCGATGTCGAGGAGCACTTCGTCCTTGTCGATCTTGACAACCGTGCCATTGACCATCTCACCGTCTTCGACGGTGACCATCGTGCCGTCGATCGCATCAGCAAACGACATCCCGAGGTCGTCGGAAACCACTTCTCGTGGCGTGTAGTTGCCCTCGTCGTCGAACGTGCCCATCTGCGGGGCGGCGGGCGTCTCGGCGGGCGCCGGTGCGGTGTCGCCGGAGGTGGCCGGCTGGTCGGTGGCCTGGCCGGCGGTGTCAGGAGTGGTTGCGGTGTCGGACAAGGGACTGCTTTCGAAACGGACAGGACTGAACAAACAGGACTGATGAGGGAGATGGGTGGACACGTGCACGACCGGAGATCGCGCAGCAGGTCATGGTATCAGCGCTGGTGGCGGGTCGCGACGAGCAAATATTCAGGTGTTTCGGTGCTCGGCGGGTTGGGAGCATAGGTCCCTGCTTCGGCGCTCGCGATGCGATCCACGTGCAGTCCAACGTGACGCGCCAGCAGACGAAGCTCGCGCGGCGTGTAGCACGCTGTCCACAAGTCCGCTTCCAGAACGTCGCCATCGTCGGACCGCAGCTCGGTCCGCTCGGCGCTGATGCCCGCTGCGGCGTCGAAATCGGCCTCGTCGTGATACTTCACCGAGAAGTACGCGTTGAACGCACTCAGCGCGAGCCGACCGCCTGGCCGTAGAGCGCGGGCGATGCCGACGAGCACCAACTCGTCGTCGCCGTCAGCCGTCATGAGACCGAACGCGCCCTGGCACAAGCAGATGGCCGCGTCGAAGCCGCCGTAGAAGCGCACCGCATCGAGCAGGTGTCTGGCGTCGAGGCGCTCGAAGCTCGCCAGCCCCGGTGCGTCGGGGTCGATCTCGTCGCGGGCGATGGCGATGAACCGATCGCTGATGTCGACGCCGTGCACGTCGATGCCACGACCGGCCAGTTCGTGGGCATGTCGGCCGGGGCCACAACCGACGTCGAGCACGCGCATCCCCGGTTGCAACCCGAGCAGTTCGACGATGGTGTCGACCTCGGCGACGGTGCCTTTGGTGAACGAGTACCGCAGGTAGCTGCGCCCGAGATGTGCGGCCAACGGCTCGAACCAGTGGTCGTGACCGCCACCTGCGGCTGGGTCGCCTGCTGCGGCCATCTCAGTCCTTGGCCTCGGCCCAGCTGTCGCCCCAGGCGACGTTGACCTCGAGCGGCACGTCCAGCTCTGCTGCGTGACGCATCAGCTCGATCACCGTGCCGCCCACGGACTCGCGCTCGGACTCGGGAACCTCGAGGATCACTTCGTCGTGCACCTGCAGCACCAGGCGGCTCTCGAAACCACCCTCGACCAGCGCTTCGTCGATACGCACCAGCGCCACCTTGAAGATGTCGGCCGCCAGGCCCTGGATACCGGCGTTCATCGCCTGACGCTCGCCGGCCTGACGCACCCTGAAGTTCGAGTTCATCAACTCGGGGATCGGACGTCGTCGCCCGAACAGAGTCTCGGTGTACCCGCGCTCGCGCGCCTCGGCCACTGTGCTGTCCATGTACGCCTTCACGTTGGGAAAGGCGTCGAAATAGGCCTCGAGGATCACGGCGGCCTCCTCGGTGGGGATGTTCAGCCGCTGACCGAGACCGTAGGCCTCCATGCCGTATGCCAAGCCGTACGACACCATCTTCGCTTTCGACCGCTGTTCGATGGTGACCTCGTCGGCACCCACGTCGAACACCCTCGCAGCGGTGGCGTTGTGGATGTCGCGCCCGCTGGTGAACGCCTCGATCAATCCGGGGTCGGCAGCGAGGTGTGCGATACAACGGAGCTCGATCTGGTTGTAGTCGGCGACCAGTAACGACGTGCCCGCAGCGGGCACGAACGCTCGGCGGAACTGGCGACCCTCCTCGGTGCGGACCGGGATGTTGTGCAGGTTCGGCTGGTCGGACGACAACCGGCCCGTGCGGGCAACGGTTTGGTTGAACGTGGCGTGGATGCGCCCATCTGCGGCGACCTCGCCGAGCAGTCCCTCGCCGTAGGTACTCCGTAGTTTCTCGACCTCGCGGTAGCGCATGAGTGGATCGAGGAACTCCGGCCACTGCTCGCGCAGACGCTCCAACGACGCAGCATCGGTCGACGGCCCGGTCTTGGTCTTCTTCACCGGCGTGAGCCCACGCTCGTCGAAGAGGATCTCGCGCAACTGCTTGGGCGAGTTGATGTTGAGATCGTCGCGACCGGCGACCTCACGGAGCTCGGCGGCGAGCGACGACGCCTCGCTGCCGAGTCGATCGTTCAACGAGCGCAGTTCATCGGCGTCGACGCCGACCCCGACGTGCTCCATCTTGGCCAGCACGAGAACGAGGGGATTCTCGATCGTGTCGTACAGCTGCTCCATGCCCTGCGCGTCGAGACTTGCCCGGATCGGCTCGACGAGGTGATGCACAGCGAGGGCATCGAGTGCGGCCTGCTCGGCCGCTGAACGCTGCGTGCCGTCGAGATCGAGCTGACCGTCGGCTGCGGCTTCGTCGCCGGGGCGGGCGAACCGGGTGTAGTGCTCGACCAGGTCGGGCAGCGAATACCGCGCTTCGGCCGGGTCGATGAGATACGCGGCGATCGCAGTGTCGATCGTGAGGCCTTCGATCTCGAGCGCGTCGTCGCCGGCACCATCTCGGTCGAGCAGGGAGCGCATCAACGCCTTGGCGTTGTGGGCACGGACATCGCCGTGCCCGACGAGCGCGCTGCGAACCGCAAGCGCGTCGAGCACTGCGGCCGGAAGCCAGGCCACCTCGGCAGCCTCGCCGTCGACCACTACGGCAATGCCGGCGAGCGCCGATCGCCCGGGCTCACCCTCCCACGCCGCACCGACCTCGAGCGCCGGCGCCGAGAACAACAGCGACGCCGCCGCATCGATGTCGTCGTACATCTCGACCTCGGCGACGAGTTGCTCGCGCTGGCCGCCTCCCCCGACGTCGACCTCGGAGCCGATGGCACTGAGCGCCTCACCGAGCCGGTCGCCGAGCGTGCGGAACTCGAGAAACTCGAACAGTCGCTTCAACTCGTCGGCGTTCGGCTCGACGTTCAGCGCATCGAGGTCGACGCCGTCGAGCGGCGCATCGCGACGGAGCACCATCAACTCCTCGTTCATCCGCACACGCGCTTCGTTGTCGGCCAGCGACTGCCGCAACTTGGGCGTCTGCTCGTCGACCGCAGCAAAGATCCCGTCGAGGCCGTCGTAGTTGTTGATCAGCTTCGCCGCGGTCTTCTCCCCGACGCCGGGGACACCCGGAAGGTTGTCGCTGTTGTCGCCGCGGAGCGCCGCGTACTGCACGTAGCGCTCGGGCCGCACGCCGGTGCGTTCTTCGATACCGGCCTCGTCGTAGAGCACGTAGTCGCTGACGCCGCGCTTGTTGTACAGCACTTTCACGTGGGGGTCGGCGACCAGCTGGTAGCTGTCGCGGTCGCCGGTCACGATGATCACGTCCTCGCCGCGGGCCACGAGCACATCGACCATCGTTGCGATCAGGTCGTCGGCCTCCCATCCGGCGCAATCGATCGTCGCAATACCGATCGCGTCCAGCACCTCACGCACGAGGCCCATCTGCTGGCGCAGGATGTCCGGGGCGGCCTCGCGCTGCGCCTTGTACTCGGGGTCTCGCTCGTGCCGAAAAGTGGGCTCGGGCCGGTCGAACGCGACCACCACGCCGTCGGGCGCATGGTCTTTCAGCACGTTGACGAGCATCGAGGTGAAGCCGAACACCGCGTTGGTCACTTGGCCGCTGGCCGTCGCCATGTCGGTGGGCAAGGCGAAGAACGCGCGGTATGTCAACGAGTTGCCGTCGACGACGAGAGTGGTACCCATCGCCGACGTCACTCCGGCCGGAGGGTGCCGTCGATCACCTGTTGGGCGACGTCGCGCATTCGTTGGCGGCCGCTCATCGCCGTGCGTTGGATGAACCCGAACGCATCGTTCTCGGACATCTGTGCTGCGTCCATCAGCACACCCTTGGCTCGGTCGACGAGCTTGCGCGACTCGAGTTGGTCACCGAGTGCGTCGATCTCGCCGGTCAACGAACGCAGTTCTCGAAAGCGCCCCATCGCCACTTCGATCGCCGGAATGAGGTCGCTCTTCTGGAACGGTTTGATGAGGAACGCCAGGGCACCGGCGTCGCGCGCTTGCTCGACCACCTCGCGCTGACTGAACGCGGTGAGCATCAGTACGCCGCAGATCTTCTCGGCGTTGATCACCCGGGCCGCCTCCAATCCGTCGGTGCCCGGCATCTTGATGTCGAGGATGGCGAGATCGGGTTGCATCGTGCGCACCAGCTCGACCGCTTCGTCGCCACGGCCCGTCTCGCCCACGACGTCGTAGCCCTCTTCTTCGAGGGTCTCGCGCAAGTCCATCCGGATGATGGCCTCGTCCTCGGCGATCACGACGCGCAATGACATGACGGACTATCTATCAGAGCCGATCGAGGAGTTCGTCTTGGCGGGCCTCGAGTTTGACGATTTCTGCGTCGATGTGGGCCCGATGCTTGCGCAGCGCGTCGACGTGTCGTTGCGCATCGCGCGCTTCGAACGACGCTCCGGGGGTTTCGGACACGAGCGCCCGCAGTGCCTGATCTTCGGCGTCATCGGCGAGATGCGAGAGCTGCTCGTCGACCACGGCGAGTTCAGCGCGCAGTGACTTGAGGCGCTCTGCGTTCTGCCACAGGCGACGCTCGATCCGCCGAGGACTCATGGCCTCACCACGATATCGCCTCCGAACCATCGACTCGGGCTGGCATCGCTTCGGGTGATCGTGTGCCCCGGGTCGGACTCGAACCGACACTGGGCGGATTTTGAGGCCGCTGCCTCTGCCAATTGGGCTACCGGGGCGTCGCCGCCCGGACCTGACCGACGCGGCACGGCGAGGATATCGGCGCGGTCGCCTCGGCGCATTGCCACGCGACGGTTCTTGCGCGTTACCGCGCGGTAGCAGAGCAGTAGCGGTCGCGACCTCTAGCCTGCGCCCGATGCTCGCGTTCACGTTCCCCGGCCAGGGGGCCCAACGACCCGGCATGGGTCGCCCGTGGATCGACCATGCCAGCTGGGAACTGATCGGCGAGGCCAGCGAACTCGCCGGACGCGACGTCGCCGCGCTGCTGTGCGACGCCGACGCCGACGAGCTGCGCGACACCCGCAACGCACAGCTCAGCACCTACGTGCTCAGCCTGCTCGTGCTCGACGCAGTGGAGCGCCTGGGCATCGCTCCGTCGATCTGCGCGGGCCACAGCCTCGGCGAGTACACCGCGCTCACCGCGACCGGCGCGCTGAGCTTCGACGAGGGCATCGGGCTCGTCGGCGCTCGGGCCGCTGCGATGCACGACGCCGGTAACGCCCAACCCGGCACGATGGCCGCTGTACTCGGCCTCGACGACGACCAGGTCGACATCGCCTGTCGACGCGCTGATCGCGACGTCTGGGTGGCGAACTACAACGCTCCCGGGCAGGTCGTCATCGCCGGCTCCCCTGCTGGGGTCGAGGCCGCAGGCGTCGTCGCCAAGGAGCTGGGCGCCAAACGCGTCATGGGCCTCCAGGTGTCGGGAGCGTTCCACACCCCGTTCATGGCCGCCGCCCGCGATCGCCTGCGCGCTGCGCTCGCCGCGACCGACCTCCGCGCCGGAGACGTGCCGATCGTGACCAACGTCGACGCGCTCGAGCACAACGACGGCGCCCAATGGTCGAGCTTGCTGTCGGCCCAGCTCGCCAGTCCGGTCCGGTGGCGGCAGAGCCTGGTGACCCTCGCAGCGTCAGGCGTGACCCAGATCGCCGAACTCGGCCCCGGGTCCGTGCTCACCGGAATGGCCAAACGCACGCTCGACGACGTCCGCACCCTCGCGGTGGCCACGCCCGACGACCTCGACGGGCTCATCGAGTGGGTCGGTGCCGACCCGGCGACCGCGACCACATCCGCAGCGCTCGAAGGCGAGCACCTGTTTGCGGTGGAGCGAATCGTGGTCAGCCCGTGCAACGGCGTGTTTGCCCGCAACCCGGCACTCACCGACGGATCGTCGGTCGACGTCGGCTCGGTCCTCGGACATGTCGCCGGCGAGGAAGTACGATCGCCCTTCGCCGGAGTGCTCGAGGGGTTCTTGGCGGTCGAGACCGAACGCGTCACCATTCGTCAACCGATCGCCTGGCTCCGAACGAGCTGAGGCCCCAACGAGCCGAGAGGGGAACCATGCCTGCGATTCGACCGAGCGCCCATGCCGCGGCAATCACCGGATGGGGCACGTATCTGCCGCCCAAGGTCGTCACCAACGCCGATCTCGCAGCAACGATGGACACGTCCGACCAGTGGATCGTCGAGCGCACCGGCATCAGCAGCCGCCATGTCGGCGGCAGCACTGCTGAGCTGTCGGTGCAGTCGGCTCAACACGCGCTCGACATGGCTGGTCTCGAGCCGAGCGAGATCGATACCCTCGTGCTGGCGACCACAACCCCCGACCGAGCCGTCCCCGCCACCGCGTCGAGCGTGCAACGCGAGCTCGGGCTGCAGTGCAGTGCGTTCGACATCAACGCCGCCTGTTCGGGATTCGTGTACGGCATGGTGGTCGCCCACGGACTGATCGCTGCGGGAAGCAACAAGATCATGCTCATCGGCACCGACACGCTGTCGCGCATCACGGACTGGCAGGACCGCAACACCGCCGTCCTGTTCGGCGACGGGTCGGGCGCCGTCATCATCGAGGCCACCGAAGGCGACAACAGCCTGCTGTCGTGGAATCTCGAGTCGGACGGCAGCGCCGAGGAGTTCCTGTACTGCGAGATCGGCGACAAGCTCCAGATGGAGGGCCGCGAGGTGTTCCGCAGGGCGGTGCGCATCATGGTCGACTCGGCGACGATGTCGATGAAGGAGGCGGGGGTCACCGCCGATGACATTGCCCTCGTCGTCCCCCATCAGGCGAACATTCGGATCATCTCGGCGGCATGCGAACGGCTCGGGATCGGTCTCGAGCGGACTTCCGTCGTGCTCGACCACACCGGGAACACTTCATCGGCGTCGGTCCCGTTGGCGCTCGGCGACGCGCTCGATCGCGGTCGGGTAGAAGACGGCGACCTCGTCTTGTTCGTCGGCTTCGGCGCCGGGATGACGGCGGCGAGTGCGATCATCCGGTGGTCGACGACGGTGATGGAGCACCAGCCGTGAGCGACGCTGCGCCAAGTAAGGGCCGCATCGTCCTCATCACCGGAGGCGGCCGCGGGATCGGACGGGCGTGTGCCGAGCGGTTCCTTGCGGCCGGCGACCGTGTCGCGGTCACGTACAACGCGTCACCGCCGCCCGACGACGTGTTCGGCGTGCAGTGTGACGTGACCGACACCGAGCAAGTCGACGCTGCGTTCACCGCGATCGAAGACGAATTCGGTGGCCCCGTGGAAGTGCTCGTGTCCAACGCCGGTATCACCCACGACACCTTGCTGGTACGGATGAGCGACGACGACTTCACATCGGTCATCGACACCAACTTGACCGCTGCATTCCGGGTGACCAAGCGAGCCGCGCGAGCGATGCTGCGTGCCCGCAAGGGCCGTATCGTGCTCATCTCCTCAGTCGTCGGGCTCCTCGGCTCTCCCGGCCAAGCGAACTACGCCGCGTCGAAGGCCGGGCTCGTCGGCTTCGCCCGCTCGGTCGCTCGCGAGCTCGGGTCGAGATCGATCACGATCAATGTCGTGGCGCCCGGACCGGTGGCCACCGACATGACCGCAGCCCTGAGCGACGATCGTCTCGCCGAACTGACTGCAGCGGTGCCGTTGGCGCGGGTCGCCGAACCGGACGAAGTCGCCGGTGTCGTCGAGTTCCTCGCATCGCCGACCGCTGGGTACATCACGGGAGCCGTGATCCCGGTCGACGGCGGCCTCGGCATGGGACACTGACCGCTCATCACACACCTCTACACTCATCACTTCCGCGAAAAGGAGACATCACCGTGGATGAAGAACTGTTCGCCCGCTTCCGCAAGTGCGCCGTCGAGGTACTCTCGGTCGAAGAGAGTGCCGTCGTGCCCGAAGCCAACTTCGGCGACGACCTCGACGCCGACAGCCTCGACCTCGTCGAGCTCGTGATGGCCCTCGAAGAGGAGTTCGACATCGAGGTCCCCGAAGAGGAGCTCGAAGGCGTCGAGACGGTGCAACAGGCGTACGACCTGATCTCCAACAAGTTGTGAGCGCACGGCGCGTCGCCGTCACCGGCCTCGGCGTGGTTGCACCCGCGGGGCTGGGACAGAAGTCGTACTGGGAAGGGTTGCTCGGACCGGGTCTCACCGACACCACAGCGATCGAGATCGAAGACTGGGATCCGACGCCGTACTTCGCCAACCCGAAGGAGGCACGGCGCGCAGACCGCGTCGAGCAGTTCGCGCTTGCGGCAGCGGGTGAAGCCTTCGAGCAGGCGGGCGGATTCGACCAGATCGGTGTCGACCCGGCGCGATTCGGCACGATCTTCGCCACCGGCGTCGGCGGACTGCACACACTCGAGGGGCAGGTCGTCGTTCGAGTCGAAAAGGGCGTCCGTCGCGTCTCACCGTTCCTCGTGCCGATGATGATGGCCAACGCCGCCGGGGCTGCGATTTCGATGCGGTACGGCCTCCAAGGGCCGAACGAGACGATCTGCACCGCGTGTGCGGCCGGTTCTCACGCCATTGGATACGCCGCCCGACTGATTCGCATCGGGATGGTCGACGCCATCGCCACCGGAGGTGCCGAGGCGGCATCGACGGTGACCGCACTCGCCGGCTTCGGGAACATGACCGCCCTCACCTCATCGGGCATCAGCCGACCGTTCGACGCCGAACGCGACGGGTTCGTGATGGGGGAAGGCTCCGCCGTGCTCATTCTCGAAGAATGGTCGAGTGCCGAGGCCCGGGGGGCAACGATCCTCGGCGAGATCCTCGGCAGCGCCAGCAATGCCGATGCCCATCACATCACCGCACCCGCCCCAGGCGGAACCGGAGCGATCGCCTGCATGCGGCTCGCTCTCGACGACGCCGGGATCTCCGCTGACGCCATCGGTCAGGTCAATGCCCATGGCACATCGACCCCGCTCAACGACGCCGCCGAGGCGGCTGCTGTGTCCGAGGTGTTCGGCGCCGGTGCGGTGCCCGTCGTGTCGATCAAGGGGGTCACCGGTCACGCCCTCGGTGCTGCTGGCGCCCTCGAGGCGGCGGCGTCACTGCTGTCGATCGAACATGGCCTGATCCCGCCGACGGCGAACACGACGACCGTCGATCCCGAGCTCACGATCGACGTCGTCACCGGCGAGGCTCGCCCGTGGACACCGGCTCCGGTGATCTCCAACAACTTCGGGTTCGGCGGCCACAACGGCTCGGTGATCTTCGCCCCACCGACGTGATGTAGCGCTTGGTCTCTGAGACGTTGTAACGGCTGCCTGTCGCAACGTCGCAGAGACCAAGCATTACATCAGGCGAACACGAACATCAGGTCGCAGGCACACGCCAATTCGTCTCCGACGGACGCACGGCCACTCCCCTTCCCGGCGCGCGCCGACATCCGGCCGAGTTCGACCTCGATCGTCAACTCGTCGCCGGGTACGACCTGGCGACGAAACCGTGCCTTGTCGAGACCCCCGAACAGTGGCAGCCGGTCGACATAACGATCGTCGCTGAGCACCGCAGCAGCACCGAGCTGGGCGATCGCCTCGGCCATCAGCACCCCTGGCAGGGTCGGCCGACCCGGAAAGTGGCCCGGGAAGAACCACTCGTCGCCGACCAGGCGCCAGCGACCGACGGCGCGTACGCCGGCTTCGAGGACGAGCAGCTCGTCGATGAACAGGAACGGCGGGCGGTGAGGGAGCAAGTCGGCGGGTGCTGGCAACGTCATCGGCGGATCACCATCGCGGTCGGAATCGGGCGTGGACATGGAAGTGATCCGGAATCGTACGCATCGCCTCGTCGATCCAGTAGGACTCGGCGAGCGTCCCGCCGCGTGCGTCGACCACAGCCCGCAGCTGTTCGATCATGTGCTCGCGGGCGACAGCCGGCGGCTCGGCCCCGTGGGAACGCCAGACCACCATGGGCACGGCGCACGATTCGCATTCCGCTATCCAGCACAGGTCGTCGCTGTAGTAGCGCTCGGTGATCGGCGCGGCTTCGCAGAGCTCACAACGCGCTTCGGGCGGCACCGCGTCCACGCTAGGACACGGTGCCGCCCGGGAGCGGAAGGGGATCTGTGTTCCGTCTGACGGCTCAGCCGAGCAGTGCCGACGTATCGAGCTCCGGCGGCAGGAGCACGGTGTCGATCACGTGGATCACGCCGTTGTCAGCGGTGACGTCGGGGGCGATGACCGTGGCGTCGTTGACCGTGACGGTGCCCTCGTCGACATCGACTGCAACCGTCGAACCTTCGACGGTCTCGACGTCGCCGGCCGCGATGTCAGCCGACAGGACCTCACCCGAAACGACGTGGTAGGTGAGGATCTGGGCGAGCACCTCTTGGTTCTCAGGGAGCAGCAGCGCCTCGATCAGCTCCGGCGGCAGCGCCGCGAAGGCCTCGTCGGTCGGAGCGAACACCGTGAACGGGCCTTCGCTCGAGAGCGTGTCGACCAGATCGGCCGCCTGCACGGCAGCGACGAGCGTGGTGAACTCACCGGCGCCGACGGCAACGTCGACGATCGTGCCCTGGTCGGTGGCCTCGGCGACGGTCTCGTCCTCGGACATGTCGTCCTCGGACGTCTCATCTTCGGACATGTCCGACCCGAGCAGGTCAGCGGGTTCGACGTCGGGCGGCAGCAGCACACCGTCGATGACGTGGATCACGCCGTTGCTGGCGGTCACATCGGGCGTCACGACGCTCACGCCGTTGACGGTCACGCCGCCTTCGGTCGCCAGGGTCACATTCTGGCCCTCGACCGTGGCGACGTCGCCGTCGGAGATGTCGGCGGCGAGCACCTCGCCGGCGACCACGTGGTACGTGAGGATGGCGGTCAGCGTGTCCTGGTTCTCCGGCAGCAGCAGCGCGTCGAGCACGCCATCGGGCAGCGCCGCGAACGCGTCGTCGGTCGGGGCGAACACGGTGAACGGTCCTTCGCCCGAGAGTGTCTCGACCAGTCCCGCGGCTTGGACAGCAGCGACGAGCGTCGTAAAGCTTCCGGCTTCGACGGCGACGTCGACGATTGTGCCGGACGCTGCCGCAGCTTCGTCAGAGGTGGCTTCGGTGGTGTCGGCGCTGTCGTTGCCGTCGTCACCACAGGCCGAGAGGGCGATGACCGCAGCGGCGACGCCGGCGGCCAGGACCCGTGTGGGTGTGCGCTTCATGATGGTCAGTAGTCCTTTGTTTGGGGGTGTAGAGGGGGGTGTGGGTTCACGCTGCAGACGCTTGCTCGCCGCAACACCTTCTCTACGGAGCTCCGCTCAGTGCGGATGACATGGATGTCAGAAAATCGTCGGACACAGCTCCGGGCTGAACGGGTGGGACGTCAGTCGGTACCCGGCCTGCGGTCCGACTCGGCGTCGGGGTCGCTGCGGTAGCCAGGTGGGTAGGTCAGCGCCAGCTCCTCGGGGGTCGGGCGACGCCGTCGCCGCGCCTCGTCGGGCAGCAGCGCCACGATGGCGTCCATGATGCGCCTTGTGTCGGCGTTGGCAGACCGGCCGACCACACGCACCGGGGGCCCGACCGACACCTCGACCGTCGGCGGATCGGCCACGTTGAGCACATCGGGCAGTCGGCGCGACCGCGGCCACACGCGCTCGGTCCCCCACAGTCCGATCGGGATCACCGGCGCACCGGTCTCGGCCGCCAGTTTTGCGGCGCCCCAGCGGCCCTCCGGCTTCTGAAAGAACGCGGGTCCACGCGGGATCGTGCCCTGCGGCATCAGCGCCACCAGCTCGCCGCCACGCACGGCCTCGGCGGCGGCCGCCAGCGGTGCCGCCGAGCCGCTGGCGCGATCGACGCGAATGCCGCCCATCGCCGCTGCGACCGGTCCGATGATCGGCGCGTCGAACACCTCCTTCTTACCGAGAAAGCGCACGGGCCGACCGTGACGGGCAAACGCGACTGCGAGCGCGGCGACATCGAAGTAGCTGCGATGGTTGGCGCACAGGATCGCTGGACCTTCGTCTGGCAGGTGCTCGAGGCCGCTGATCGCGAACCGGGCATACGGAAACGCTGCGGGCTGCGCCACACGCATCAACATCTCCTGCGCTTCGAGGCCGACCACCGGCACGCGCCGCACGCCCGGCGGAGCATCGAGTTCAATCGTCGGCCACCGGCGGGCGGCGGCGGTGAGCACCATGCGCGGATCAGGATTGACCACGACTGGGTGACCGACAGCACCGAGCAACGGCGTGTCGTACACGCTGTCAGAGTAGGCGTAGCTCGCGGCGAGATCGACGTCGTGGGCTCCGGCCCAATCGGCGACAGCGCGCAGCTTGCCCGCCGACCAGACGAACGGGCCGTCGAGGGTGCCGTCGTAGTTGCCGTGATCATCGATGCTGTAGCGGGTGGCGATCACGTCGTCGAGCTCCAACAGTGCAGCGAGCGGCGCCACGAGATCGTGCGGTGTCGTCGTTGCGAGCACGACGGGGCGACCGGCGGCGCGATGCTCGGCGATGAGCGGCGCAGCGAATGGCTGTACGTGTTCGGCCAGTCGCGGGGCGACGTCATGCGCGGCACCGGCAACCGCGGCCGCCGACCGCCCCTTGGCCAACAGCACTGCCTGACGGGCCAACAGCATCGATGGCAGCGTCTCGCCGACCGTGTTGAACAGTCGGTACAGCCATCGCTCCCCCGGCACCGACCGCGTGGTGATGCCAGCTGTACGGAGGGCATCGCTGAACACTTCGCCGGACGATCCGGCGAGGAGCGTGCGGTCGAGATCAAAGAATGCCGCGCCGGTCATCAACGCCGACTGTAGGTGCGAAAACGGGAAAGACCCGGATTGGGGGATCCGGGTCTCTCAACCTGGGAACGCCTGCCGCTGGGGGAACGGCGTTGTGGCTTCCCTTCGAGTGGAACATGGGGGGTGTTCTCACTGCGATCTGCTTGTGAAAGTATGCACGTGAACGAGTGATCTGGCAAGTAGAACTCCCAGATACTCTCCATCGCTTTTGCAGATGGATCGACGATTTCCTCGATAGCGTGCCGGGGTGGACGTTCGGCAGCTGAATGCATTGGTTGCGATCGCCGATCACGGCACGTTTTCGGCTGCGGCGCGCGCCTTGTTCACCGTGCAGTCGAATGTCTCTGGCCACATCGCTCGCCTCGAGAAAGAACTCGGCGTGTCGCTGGTCGATCGGGCCAACGGCGGTCTCACCGACGAAGGTCAACAGGTCGTCGAGCGGGCTCGCCGCGTGCTCAACGAGATCGACGACATCGCCGCCGACATGGCTAGTCGACACGAGGCGGTGAGCGGCCACACCCGGCTCGGCGTCATCGGCACAACGGCGCGGTGGCTCATGCCCCAGCTGCTGGGGCGCCTCGAGACCGAGCACCCGAACGTGCGCGCCATCATCCAGGACGGCGCAACGTCGACACTCGTACCCAACGTGCTCAACGGCCAACTCAACGCGGCCATCGTCCACCTCCCCATCGACGAGCCCGAACTGGTGATCGAGCCATTGTTCGCCGAGGACCTGTTGCTGCTTGCGGCGACCGACCACCCGTTGGCCGGGGCGGACGAGATCCCACTGACGGCCCTCGACGGTGCGCCACTCTTGCTCCCGCCGCCCGGCTCCGCGCTGCGGCGAGTACTGGAGCGCGTGGCACGCGCCGCCGACATCACGCTTCGACCGCAGGCCGAAGTCGACGGCGTACGGCTCCTCGCATCGCTCGCACTCGACGGCTTCGGCGCAACCATCGTTCCGGCGACCGCCGTGCCAGGATCGCTGGACGGCGCCTTTCGGCGGGTCAGCGTCGATGGCCTCCCCCGGCGCGTCGTCGCCGCGGTCCACCCTCGTCGACCCCGGCCGAGCGCCCCGACAGCCGCTGCGCTCGAGACGCTGCGGGCACTCATCGACGGCACCGGGTCAAGCCAACACGGCGTGCACCCCGGGGCCGGCGCCTTGACGCCCTGACGGCGGGTGCAACGACGCTCTCGCGTCGGCCGGTACTGTCCCGGCCGTGCGCCCCGTCGGAATCAACGCTCAGATGCCTGGGACCGCCGACGCGCAATGGCGCCAACTCGACGATGGTCGCACGGCGATGGTCATCGAGTTGTCGACCACCGGCGAGGCCGCACGGGTGGACGCAACGACCTCGGCGACGATCGAAGCGGCCGCAGCGCAAGCCCGCACCGACCGCTTCCCGCTGATCATCCTCATCGAGACCGCCGGAGTCGACATCGTCGGCGGCATCGGAGCGCTCGACGCGTGGGGTCGAGCTGTGGCCGCGATCGCCTCATGCTCCGGGGTCGTCCCAACCATCGTCATCGTCGATGGACCCGCCGTCTCCGGTCCGGCATTGCTGCTCGGGATCGTCGACGCGGTCGTGATGACCGAAGGGGCCTATGCCTTCGTCAATGGGCCGGTGATGGTCGAGCAGTACACCGGCGTACCGATCGACCGCGACGAACTCGGTTCGGCTTCGCTCCATGAGCGCTACACCGGTGTCGCCACCCTCGTCACCGATGATTGCGAGACGGCGTTCGAAGCGGCCGCCGATCTCCTCTCCTACCTCCCCGACCACGTCGACGATGAGCCCCCGCGCTGGCCACGACACGACCCGGCCGACCGCGCATGTCCCGACGCGGCCGCGGCGATCCCACCGTCGGCCACGGGCAGCTACGACATGCGCACGGTCGCCGCAGCGATCGTCGACGACGATTCGATGCTCGAGCTGCGGCCCCGTTGGGCCGCCAACGTCATGACCGCGCTGGCCACGCTCGACGGGCGTCCGGTCGGGGTGATCGGGAATCAACCGATGGTGCTCGCCGGCACGCTGGACATCCCCGCATCGCAGAAGGCAGCTCGTTTCGTCGCCTGGTGTGACGCCTTCAATCTGCCGATCATCACACTCGTCGACACGCCGGGCTTTTACCCGGGCAAGGACCTCGAGTGGCGCGGCATGATCCGCCACGGGGCACAGCTCGTCTACGCCTATGCCCGCGCCAGCGTGCCCCGTCTCTGCGTGATCGTGCGGAAAAGCTACGGCGGTGCTTACATCGTGATGGACTCCAAAACGATGGGCAACGACCTGTGCCTGGCGTGGCCGTGGGCGGAGCTCGCGGTGATGGGCGCGGGACAAGCCGCCGCAGTTCTGATGCGCCGCGCCACCGACGACGAACGAGCGGAGTTCGAGGCGGACTACGCCGACCGCCTGCTCAATCCGTACGTCGCCGCAGCGCGGGGCTACGTCGACGCCGTGATCGACCCCGCCGACACTCGTCGTTCACTGTGTTCGGCGCTTGACACGCTGAGCAACAAACGCGAACTGCTGGTGGGACGGATCCACGGCAACGAACCGCTCTGACGCACCGACCGGATGCACCGGTGTGATCGGCCGGTTCGCAGTCGTCGGCAGGACAGATGAGGGTGTCCGCGCAGTATCGTGACCGCTCGGTCGGGAGATCCCCGCCCACCGAGTTCGAGCCACGAGAGGAAGCCACGTGCCCGAAACGATCACTATCACCGACGACCGCACCGGCAAGACCGTCACCGTCCCGATCGAGGGCGGCGTGTTTCCGTCGTCGGCGTTGCGCGAACTCGACCCCAATCTGTACTGCTACGACCCGGCGTACCTGTCGACGGCGTCGTGCAAGTCCGAGATCACCTATCTCGACGGTGGCGCCGGCATCCTGCGGTATCGCGGGTACCCGATCGAGCAGCTCGCCGAGAAGTCGACGTATCTCGAGGTGGCCTATCTGCTACTCCACGGCGAGCTGCCGACGACCGCAGAGCTCGAGCAGTGGGTGTTCGACGTCACACATCACACGTTTATCCACGAGAACATGCGCAAACGGTTCGTCGACGGCTTCCACTACGACGCCCACCCGATGGGCATGTTCGTGTCCGCATTGGCCGCCTTGGGCACGTTCTACGACGACTCCAAGGAGATCGACGACCCCGAGGCTCGCCGGTTCCAGACGCTGCGTCTCATCGCCAAGGCGCCCACGATCGCAGCGATGTGTTACCGGTTCTCCGTCGGTCTGCCCTTCAACCAACCCGACAACGACCTCTCGTATCCGGCGAACTTCTTGAACATGATGTGGAAGATCGGCGAGTACGAGGTCGACCCGATCCTCGAGCGGGCGATGGACGTGTTGTTCATTCTCCACGCCGATCACGAGCAGAACTGCGGCACGACGGCGATGCGCGTCATCGGCTCGAGCCAGGCCGACCCGTATTCGTCAGCGGCAGGTGCTGCCTCAGCGCTCTACGGGCCCTTGCACGGCGGGGCCAACGAGGCGGTGGTACGGATGCTCACCGAGATCGGGTCGATCGATCAAGTGCCGGCCTTCATCGAGTCGGTCAAGACCGGCGAAGACCGTCTGATGGGCTTCGGCCACCGGGTGTACAAGAGCTACGACCCGCGCGCCACGATCATCAAGGCGACCGCCGACGACGTGTTCACGGTGACGGGCAAGAATCCGCTACTCGACATCGCGCTGGCGCTCGAAGAGGTGGCGCTCAGCGACAGCTACTTCGTCGATCGCAACCTGTACCCCAACGTCGACTTCTACTCCGGGCTGATCTACCAGGCGATGGGCTTTCCCGTCGACATGTTCACCGTGCTGTTCGGTATCCCGCGTATGTCGGGCTGGCTCGCCCACTGGGAAGAGTCGTTGAACGACTCCGCGCAGAAGATCTCGCGCCCGCGCCAGTGGTACGACGGGCCAGACGAGCGCGACTACGTCGCCATCACCGACCGCTGACGTGTAACGGTGGTCTCACCGTTACAGCGAGTCAGAAGCCGTCGATGGCGGCGTTGAGCGTGGCGCTCGGACGCATCGCCGGCTCGGCCTTGGCCGGATCGGGCCGGTAATACCCGCCGAGATCGACCGGGTCGCCCTGCACGCCATTCAGCTCGGCGACGATCGCCTCCTCGTTCTCGGCGAGCGCCGTGGCCAGTGGAGCGAAGCGCTCGGCCAACGCGGCGTCGTCGCTCTGTGCAGCGAGCGCCTCGGCCCAATACAGCGCCAAGTAAAAGTGGCTGCCCCGGTTGTCGAGTCCGCCGAGCCGCCGCGTCGGCGACTTGCGCTCGGTGAGGAGCTTGCCCGTGGCGGCATCGAGCGTCTCGCCGAGGATGCGCACACTGTCGTTGCCGGTCTGGCGACCAAGCGTCTCGATGGCAACGGCGAGAGCGAGGAATTCCCCGAGGCTGTCCCAGCGGAGGTAGTTCTCCTTCACCAGCTGCTGTACATGCTTGGGCGCCGAACCGCCTGCGCCGGTTTCGAAGAGCCCTCCGCCCGCAAGGAGCGGCACCACCGAGAGCATCTTCGCGCTGGTACCGAGCTCGAGGATCGGGAACAGGTCGGTGAGATAGTCGCGCAACACGTTCCCGGTGACCGAGATCGTGTCCTTGCCATTGCGTGCCCGCTCGATCGAGTACGTCGCAGCCTCGGTCGGCGCCATGATCTCGATCGTCAACCCATCGGTGTTGTGGTCGCTGAGGTACTGGTCGACCTTGGTGATCAGTTGGGCATCGTGCGCCCGGTTGCGATCGAGCCAGAACACCGCCGGCGCACCGGTCAGGGTGGCGCGCTCGACCGCCAGGCGCACCCAGTCACGGATCGGCTCGTCTTTGGTCTGACTGCATCGGAAGATGTCGCCGGGCTCGACGGGCTGGCTCATCAGCACTGAACCGTCGGCTGTGTCGACCACCTCGACCGACCCGGGTGAGTCGATCTCGAAGGTCTTGTCGTGGCTGCCGTACTCCTCGGCCTTCTGCGCCATCAGCCCGACGTTGGGAACCGTGCCCATCGTCGACGGATCGAGCGCGCCATGCGCTTGATGATCGTCGATCACCGCCTGGTAGACGCCGGCGTAGCTGTGGTCGGGGATGACCGCCTTGGTGTCTTGCTGCTCGCCCGCGTTGTTCCACATCTGGCCCGACGTGCGGATCATCGCCGGCATGGAGGCGTCGATGATCACGTCGCTCGGGACGTGCAGATTGGTGATGCCGCGGTCGGAGTCGACCATCGCCAGGTCGGGCCCGTCAGCAAACGCTTTGTCGATGGCGGCGGTGATCTCGAGTCGCTGTCCGTCGGGGAGCTGCTCGATCGCTTCGAGGACATCGCCGAGTCCGTTGTTCGGATCGGCGCCTGCTGCGGCAAGCACGTCGCCGTAGCTCTTGAACACGTCGGCGAAGAACACGCTCACGGCGTGCCCGAAGATGATCGGGTCGGAGACCTTCATCATCGTCGCTTTCATGTGCAGCGAGAACAGCACACCTTGGTCCTTGGCGTCGGCGATCTGTTCGGCCAGGAAGGTGCGCAGCGCGGCAACGTTCATCACCGAGCTGTCGACCACTTCACCGGCGAGCACCGGCACCGACTCGCGCAGCGTGGTCACCGCACCGTCGCCAGCGACATGACGGATCGCCAGCGTGGTCGCCTGGGGCACGGTGACCGACTGCTCACTCGCCGCGAAGTCGTTGCTGTCCATGGTGGCCACGTGGGTCTTGGAGTCGGCGGGCCACTCCCCCATCGAGTGCGGGTTGGCCTTGGCGTAGTCCTTGACCGACTTCGGCGCCCGCCGGTCGGAGTTCCCCTGCCGAAGGACGGGGTTGACTGCAGAACCGAGGACCTTGCCGTAACGATCGCGGATGTCGCGCTCGTCGTCGTTCTGGGGGTCGTCGGGGTAGTCCGGCACGTCGAAGCCCTGTGCCTGCAGCTCCTCGATCGCCCCGGCCAGCTGAGGAATCGACGCACTGATGTTGGGCAATTTGATGATGTTCGCCTCCGGCGTCAGCGCCAACTCACCGAGCTCGGCGAGGTCATCGCTCCCGACGCCGGCGGCGCGCTGCTCATCGGTCAGGCGTTCGGGAAACGCTGCCAGGATCCGACCCGCCAGCGAGAGATCGCGAGTGTCGACATCGACACCGGCCGCTCCAGCGAAGGCGCGGATGATCGGAAGAAACGAGTAGGTGGCGAGCGCCGGCGCCTCGTCGGTGTAGGTGTAGATGATCGTCATGCGAGGGCTGAACGTAGCGGCGATACCGGGCGCCGACCACCGCCCGTGACGCGATACGGCCCAACAGGCCCGCTCCGCGCATCGCCATCTACGCTCAGACCCGATGGACTTCGAATGGACGCCCGAACAAGACGACCTGCGCGCCCACGCCCGCAAGGTGGCCACCGATGCAGTCGAGCGCTACGGACGCCACAACGATTCGTGGATCAACGGGTTCTCCAAGGACTTTGCCAAGGAGATGGCGGCGCTGGGCTGGATTGGGATGACGTGGCCGACTGAACACGGTGGCGGCGGTCGTCCGCCGATCGACCGCTTGATCGTCGGCGAAGAGCTGATCTCCGCTGGCGCACCGATCGCTGCGATGTGGTTCGCCGACCGACAGATGGGCCCGACGCTGATCAACTTTGGCACCGCCGACCAACAGGAGGAATTCCTGCCGGGAATCCTGTCGGGCGACACCACGTGGTGCATCGGGATGTCAGAACCCGACTCCGGTTCGGATCTGGCGTCGCTGACCACAAGCGCCGAGCGGGACGGCAACGACTTCGTCATCAACGGCCAGAAGATCTGGACCAGCTTCGGAGAATCCGCCGACTACTGCTACTTGATTTGCCGTACCGACAGCTCGGGCCCCCCACACACGGGCATCAGCGAGGTGATCGTGCCGATGGACTCGCCGGGAATCGAGGTCCGCCCGATCACTGACATGACCACCAACCGGCACTTCTGTGAGGTGTGGTTCAGCGATGTACGCGTGCCGGTGGCCAACCTCGTAGGTGTCGAGGGCAACGCGTTCAAACAGACGATGCGCCAGCTCGAACACGAGCGCGGCGGTATCGACCGCCTGGTATCGAATCGCGCGCTGTACGAGATGGCCGCCGCTCGCGCCGATGCGAACGACCCGCGGGTCCGCCAGGAAATGGCTGCGATCGAGATCGAGTACCGGCTCGGCCGAGTGCTCGTCGCCCGTGAGGTGCTGGGCCAGGCACCCTCCGGTTTCTCGGCGGCGACCAAGTGTTTCTGCACCGAACATGAAGTGCGTGTCGCTGAGTTCGTCGCAGCCACCCTCGGCGCCGAGGCGACGCTGTGGACCGACGTCACCAAAGGCCTTGCGTACGCGCCGGGCTACACGATCATGGGCGGCACGTCGAACATCATGCGCAACATCCTCGGCGAGCGCGTCCTCGGTCTGCCGCGCGAGCCGCGCTGACACCAGCTGGGCGCTCGTCTATTCCTGTAGGTCGGCGGAGGCCACGATGTTCACCGGCACGACACGCGTGCTGTCGCCAGCCGCCGATGCAGCGCTCAGCCCGATCGTCAACTCGGTTGCATTGGGCGATTGCACGGCGCCGGTGAGCACGACGTCGTCGCCGCCATTGAAGGTGCCGAGTGGGATCAACTCGCCGTCTGCCGTCGTCACCCACGCTTCGTAGAACGATCCGTCGGTGCGCCGTTCGAGCAGGGTTGCGTCGTACTCGAAGCGGAGATCGTCGATCGTGTCGATCACGGTCACCTCGCCATCGGCGCCCTCGACAAGACCGGTCGGCTGCAGATCCACCGTACGTTCGTCGCCGGCCTCGTTCCCTCCAAAGAAGCTGAGCACGACGGTGCCGACCAGCAGGAACAACAGCGTGGCCAAAGCGCCCACGAGCGCTGGCCGCAGCCACGCTCGCTCGCTCTCACCTCGGGCGGCGCGCGGCGGCGCGACGGGAGCAACGAATGCCTCGGCCGTGACTGCGGCAATGAGATCGTCGCGCAGCTCTGGCGGCGGAGCCGGCCATGTCACCTCGTCACCGATCGCCGCATCGATCCACTCGTCGGTCAACTGATCAGCAGCGGGCGGGGCAACCGCGACCCCCTCGTGGCTCGCAACCCGCACCGTCAGCTGTGCAAGCCAGGGGCGAAATGCGCTCCCGGGCGCCACCGCTTCAGAGTTTCGCCACGCCTGCACCAGCACGTGCACGGTGAGCGCGTCGGCACGGTCGGACCCGCCGAGCGCCGCCGCGAGTGCGTACACGAAGGCGCCTTGCCGATCGATCAGCGACCCGACCGCATCGGCATCACCACGTCGGAAGCCGTGCAGTAGCTCGGCATCGGCCTCGACGACCGCTGGCGGACGGAACTCGTGCATCGGCGAGGCAGGCTACGCCGCAGCTGCCGTGCATCGACTCCAGCAACAACGGTCAGGGTCGGCTCGGGTCACTAGCGTGACCCGCCGTGCGGACCCCTCGACGAACCCTCCTCATCACGGCTGCTGCTGGCGTCCTCGTTCTCGCTGCATGCCTGAGTGACGACGACAGCGGCGACGACACGACGGCGACCACCGCAGCAGCGGCCACCACCGACGCGGCATCGGACGACACGACGGCGACGACCGAGCGCGACGATGTGGCCGACGCCGACGGCAGCGATGATGGTGGCGATGACAGCTCGTCGGGCGACTTCACGCCTGGCGACATCGAGTTCCGTACCGTCAACCAGCTCGAGCGTCCGGTCGACTTGTACGTCCGCACGACCGGCCTCGTCGAGGCGTCGCTCGTCCAGGCCGGCCTCCAGCCCGGTGAGGTCAGCGATCTCTATGCGCCACCAACCGAGGGTGTGTTCCTCGTGACCGAAGAAGGCGCCACCGACCCCACGTGCGTTGTCGATTGCACCGATTTCATCGGCGAGTTCGGTACTGCGTTCCAGGAAGACAACGGCCCGACCCGTACCGTCGTGCTGCACGAAGACGAGTTCGCCGGCGAGTCGAGAGGCCTCGAACTCTGGGAAGATCCGACCGCCGATGCCCCCGACGCCGGCAATGCCATGCCGGCAGCCGACGACAGCGGGGCGTTGCTCGTGACGGTGTCGGTGGCCGTCACCGACAACGATTTCGGGATGCGGCTCGGCTACGACGGCGTCTCGGGTTGTCAGGACAACACCGAGATGGCGAACGTCCTCATCGGTGGCAACCAGACCCCGGCGTTCCTCTTCGACAGCGCCGTCGATGTGGTGTTCTACGACAACCAAGACACCGAGTGCGCCGAAGCCACCGTTGGTGGACCATTCCCCGTGGAGGGGGCCAACGGCTCACGCACGCTGCTGATCCTGGCGGGCACGCCAGGCGACCTCGACGCCATCGTGCTCCCTTTTGTCGGGAGCGACTCGGGCGAAGCAACCGCTGGCAGCGGCTCGGACGGCGACACCGACGAGGATGCGGGCTCCGACACCGACGCCGGCGAGGACACGGGCATCGACGACCTCGTCGAGGAGGTCGCGGCCGAAATGGAGGCGCACCTCGGCCCCACGGGTGACGGCGGGCAGTGTGTGTCCGAGGCCTTCGTCGGCGCACTCGGCGAAGATGAGCTGCGCGATCCCAATACCGGGTCGCTTCGCAATCTCGACGACATCCCGGTGGAGTCGCAGAGACTGTACGAAGAAGTGCTGCTCGAGTCGATCGTTCTGTGTGACATCGAATCGTCGACCGTGGGCGGTTGATCCCCGCCTGCCGACGTGAGCCTGCCCGGTGAGTGAGGTCTACGACTGCATCGTGGTCGGGACCGGCGGCGTCGGCGCCACCTTGTACTACGAGTCGGGCATTGTCGAAGTCGGCGATCGTGACGGTCCGGTGGTCGGTGGCGTCGCTGGCCGGGCTTCAGAGTCCCGGCCTGCCAGACAGCCGTCTTCGAGCCGATGGCGGGATACCTGTCGGTCGAAGCGTGCGTCGAAGCGCACGTCCGCCTCGCGGGCGCACTTCGCCGTCGGCCTGTCCGGGCATGGCTTCAAGTTCGCGTCGGTGCTCGGCGAAGTTCTGGCCGACCTCGCACTCGACGGCGGCACCGATCACCCGATCGGATTTCTGGGCGCGCAACGATTCACAGGCACGGGCGACTGAACCCACTCCTCACGCAGCGCCACCCGCAACGCAGCTACTGCGTTCGCTCACCCAGGGAGTACGCCACCTCGTGGCGCGGCTCATCGAGCTGCACCGAGTCGGCGCCGGGCAAGTACGGCTACTGATTACACGGTGTAATCGGAGAGGGAACAATGGGATTGGAACTCAAGGCGACCTTGGCGATGGCCGCTTGAGCGTCGCACGGTCAGCATGGTGACGAGTCCCCAACCCCGGTCGGCGATGTCGCCATCGAACTGCGCTCTTTTGCTCTCGAGATCCTCGCGAGTGACCGCAACGTCGTCGCACATGAACGACAACTCCACGTGCCGATGCGTCTGCCAGATCTGACCGTCGTGTTCCGCCCGGGTCGGGTGCACCCCGAGCTCGCTCGGGCCGGTGCCGAAGATCAGCCAGCCCGTGTCGGACCCGTCTGGCACATCGGCATCGTTGACGAACGGGAGACCGAGAACGTCACGCAAGAACGACCGAGTTGTGTCGACGTCGTCTGAATAGATCAGTGCGTGAATCGCCGTGATCGTCCGCCCAGGCTCCCATAGCTGCTGCCACGAGCGGGTCAACGCGATGGGCGCGGCCGGCCAACCCGGGCGTGTTCAACCAGTGATCGGGATTCGCGACTCGGTGTCGATCTCGCCGCGGCCGTCGTCGACGTCACCGGCGAGCTCCACGGTGGCCGCACTCGACCCTTCGGCCAGCGTCACGTCGAAGGACTCGCCGTCTTGGCTGTCGGCGACCACGTCCCAGCCGCCGACAAGGTCGAAGGAGTCGACCGACACGGCGGACTCATCGAGAAGAACGATGACATCGCCGGCAATCGTCGGCTCGACATAGGTACCCGCCCCGAGGTCGAACTTCGAGTCGACGTCGACTTCGAGCAGCGCTGCGGAGTCGACGTCGGCATCGATCTCGATGGTCGCTGTCGCGGAGGTCAGGTTGAGGTCGACGTCGCCGTCGTCTTCAGAACGCGACGACTCGCTCCAGCCATCTGCGAGATCGAGACCGGCGATCGAGACCGTGTCGCCGTCGACGGCCAGATCGACGGTGCCGCCGACGCCGACGGGGACGGTGAACACAGTTCCGTCGCCACCGGGGCTGGGTGCCGAGCTGGTGTCACTCGCGGACGCCGTGGTCTCACTGGCAGGTGCGGTGGTGTCGCTCGTGCCGGTGTCGTCGCTGCCGCATGCGGCCGCCAACGTCACACCAGCGACAAGCAAGAGTGGGAATGGGATCGTATGCAAGACCGCCAGCGTATGAGATCGGCGCCGCCCGACTTCAACGTGCTCCCCGCCCGCCGAGGTGACGTCGCATCGAGAACGCTGTCAGCCGTGGTCGCTTTCCATCGTCGTTATGCGTTCGTCTCGACCTCGCTGCGCAGCTGGGCCGCCGACGGAGTCTCGCCGACAACGCGCCGTCCCTCGATCAACCGGTCCGGCACAGCTTGCTCTGCGGCGCGCCGGACCTCGGCTGGCACCGGGGGAAGCACAAGCCCGATCTCGTGCGCCAACGCGTCACTCGCGCCCATGATCCGAACCGCCGACTCGAAGTGTCCCGTCCTGGCCTGCACGTAGGCCAGACTCGACCACACCGGAGGAAGTTGGGCCGTCGTCCCACCGTCGACCGCCAGCTTCGCGCTGTGCAACAACCACGACCCGCCGGAGTCGATGTCGCCCGCTTAAGTGGGCACGACGGGATTCGAACCCGGGACCTCTACCGTGTCATGGTAGCGCTCTAACCAACTGAGCTACGCGCCCTCGGACCGCCGACGCGATCGTTTGGAACGGCGATGCTAGCGCCGACTCCACCGGTCGCCACGAGTCATCGACCGCGCAATCGCCGGCGCGACGACAGGGGAGCAGACCCTTGCGTCGGGCCGCGTCGATCCAGCCTGCGGCGGTCTTGGCTGCGTCGTCGGGCTGGCCGACCCCCGACCGGCGGCGCCGCTCGTATGGTCCCGACTCCTCCGCGATGACGACCGCCGGATCTCTACGACCCTGCAACCGATGCCACAGCCAGCTATCAGCGACTGAGCGAAGGAACTCATCGGTCATACGAACGCGATGCCGCGTGCCGTCTGATTTGGAGTGATCACTCATTCCGATCGAACGCGCAGCGCCACCTCATTGGCCAACAGACGCCCCCGACGCGTCAACCGCACCGTCGACCGAGCCGCCCGGACCACGAGACCCGCGGCGATCAGCTCGTCGAGATCCGATGCGGAGAATGCCGCCGACTCGACACCTTCCCTAGTGCGCAACGAAAGCTGGCGACTCTCGACCGTGCGCGTCGCTACATCGAGCTGTTCGTCGGCGGCGACGACCGATTCGCCACGACCGACGAGGGCGATGTAGCGGTCGGGTGTGCGCACGTTCCACCAACGTCGACCCGCGGCATGCGAGTGCGCAGCGCATCCAAAGCCGCGGTAGTCGGTCTGCGACCAGTACAGGCGGTTGTGCCGGGACTCGTGCCCGGCTCGTGCCCAGTTCGACACCTCGTAGTGCGCAAGTCCGGCTGCCTCGAGCCGGTCGTCGGCGAGCTCGTACTTGTCGGCCTGGTCGTCATCGTCCGGGTACTGCGCGGGCGACTCGGCGAGCGGGGTACCCGCCTCGACCGTGAGCCCGTACGCGGAGATGTGCGGTGGGTCGAGGGCCAACGCAGCATCGAGTGTTTGCGCCCAGTCGTCGACCGTCTCACCGACCGATCCATAGATCAGATCGAGATTGAACGATGACATACCTGCCGTGCGCAACGCGGCGACGGCGGCGGCGACGTTGTCGGGATCATGCGTGCGACCCAGCGCGGCCAACACGTGTGCCGACATCGATTGCACACCGAGACTGATCCGGTTGACGCCGGCCGATCGATACGTGGCAAACAGGTCGACATCGACGTCGTCGGGATTGCACTCCACCGTGACCTCGGCATCGGTGGCGCGTGGAACGGCAGCGATCACGTCGGCGAGCGCCGCGGGCTCGACCTGCGTGGGTGTCCCGCCGCCGACGAACACCGTCGTTGCTGTCGGCAGACCGTCGGCCACCGCCCGCTCGATCTCGGTGTGCAGTGCCGCCAGGTACGCCTCGGCGAGATGGTGGCGATCGGTCCAGGTCGCAAACGCGCAGTAGTCGCACTTGGCGGCGCAGAACGGGATGTGAATGTAGACCCCGAACTCGTTCATCGAGCCGGCCGATCGTCTCGTTCGTCGGCCGCTACAGCGGTGTGAACAGCAGATCGAGCGCTTCGAGTCGATCGCCGACCTGATCGACCGGCACATCGAGCATCGCTGCGATCGCCCGGGTGTCGTCGCCGCGTACGGTGAGGACGCGCCCGTTGAAGTCCTGGCGCTGCACTTGAATCAGTCGGAGGTAGCGGGCAAGCATCTCGAACGGGGCACCGCTGAGCTGCACCAGCTTGGCCAGGTCGATCGCCAGCTTCTTCTGCAGACCACCGAGGTGCGCCGTCTCGGCGCCGGTCTGCTCTCGTGGCAACAGCTGCTCGACAGGAACAGCGTAGAACTGGGCCAGGCGGTCGAGACGGGGCACCGACAGCGCCCGCTCGCCGCGCTCGTAGGCCCCGAGCACCGACGCTTTGAACTCCTGGTCAGAGCGTGCCTCGACGTCTTGCAACGACATCCGCTTCTGCTTGCGGATCACCCGCAGGCGGTCACCCACCTGCAAGCTGTAGTCGGTCGGCGCATCATCGTCGATCGTCATCGTTCCGCCTTTCACGGCTGGCTGTCACTGCTCGCTACTGATCGTGCGTCGCCTCGGTCGACTGCGACGCGGTCAACCGTCCCGCCGGCGACACACGGCGAACACTATCTGCGTTCGCACGACAGATGCAACCCACTCAGCGTGAGATCGTCACGCAGCGTGCCGCTACGGCCACAGCCGCCGTCTCGGTCCGTAGAATCGTCGCCCCGAGATCGACCCGCTCCCCGGCTGCGTCCAGTTCCCGCTCGCTCCAACCGCCCTCCGGGCCGATCGCGACGCACCGGTCGTCCTCGGTGAGCGCTCGTCCACCAGGCTCGGCGATCACCGGACCGGTGATGTCTGCAGCGCCGGCGGCGACGTAGTCGATGGCGGTCGTCGGGCCAGCAACGTCGAGTCGCCACGTACGGCGACTCTGTCGCAGTGCCTCGTCGGCGATCCGCTGCAGGCGGGCGAGATGACGTTCGACGCGCTCGGGCGGCCAGCGGACCACCGAGTGGTCGGCGTCGAGCAGCACCAACGTGGTTGCACCGAGTTCGGTCACCTTCTGCGCCATCCACTCCAGGCGGTCGCCCTTGGGGATCGCCGCGGCGATCTCGACCGGCGCGATCCGCGGTGCGTGCTGCCGGTCGCTCGTCGGTCGCAGTTCGGTCGATCCGTTGTCGCCGAAGACGACCTCGGTGTCGATCCAATCGCCAGCGCCGTCGGTCGCTGTGACCGCCGCACCCGAGCGCAGGCGAAGCACACGACGCAAGTGGTGTGCGTCGTCCTCGCTCAACACGATCGCCCGGTCGTCGAGCGCGCCCGGATCGACGAGGACGTGAGCCGCCGACGACCGCAGCCGTTCGAGCGTCACGTGAAGGCGGACTTCATGCGCGAGAAGAGGCCCTCTTTGGGGTTGCCCACCGTTTCCCCGCGGCCCTCGGCGTACTCGGTGAGCAACTCGACCTCGCGGTCGCTGAGGTCATCTGGCACCGCGATCGACACGATCGCCCGCAGATCGCCGCGCCCTCTGCCGCGCAACCGCGGTACACCTCGCGCCCGCAGGACGAATTCGCGGCCCGGTTGCGTGCCCGGCGGCACGACGAGCTTTTCGACTCCGTCGAGGGTCTCCAACTCGAGTGAAGTTCCCAGTGCGGCCTGAGCGATCGAGATCGGCACCTCGCACACGAGGTCGAGCTCGTCGCGCACGAACCGCGGGTGCCGAGCGACGCGCAGATGAACGTAGAGATCGCCGGGTTTACCGCCGCGCGGACCCACCGCGCCGCGTTGCCCGAGACGCAACGTCGAGCCCGAGTCGACACCGGCGGGGACGTCGACCTGGTATGTCTTGTCGGCGGTGATTCGGCCCTCGCCGCGACAGGTGGTGCACGGGGTGGCGATCGTCTCGCCGAGGCCGTTGCACCGAGGGCATGGACTCGCGGTGACCATCTGACCCAACAGGCTCTGGCGGACCCGCTGCACCTGTCCGCTGCCTCCGCATTCGCTGCATGTGACGGGGCTCGTGCCGGGCTCGGCGCCGGAACCCGTGCAGGTGTCGCAGGTCACCGGGAGCTTCAAGTCGACGTCGATCTGATCACCGAACACCGCCTGCTCGAACGACAGATCGACCGTGACCTCGAGGTCCTGTCCGCGAGGCGGTCCCGACGGGCCGCGCTGGCCGCCAAACGGACTGCCGCCACCGAACGGACCTGCGCCGCCTCCGCCACCGCCGCCGAAGAACGTCTCGAAGATGTCGCCGAGGCCACCGCCGAACAGGTCTTCGGCTGTCGGTCCGCGGCCGGCACCTCCGACACCGGCCTCGCCGAAGCGGTCGTAACGTGCTCGCTGATCATCGTCGGACAGCACCTGATACGCCAGCGCCACCTGTTTGAACTGTTCGGCCGCTTCGGCATCGCCGGAATTCGCATCGGGGTGCAATTCCCGCGCCTTTTGACGGTACGCACGTTTGATCTCATCGGCGCTCGCTGTGCGCGACACGCCGAGGATGTCGTAATAGTCAGCCATCGATCATCCGTCCTCGATCCGATGACCGAGCTCTTCACTGACGACGTCGACCGTCGCCAGTGCCTGCGGGTAGTCCATCCGGGTCGGGCCGAGCACTCCGACCGAACCGAGGTGCTCGCCATCGACCACCACCGGAGCGACGACCACGGCACACGAGGCGAGCTGCTCGACGCCGTGCTCGCCGCCGATCGCCACCGACATGCCGCGCTCGATCAGGTCGGACACGAGCGTCACCACGACGAACTGCTGCTCGAGCGTGGCCAGCACATCGCGCACCACGTCGACGGCGTCGAATGCCCCGGCGACGCTGGCGACGCCACCGGTGAACACCTGGTCGGCTGCTCCGATGTTGGCCAGCGCCGCGAGCGTGCGCGCACAGATCGCGTCGACCGTGGCGTCGCCGGTCGCTGTGACCTGGCTGACCGCACCGATCACGGAGCCCTCGAGGGCTGCAGTGAGATGCACGCTGGCCGCGGAGAGTTTGAGGTCGTCTTCACCGTCGACCAATGCAAGCTGGGCGTTCTCCACCGATCCGTTGACGAACACGACCACCACCGTGGCCAACACCTCCGACAGCGACACGAGGTCGATCCGCCGAATGGCCACCGCCTCCGCGCGGGGTCCCACGACGACCGCGGCGTTGTTGGTCAGCGCCGCGAGCAAGTTCGAGGTTTCGTTGAGCATCTCTTCGAGGCGGCCATGGGCGGCAGCGAAAAAATCACCGACTTGGCGGGCCGAGGCCCGGTCGAGTCGGCCCGGCGACGCCAGATGATCGACGAAGTACCGATAGCCCTTGTCGGTGGGGACTCGACCGGCCGAGGTGTGCGGCTGGACCAGATACCCGTCTTGTTCAAGTTGCGACATCTCGTTGCGCACGGTCGCCGACGACACGCCAATCGCCGGAATGTTGGCGATGTGACTCGAACCGACCGGCTGCGCGGTCGAGATGTACTCCTGCACCACGGCGGTCAGGATCGCTGTCTTGCGGTCGTCGAGCATTTGGCACTCAAGCCTACCGAGCGCCAGCCTTCAGGAGCCCGAGGCGCCGCAGCGCTTCCTCGCGCTCGGTTTTGTGGTCGAGCATCGGCTCGACCGGCTCGATCACCCACCGAGCGACGTAGTCGCCGTTGGGGTCGTAGCGCTCCTGCTGGGTCGTGGGATTGAACACCCGGAAGTACGGCGCGGCGTCGGTTCCCGTACCTGCCGCCCATTGCCACCCATGGTTGTTCGAGGCGAGATCGCCATCGACGAGGTGGGCCATGAAATGCGCGGCGCCCCACTGCCACGGCAGATGGAGATCCTTCACCAGGAAACTGGCGACGATCATCCGCACCCGGTTGTGCATCCACCCGGTGGCCGCGAGCTGGCGCATCCCGGCGTCGACGATGCCGAAGCCGGTGGTGCCCGTGGCCCATCGCTCGAACCGCCGTCGCGCGTCGGCGTCGCGGTCGACGACCATCGCATCCATGGAAGCGTTGAGGTTCTGCCAAGCCGTGTGCGGCTGTTCGAACAACACATCGGCATAGAAGTCACGCCACGCGAGCTCACTGGAGAACACGGTGTGCGCCTTGGAACCCGCCCCCGAAGCATCGAGGTCGGCGAGGAGCTGTCGGGGGTGGATCGTGCCCCATCGCAACGCCGGGGAGAGTTGGCTGGTGCCAGTAACCGACGGCGTGTCTCGATCGTCGGCATATCGGTCGAGTCCGTCACCGAGAAAGGTCGCCCATCGATCGTGAGCGCTGTCTTCGCCGGCGGAGGGCAGGTCGCAGCCGGGATCGGGCCGGTCGGCGAGCGCGTCGCTCTGCGCGGTTCCCCAGCGAACGTCGCTGGGGACGTCGAGTGGGGCGTCCCAGCCGTGGGCTCGCCAACGTTTGGAGAATGGCGTGAACACTGCGTACGGGGTCCCGTCGTCCTTGCGTACGCCACCGGGCATCACCGCATACGGACTGCCGACGCCGCGCAGGGCACGCTCGTGCGCAGCGAGTGCAGTTCCGACCGCCCCGTCGCGCCGACGACCGTACGGCCCGTAGTCGCGGGTCACGTACACCGCCGTTGCGTCGACCTCGTTTGCCAGTTGCGGCACCATCTCGACCGGATCGCCATGACGGATCACGAGACGGCCACCCTGCGCACCGATCGCTGTATCGAGAGAGGTGAGGCAATCGTGCAGGAACGCTCGCCGTGGTGCGCCCGCACGCGCGAACGCCGGGTCGACCACGAATACGGGCACGATCACGTCGTGTTCGGCCGCAGCCGCACACAGTGCGGGGTGGTCGGCAAGCCGGAGGTCTCGCCGAAACCACATGATCGCTGTCGACCCGCTCGCCATCCAGAGGTTGTACCCCACCAACCAGCACGCGCCCGATCCCACCCCGAAAAACCGGGGAATCGGTGCGCAAAACGCACGCCACCGCAACAATTTCGGAGTGTCGGCTCCAGGTCGACTGAATTGTCGGGAACTCCGTGCGCAAAACGCACGCCACCGCGACAATTTCGGGTGTGGGTCGCTAGAGCTTGGTGGTGGGTCGCTAGAGCTTGGTGATGGTGTCGCCAGGGCGGACCTCGCCGGCCTCGACGACGATGGCGTTGATGCCGCGCAGGCGCAGATCCTTACGTGAGTTCACCCAACGAGCGGCGTCTTGGCCGAACCGTTGGGCGAACTTGGCGCAGCCGTTGTGCGGCTTGGCGGTGACCTCGATGACGGCGCCGCCCACCTGCAAACGGGTGCCAGCGGGCAGGTTCTCGGTCGACAGGTCGATGTCGACGATGAGCTGGTCGCCGGCCAATGGCCAGCGGGTGCGGTCGTCGCTGACGGCCGCCAGCGAGCGGGCACTCATGATGTTGAGTTCGGCTTCCGGATGCGCCGAGCCGTCGTCGGTCTCGCGGCTGCCCCGGGTGACGTAGTTGTCGCCGACCAGTCCGACACCAGGTCGCAGCTCGCCGACGTCGAGGACGTCACGCTCACCCACCTCCGGTCGCGATACGACCAGCTCGAGCGTGCCGTTCGACGACGGCGCGGCCTGGATCGTGTCGATGTGGTCGTCGAGTTGATCACGGGTCGCATGCATGGCTCCAGCATGACCCACAACGCGTCGTCGCGAGAACCAGATTGCCCAGCCGACCGTCGCAAGCGTGATCACGCTGCCGTAGGCCAACGCCCACTCGGCGCTGACCGTGTCGGCGATCACTCCGGTGATCGGCCCGCCGATCGGTGTCGACCCGAGAAAGGCAACCGCCTGGAGGGCCATCAGCCGGCTGCGCATGTCGCTTGGAGCTTCTTGTTGTGTGATCGCATTGGCGCCAGCGATGAACCCGGCGCCGCCGATGCCCATCGGCACCGCCCAGGCAAAGGCCACCCACAGGTTTGGGGCCCAGGCCAACCCGAACCCGGACAACGCCAACACGACAGCGCTGTTCATCATCCACCGGTGCGTCACGCGTTGAAACCGCGCCGTCAGTAGCGAGCCGATCAACGACCCGACCGACATCACGGCGAGCACGAAGCCGAACGCGTCGTCGCTCCCCCACTTGCGGTCGGCCAGTTTGGGCAATACCACCTGCTGGTTGAAGGCGAAGGTGGAGATGATCACCAAGGTGACGAAGACGACGACCATGTCGTTGCGCCCGCTGATCCAGCCCAGCGCCTCGCGGACTGGCTTGCCGCCCTTCGGTCGACGCGGCATCCGGAACATCTCGGCGGGCCGGATCATCACCAGCGACACGATGATCGCCGAGAACGTGATGCCGTTGAACATGAAGCACCAGCCGGTGCCGACCAGCGAGACAAGCGCAGCCGCGAGCGCCGGCCCGAAAATGCGTGAGCCGGTCATCACGGCGGTGTTCAGCGAAGTGGCGTTCGGGATGTCGGGTGCATCGACCAGCTCGGTCACCAGCGCTCGCCGTGCGGGGTTGTCGAAGGCGTTGACCACGCCGAGCACGAGCGAGAGCACGTACACGATTCCGAGGTTGACCACGCCAGACAGGTCGAGCACGCCGAGCAGCAGGGCCTGCGCGGCGAGCCCGCTCTGCGTGAGGATGGCCATCTTGCGGCGATCGACGCCGTCGGCGACCGCTCCGGCCCACGCTCCGAGCAGCAGCATCGGGAGGAACTGCAACGCGACCGTGATGCCGACTGCGGTGGCCTCGCCCGTGATGCGATACACGAGCAGCGACATCGCCGTGAGTTGCAGCCACGTGCCGACGTTGGAGATCGCCAACCCGGTGAAGAACAGGCGGGCGTTGCGGTAGCGCAGCGAACGAAACATCGCCGACCGGGCGATGCGTCCTGCCGGGGGCGTCTGCGTCGGCGTCGCCAGCGGCGTCGCTGGCCGCTCCCTTTCAGACGACGAGTCGCTCGGCGAGTCCTCCGACGTGGTGCTCACGAGGCGAGACCCCGTCTCGCGCGCCTCACTCGTCGAGCTTCAAGGCGTTGATGAACACGTCGCCAGGCACTTCGACACGCCCGATCGACTTCATCTTCTTCTTGCCCTCTTTCTGCTTCTCGAGGAGCTTGCGCTTGCGCGTGATGTCGCCGCCGTAGCACTTGGCGAGCACGTCTTTGCGCTTTGCCTTGACGGTCTCGCGAGAGATGATCTTGCCGCCGATGGCGGCCTGGATCGGCACGTCGAACATCTGCCGTGGAATCAGCTCTTTCAGCTTCTCGCACATCCGCCGCCCGTACTCGTAGGCGCTGTCTCGGTGCACGATCGTGGAGAAGGCATCGGCGGGGATTCCGTTGAGCAGCAGGTCGACCTTCACGAGGTTCGATGGGCGGTATCCAGCGAGTTCGTAGTCGAGGCTGGCGTAGCCCTTGGTACGCGACTTCATCTGATCGAAGAAGTCGACGACCACCTCGGCCAGCGGTAGCTCGTACACCAGCTCGACCCGCTCGGGCGAGAGGTACTCCATCTTCTTCATCTCGCCGCGCCGGCTCTGGCACAACTCCATCAGCGGACCGGTGAATTCGGTGGGCGTGATGATCGACACACGGAAGAACGGCTCTTCGACCGAGTCGAGCTTCTGGATTTCGGGCATGTCGGCAGGGTTGTCGACCACCTCGGTCGTACCGTCGGTGCGCGTCACCCGGTACTCGACGCTCGGCGCCGTGGCGATGAGCGCTAGGCCGAACTCGCGCTCGAGCCGCTCCTTGACGATCTCCATGTGCAAGAGCCCGAGAAAGCCGCAGCGGAACCCGAACCCAAGTGCGCCGGACGATTCGGGGGTGTAGGTGATCGAGGCGTCGTTGAGCTTGAGCTTCTCGAGCGACTCGCGCAACGTTTCGAAGTCGTCACCGTCGATCGGGAACAGCCCGGAGAACACCATCGGCTTTGGATCGCGATAGCCGGGCAACGCCTCGGGTGCACCGTCTGAGGCGGTGGTGACCGTCTCGCCGGATCGAGCATCGCCGACGTCTTTGATCCCTGCGATGAGGTAACCGACTTCGCCGGGTCCGAGCTCGTCGATCGGGGTCGGCTCCGGGCTGCGCACACCGATCTCGATTGCTTCGTGATTGGCGCCGGCCTGCATGAAGGTGAGCTTGGCGCCGGAACGCAGGCGGCCATTGACGACGCGAATCGACGAGACGACGCCGCGGTACTGGTCGAATTGCGAGTCGAAGATGAGGCCCTGCAGCGGTGCATCGAGTTCGCCAACCGGGGCTGGGATGCGTTCGGCGACGGCGTCGAGCAGGTCGGGTACGCCTTCGCCGGTCTTGGCCGACATGTGGATGATCTCGTCGGCTGGAATGCCGAGCACCGTTTCGATCTCAGCGGCGTAGCGCTCCGGCTCGGCGGCGGGCAGGTCGATCTTGTTCAGTGCGGCCACGATCTCGAGGTCGTGTTCCAGTGCCAGGTAGCAGTTCGCGAGCGTCTGCGCCTCGATGCCTTGGGCGGCATCGACCACCAACACCACGCCCTCGCAGGCGGCCAGCGAGCGGCTGACCTCGTAGCCGAAGTCGACGTGGCCGGGGGTGTCGATCAGGTGAAAGATGTCGCCCTTCCACTCGACACGGACGTTCTGCGCCTTGATGGTGATCCCCCGCTCGCGTTCGAGATCCATCGAGTCGAGAAACTGGCTGCGCATGTCGCGTGCTTCGACGGCGCCCGTGATTTCCAGGATCCGGTCGCTCAGCGTCGACTTGCCATGGTCGATATGGGCGATGATCGAGAAGTTGCGAATGCGGTCGGGGTCGACCGGGGGGTGCGCCATGACGACTCCACGCTATCGGCCGACGTTGGGCGCTTCCGGGCCCGCCGGTAGCATCTACCAGCCGTTCCGGAGATGTCGTTTGTCCGGAAAATCGACGTACGCAGAAGGTTTGACCCCGTGGCCAACATCAAGAGCCAAAAGAAGCGCAACATCACCAACGCCAAGCGCAACGAGCGCAACAAGGCGGTCAAGGCCGAGCTGAAGACCCGCCAGAAGGTCGCGGTCGACTCCATCGGCACCGATGCCAATGCGGAAGACGTGCGCCTGGCCATCAAGCGCATCGACATGGCCGCCTCCAAGGGTGTCATTCACAAGAACACGGCGGCCCGCAAGAAGGCCCGTCTGATGAAGCAGGTCAACGCCGGGTCCTGACCCCGGCGCCGCCACGACCGCAGGCCGAGCGAGCGCTCGGCTATCGCCGCAACCGCGACAAGCGGGCGACGAGCACTTCCATCACGACCCCATCGGGGAGCTCACGCGCGCCGCGCAGGTCGAGATCGGCCTCGGCGAGCAACCCGACGGCGCGACGCACGGCATCACCACCGAGCCGGCGCGAGTTCTGCAACGCCTTCTTGGCCGGATAGGCCGACTTGATGCCGGTCAGCGCCATCACGTCCTGTTCTGAACGGGCGTCGGCGCCATCGAGCGCCGCAAGAGTGCCGTAGTGGTTGTGCAATATCGACATCACCTGCAGCGGATGGCGTCCGCCAGCGTGCGTCATCCTGCCCAGCAGTTCGAGCGCATCGGTCGTCCGTCCAGCGTCGATGGCATCGGTAAAGTCCCACGGTGGGACACCGCCGGCGTCGCCGAGGTACGGCTCGATGTCGGCGATGTCGAGCGTCCGACCGTCGCCGTAGGCGGCGCGCAGCGTTGCCAGAATGCCGTCGAGCCGGCCGGCATCCTCGCCGAGCCACTCCCCCAGTTGCGCCTGCGCTCCTCCTCGGATCTTGAGGCCTGACTCCTTGATCCGATCGGCGATCCACGACGACCGCTCCTTGGCGCGCGTCGGCGGTGACACGTTGGTCACGGCCCCTGCGGCCTTGGCGCCATCGGTGACCTTCTTCGCGATACGCCCCCCACCGCCGGCGAGTACGAGGTGAGTCGTGTCGAGCGGGTTGTCGAGATAGGCAACCAAACCAGCGGCATCGTCGGCGGTGAACCTGCCGATCCCCCGAGCGACCACCACGCGCATGTCGGTGAGAAACGGCGGGGTTTGGGCCGCGTCGACCACGGCTGTGAGTTCGTACTCCTCGTCGTCGAACTCGTCGACCATCATCGAGCGATCGCCGTCGCCCACGAGCTCGTCCACGAGATCGTGTACGGCGGTGCGCAACAACCCTTCGTCGTCGCCGGTCAACAGGTGGATCGCCATAGCCGTGCCGATTCTCCAGCCCGTACTGCTGCGCCGTCAAACCACCGGGCCGGCGGCAACGGTTGGCCTCCGCGCCCGGCACGTTCGCCCGGCCACAACTCGGACACGGGCCGTACGCCGCGGCGGATCGGCCGCGACGCGGCCTCCGACGCGCACCCCTGCGATCGTCATGCGGAGCAGGCGGCGCGCGAATCGTGGCCATGGAGGGGCCCCAACGGGAACGGTGACGTTCTTCTTCACCGACATCGAAGGCCACACGGCGCTGTGGGATCGGGCACCTCAGGCTGCGGCGCTCGCCTGCCATGACGAGCTCGCGGTCCGCGGACGACGACCGGAGTCGGGTTTAACGATCGAGATTCTCGTCCGCCAGACCACGAGGCCGGCGCAGCACCCGTACCGCAAGCACGAACATGAGGATCGCCCAGCCGATCCACGGCCATGGGTCCGCCGGCTCAAGGTGCACCGCCACCCGCGAGACCGCATCGACCCACGCGGTACCCGCGGTGATCGGCGCCATGACTGCGGGGGCCACCGGCGGCAGAGCTCCCGCTAGCAGCCCCGCCGGCAACCCAAATAGCATCACCGCCCCGGCAACTGGGCCTGCGAGCAGGTTGGCCGGGACGCTCACCAGCGGCAGCCGGCCGAACACAAGCACGGCAGGCACTGCCACACCAACCTGCGCCCCGAGCGTGATCGCCAGCGAACCGGCCCACCAGGCCGGCCCTCGAAACAACCGCTGCAGCGGACGAGTCAGCGCACAGACACCGAGCGTCGCGCCGACCGACAACCAGAACCCGATCGACCACGCCAGGAGCGGATCGATCAGCAGCAAGGCGATCACCGCCCACGCCAACAGGCGCACCGACGACCGCTCACCGCCCGTCGTGAACGCCAACGCCGAGAACCCGGCCATCACCCCGGCGCGCAGTATCGACGGTTCGAATCTGGTGAGCGCCACGAACCACGCGATCAGCAACACCGTGGCGACGAGGCGCGGCCACGGCGAGAGCCGACGCAACAGCACGCCGGCCGCCAACAGGACAAAGGCGACGTTTTGGCCGGACACCGCAGTGAGATGTGACAATCCCGTCGCTCGGAAACGGTCGATCATCACTCGCGGCTGATCGCGATCGTCGCCGATCACGAGCCCGCGATAGAGCGCGCCGAGGGGCGTGGGTATCACCGACGACGCGTCGCCGATGAGGTCACGGACGCGATTGGTCGAGCGGGCAATCGCCGAACCCGCGTGCGCGTCGCCCGACCAGTCGAGGGCGAACTCACCGACCACGTGCTGCCAGGCCACGCGACTCACTCGATCCGGCTGCAGCTCGATTCGCTCGCCGACCACGACGACCCGTTCGCCGGCCTGCCAGCCGTCGACGCGCATCTGCTGGGAGAAGGCTCGCGCCCACACCTCGAAACGCTCACCGTCGACCTCGATCAGCACCCTCGTCGCCGAGCCGAACGGTTGTGGGTCATCGACCACCCGCACCAGGCCCGCAAACGGACCGAGCGTGTGGGGCCGCAATCCTGCCCACGCCCGATCGCTGCGCTCGGCGGCGACCGGAATGAGCACGACGGCGATGAGTGCGACGCGCGGCTGGCGACACACGAGCAGCGCGCCCACGACGAGGCCCGCCAGGGCGATCGCACCCACCGGCGAGCGAGTCGCCACCGCACCGGCCACCGCCGCCGCCAAACCGACCACGACGCCGTCGCCGATCGCTGTGCCGGTATGCACGTCGGGAATGGTGAGGAGTGCATACGCTGGACGACGAATGTTGGCACCGACTTCTTTGGAACCACCGGTCACCGAAGGCCCCCGTTGGTTCCGCACGCGCATTCGACGGTTCGGCCCGCTCGCTGGGCTCCTCGTGCCCGCGGTCGTCGGAGCGATCGCCTGGGCGGCGTTGCGCATCTCCGACGCTGGCTGGAGCGGTGCGGTCGGTCTGGTCGCAGGAGTGTGCGCAGCGCCTGCGCTCCTCGCCGTGGGCGCCCCGTTCGGCGACAACGACTTGTACCCGATCGCGGTCGGCGCCTCGGCGGTGATGTGGCTGCTCGTCGGGTGGCTGGCCACACGACGCGCGACGCGCAACCCAATGGCGACGTGGCGTGACTACTGGAGACACTTCGCCTGGCTGTGCGGAGGCATCTGGCTCGGCGCGTGTGCGGCGCTCGGCGTGTCGGCCTTGGTCGTCGCCGATCCGCTGCTGTAGCAGCCGCTCGCTGCGACCCACTCACAGCGCCACCAAGTCGGCAATCGCCGCAAGGCGGGCCGGACCGATTCCCGGCACGCGTTCGAGGTCGCTCAGCGAGACATACGGCCCGTGCTGCTCACGATCGTCGACGATGGCCGCCGCGATCGCCGGCCCGACCCCGGGCAGCCTCTGGAGGCCGGCGACGTTGGCGGTGTTCACGTCAACGATCGCAGCGGACGAGTCATCGTCGCCGGAATCGAGCCCATCGGGCGCGGCCGGCCCGACCGCAACGGGCACGTCCTCGCCAACGTGTGGCACGAAGACCCGAACGCCATCGGGCACCACGGCGGCGAGGTTCACCCGGTTGACGTCGGCGGTACCCGTGACGCCGCCAGCGGCGTCGAGGGCGTCGGCGACGCGTGCGCCCGCATCGAGCAGATAGAGCCCCGGCCTGACCACGGCGCCGGCAACATGCACTGCGACCTCGCCCGGCGTCGTCGTGGCTGCCACGACGGTGCTCGACGGCATTGCCCCGACCGTGGTCGGGGCGGCGGCCCTCGGCAACGATGCCTCGATCGGAGAATCGGGCTCGCGCATCAGCCACCATCCGACCGCCGCCGCCACGAGCACCACCACCACAGTGCCGGCGACGCGCGCCCGGCCGTGATAGTCGAGCAACCTGCTCAGCTCCGTGCCGGGTGACGAGCGCCGGACCGGCCGGTCGACACCGCCGTCGATATCCAGGTCGGCGACGAGGTCATCGTCGCCGGGATCGCCTTTGTCGAGGTCAGACACGACCTCACACTCCTCGGTTGCGCGCCCGCTGAGCGGGCGTTGATCACCCGGGAGGAGTCGGTGTGTCCGAGGTTACCGGCGGGCGCGACGAGACGGTCCGCCAGAACGCCCAATAGCTGGGATACACGATGTCCTCGGTGACCCACCCCGAGCGCACCAGTTCGTCATGCAACCTCGGCAGCTTGGTCCACGGGACACCCATGTCGGCATGGTGCGCCAAGTGCCAGCCGGTGTTGTAGGGCACGAACCAGAAACGGGCGATCCACGTCTGGCGGATGACGTGGGTGGTCATCCGGCGATCCTTCGACCGGACCATCCCGCCGTGTTCGGCGATCGCCCGTAGGCGGTTGGACACGCGCCACAGGGTGATCCACGAACCGATCCATATGACGTACGCCAACGGACGCATGAACACGATCGACACACCGAGGATGACCAGCTGCACCGCAATGATCTGGCGGGCTTCGATACTTCCGCTACGCGCAGCCCGGAACAGCCCCTTGATCACCTTTGCGCCGCTCACGCCGGTGATGTCCCGACGCAGCTTGCGGTGCCACGAATCACGGGCGATTGGATACCCGGCGTACAGCGCGAGATCGGGTTCTTCAGGGCCGAGCTCGTCGCGGTGGTGCGCGAAGTGTGAGCGGCGATACGCCATGGTCGGGATCAACGCGGGATAGCCGAGCCCCCACCGACCGACGAAGTCGTTCACCGCACGGTTCGAGAACAGCAAACGGTGTGCCGCCTCGTGAGCGAGGATGCTCAAACACACGTGCCCACGTGCGAGCAACACGAAACCCGCAAGGTATGACCACCAGGTGTTGATCGCCGCAGCACCGATCATCACTCCGAACGACCACCCCCACGTGGCCAACACCGCGACGACATTTCGGGCGTTGGGGATCTTCCGCAAATCGCCCCGCCAGCTCGCCGTCGGCATCCCCCGTGCGTTGAGCCGGTCGGTCGGCAGCACGTCCGGAAGCGCAGACGGCTCAGGAACCATCGACCCGGTTCGAGTGATCGGTGTGGCGGTGGTCATCGATGCGGTCGGATCATGGTGGGCGTCGTCAGAGCTCTCAGTACAACCGAGCGGTCAACTTCCGTCGGTACTCGGCCGTGCGCGGATCATCCGAGCCCATCAGTTCCAGCAGGTCCACATACTCCTGACGGGCTTCGTCGTCATCCTTCACCCGGTCGAGCAGCACGCCGAGCTTGTGATCGAAATCGTCGGCGGGGGCATCGCCGACACGCGCTTTGGCAGCGACATGGCGGGTGCGTTCCGACTCGGGAATGCGTTCGAGGAGCTGGAGCGCCTCGTCGTTGTCGCCGCGAGCAATGAGCATCTCGGACAACTTGACGATGGCGTCCTCATTCGACGGTTCCATCGACAACGCCAGCCGGAGGCTGCCCTCGTCGCCGGCCTCGATCAACTCACCAACAGCTTCTTGCTCTTGGCTCGGCAGCAATTGATCGACGAACTGCTGCACCGCATTTTCCGGATACGAACCCATGAAACCGTCGACGACTGCACCGTCCTTCAGCGCATACACGGCAGGGATCGACTGCACCTTGAACGCTTGGCTCACACCGGGGTTGGCGTCGACGTCGATCTTGGCCAGCACCACCTTGCCATTGGTTGCGTCGATCACCTTCTCGAGAATCGGGCCGAGTGTCTTACAGGGGCCACACCACTCCGCCCACAGGTCGACAACGACCGGGACTTCCTTGGACTTCTCAAGTACCTCGGCCTCGAACGTTGCGTCGGTGACGTCGATCACGGTCATACCGACAACGCTACCGCCGGTCGTTGTCGCGGCCGGAGGTCGCTACTCTCGGCCACAGATGGACGCTGCAACGACAGAGCCCGTGCCCGGTATCGATGTTGATCGCGTCACCGAGTGGCTGACGAGCAACATCGATGATGCAACGGGACCATTCGACTTCGACGTCATCGCCGGCGGACACTCCAATCTCACCTTCGGGGTCACCGGAACCGATGGGCGCCGCCTCGTGCTTCGCCGACCGCCCCTCGGGCACGTGTTGGCCAGCGCCCACGACATGGGTCGCGAACATCGAGTGATCAGCGGCCTGGCCGGCACGGGTGTGCCGGTGCCGGAGGCACTCGGCTTCTGCGACGACGTCGAGGTCAACGGCGCGCCGTTCTACGTCATGGCCTTCGTCGACGGTCACGTGTTGCGCGACGCCACAGCGTCGGCAACAGCGCTCGACGAAACGGCGCGCGCCAACGCCAGCCGGTCGCTCGTCGACACGATGGCAGCGATCCATGCCGTCGACCTCGACACCGCAGGCCTCGCCGATCTCGGGCGTCACGAGGGCTACATCGCCCGCCAGTTGAAGCGCTGGTATGGCCAATGGAACGCCGGCAAGACCCGCGAGCTGGGTGCCGTCGATCGGGTGCACGATGCGCTCGCCGCGCAGGTTCCCGAGCAAGGCCCGGCAACGATCGTCCACGGCGACTATCGGCTCGACAATTGCATGGTCAGCGGCACCGGTGAGGTCGTTGCCGTCCTCGACTGGGAGATCTGCACACTCGGTGACCCACTTGCCGATGTGGGTCTGCTGCAGGTGTATTGGACCGGCCCGGGTGATGCCGATTCGGCGTGGACCGGGTCGGCGACCACGCCCGCCGGATTCTGGGATCGCGCCCAACTCGCCGAGCGCTACGCGCAGGTCTCGGGTCGCGACCTCTCGCAACTCGGCTACTACGTCGCCTTCGCGTATTGGAAGTTGGCGTGCATCCTCGAGGGGGTCTACTCCCGCTATCTCGGAGGCGCGCTCGGCGAGCGCGATCCCGCCGAACTCGAGCCGTTCAAGCTGCAGGTCGAGGCGGCGGCGTCAGCTGCCGAGACCCATCTGGAGGCGTTGTGATCGACGACCCGGCGGTCAATTGGTTGATCGACGAGCCGATGCTCCACGAACCGGTGCTGGTCGTGATGCTCACCGGCTGGATCGATGCGGCCGGTGCCGGAGCCGCAGCCGCCGAGGCCGTGTCGGACGGCTGCAATGCCGCCCCGATCGCCCGCTTCGACGACGACACGTTCATCGACTTTCGCGCCCGCCGCCCAACGCTGGAGCTGCGCGACGGTCTCAACACCGATTTGTCGTGGTCGACGATCGAACTGCGCTCGGGCAGGACCCCAGACGGTCGCGACGTGTTGATGCTCCTCGGCCCGGAGCCGGACATGGCCTGGAATCGGTTCGGCAAAGTCGTCGCCGACATTGCGGTCGATGTCGGTGTGACCACGATGGTCGGCTTCGGCGCCTACCCCTTCGCTGCGCCCCACACCCGGCCGTCGCGCCTCTCGGTGTCATCACCATCGACCGACGTTCTCGCGTCGGTCACCTTTGCGCGCAGCTCGGTCGATGTGCCCGCCGGCATGGCGGCCGTGCTCGAACACGCATTGCATGCCCGTAAGGTCCCTGCGCTCGGTATCTGGGCGCAAGTGCCGCACTATGTGTCGACGATGGCCTACCCCGCGGCGTCGGTGGCATTGCTCGAGGGCCTGCGCGAGGCCACCGGGGTGTCGATCAGCTCCGAAGAGCTCGAACGCGAGGTCTCCGGACTGAGGCGCCGCCTCGACGACACGGTCGCCGAGAACAGCGAACATCAATCGATGCTGCACCAACTCGAGGAGCTCTACGACGCCAGCGATGAACCCGGCGAGAGCATCGACGACGGGCCGAGCCTGGAGATGCGTTCCGGCGACGACCTCGCTGCGGAGATTCAACAGTTCTTGCGCGACCAGGACTGATCTGGCCGCTCGGCGGCTGACTACTGCGCCGGCCGGTGGTCCAGGTGCGGCTGGTCGGAGGCGAGACCGACCAGCGGATTGGCATCCAGCCACAACTCGGCGGCGTCGTCGTCATCCAGAGCATCCGGCGACGGCGGCCGTTGCGTGCCGCCGTCGAAGTAGCCGAACCCCGTGCCAGCGAGCTCGCCGCCGGTCACCAGCCGAGCCAGTGCGTCGGCCGACTCCGGTGAACGACCCATGTTGTCGACGGACGGCGTTGCGGCGGCGCCGACCCACCGCAACACGGCCCGCAGTCGGCGCGCGACGCTGCGAGCGAAGTCGGTGTCGACCATCAGGCCCGGGTCGTACGCGAACACATCGACGCCGCGCTGAGCGGTGCGTAGCCGGCGCTGCAACTCACGGGCTTGCAGCACGTTGGCCAGCTTGCTGTTGCTGTAGCGCTGGCGGGGATTGTCGATACGCGCCGATTCGGCGGCATCCCAGGGCCGCGCTGCCGCTTCGGCGCTGACCCAACGCAGCGCCGGAACTCCGGCACGCCGGGCCAGCTTGTTGTCGGGATCGTGGACCCCCGACGACACCATCACGATCCGGCCGCCCGCGGACACTCGCCCGGCGAGCAGACCATCGCTACGACGACGCGCCCGACCGAGTCGCCACGGCGTCCGCCGACGAGGACCGACCACCCCGCGCCGGCCAAGCGATCTGCGAGGTGGCGGCCGAGACCGCCGGTCGCACCGGTCACGAGCGCGGGTGGGCGAGACACTTCGCGCAGTTTCTGCCCGATGCGGCGCTCCTGACCACCATGGCGATCGTGTGCGTCCGTCTCCGGATGTGCATCCGGCCCGTTCTGTTCGCGCGAACGTGCAAAAAGCACACGAAGTCCCCGGTATTTCAGGGAGCGGTCGCCCGTCGGTGCAGTTCACCGGCGCAGCGTCTCTCACGCCGTTGGCGACGGCGCTAATTTCGCCAGCATGCTGCGACCAAGGGGCACACTGCGGACGGTTGAACTCGACGACCTGCACGACGTGCAACTGCTCGAAACACCGCTCGACGCCGACACTGCCGCGAGGGCGGCAGCTCATGCCGACGCCGGCGGCGCCGTGCTGGTGGTGCCGACGCAGAACGATCCACTCGCTGCCGAGTTGTGCGGTGTCGACATCGTCGACCATCTGCCGACCACCGAGTGGTTCGTCACCCTCACCGACCGGCCCGAGGCCCGACGCCTCGATGGCGAAACGCCGATCACGTCGGCGCTCACGCTGTTGCGGCCAACACACGACGACACCGTGGCGGCGGCGACGACGAGCGTGCGCTTCGAACATCACCCCACGATCACGGTGCGCCAGCGAGGTGCGGGTCGCGTCGTCGCGCTGGGCGTCACCGACGTCGATGCGGTGCGACACCACCCGACGATCGGCCGCTTCGTCGCCCGCCTCTTGCAGGGCGGCGTGCCGTCCTCACCACGCACCCTTGGGCTCGGCGTCGTCGGGTACGGCCCGTTCGGCGGCATGGGCTACCTCCACGGCCTCGCCGCCACCGAAACCGACGGACTCGCCTTCGTCGCAGCTGCCGATCCGGTACAGGCGCGGCTCGACGCCGCGCGCGACGACTTCGCCGATGTGGCGGCGTACCTCGACGCCGAGTCGTTGGCCGCCGATCCCGACGTCGACATCGCCGTCGTCGCCACACCTCCTGCGCACCACGCCGAACTTGCCACCACGCTGCTGCGCGCCGGCAAGCACGTGGTGGTCGAAAAACCGATGTGCCTCGATCCCGCCGACGCCGATGCCCTGATCGCCACGGCCACCGAACACGATCGCGTGATCACCGTGCACCAGAGCCGCCGCTGGGATCGCGACGTTCTCGCCCTCGGAGCGCTCATCGCCGCCGGCGAGATCGGCGACGTCTTCAACATCGAGACGTTCGTCGGCGGTTTCGAGCACCCGTGCCGCGCGTGGCATTCGGAAGAGACGATCTCCGGTGGTGCGGTCTACGACTGGGGCTCGCACCACGTCGACTGGATCCTCCAGCTGTTCGGCCAAGCGCCTCAACGGGTGATGTGCACCACCCACCAGCGGGTGTGGCACGACAGCACCAATGTCGACCAGCTCGCACTGTGGATGCAGTGGCCCGACGGTCGCGAGGCGACGTTCCGCCAGAGCGACATCTGCGCTATCCGCCGCCCCAAGTTCCACGTCGAAGGAACGGCGGGCACGATCGAGGGCCACTATCGACCGCTGCGCCACGACAGCGTCGAGCCAGGGCGCGGTCATGTCGAGCACACCTCGCACCATGCCGAAGCCCCGGTCGATCTCACGATGGTCCGCTACGGCGGCGCCAACCAGCTGATCGAAAGCCACCACGCACCAGCCGCCCATCCAGGCTGGGGGTTCCACCACAACCTCGCCGACCATCTCCAGTTCGACGAGCCGCTGGCGGTTCCGCCCGAGCAGTCGCGCGACGTCGTACGCGTGCTCGAGGCCGGCCATCGCTCTGGCGCATCTGGCGGTGTGCCGATCGAGCTCGGCTGAATGCCGGACGCACCCACGGCGGTTGCGCGGCCGAGCGATCAGTCGATCGGTCTTGGCGTCGTCGGCGCTCGTTCGTTCGTCGCCACTCGCGCCGTGCTCCCCGCCGTCGATGACACGCCGGGAATCGATGTCGTCGCAGCCGCGAGCCACAGCGGAGCGGTTCCCGCGCCATGGGCCGACACGACCGTCGCCACATACGCCGACGTCATTGCGCATCCCGACGTCGATGCGGTCTATCTCCCGCTGCCCAACGGCATGCACGAGGAATGGACTCGCCGGGCCGCCGAAGCGGGAAAGCACGTGCTGTGCGAGAAGCCGTTGGCCACCGATGCGGCGACGGCCGACCGGATGTTCCATGTGTGCGAGAGCGCCGGGGTACTCCTGGCCGAAGCATGGATGACACCGTTCGGTGCGCACTGGGCAGAAGGGGTCGGCCGCGCCGCCTCTGGTGCGCTCGGAACCATCCGCAGCGTGGACACGCGATTCACCTTCACCATCGGGCCCGAGGCGGCCGACAACTACCGCTGGGACCCCGAGCAGGGCGGCGGAGCGCTCGCCGACGTCGGCATCTATTGCCTGGGCCCGATCGTCGCTCTCCTCGACGCCGACCCGGGCGAGGTCGAGGCAGTCGCGACGATGACGCCGGCCGGCGTCGACGCGTCAATCGACGTCACGCTCGACTGGGCCGACGGCCGCACCGCTTCGGCCATCTGCTCGTTCGTCGACGACGAACAACAGTCGCTCACGATCACGGGAGACGGCGGCACGATCGAGCTCACCGATGAGCCACACACCGGCGGCGACCCATATCGACCGATGATCGCCGCGTTCGTCGCCGCGTTGCGGGGAACGACGCCCTGGCCGCGGCCGCGCCAACAAACCATCGAACTGATCGAGCTGATCGATCGTGTCCGTGCGCGGTCGACTGCGGCACAGGCACACTGACACCGTGAACTCCCTTCGCGCCGACGACGCCGACGCTCGTCACGAAATGATTCCGCTCGACTCGGGCGTCGAGTTGCACGTCGTCCGCCGCACACCCGAGCGTGCCGAGCATCCCCCCTGGCTCCTCGTCCACGGCCTCGCCTCAAATGCCCGGCTGTGGGACGGAGTGGCCATCGAGTTGTGCCGTCTCGGTCACCCCGTGGCGGCGGTCGACCAACGCGGTCACGGCCAGTCGTCGAAGCCCGACTCGGGCTACGACATGGCCACGGTGGCCGACGACCTCGATCTGCTCATCGACAGCCTCGGCTGGGACCACCCTGGCGTCGCGGGACAATCGTGGGGCGGCAACGTCGTGCTCGAACTCGGACATCGCCACCCCGGCCGCGCATCGGTCATCGCAGCGGTCGATGGCGGCTTCATCGATCTCCAGAGCAAGTTCCCGGAATGGGCCGACGCAGCGAAAGCGCTCGCTCCTCCCCCGCTGGCGGGCACTCCGCTCGCCCAAGTGGAGTCGTGGCTGGCGAACTCGATGAGCGATTGGCCCGAGACCGGTCGCGCCGGCACGATGGCCAACTTCGAGGTACGCGACGACGGCACCATCGCCCCATGGCTCACCGCCGAGCGCCACCTCGAGGTGTTGCACGGGCTGTGGCAGCACTCGCCATCGAGCCGCTTCGACACGATGTCCGCACCGGTCCTGTTGATCGGCGCCGACAACGGCGACGTTGCATGGAGCGACTCCAAGCATCGAGCCGTCGACGATGCCCTCGCCGCATTACCCACCGGGCGCGCCGAGTGGTTCCACGCGCACCACGACGTACACGCGCAACATCCGACTGCGGTGGCCCGCCTCTTACACGATGCACAGACCGACCCTGATTTCTTCACCCCCACGACACACGTTCCCCAGGAGGACGACCAATGACCATGCCCCGCCTTTTGGCGATCATGGGCTCGGGCGAAACCGCCCCCACGATGAAGGCCCCGCACCGGGCGATCTTCGAGCGCCTCGAAGCGGCCAAGGGTGGCGACGTGTCAGCGGTCCTCCTCGATACGCCGTTCGGGTTCCAGGAAAACGCCCCGATCCTCGCCGAGAAGGCGGTCGAGTACTTCCGTGAGTCCATCGGTCGTCGAGTTGAGGCCGCCGGACTGACATCGACGACCAACGGTGATCTCGTGGCCGTCGAACGGGCGATTGCGGCGATCCGCAACGCCGACTGGCTGTTCGCCGGACCGGGGAGCCCGACCTACGCACTTGCGCAGTGGCGCGACACCCCGGTACCCGATGCACTGGCCGATCGTCTCACCGACGGCGGTGCGCTCGTGTTCTCGTCTGCCGCGGCATTGACGCTCGGCGTGGCCACCGTGCCGGTGTACGAGATCTACAAGGTCGGCGAGCCGCCGCGCTGGGAACAGGGGCTCGATCTACTCGGACCACTGGGACTCTCGGTCGCCGTCATTCCCCACTATGACAACGCCGAGGGCGGCAACCATGACACCCGCTTCTGCTACCTCGGCGAGCGTCGACTAGCGATGCTGGAACCCGAACTCCCCGACGGCACCCATGTGCTCGGCGTCGACGAGCACACCGGTGTGATCATCGATCTCGACACCGACACCGCCGAGATCGTCGGCAAGGGCGCAGTCACCATCCGCCGCCACGGCGAGTCGACCCGCATCGAGGCCGGCACCACCGTGTCGGTCGACGTACTCCGTGGAACCACGACGAGCGCGCCGATGGCGGTCGGCTCGACCCCTGATGCCGCCGGCACGTCCGACGCCGACGAACGCGTCGACGACACGCCGGAATCGACCGGATACACCTCGCTGGCTGCTCGGGCGACAGAACTCGAGGACCAGTTCGCAGAAGCGCTCGATCGACGCGATGCCGACGGCGCCGTCGAGGCCATCCTCCTGCTCGAAGCGACGATCGTCGAGTGGTCGCGCGACACCTTTCAATCCGACGAACTCGACCGGGCGCGGCGTGCGCTGCGCTCGATGATCGTTCGGCTGGGCAGCGCGGCAACCGAGGGCGTCCGCGACGTGCGCGAGGTGCTGGGCCCGGTCGTCGAAGCCGCACTGACGGCGCGTGCCGTCGCCCGGGCGGAGAAGGCCTTCGCCGTGTCCGATGCGATACGTGACGGATTGATCGATGCCGGCATCGAGGTCCGCGACACCCCCGACGGCGTCGAGTGGGACCCCCGCTGATCGGCGGCCCGACGATGCCCTGAGCCGACCCAACGGTCGACGCCGCGCGCACACTCGCTATCTTGTGCACACATCACTGCGATCACCCCTGAGTCGGCAGACGCGTCGGTCGCTATCCGGCTGTCGCACGTCGGCAAGACCTTTCCCGGATCGAGCACCCCAGCTGTCGGAGATCTGTCCCTCGACATCGAGCAGGGCTCGATCGTTGCGCTCCTCGGGCCGTCAGGGTGCGGCAAGACGACCACCTTGCGGATGATCAACCGGCTCATCGAGCCGACGACCGGCTCGATCGAGATCGACGGGGTCGATGTGACGACGATGGCCGCCCAGGCTCTCCGGCGTGGGATCGGCTACGTCATCCAGCAAGTTGGACTGTTCCCGCACCGGTCGATCGCCACGAACATCGCCACGGTTCCCAAGATGCTCAAGTGGGACAAACAGCGGACGCACGAGCGGGTCGTTGAAATGACCGAACTGGTCGGCCTCGATCCCGAGATGCTCGACCGATACCCAGACGAGCTGTCTGGAGGCCAACAACAACGCGTCGGTGTCGCCCGCGCGCTTGCGGCCGATCCCCCGGTGCTGCTCATGGACGAGCCCTTCGGTGCCGTCGACCCAATCGTGCGCGGTCGCCTCCAAGACGAACTGCTCGACCTGCAAAACAAAGTGCGCAAAACGATCGTCCTCGTCACCCACGACGTCGACGAGGCACTACGCGTGGCCGACCGCATCGCACTGCTCAACGTCGGCGGGGTGCTCGAACAGTACGACGCTCCCGACGAGATCATGCGCTCCCCCGCCAACCAGTTCGTCGAGCAGTTCGTCGGAGAGGATCGCGGATTGCGCCGACTGGGCCTCAACCTCGTGTCGTCGCTGCCATATCACCGCGGGCCCGTTGTGCCGATCGATGCGCCGCCCGACGAAGGCCTCAAAGCCGCTGAGCAGGAAGGTGTCGCCTGGGTCGGCGTCCTCGACGGCGACCGCTTCGCCGGTTGGGCGTCGGTCGACGACGTGCGCGCGCATGACCGCCTGCGCGACGCACCGCGTACCCAGCCAGCGGCCCATGTCGGGCCAGACAACACGTTGCGCACTGCGATGGAACAGATCATGTCGTCGAACACCTCGGTCGCAGTCATCGACGATGGCGGGGCGTTCGCCGGCGTGGTCACCCTCGAGGACATCCGCGCCGCGTTGTCGGCGTCACCCTCGTCGAACGGCGTCCAGTGATCGCCGAGGCACGCAACCCGATCATCCGCTGGGAGTGGGTGGTCGACGAGTGGGATCAGATCCGGGCGGCAATCACCGAACACCTCACACTCACCGTGTTGGCGATGCTGCTCGGGATCGTGGTCAGTGCCGTACTTGCTGCAGTCGCCCTGCGATTTCGATGGACGATGACGCCGATCACCGCCACGACGAGCCTGATCTACACGCTTCCCAGCGTTGCGCTGTTCGCACTTCTCGCCCCCGTCTTCGGCAACCTGGCGCTGACCACGGCAGTCATCCCCTTGGCCGGGTACACGCTCCTGATCCTCGTCACCAACACCGTTGCCGGCTTTCAGGCTGTACCGAAGAGTGTGCGCGACGCCGCCGATGGCATGGGGCTCACGCCGACGCGTCGCGTGCTCAGTGTCGAGCTGCCGCTGGCGATGCCCTACATCATGACCGGCGTCCGTATCGCCACCGTGTCGACCGTCGGACTCGTCACGGTGGCCGCGATCATCGGACAGGGTGGACTCGGACGGCTGATCTTCAACGGTCTGAGTCGAGCGTTCTGGACACCGATGACCGTGGGCGCCGGGCTCTCGATCATCCTCGCCCTCACGCTCGATGCAATCCTGCTCGGGATCGCAGCCCTCGTCACCCCGTGGACGCGGCGCAAGGCGGCAACGTGAGGGCGCTGATCCCGACCGCAGTGGAGCAGCAAGCGGTACCGCGCGATATCGGGCTGTTCGAGTGGCTGTTCGATGCCGATACCTGGACCGGACCGACGGGAATTCTCACGTCGTTGTGGGACACCGTGGTGATGTGTACTGCGGTCACCATCGTGGCCACGCTGGTCGCCGTCCCGGCCGCCGCCGTCATGGCCCACCTTCGCAAGGGGGAGGTGTCGACCACGTGGGCGGTCAGCATCAGCCGTGCAATTCCCACGTTCGCCATCGCGGCGCTGCTCATCCCGTGGTCGCTGCGTCGCGGTTGGGGATTCGAGCCGTGGCCGATCTTCATTGCGCTCTTGCTGCTGGCGCTGGTGCCGATCTACCTCACCACCTACAACGCCATCCGACAGGTGCCCCAAGAGTCGATCGACGCGGCCCGCGCCCTTGGATACCGAGAGTCCGCCGTCCCGGGTGCGGTGGAGTTCGCACTCGCAGCATCGGTGATCCTCACCGGTGTCCGCGTCGCTGCGATCCAGGTGGTCGCCACCGAGCCGATCAGGGCATTCCTCGGTGGAGACGGGCTCGGGCGCTACGTTCGCGACGGATTTGGGCAGAACAACAACACCCTGGTCCTCGGTGGGATCATCTTGATCGGTGGTCTCGCCGCACTCACCGGACTGGCATTCGTGCTACTCGAACGTCTGGCGCTCCCCAACGGTGTGCGCCGACTCGGCCGACAACAAGGAGAGAACACATGACCCCCAATCGATCACGCCGGCGACACACCGCCGTCGGGCTGCTCGCTCCGGTCGTCGCTCTCGGACTGGTCGCCGCCGCATGTGGCGACGACGATGACGGCGACTCCGGCTCGACCGACACCACCGCAGCCGAATCCGGCACGACTGCGCCGTCGTCGGATACGACTGCGTCGCCCGGTACCACCGCGGCCTCACCCGACACCACTGCGGGCCCGGTCGACGGACCGACGATTCGCCTCCGTGGCCAGGACTTCAGCGAGGCGGTGACGATCGCCGAGGTCTACGGCCAGTTCCTGCAGGCCAACGGATATGACGTCGAGATCCAGACACCCGCAGGCTTCCGGCAGGAGGCGATCGCAAGCCTCGAGAACGGCGATCTCGACCTGATCGTGGACTACATCGGCGGTTCCGCAGCGGCGCTCGCCCCCGACGCCCCGCCATCAGCTGATCCCGACGAGATCATCGGCATCATCACTCCGGCATACGAGGAGATCGGTGCCACGGTGCTGCAGTACGCGCCGGCGGTCGATGGCGACGCGTTCGTCGTTCGCGGCGACGCTGGGATCACCACGATCTCGGAGGTCCCGCAAGGCGAGTACGTCTTCGGCGCCTCGGCGCAGTGCTTCGAACGTCCCCAGTGTTTCATCGGCCTCACCGATCCCGACATCTACGGGCTGGAGTTCGCCGACACGGTGACGCTCGAGTTCGGCCCGCTGCTCGGCGAGGCCCTTGCGGCCGAAGAGGTCGATGCAGTCATCTGGAACACGACCGCTCCGCAGATCACCGAGAACGGATTCCTCGTGCTCGAGGACGACATGGGCCTGTTCCCGGCGCAGAACATCGCACCGATCATCAACACCGCAGTGCTCGAGGCCTACGGGGCCGGTTTGTCCGATCTGCTCGACCAGCTGAGCGCAGCGATCACCACCGAAGACCTGCTCGCGTGGAACACCGAAACCGACATCGAGTTCCGCGAGTCCGACGCCGTCGCCACCGAGTGGCTGGAAGCCAAGGGCCTGCTGTAACGATTGGTCCGGCCTCACGTTCAGTCGGGAACACCACGAGTGGCGGTCCCGGCTGGGCGTGGGCGTTCCGGCTTACTGCGCCCGGGTGACGCCCGAACGGCGCAGCGCAGCTATCCGCTCGTCGCCTCGCAACAGCGCGGCGAGTGACAACTCCAGACCCAGCCGACCGATCTCGGTGTATTCCGCCCACGTGATGGCGCCCACTGCCCATCGTTCGAGCACGCGGAGGCGCTGACCGAGCAGATGCCAGGCGAGCTCCTCCGTGTCGAGCACGCGCCCAGCATCGATGTCGACGAAACGGCCGTCGACACTCGCTTTGGCCAAATCGTGCTCGACGATCGCCGCAAACCGGTCACCGACCGCACCGAGACCTTCGAGGTCTGCTTCGGACCTGATCATCGCAAAGACCGGCTGCCACACGCGGGGGTCGGCGCCGATCGTTGCGTCGAGAGCTTCGAACACGGCGCGAGTGGCATCGATCGGGTCGTCGGCCGGCTCGGCATCGAGCCGTTGCTCCAGGTCGTCGAGACCTCGGCCCACGTAGGCAACGATCACGCCCTCGCGATCTCCGAATTGGTTGTACAGCGTTGCCACGGCGACACCGGCACGCTCGGCGAGGCGGCGCATGGTCAGGAACTCGACTCCGCCCTCGGCGATGAGCGCGCCAACCGCGTCGAGCACCTCGTTACGGGTGCGCTGCTGCCGCTCGTCCCATCCGTGGACCACGAGGCACGAGCCTACGATGGCTTCGTCGGTTCAGAGCGAGTTGACACCGGATTGGAACAATGTTCTAATCCGGTGATATGACCCGTCTCGGCTACCAGATTCCCAACTTTACCTACCCTGGCATCGGGCCCGCTGAACTGTTCGAGGCCATCGCCCAGCAAGCGCGCGAGGCCGACGGCTCCGGATTCGACACCGTGATGGTGATGGACCACTTCTTCCAGCTCCCGATGCTGGGCGAACCCGACCAATACATGCTCGAGTGCTACGCCTTGCTGTCTGCTCTCGCTCGAGAAACGTCGACCGTTCGGCTGAGCGCCTTGGTCACCGGCAACACGTACCGCAACCCCGCAGTGCTCGCCAAGACCGTGACGACACTCGACATCGTGTCGAATGGCCGCGCCCAGCTCGGGATCGGCGCAGGCTGGTTCGAACTCGAGCACGACTCGTTCGGTATCGAATTCGGCACCTTCACCGACCGATTCGAGAAACTCGAGGAGGCGCTGCAGATCATCTTGCCGATGCTCCAGGGCGAACGCCCGTCGCTGTACGGTGAGCATTACGTCGTCAGCGAGGCGATCAACGAGCCGCCCCCGATCAACAAGGTGCCAGTGATGATCGGCGGTGGCGGCGAACGCAAGACGCTGCGGATGGTCGCCCAGTACGCCGACGAGTCGAACATCATCTGCGCGCCCGACGAGATCGATCGCAAGCTCGACGCGCTCGCCGGGCACTGCGATGCGCTCGGCCGCGACCGCTCCGAGATCACCGTGTCCTGGCAGAAGAGTTCGTGCATCGCCCCCACCGCCGACGAGGCGAAGGCTGACATGTTCGCCTACTTCGCGCGACGCGGTCTCGATGTCGCGTCGATGCCCGAAGACCAGCAGGCCGCGTTCACCGCCAACTTCATCTGGGGCGACCCCGACACCGTGGGCGAACAGTTCGCCAAGGCGCTCGTGCCAGGGGTCGACGGCTTCACCATCAACATGCCCGCCAACGGCCACGTCGAGGGCCGCGTGGAGCTACTCGGCCAAACGCTCGCGCCGCTGATCAACTGAGGCGTCGAGGCTCAAGCGCTACCTGCGCGCAATCGATACCATCTCCGTATGTCCGAACGGATGCGTCGCGGGTGGGAACTGACCAAAAAGTCATGGTCGGTGGTCCGCTCGAACACCGGACTGGTGCGGTTCCCGATCTACGGCGGCATCGCCGCGCTCATCTGGATGCTGACGCTCGGCGCAGGCGGCGCAGCGCTGCTGGCCATCGACGAAGCCGACGTGTCGTTGCAAGTGGCGGGCGGGGTGCTCGTCGCACTCGGGGCCTATCTCGCGACGCTCTCGGTGATCTACTTCAACGTCGCGCTCGCCGCAGCTGCCGACGAGGCTCTCCAAGGCCGCACACCCGACCTGGCCGCGGCGCGCGCCGCGGCCACCAGCCGACTCGGCGCCATCGCCGGGTGGGCGGTGATCTCAGTCGTCGTCTCGACGCTGTTGTCGATCATCCGCGACCGCGCCGGCGCAGCGGGAGGGATCCTGGCCGCGATCGGCGGGACCATCTGGTCGCTCGTCACCTTCTTGGTGGTCCCGGTGCTCGCACTCGAGCAGATCGGCCCGATCGCCGCAATGAAGCGATCGGCGAGCCTGTT
>JABSQH010000079.1 GCA_013213745.1 Ilumatobacteraceae bacterium | reverse complement strand
GAGCTCGTCGCTCACGGAGCTGCGCGACGCGGTCGCAGCCCTCGAGCAACGCCTCGCCGAGGTGGAGAATGGCCGGTCGTTCTCGGTCACGAGACGGACACCGAGTCCCACGCCCGTTCCGATCATCGGCAACGCTGAAGCCGGCTTCGTCACAGTCACCGCGCCCGTCGATGGCCATGTCGTCGGGTGCTCGACTGCGGTGATCGAGCCGAACGCCATCTTCGGGTCGTGCAGCATCGGCGCCACCACCAGCTTCGACACCGACCATGAGCAGTACTACACGAAGTCGAGCGACTTCGCCGCCGGGTCAGTCAGGGGCACCGGCGGTTCCCTATCGCCGCAGACACAACGGCGACCCACCGCCTGATCTGCTCGCAGTTCCAGACAACGAGCACGAACTCCGACACAGTACTGACGGCCGTGTTCACGTCGGCGCCGCAGGGGGCGGCTATTCGAGCACCGACTGCGGCACCTCGACCACCCGGGCACGCAGCCACTCACCCAGCGCCTTGGCCTGCGCGTCCTGCCGCGTCGATGCCGCCACGCCCTCGTCGAGGAGTCCGCGGATCACGAAGTTCAGCGAACGTAGGTTGGGGAATCGGTAGCGGTCGATCGGCATGTCGGCGGTTTCGGGGAGCAGCTCGCGCAGTCGTTCCACCGTCAGTTCGTTGTCGAGCCACGCCCACGCCGCGTCGGTACGGGCAAACACACCGAGGTTGGCGTCGCCGCCCTTGTCGCCCGACCGCGCACCGGCGAAGCGGCCGATCGGCGCGGCGACGATATCGCCACTCGGCAGCATTGGCGGTATTGGGACGGCGACATCGAGCTGGTCGCCCGTTGGCGCCACCGAGTCGACCTGCGTCGTCTCGACCTTGCCGTCGGACGACCGCAAATGGACGTACTGCGGCACCAGATCGTTCGGCACCGTCGCCGGCCGGTACACACCGAACGGCGACGCAGCGCTCGGCCCTCCCCCGAGGCCGTACATCCCGGGGATCCCGGCAAGGGCGGTATGCACCATGGCATCGGCGAATGCTCTGCCGACCTTGCGCTCGTCAGCATCTTTCACTGTGACGGTCCACACCGCAGTGGCGTGCTCCTGCGTGATCGGGTCGGCGTGCTCGGTGCGCACGGTGCGGTCGTCGATCGCATCGAAGTCGTCCGGCGCAAGCGGGCATGCGTCCCAGAACGTCGCCTTCGCCAGTCGCTCCTTCGCTGCGATGTCGAGACCCGTGAGCGCCACAGAGAACGAGTTTCGGTAGCCACCGAGCTCGTTCATGGCCACCTTGAGCGTGGTCGGCGGGGCCTCACCGAGTACCCCCGAAATGCGGACCCGGTCGTCGTCGACCTGGTCGACCTCGATCGTGTCGAAGCGGGCGGTCACGTCGGGGCCGAGGTATCGGGCGCCGCCGATCTCGTAGAGCAGCTGCGAGGTCACCGTCCCCACCGAGACGATGCCGCCGGTGTCGTCGTGTTTCCCAATGATCGACGAACCGTCCGCAGCGATCTCGGCCCACGGGAACCCGAACCGCGCCCGGCCGCCCACCTCGTCGTAGCCCGGGATCTCTTCGAAGAAGCTGTAGTTGCCACCAGTCGCCTGCGCACTGCACTCGATGACGTGGCCGGCGACCACCGCTCCGGCAAGCTGGTCGAAGTCGTCGCGAGCCCACCCGTGCCGCCAAGCAGCCGGACCGCACGTGACCGCGGCGTCGGTGACGCGGCCGGTGATCACGATGTCGGCGCCACTGCCCAGCGCTTCGACAATGCCAAAACACCCCAGATAGGCGTTGGCTGTGAGGTAGTTGCCAGGATCGCCGAGCAAACCGCCGTGTGCCGTATCAAAGGGCGCAAGCGCACCCGACGCGACGAGCTCTTCGACGCGCGACATCAGGTCGTCGCCGTCGACCCAGGCGATCGTGGGTGTCAGTCCGAGGCGGTCGGCAACCTCGGCCACTGCATCGGCACACCCCTGCGGGTTGAGCCCTCCGGCATTCGATACGACTTTGATGCCGCGATCGAGGCACGTCCCCATCACTTCCTCCATCTGGGTGACGAAGGTTCGGGCGTAGCCGCCGCTCGGCCGCTTCGCCCGGATGCGGCTCAAGATGAGCATCGTCAGCTCGGCCAGCCAGTCGCCCGTCAGGACGTCGATCGGACCGCCGTCGACCATTTCGCGCGCACCGCTCGGTCGATCGCCGAAGAACCCAGAGCAGTTGGCGATGCGGATCGGCTCGCTGGTCATGCTGACTCGTCCTCGACTTGGTTGGATCCGTCGTGTTCGAGCGCGACGAGGAGATCTCCGGTGTCGACGCGATCACCGACGGCAAAGCGCACCTCGGTAACCACGCTCTCGCCAGACGCCGTGATCTTGTGCTCCATCTTCATCGCCTCGACAACCATCAACACGTCGCCGTCGGCGACTCGGTCGCCGGCGGCAACGTGCACAGCGATCACCGTGCCCGGCAGTGGACACACGGGCCCACCGCCGTCACCGTCGCCATGGTGCGACTCGAAGCGCGGCATCAGCGTCCACGACATCGCGCCGACAGCGGAGCGAACGTGGATCGTCTGACCGCCGACCTGACCGCCGACCACCACATCGATGTCGTCGGTTGGTGCATCGACGCGATCGGCATCGACGCGCAGGCGTCGACCGTCGACTTCGATCGCCAACCGAGCAGCGGTGTCGCTGATCTCGCGTTCGAGGATGCGCACTGCGACGCGCTCGCGCTCGTCGTCGGACAGCGTTCCGTCGTCCAGCGGCATCGGCCACGGTCCGACCGCAACGTCGACATCGACGATCGCACTGCCCTCGCGCGATGCCTGTTCGGAGTCGTTGCGCACGTGGAACTCGATGTGCCGCTCGAGACCGCGTGCCGATGCCCACACTTGGCGTTGACCGGTCGTGCGGAGGTTGCGCCACCCAGTAGGCGCGAACCCGAACGACCCCGACGACCGGCGTTGCCATCCCTCGTCGGCGAGGGCGGCAGCGACCAAGAGTGCCACCTCGTCGGCGCCGCTCGGACCGTGCGCGGCGACCACGTGTGGGTGTTCATCGAGGTAGGCGGTCGGTGTCGCTGCGGCGAGATAGTCGGGTTCAACGAGGATCTCAGCGAGCGAGTCGAGGTTGGTTCGCAGCCCGGTGATCTGCGATCCACGCATCGAACGCGCCAACGTCAACGCGGCAGCTCGGCGCGTGCCTGCGTGGGAGATCACCTTGGCCAGCAGCGAGTCGTAGTCGGGCGACACGATCGCTCCGTCACGGAACCCGGTGTCGACGCGCACGCCATCACCGCGGCCCGAACCAGTCTCGGCGTCGCCGATGAAGAACTGCCCGACTGTGCCGGTCGACGGGAGCCAACCGGCAGCGGGGTCTTCGGCGACGACCCGGACTTCGATGGCGTGACCACTGAACTGCACGTCGGATTGCGCGATCGGCAGCCGTTCACCGGCCGCGACACCCAACTGCAGCTCGACGAGGTCGAGTCCGGTGACCGCCTCGGTCACCGGATGCTCGACCTGCAGGCGCGTATTGACTTCGAGAAAGTTGATCGTCCCGTCGCTGCCGTCGGCGGCGGTGCCGACGAGGAACTCGATGGTCCCCGCGCCGCGGTATCCGACGCGTTCGGCCAACGCCAGCGCACCGGCGCACAGGGCGTCACGGGTGTGCTCAGAAATACCCGCCGAGGGCGACTCTTCCACGATCTTCTGATTGCGCCGTTGGATCGAACACTCGCGCTCGCCGAGATGCACGACGTTGCCGTGCGCGTCGCCGATCACCTGCACCTCGACATGTCGGCCACGCTCGAGGTACGGCTCGATGAACACGGTGCCGTCGCCGAACGCCGACTTTGCTTCTCGGGATGCCGCGGACACCGCGTCACCGACGTCGTCGACGCTGCGCACCACACGCATCCCGCGACCACCTCCGCCTGCGGCCGCCTTGACCAACACCGGCAATGGCATGTCCGCTGGGAGAGCTCCGTCGAAGTGCGAGCCGTCGATCTCGAGCATCGGCGCGGTCGGCACTCCGGCGTCGATTGCAGCGCGCTTCGCGGCGACCTTGTCGCCGAGTAGTTCGATCTGCTCCGGCGTGGGTCCGACCCACACCAGACCGGCTGCCTCGACGTCGCGAGCGAAACCTGCGTTTTCGGACAAGAACCCATAGCCGGGGTGGATGGCGTCGGCACCGTTGGCCAACGCTGCAGCGATGATCGCCTCGCCGCGCAGGTACGACTCGGCTGGCGTCGACCCGCCGACCGCCACGGCCACGTCGACCGAATCGACATGCAATGCGTTGACATCGGGCTCGGAGTACACGCCGACCGTGCTGATGCCGAGTCGCCGCGCAGTTCGCGCGATGCGCACTGCGATCTCGCCACGGTTGGCGATCAGCAGCGTGGTGATCTCACTCATCTGTCGTCTCCCCGTTAGTGGCGCCACACGCCGTACTCGGTCGCACCGGCAACGACATTGCTGTGGGCGGCCGAAATCGCCATGCCGAGCACCGTGCGCGAGTCGGCGGGATGGATGATTCCGTCGTCCCACAGCCTCCCGGTAGAGAACAGGGCGGTCGACTCGGTCTCGATCTGCCCCTCGAGCGCGGCGGCTTGCTCCTGGAGTTGGGCTTCCATCTCGTCGTCGATCTCGATGCCACGACCAGCCGCTGCGTTGCGGGCGATGATGTCCATCACGCCGGCGAGCTGCTTGGGACCCATCACCGCGATCCGGTGGTTGGGCCACGAGAAGATGAATCGCGGGTTGTACGCCTTGCCGGCCATGCCGTAGTTCCCGGCGCCGTAGCTCGCACCGACCATCAGGTTGAAGTGCGGTACGGCCGAGTTCGACACGGCGTTGATCAACTTCGCGCCGTTACGAATAATGCCGCCTTGCTCGGCCTTGGAACCGACCATGAACCCGGTGATGTTGTGACAGAACACCAACGGGATGTCGCGTTTGTTGCACAGCTGGATGAACTGCGCCGCCTTGGTCGCCTCTTCGGAGAAGAGGATCCCGTTGTTGCCCAGCATGCCGACGGGAAACCCATGGATCGAACCCCATCCGCACACCATCTTGTCGCCATAGCGCGCCTTGAACTCCTCGAACCGACTGCCGTCGAGCAGGCGGGCGTACACCTCGCGCATCTCGAAAGGAATCCGCACATCGGCCTGCGCGCAGCCGATGAGCTCAGCGGGGTCGTACAGCGGGGGGTCGTTAGGCTCGCTCGGTCCGGGTCCGAGTTTGTTCCATCGCAGGTGGCGAATGATCGCCCGCACATGACGGAGTCCGTCCATTTCGTCTTCGGCGAGATAGTCGGAGAGCCCGCTCGTGGTCGAGTGCATCTCAGCGCCGCCGAGTGTCTCCTCGTCGACGATCTCGTCGATTGCCATCTTCACCAGCGGCGGGCCGCCGAGGTAGGCCGTACCGCGCTCGCGCACGAACACCGTGTAGTCGCTCATGCCGGGCGTGTAGGCACCACCGGCGGTGTTCGGTCCGAAGGCGACGGTGATCGACGGGACACCGAGCTTCGACAGCTGGGTCAGGTCGCGGAAGCTCTGTCCACCGCGGATGAACAAGTCGGCTTGTCGTGGCAGGTCGGCTCCCGCCGATTCGTTGAGCACGATGAGCGGTAGACGGTTCTCGCGAACGATCTCGTAGAACCGGTGCCCTTTGGCCCACGTGGTCGGATTGGCCGCCCCGCCCCGATAGGTCATGTCCGATCCAGTGATCGCCACCTCGACACCCTCGACGACGCCGATGCCGCACATCATGCCGGCGCCGATCGGGTCTTGTGTGCCCCATGCCGCCAAGGGACTCAGCTCGAGGAACGGCGAGTGCGGGTCGACCAACGCCTCGACCCGTTCGCGCACCAGCATCTTGCCGCGCCGGCGATGGCGGTCGACGTAGCGCTGGCCTCCGATGGAAGGGACCTTGGCAAGCTCGGACTCGACTTCGGCCCACAACTCCTCCATCGCCGCGACATTGGCGTGGTAGTCGTCGGACCGAGTGTCGAGTCGGCTGCGGAGTGCGGTTCCGATCGTCATCTCGGTGGTACGGTACCAGATGGTGTCAACTGGTACCGTGCGAATCCGACCGCCACGGCCGCTGCTGTCGCGGCGGGCCGAGGGCCAGCTGAGCGCACGCCATCGCGAGGTCCTCGACGCGCTCGAAGCACTGTTTCTCGCCGACGGCTTTCGCCACGCAACCGTCGGCGGCTTGGCATCGGCAGTCGGCTGCTCCCGGCGAACGCTGTACGAGTTGGCGCCGTCCAAACACGCGTTGGTACTCGTCGTACTCGACCGGTTCCTCCACCGAGTCGGACGCTCGGCTCTCGACGAGATCGACGCGGGTGCGCCCTACGCAGAGCAGATTCGCCGCTACTTCGTGGGCGCAGTCGAGCTACAGCGGCGCACATCGACCTTCGCCGACGACCTCGCCGACGATCCTGGGGCGCGTCGCCTCTTCGATCGCCACTTCCGTTACGTGGTCGCCGTGATCGAGCGCTTGGTTGCCGAGGGCATCACCGCGGGCGAGCTCCGTCCGGTCTCGCCGTCGATCGTCGCCGCTGTGTTGGCCGGGAGCGGCCTGTACGCGCTCGAGTCCGATGTCCTCGACGACCTCGACAGCACACGCGACGACGCCACCGTCGAGATCGCCGATCTCGTCGTGCATTCGATACAACTCCAGTCGACACCTGTTGGTAGCCACGCCAGACCGACGATCCAACCGACCGTTCAAGGGGGCCGTTGATGGACATCACCGATGTACGCCGAGACCTACTCGCCGAACAACAAGCGCTCGACGCCATCGTCGCCCCACTGCGTCTTGAGCAGTGGGCCCTGCCCACCCCGAGCCCCCGCTGGACGGTCGCCGATCAGATCGGACACCTCACATACTTCGATCGCACTGCTGCGCAGGCGATCGAGCACCCCGCTGAGTTCACCGCCGGGGTCGAGCGACTGTTGGCGACAGCCAACGACAGCGATCCCGATGCCTTCACGCTCAACGAGTTCCGGGTGATGGAGCCGGCTCCGCTGCTCGCGGCCTGGCGCACCGGGAGACAACAACTCGCCGACGCTGCCGCCGGCCTCGACGACGTCGACCGCGTGGTGTGGTACGGGCCATCGATGGGCGCCAAGTCGTTTCTCACCGCTCGGCTGATGGAAGCCTGGGCGCACGGGCAAGACATCGTGGACGCGCTCAACAGTGCCGGCATCGACGTCGACCGAGAGGCCACCGATCGGCTCCGGCACATCGCCCAACTCGGCTACATCACTCGCGGGTGGACCTACGCCAATCGCGGCCTCGACGTCCCCGACGTGCCGGTGCGAGTGTCGCTGTCCTCGCCGAGCGGCGAGCAGTGGGAGTTCGGTCCATCGGCTGACGACGACCCGGCGCCGGAATCCATCGAAGGCCCTGCTCTGCATTTCTGTCTGGTCACGACGCAGCGACGCCACGTCGACGACACCGACCTCGTCGTCACCGGCGCGTCGGCGCGCGACTGGATGGAGCGGGCACAACTGTTCGCAGGACCGCCGACCGACGGACCCGCGGCTCGATCGTGAACGACGCGCCCGTCGACGCGATCACGTTCCGCCCGCTCGGCGACCGGGATCTCCCCCGCATGCACCGGTGGCTGAACGAGCCCGGTGTGGTCGAGTGGTGGGACGGCGACGTGTCGTGGGCCGGCGTGCTCGCCGGCTACTCGACCGAGGCGCGCACACTGCGCAACGACAGTACCGAGCACTACATCGCACTGTCTGGCAATCGGCCCATCGGCTGGATCCAATGCTGGGCCGTCGCCGAAGAGCCAGAAGAGACCGCCCAGTGGCGCGCCCTCGGAGTCGATCCGAACGCCGTCGGCGTCGATTACCTCGTCGGCGATCCGAAACGACGAGGCCGCGGTGTCGGTGCGACGATGATCAGCGCGTTCGTGCGCAATGTGGTGTTCGCCGATCCCGAACGCCAGCAGGCTGCAGCGTCGCCGTTCGATGCCAACGTCGCCTCGTGGAAGGCGCTCGCCACGGCTGGCTTCCGGTCACGCGGTGTGTTCGACGACCCCGATGGCCCCTGCCGCCTCATGGTCGCCGACCGCTCCGAGCTCTCTGACTGATCCGCCCGACTCAAACCGCGGGGACACGATATGTCCGCGACGAAACCGGTAACTTGACCGGTGGGTCACGTCGCACTCCCCGGCTTCGGCCTCGCCCCCAGCCCTGATGACGACCGACGCCGCTCCACCACAGGCCCCTGAGCACGGCTACGAGCCCGGGACCGCACGCGCCGCGCTGTCGTACCGCTCGTTCCGCATCATCTTCATCGGTCTCGCGCTGTCGAACATCGGCACGTGGATGCAGAACTTCACGCTGCCTGCGTACGTCGACGATCGCACCGGGCGCCCAGCGCTGGTCGGCGCGATGATCTTCATGCAGCTCGGCCCACTGCTCCTGCTGTCGATCCCCGGCGGCGTACTCGCCGACCGCGTGTCGAAGCAGAAGCTGCAGCTGACGATGCAGATCAGCTCGGCGCTGTTCACGCTGGTGATCGCGTGGATCGTTGCCACCGACGCGGCACTCTGGACGGTGTTCGCCGTCCAGCTCGGCATCGGCGTCGCCAACGCGCTCAACGCCCCGGCCTTTCAGGCGACCATGCCGCTTCTCGTCCACCGTCAGGATCTGCCCGGCGCGATCAGTCTCAACTCGGCGATGATCAACGGCACCCGAGTGATGGGTCCGGTCCTCGCCGCGATCCTCGCAGCAGCCGGTCTGTCGATCTCGCAGTTGCTGCTGGTCAACGCGACGACCTACCTGTTCTTCGTCGGTGCGTTGCTCTACGTCAAGATGCCCGAGGTGCGCGGCGTGCAGCCGGCGAAGGGATGGCGAGTACTGCTCACCGGCGTCGGCATCGCCCGCGAGCGAGCCGTCCTCGGCCGACTGCTGCTCGGCATGTTCCTGTTCTCGTTGTTCAGCTTGGTGTACATCGGCCTGTTCCCGTCGGTGGCCAGACTCAGTCTCGATATCGACCCGACGAGCAACACCTACCGGTGGCTGTATGCCGTGTGGGGCGCAGGCGCCTTCTTCGGCGCGATCGCCGTCGGCACCTGGTTCGCCAGGATCGACCGCAAGGTGCTCATCGTGCGCGGTTTCCTCGGGTTCGCAGTGATGCTGGCGATCTTCTCCCAGCTCCGCAGCCCGGAGCTGGCCTTCCCGATCGGGTTCATGCTCGGCTTTTGCTACTTCATGACCGCCACGGCGATCACCACCACGTTGCAGCTCAATCTGAAGAACACCGAGCGGGCACAGGTGATGCCGCTGTGGTTCATGGTGTTCGGCGGCACTGTGCCGATCGGCAACCTCATCTTCGGCGTCGTGATCGAATGGGTCGGACCGCGCGTGGTCCTCGGATTCGGAGCGGCGTTTGCCGTGTTTCTCGCCTGGTGGGTCGATCTGCGGCGCATGCCCCAGTCGGCGTTTCTTCCCGAACACGAGGGAGGCGAACCGTTCCGTCCGATCAACGCCTCGCGACTGATCTGAACGCTACGTTCAGGAGATCTCGACGGCGCGAGTGGTCGGTTGGATCGGAGTCTGCGGTTATGCCGTGATCCCATCAGGCACGTCGGCCGGTGACGACGATGCGTGTGATGCCGTGCGCCGATGGCGGGTCGGCGCCGCCGCCACACTGTTCGTTCTCGGCACCGGGTTGTCGTACGCCATCACGCACCTCAAGACCAGACACGACATCGTCGACCTGTCGGAGTCAAGAGACCACGCAGAACCGAACAACACGATGCACCGCGCATCCCGATGATGCTGCGAGTCAACAACTGGGAACTCCTGATCGTGTCGGGATTGTTGATCCTCACATACATCCGCCGACACCGTGGCAATCTGCCCGGTGCCTGGATCCGCTCAGTCCACCTCGCCCTCTTGGTCGCCGTACTCGGCTTCGCGCTCCATGCCGGCCGCGCCGGGCGGCGCGCCATCCGCATCCATGTCGGGATCGCCCTACTGGCCGTTGCGCTCTCGGTCATCGGACTGATCACCGATGCCGATCCGATCCAACGCGCCACCGGCGGCGGCGTCACCGCGTATCTCATCGCCGCCTCGACGTTCCTCATCTTGCGCGTCGTCATGCGGCAACGAAAACCTCGACACCGACCGCAAACCGTCCGACGGTTGACTCGAGTGCTGCGTCGACGCGGCGAGATCAGTCGGCAGACTTCTCGATCAACGACCGCACCACCCGCTCCAGACCAGCCGCTCGGCTGGCCTTCACGAGCACGATGTCGTCAGCCCGCAGCGCACCCAACACTGGTGCCACTGCCGCCGGGCCGTCGACTGGCGTGATCCCGTAGTCGGCGGTGCCCACCGCAACGATCTCAATCCCCAACTCGGCGGCGACCTCGGCAACCTCGCGATGACCGGCGGCGGGGTCGTCCAGCTCGGCCATCAGCCCGAGCACGGCGATCTTGCGCCCACCGCGCATCGCTGCCACCGCTTCCAGCGCCGCACGCATCGAGGTCGGGTTGGCGTTGTACGCGTCGTTCACTATGGCCGCACCACTGGCGTGATCGATCACCTCCATGCGCATCGCCGAGAGCTCACCTCGCTCGACGCCCGCGATCGCCGACCCGAGGTCGACTCCGAGCGTCCCGGCGACCGCCACGGCGGCCGCGGCATTGAAGGCCATATGGGCGCCGCTCACGCCGAGGCTGACTGGCGCCTCACCCCATGGGGACGCCAGCCGGAAATGGGCACGTGCTCGCCCGTCGAGTTCGAGATCGACCACGCGCACGTCACCGCCGATCCCGTAGGTCAACACCGAGGCAGCGGTCGCCGATGCCATGGCGAGCACTCGTGGATCGTCGGCGTTGAGCACCGCAGTTCCCTGTCTGGGCAGCGCCTCGACCAGTTCGCGTTTGGCCCGTGCGACTCCGTCGATGTCGCCGACGAGCTCGGTGTGGGCATCGGCGACTGCCGTGACCACACCGATCGACGGCCGCCCGATCTCGCAGAGTGCGCTGATCTGTCCGAACCCGCGCATCCCCATCTCCAGGACCAGCACTTCGACATTCCCGGGCGCCCCGAGGATCGTCACCGGGAGGCCCTGTTCGTTGTTGAAACTGCGTTCGTTCGCCGTCGTCCGACGCGCCGCACCCACCGCTGCGGCGACGAGGTCCTTCGTCGAGGTCTTCCCCACGCTGCCGGTGATGCCGACAGCCTCCGCGTCAAGGCGCTGGCGGGCCCATTGGGCCAGAGCGGTCAACGCTGCGGCGGTGTCGGCCACCTCGATCGCGGTGCCGTCGCGCCGGTCATCGTCCGGCCGACTCGTGAGATGGGCCACCGCACCACGGGATCGAGCGTCGCCGATGAAGTCATGGCCGTCGCGTTCGGCGATGAGCGGCACGAAGAGCTGACCGGGTCGGGTCGTACGCGAATCAAACGATGCCCCGTCGAAGTCGACGTCCGGCCCAACGAGGCGGCCACCGACTGCGTGTGCTGCCACCGATGCCGCAATCCTCACGAGATCGAACGGTACCGTGCAGTGGTGCCCCAGGACTCGATGCCCCCCGGGACCGAACCCGGACAACGCATCCATCTCGTCGTGCTGTTCGGAGGCGAGTCGGCCGAACACGACGTGTCGTGCTCGACAGCGGCGCACGTGCTGCGGGCCGTCGATCCCGAGCGCTACCGCATCACCCCGGTCGGCATCGGACGCGACGGACAGTGGGCGATCGCGGACGACGCACTCGCCGCACTCGAATCCGGCCCCGAGGCATTGCCGAACGAACTCGACCCTGGCGGTTCGACCACCTCGCCGACGCCGCTGCTCGATGACGCCACCACCGATGGGGATCCGACGGTGGTGCTGCCACTCCTCCATGGCCCGATGGGCGAAGACGGAACGGTGCAGGGTCTTCTCGAGCTGGCCGGTCTGCCCTTCGTCGGTTCGGGTGTGCTCGGTTCTGCGGTGGCAATGGACAAGGCGATGGCCAAGAACGTGATCGGCGTCGCCGGCATCGCTCAAGCGAAGCACCGGGTAGTGACCGAGCTCGACCACGTCGACAACGACACGCTCGGACACGAACTCGCTGACGAACTCGGACTGCCGGCGTTCGTCAAGCCCGCCAATATGGGCAGCTCGGTCGGCGTCTCGAAGGCGCTCACACATGACGAGCTGCGCTCCTCGATCGATCACGCTCTGACGTACGACGAAGTAGTGATCGTCGAGGAAGCAGTCGTCGGGCGCGAAATCGAAGTGGCCGTGCTCGGCAACCGCCACCCCGTCGCCTCACCGCCAGGCGAGATCGTGCCCGGCGAGGAGTTCTATAGCTACGAGGACAAGTACGTCACCGACGGCGCCGAGCTCCTGGTTCCCGCACCGCTCGGTGCCGAGGCTGCCGATGAGGTCCGCCGGCTCGCGGTCGACGCATTCGTCGCGCTGCGATGTGAAGGTCTCGCACGGGTCGACTTCTTCTATGAACCACCCGGCGTCGGCGAGGGCCGCGGCTTTCTGTGCAACGAAGTGAACACGATGCCCGGGTTCACGCCGATCTCGATGTACCCGAAGCTGTGGATCGAAGCCGGCCTCAGCTACCCACAGCTGATCGACCGCCTCGTCGAGCTCGCCCTCGAACGGCACTCGCGCCGCCGCCGCAACACCAAACGCTGAGCAATCAGTGAGCCAAACGGCTCCCCCTCGGCCACTTCCCTCACCGCAAACGCGTGACGTCAATCACCGGTGAGCCAAACGGCTCCCCCGGCCACTTCGCTCACCGCGGCGTGTCAGGGCGCCAGCGCGGCGCGCAGGTAGGCCCGCAGTTCGTCTCGCAGACGGCGCAGACCAACCGCATCAGGGCGCCACGCGACGGCGCGCAGTAACGCCGGTTCGGTCGCGATGCCGGTGACCGTGGCGTACCCCATCGCTGCGATCAGACCTGGGTCACCACGACGCAGGCGCCCGGCATCCATCTCCGATTCGAGATAACTGACCGCCCGGGCGATCAACGGCGACAGACGCTGCACGACAGCGTGGGCCCGTTCGGCGGGCAGCCGGCTCGATTCACGCACCACACCCAGCAGCGCCGGGCGCCGCACCGCCGGCCTGAAAACTGCGCTGACGATGGCGTCGATCCTGGCCAACGGCTCATCGGGAGCGGCCCGAACGGCCGCATCGATGACTGCGACGAGTTCGGCGGCAACAGCATCGAGAACAGCATCGACCAGGTCGTCCTTCGACGGGAACCAATACAACACCGTTTGTTTGCGGACGCCCACCGCGCGGGCGATGTCATCGAGCGATGCCCCATCGAACCCGCGTGCGCCGAACAGGTCGAGGGCGACGGCGAGGATGCGCTCACGGGTCGGGGTGCGGGAGGTGGACATCTCTCTACCAATTGGTAGACGAGCGTGGTAGAACGGTCAACCGTGAGTTCGATCGTGGCCGCGCTCCGCGGTAAACGCATCGCGATCACCGGAGCAACGGGGTTCGTCGGTACGGCACTGGTCGAGCGTCTGCTGCGCTCGATTCCCGACTGCCAGCTGGTGTTGCTCGTGCGCGACGGCCAGCGAACCAAGGCCGCCCGCCGGACCCAACGCGAGATCCTCCGCAACGACGCCTTCGATCGTCTGCGCGCCGACCACCCCGACGACTTCGACGACGCGATCGCCGGCCGGATCACCACGATCGCCGGCGACGTCACCCGCGACGGCCTCGGGCTGAACGATGCCGACCGAGCTGTCTTCGCCTCGTGTGACACCGTGATCCACTCGGCGGCGGCGGTGTCGTTCGATTCACCGCTGGACAGCGCTGTCGAGATCAACCTCCTCGGCCCGGTACGCATCGCCGAGTTGTGTCACGACCTGGGGATCACGCCGCACCTCGTCGCCGTGTCGACGTGTTACGTCGCGGGCAACCGTCGCGGCAACGCCCCCGAACAGCTGGTGTCGGAGGGCCCGTTCGACATCGGTCTCGATTGGCGCGCCGAAGTGACGGCCAGCCGACGCCTGCGATCGGACACCGATGCTGCGAGCCGGAGTCCTGAGCAGCTCGAGGAGTTCCGCACCGCCGCCCGTCAGGAGCTCGGCGCCGCGGGGGCGCCGGCACTGGCCAGCAAGACCGAAGCGCTACGCGAGAAGTGGGTCAAAGACGAACTGGTCACTGCGGGGCGGGCCCGCGCCGCATCGGTCGGTTGGCCCGACGCCTACGCCTTCACCAAGGCGCTCGGCGAGCAAGCGTTGACCGACGTGAAGGGCGACGTCCCGGTGTCGATCGTCCGCCCCTCGATCATCGAGTCGGCGCTCGCCGAGCCGGTCCCCGGATGGATTCGTGGCTTCCGCATGGCCGAGCCGGTCATCGCCGCCTATGCGCGGGGCCTCCTGTCGGAGTTCCCCGGCGTGCCAGAGGGG
>JABSQH010000078.1 GCA_013213745.1 Ilumatobacteraceae bacterium | reverse complement strand
TCTACACCGAGGTGATGGGGTTCGAACTGGTCAAGGTCGTCGCCGCGCCGACACCCAACGAGGGCGACGGGTTCAGCAAGCACTTCTTCTATGCCACCGGCGCAGCCGACGAGTCGGGCGATCCGGGAATGATCGCGTTCTGGGAGATCCACGACGACGAGATCGGTACCGACTTCGGCGTCGACCTCAACGCGTCGGCCGGCTTGCCGTGGTGGGTCAACCATCTGGCCTTCGACGCTCCGACACGCGAGGCGCTCGACGAGCATCGCCGTCGGTGGCAAGAGCACGGCCACACCGTGCTCGAGGTCGATCACGAGTTCTGCGTGAGCATCTACATCCGCGATCCGATGCACAACATGGTCGAGTTCTGCCACACCGTGCGCCCCTTCACCGACGACGAGCGCGCCGACGCGGCGGCACTGCTGTCCGACCCACGGCCGCCGCTGGAACAGAACGCCAACGCCACGGTGCACCAGCCGACCGTCCCGGCGTAACGCGCTACGCCGCCAGCGCGACGAGCACCGAATTGGCGATCTGCTCGGGAAGCAGATCGAAGTGCTCGTACAGCGCGGCAATCGTGCCCGACTGACCGAACTCGTCGACCCCGACGGGAACCGTCGGAGCCCCGAACACCGACCCCAGCCACGCCAGGTGATGTGACGCTGCGTCGTGCACGGTCACGATCGGGAGTCGCCGCTCCTCGGGACGGAACAGATCGGCGACGTGATGCGCCGGCTGCGCGGGGCGAGCGTCACGTCCGGCTCGCCGCAACTCGTCGCGCCACCCTCGATACAGGCGGTCGGAGCTGGTCACGTCGAGCACGACCACCGGCACTTCCTCGTCGGCCAGGAGCTGCGCCGCGGTGACCGCCTCGGCGACGAGCGGGCCCGCCGCTGCGATGACCGCCAGTGGCACCGAAGGAGGCTCGACGAGCCGATAGCCGCCGGCGAGCACGTCGGACCGCAAGCGCTCGGTGCCGAGTCTTTCGTCGGCGGCGACAAACGGTGCCTGATCGATCGGACGCGTCGACAGCCGGGCATACAACGAGTCGCCATCGGGGAACCCGAGGCGCTGCAACCCGTCACACAACAACCAGTCGAGTGCTCGTGCGTACGCCGGCTCAACGGTGGTGATCCCCGGCAACTCGAGACCGATCGACGGTGTGATCGCCGACTGATGGGCTCCACCCTCCGGGGCCAACGTGACGCCCGCAGGAGTACCGACGACCACGAACCGGGCGTCGTTGTAAAGCGCATAGATCAGCGCATCGAGGCCGCGACACACGAATGGGTCGTACACGGTGCCGATCGGCAAGAGATGATGGTCGTGCAGCTCGTGGCCGAGCCCGAACGCGTGCAGCGCGAGAAACAAATTCATCTCGCTGATGCCCAACTCGACGTGGTGCCCGTCGGGCGTCTGCTGCCACCGCAACAGGCGGTCCTCGCCCAGCTCGTCGGGCAGTTCGGTCGGCGCGAACACGCCCATCTTGTTGATCCAGCCGCCGAGGTTGGTCGACACGCTCACGTCGGGTGACAGCGTCACCATGCGTTCGGCCACTGCGTCGATGCCGGCGAGCGAGGTGAGCACCCGACCGAACGTCTCTTGCGTACTGACCGTCGCCGCAGCGACTACCCCGGTGGCGTCGGGGATCGGCACGATCGGACGCGGCCGCAGCGGTTGATTGTTCAACTCACCGCCGGTTCCAGCACACAGCCGACCGGCTGGGGATTCAGGGTCGAATCGATCCCATTCAGTCACCGCATCGAGGCCCATCTCGCCGCGCAGCTCGTCGATCTGCCCAGCGGTCAGCAGCGCCGCGTGATTGAGCGGGTCACCGGCGATGGGCAGTCCCCATCCCTTGATCGTGTACGCGAACACCACACTCGGTCGGTCGACGACGGCATCGCACTGGCGATAACAGTCGAGCAACAAGTCGAGATCGTGGCCGCCGAGGTTCGTCACCAGCGGATACAGGTCGCCGTCGGAGATGTCGTCGACGACCGCGCGCAGCCGCTTCTTGCCGCCGTCGACGAAGCGCTCACGCAAGGCCGAGCCGCGCAGCCCGAACAGCGACTGATAGCGCTCGTTCTCCATCGCGTCGATGTGGGTGCGCAGAGCATCGCCGCCGGGCCGCTCGAACGCGTCGGTGAGCCGACGCCCGAACTTCGCCTCGACGACGTGCCAACCGGCGCCGTCGAAGAAGTCCATCAGCTTCTTGATCTTCTGATCGGGAATGACCCGGTCGAGGCTCTGCCGGTTGGCGTCGACGACGAGCATCACATTGCCCAGGCCGTGCAGCGCCGGTTCGGCGATCGCCTCCCACACGTTGCCCTCGTCGAGCTCGGCGTCGCCGACGAGCGAAATGAACCGCGCCGGCGCTGCGTCGGCTGCCTGCTCTGGGTCACGCGCGGCGATGTAACGACGCACCATCGCCGCAAAGAGCGGAGCGACCGCCCCGAGGCCGACCGAGCCGGTCGAGAAGTCGGCGACGTCGGGGTCCTTGGTGCGACTCGGGTAGGCCTGCAACCCGCCGAACGACCGCAGCTCCGTGAGGTAGCGCCGATCGAGTTCGCCGGTGAGGTACTTGATGGCGTGGTACACCGGGCTGGCGTGCGGTTTCACTGCGACCTTGTCGGCGCCGGTGAGGTGGCCGAACCACAACGACGTCATGATCGAGACCATCGATGCCGACGATGCTTGGTGGCCGCCGACCTTGATCGCCATGTCGGGGCGCACCGGCGCGGGGCGCTCGCGGTTGGCGTGATCGACGATACGCGTGGCCAGCCAGAGCACCCGCTGCTCGACCGCACGCAGAGCGTCGATCGAGACGCCACCCGTCGGGGTGCTGCGATCGCCAGCCGGCTGCTCGATGGTCACCAACCCATTGTGGGTCGTTCAGCGCCGCCGCGCTAGAACGGACCGATGCCTGACGCGCGGTCGGTCGCTCGCACGTCGTCGACGTACAAACTTCGCCGCCGGTCGATGGCGCCCGCCCGGCAGGACCGCTTCGTCGCCTGGCTCGAACGCTGGGGGCTCGAGGAGTCGGGACCGCCGCTGGAGTGGGCCGCGGTGTTCGGTCGCCGCAGCGACGTCGTGCTCGACATCGGCTTCGGCCACGGCGAAAGCGTCCTCGATCTCGCGAGACGGCAGCCGGCAGTCGACATCGTGGGAATCGAGGTGCATACGCCCGGTGTGGCGACCGTGCTCGACGCCATCGAGAGCGACGGCCTGAGGAACGTGCGCGTGGTATTCGGAGACGGTCTGCGGTTTCTCGATCGCGTGTCGGCCGAGACGCTCGCCAGCGTGCGCGTTCTGTTCCCCGATCCGTGGCCGAAGCCGCGCCAGCACCACCGTCGAATGGTCGCTGCCGACACCGTCGCTGCGTTCACCGACCGGTTGTGCGTCGGCGGAACGCTGCACCTTGCGACCGACATCACCGACTATGCCGCCGCCATGCGCGTCGCGGCCGACGGTGAACCACGCCTCACCGGCGGACCCGTCGATCGCTCGACTGCAGATCGACCCCTCACCCGATTCGAGCAACGCGGCATCGCCGAGGGGCGCACAGCCACCGATCTGCTGTACGCACGACGGTGAGCTCCGCCGACCCATTTAGTTGCGGTCTCAAGCAAATTTCGATATGATCGTCCCATGTCCGGCGTTGTGCTGCAGACCTTCCCCCTCGGGCCCCAGTGGCCCACCATCGACCCGTTCCTGTTCGTCGCCCACCACCTCGACGACTACCCGGCGGGTAATACCGAACTCGGACCCGATGCGCCGCTGACCGGGCGCGACATGGGTCAGGACTTTGCGGGCGTCGACGGCTGGAACATGTACCACGGGTCGACCGTTCCGGGATTCCCGCAACATCCGCACCGTGGATTCGAAACGATCACCTATCTACGCAGCGGATACTGCGACCACAGCGATTCACTCGGTGCCACGGCTCGGTTCGGCCGAGGTGATGCGCAATGGATGACCGCCGGCAAAGGCATCGTGCACGCCGAGATGTTCCCCCTCCTGTCGGCCGACGACCCCAACCCGCTCGAGCTGTTTCAGATCTGGCTCAACCTGCCCGCCAGCGACAAGATGGTCGACCCGTATTTCACCATGCTGTGGAGCCACGACACGCCGACCCTCGTCGCTGAGAACGACGGCGACGCCGGGCTCGTCGACATCACGGTCATCGCCGGCTCGCTCGACGGCGCGCAGGGCCAGGCACCGCCGCCCAACTCGTGGGCCGCTCGTGCCGAGGCCGACGTCGGCATCTGGCACCTGCGCTTCGACCCCGGCGCGCGGTGGACGATGCCACCGACCACGGCACCCGACGCGCACCGTGTGATCTACGCGTTCGCCGGATCGAGCCTGTCGATCGCCGGCGAGGTCGTCGACGCCGGTACCGGAGCCGCCGTCGATCCGCGGCGCCCGCTCGAACTCGTCGCCGGCCCGGAGGGCATCGAGTGCATGGTGCTGCAGGGCCGCCCAATCGGCGAGCCCGTCGCCCAATACGGCCCGTTCGTGATGAACACGCGTGCCGAGATCGAGCAGGCCTTCGCCGACTACCAGCGCACCGGCTTCGGTGGGTGGCCCTGGCCCGCCGACGATCCGAACCACGGCTCCGAACCCCGCCGCTTCGCCCGCCACGCCGACGGACGCGTCGAACGGTTCGACGACGAGGGCGTCCTCGAACACAGCGCCTCCTGACGCCGCGAGCGTCAACGAGGGCGCACGTCGAGTGCGTCGCGTACGGCCATCGCCCTGGACGCGGCCTCACTGGCCACGTTGGAGCGCACCGTGAGATGACCCATCTTGCGCCCAGGGCGCGGCTCGGCCTTGCCGTACAGGTGCAGCTTGACGGTGGCGTCGCCGAGAGCGGCGGTCCAATCAGGACCGGCGTCGGCATCCGGCGGGTCGCCCCAGACATCGCCGAGCAGATTGACCATCGCCACGGCCGGTGTCGTCATTTCCGGCGATCCGAGCGCCTGGCCGCACACGGCACGGATCTGCTGTTCGAACTGCGACGTCACGCTGGCATCGATCGTCCAGTGGCCACTGTTGTGCGGCCTCGGCGCCAGCTCGTTCACCAGTAGCTCACCGCCAACGACGAACATCTCGACCGCCAACACCCCGCAATAGTCGAGGGCGTCGGCAATAGCCATGGCCAGACCGGTCGCCCGGTCGGCAAGTTCAGCGGACACGTTCGCCGGCACGATGCTCAGGTCGAGAATGCCGTCGGCGTGACTGTTCTCGGCAACGGCATAGGTCTCGACGTCGCCGTCGACGCGTCGACCGACCACGACACTCACCTCGGTGTCGAGGGCGAGCTGCTCCTCGATCACACAGGGCACGCCGCCGAGCTCAGCCCATGCAGCCATGAGCTCGGCATCGTCGCGCACCGTTCGTTGGCCCTTGCCGTCATAACCAAGGCGAGCGGTCTTGATGATCGATGGACCATCGATGTGCGCCGCGGCGGCATCGTCGGTCAGCACCTGGTGCGGCCCGACGGGAAAGCCGTTGTCGACGAGGAACCGCTTCTCGGCGATGCGGTCCTGGGCGATCGACACCGCGTGCGGCGACGGTGCCACACGGGTGCGTTCAGCGAGCCACGACAACGCCTCGGCCGGCGGGTTCTCGAACTCGGTCGTCACCACGGCGCACCGCTGCGCCATTTCTGCGAGCGCAATACGGTCGTCGTACGCAGCGACGAGATGTTCATCGGCGACCACACCCGCGGGCGCCGCAGGGTCGGGGTCGAGCACGATCGTGCGATACCCCATCTGTGTCGAGGCCATCAGAGCAAACTTGCCGAGCTGTCCGCCACCGAGCATCCCGATGGTGGCCGGCGGCGAGATCGGTCCGACGGCGCCGCTCATGCGGGCGGCAGCTCGGAGTCGACGGCCTGTTGACGACGTTCGCGGCGGTATCGATCGAGGCGGACCGCGAGATCGTCGTCGTCGGCCGCCAGCAATGCGATGGCGAACAACGCCGCATTAACCGCACCGGCACGACCGATGGCAAACGTCGCCACCGGGATCCCCGCAGGCATCTGGACAATCGAATACAGCGAGTCCTGCCCACCGAGGTGGCGCGTCGGGGCCGGCACACCGAGGACCGGCACGGTGGTCTTCGATGCCAACATTCCGGGAAGGTGAGCGGCGCCGCCGGCACAGGCGATGATCGCCCGCAGCCCACGATCGCTCGCCGATTCGGCGTAAGCGAACATCTCGTCGGGCATGCGATGCGCGCTCACCACCTGGGCCTCGTGGTCGACGTCGAACGTCGTCAACGTGTCGACGGCATGTTCCATCGTCGGCCAGTCGCTCGTCGAGCCCATCACGACGCCAACATCGATGCCGGCGGATGCGGGCTGTCGATTCTCGTCCACGTTCGCAGCGTAGGAGCTGCGACGATGGCGAGATGGTCTCGACCTCCGATCGCCCGCTGACCGGACGAGTCGCCATCGTCACCGGTGTGTCACGCGAGGTCGGCATCGCCGCGGCGATCGTGCGCCGTTTCCACGACGCCGGCGCGGTGGTCGCCGCCACGGGCTGGCCCCCACACGACGACGAGCAGCCGTGGGACAGCACGCTCGCCGAGCTCCCGGTTGACGTCGCACGCGACGACCTCGCCGATCCGGGAAGTCCGGCGGCGATCGTGGACCGCACGGTCTCCGACCACGGCCGACTCGACATCGTCGTCGCCACCCACGCCCGCAGCTCCAACTTCGACCTCGCCGCCACGACGACCGCCGAGCTCGATCTGTGCTGGGCGGTCAACGTGCGCAGCATGGTCCTGCTCGCCCAGCGCTTCGCCGCAGTCCACGACCCCGCTCCCGCCGATCAGCCACCGACCGGTCGGATGATCTGGTTCACCAGCGGACAAGCCAGAGGACCGATGGCTGGCGAGCTGCCCTATGCGATCACCAAAGGTGCGCTCCACCAGATGACCGCGTCGATCAACGAGGCGCTCGCTCCGGCGCGGATCGTCGCCAACTGCGTCAACCCGGGGCCGGTGGACACGGGCTACGCCGACGACAGGCTGCATACGGCGGTCGCTCGACGATTTCCTGACGGGCGGTGGGGCACACCCGACGACACCGCCAGCATCGTCGCCGCGCTGGTCAGCGACGATCTCAGCTGGATCCGCGGCCAGGTGATCGACGCCGACGGCGGGTTCCGCTACGTCGAGTAGCAGCTACGTTCCCAACATGGCCAACGCAGCTCTCGTCATCGTCGACGTGCAGAACGACTACTTCGCCGACGGCAAGTTCCCCTTGCAGGGAATGGAAGCCGCCGCCGAGCGGGCGCAACGAGCACTCGAACACGCCCGCTCCAACGACGTCGCTGTGTTCCACGTGCGTCACGAGATTCCCGTCGAGGGCGCACCGTTCTTCGAGCCGGGCACTCCGGGTGCCGAGATTCACGACCTCGTCGCACCGGCCGGTGACGAACCGGTCGTTACCAAGCACTTCCCGAACAGCTTTCGCGAGACGGGGCTCGAGCAGCAACTGCGCGACGCCGCAGTCGACGAAGTCGTGGTGGTCGGGGCGCAGAGCAACATGTGCATCGACGCCACGGCACGCGCCGCCAACGACCTCGGATTCACGGTGCGCGTGCTGCACGATGCCTGCGCCGCCAAAGAGCAGCAGTTCGACGGTGTGGACATTCCCGCCGACACCGTGCACCGCACGTTCATGGCCGCCCTCGTGCCGACCTACGCGACGGTCACCACCACCGAACAATTCGTCGGCGACTGAGCAGCGAGATCAGACGAGTTCGCGGCGCTCGCTGACACGGAGTGCCAGGTAGCCCGGAATCGTCGGGAACCAGAAGTTGATCAGTCGGAACAACAGCACCGCGGCCCACGCGGTGGCGTCGTCGACACCGGCGTTGCTCAACACGAGCACCAATGCCGCCTCGATCGCTCCGACGCCGCCCGGGGTCGGAACCGCCGAGGCCACCGTGTTGGCTCCGAGATAGAGCGCTCCCAGTTCGGCGAACGCCAAGTCGATGTCGAACGCCCGACACGCCGCAGCGAACGCCACGATCGTGGTGAGCTTGCTGAGCCCGGCCCCGCCGAACAACAGCAACAACTTCCCCGGTCGCCGCGCCAACTCACCGAAGTCGCGGCGGATCTTGTCGCGCGTCGAGCGCACGAACCCGATCACCCACTCGCGCAGACGTGGCGTCAACGCGATCAACACCGCGGCGATCACTGCGGCCACGACGAAAACTGCGGTCATCGTGCCCAACGCGCCGCCGCTCTCCTCGCCCCGGTCGAGGCTCAACCCGGCGGTCGGGTCCGAACTGCTCCACAGGAAGAAAAAGGCGATGAACACCACCTGCATCACGCCGCTCGCAGCCGAGGTCAGGCCGATGGCCGCAGTCGCCACCGTGGTATCGGTGCCGCCCTTCTGCAGATAGCGGATCCGCATCGCCATCCCACCGGCGTTCATCGGAGTGAACCGGTTGAGGAACGACTGACCGAACATGATCACCGTGGCCTCGCCGAGCGGAACGTCGCGAACGACCGACCCCGACAACGACATGGCCCCGCCGACCGTGCCGATCAGCGTGGCGATGAACACCGGAACCGCCCACCACCAGTTGGCGTCGCTCATCGCGTCGGTGATGTCCGACCAACTGCTCGCAAGGCCGAGGATGAAGAAGGCGAGCACCGCGAAGCCGACCCAGCTGACGATCTTGGCAACGCTGATCCGATCGAGCTGTTCGAGCTCAACCGGGGGAACCTCCAACCGCGCCTGCAGGCCCGAGCGGAGCGCCTCGAGGAGCTCTTTGTCCTTGCGCACCGCGCGGCGCGTCGCCGCAGGCAACGCCGCGGGCTGGATGAAGGCGAGTGCGCGCTCGAGTGTCGACCGAGCACTGCTCGTTGCGGCGTCGAGTGCTCGGTCGACACCGACGACCAGCGCCGTACTCACCAGCATCTCGGCGGCGTCGACGGCGAGCTGATCGTTCGACGCCGAGAGCCTGGCGAACTCGAGATCGACCAGCATGACCTCGTCGTCATCGACGTAGATGTGTTGACGGGTCAACGAGCGGTGGGCGATGCGCGCCGCATGAAGGCGATCGAGCTGGCGCCACGCGTCGACCAGCGCGGCATCGCTGATCAGAGCCGGCTCATCGACGTCTCCGATGGGCACACCGGTCGCGGCCTCGAGCGCAATGACGGCGCCGTGGCCACCGCCGGGGGCGACGGCCACCACATCTGGAGTGCGCACCTCGGCGCGCCGCGCCATGGCGGTGACGAGCCCCTGATGGGCAACGCGCCGATCGGGCTGCACCGACAACGTGTCGACGTCGACCGACTGCACGCGCACTGCGCGGATGAGCTGCGAGAGCAGCGCGGCGTCGCGATCGTCATGGTCGACGTAGACGACCACGATCGGACCGTCCTCACCGGTGCCGACGTAGGTGCGACGACCGGTCATCAAGGTTTCGTCACGCAGGTCGTGCACGGCGTAGCCGCTCTCGGCGAGCACGTCGCGCAGCGTCGATGCGCCGGGTCGCCGGATGGGCGAACCGAACGCCACGAGCACCGCGGACCCGATCACTCCGCCGAGTGCGAAGGTGACAGCGATGTTGACGGGCGCCTGCACCGCAGTGACCACGCGTACGAAGATCGTCAACCACACGGCGACCCACGCAGCGATGCGCCACATCTTCGGCAACAACGGCGAGATCACGGTGGCGCCGGCGACCATCGCCGCGAGATACGACGTCGACGGGAACGACGACGACGCGATCGAGTTCGACGGGAGATCGTCGATCACTTGCGGAGGCACGACTCGGTCCAGCCATCCGGTCAACGCCCACATCACGAGCGCCGCCGCGATACCGGCGCCGACGACGCTGCCGATCTCGGCCAGCTGTCGACGAGCGGCCAACCAGCCGATCACGATCGCCGGGACCACGACGATGGCGATCTGCGCCACGCCGACCAGCGCGTACCGCGCCGGCTGTGGCAGCGAAGTGAAGAACTGCACCAGGTCGGCCGACGCGCTGCGCAGCGCCGCCGGGATCACTGCGCTCAGCACGAGCGCGAACGTCAGGAGCGCCCCCCACCCGGCAAGCCGGGCGATGTCGCCGGGATGCCGTCGCCACTCCCGGCGGTCCCCCTCGCGCAGTTCCGTCACGACGAACAGCATGACCGATCGCGCCGCCGCGCCCGCGAAACGTGCAGTGCACGCGTAGAGGACCGTACGGCGCTGGCCGTGATCAGCCAGCCGTCCAGCGCTGCATACCACCCATCCCGTATTGCTTCAGCACGAGGGCACGGTTCGGGGTGATCGCCAAGAACGCGGTGTCCGGCGAGTTGTCGGGGCCGCCCGGGGCGAACGCGTTGAGGTCGTAGTCGAACACGCCCGCCCACAAGCGACGCTTGGTCTCGATGTCGGTGAACACCTCCGCAGTGCCCCAGACCTCGACCCCGTCACCCACTTCGGTCACTTGCCAATGCAGCGCCACCTTGGGATTCGCGGCGACGTTACGGGCCTTCACCGATGTGGCGCCGACCATCGACCAACATGTCGTGCCTTCCCAGCACGGGTGCACCGGGACCACATCGGGCTCGCCGTCGGCGCCCACGGTGGCCAGATGGGCCCACGGACTGAGCGCCGCGGCCACGGCCTTGACTCCATCGAGATCGATCTGATCGCTCATCGCTCGACCGTACCGCGACCGACCAGGTCGCCATCGCGGAGCGGAATATCAACGCCTTGTGAGAGGTTGGACCAGTCACCGACGAACGGAGCCGACATGACTGACACGACCAACACGCTGCCCATCGACATCGGTATCGCCGAAGCAGAACGCACCGCGATCGCCGGCGAGCTGTCGAAGGTACTCGCCGACACGTACACGCTGTACCTGAAGACGCACAACTACCACTGGAACGTCACCGGCCCGATGTTCAACACGCTGCACCTGATGTTCGAACAGCAGTACAACGAGCTCTGGCTCGCCGTCGACCTCCTGGCCGAGCGCATACGCTCGCTCGGCGAGTTCGCGCCGGGGAGTTACTCCGCGTTCGTCGAGTTGACCTCGATCGACGAGGCAACCTCTATACCGCCCGCCGAAGACATGATCCGCGACCTCGTCCGCGGACACGAAGCCGTCGCCCGCACGGCGCGCGGCGCCTTCACCACCGCCGACAAGGCGAACGACCAGCCGACCGCCGATCTGCTCACCGAGCGCCTCGAGGTACACGAGAAGACCGCCTGGATGCTGCGCTCGATGGTCGCCTGAACCACCTCATCACGAACTCGGCTCGCGCCGACCGGAATGCGGCGATCCCGAATGCGGTGCCGCCACCATGAGCTCCTCGACATCGTCGCAGCGCGAGCTGATGCTTCTTGCGCCTGTCGATGGTGCTCGCGATGTCGACGTGGTTCTCGACGGCAGCAGTGCTCGGGCAACTGCGCGTCGTCTGGGATCTGTCGCGAAGCCAAGCGAGCTGGCTGACGATCGCAGCAGAACTCGGCTTCGTCGTCGGCGCATTGGGCATCGCCATCACCAATCTGACCGACCGAGTTCCTCCGCGGCGGTTGATCTTCATCGGCGCACCGAGCTGTTGGCCGCCGCGGTCGGCGTCGATGTGGACGAGTTCGCCGAACCAATCAGCAGCCGTCCTGGGTCAGATGATGGTGGTCGTGTGCACAGCAGTGCTCCCCTCGTTGATGGATGACGCCATCCACCCGGCCACCAACAGCGCATCACATCAACATAAGTTGATGCCGTGGATCCCGTAATCGTGGTGAGCGCACGCCGGCACGGAATCCAAGACGACGACATGCTCCACGCCTACCGACACCCGATTCGAGTGTTCGACGTCGACGATCTCGACATGCTCATCGGCGCCGACAACGCTGGTCAGTTCTCGAGATTGGCGTCGCAACCGCTGAGGATGTCGAGTTCATCGTTCATGCAATGGCCGGCCGCCCGACCCAAGTTCCTGGAGACCTGATGCCGCGTTCGATTCAAGAGATCCTTGATCACGCTGACGAACTCGCCAGGCGGTTCGAGGACTACGAGCCTGACGCCGCCGACGAGCGTCGCGTCGAGGAGTACCTGCTTCAACGTGCTGCGTTGGCTCGGGCCCGCAGCGAACAACAGGTCGTCGATGCCATCACCGCCGCCCGCGCCAAGAGTGTTTCGTGGCAGCGCATCGGCGACCTGCTCGGCACATCAGCCCACGCAGCTCAACAGCGCTACGGCG
>JABSQH010000077.1 GCA_013213745.1 Ilumatobacteraceae bacterium | reverse complement strand
TAATGAAGACAAATCCTACTGGTCAAACTAAACTACAAGCTGAAAGAGATTTAGCTGGTATACTTAAAAAAGTTAAATCAGAACTACAAGCTAAATACCAAAAAGCATTAGATAAAAACGTTAAACAAGAGTTTTTAAAAGCTAAAATATATGATACGTTTTTAAAGAAAAATAAAAAAGAACTTTTAGATCGTTTGCCTATAGAAGATTTAGTTGCTTTAGAAAGATTATCTGATAATAAAATATTAACTAAAGTAGTTAAGAAAAACTTAAACCCTACAGAAGTTAAACAATATGAAGGATCAGGTAATTTAACTACAGCTACAACAACACAAGGACCTACACTATATTCTAGGTTAAATCCTACTGAAAAACAATTTGTAGATTTCTTTAATGTAAGAGGTAGAAAAGATGCATTAGCTAAAATATTAAGTGCTGAGCTTGGCTTAGATGCTACTATGCAAAACTTAACTAGTGAAAAAGTTGTAGATGAAATAGCTAAAGGTAATCCACAAATATTAGAACAACTAGGTGAGCAAGCATTAAAAGATTTTGCATTAGCAATAGGACGTGGTACATCGTTTAAATTTTCTTTAGCTGAGACTGTAGGTATGGAAGGTCAACTAGCAGAAGATTATAAAGCTTTACAACCAACGCTTATAGATCAAATAATAGATATGGAAGTATCAGATCCTATGTCTGTTAAGTTAGCTGTTGATGTAGTATATTCAGCTAAAAAGTTTGCTCCACATAGAACACAAATTAAAAAAGTATTTGAAAAATTATTAAAGCCATACAGAAAAGCTATTGCTCAGGAAGGTAAAACAGAGTTTAATTTACAAGAATATATAACTAGTGTAGAGTCTGCTATAGATGCTGAAAATAGTATATCTAAAATGTGGGGTCAAAAACCAATGGCTGAAGCTCTTAGAGACCCAGATGATATAGCTAACTTTAAAAAGTTTGACAATAGATTAGCTCAGCAAAGATTATTAGATTTAGCTGGTAAAGATAAAGATGGTAAGCAAAACCCTGTTACAGAGCAGATTAAAATAGAACAAGCTATTCAAGATCTTAGATGGCAATATGGTAGACAAAAAGGCACTAAACCAGGAACAGCTAAAGCTAGAGGTATGGTTTATGCTAATCCTGCTCAATTGTTTGAAGAATTTTTCTTACCTAATTATGGATTTAAATCTGTTAAGTTAGAAGGTTCAGGAGCTAAAAGAACCGCAAGTTTTGAAATAGCTAGCACCGGTAAATTTACAAAACCAGTACCTTTTCAAGCTTCACCAAAGCAAGAAGTTACCGAAGGTATGGTACCAGGTGGTACGATGTCACAAACTGAAATTGATTTTAGAGAAGAAATAGCTGAACAAGCTTTTAATTATGTAGTTAATAGTTATAAAGCAGCTAAAACATTATTAGACAATGGAGGTGGTACAAAGCTAGACATGGCTATGTTAATGAATATGTACGGTCAATTTATGCAAGGACCTATTAGAGCTGCTGCACCATTTAGATATAGAGCTCTTGATGCTCCAACAACTGAACTTAGAGATAAAGACGGTAATAAAAACTTTGAATATGAACATGGTATACCAGCTAAAATATTTAACTTATTAGTCGCTGATGCTATATTCTTTAATAATAAAGAAATTGATTTACAAAAGTTAAAAGACTCATATGCTGTAGGAGCTATACCTATAGACATGAACGATAACTTTAGTGCTTTCTTTGCAGACAGAATGCAGTTTGGGTATGAAGTAGGTGATATTGCACCTATGAGATGGTACAATATGTTTACAAGAGGTAGAGCTGCTTATGCTGTAGAAGATGTTAGAACTGGTGATAGGTTCGGTGAACGAGAAGCTAAGCTATGGAAAGAACAACAAAAAGCAAACGCAGCAAATAAATTTAGCTTATCTAATAATGTGGTAGACATGTCCAACTTAAATATGGATGAGGTTTTAGATTATGCTCAAAAAGTTGATCAAGCTTTAAAGAATGCTCGTAACCCTAATGCTCCTGTTAAAAAAATTAGAGTGTTTGACTTTGATGACACATTAGCAACTAGTGAGAATGTAGTTTTTTACACTATGCCTGATGGAAAGAAAGGTCAACTAAACGCAGAAGAATTTGCTAAAAAAGGTTTAGAACTTGCAGAGCAAGGAGCAGTAATGGATTTTACAGATTTTAATACTGTCAGAGATGGAGGTACTGGACCATTAGCTGATTTAGCTAGAACTATAATAGAAAAAAGAGGTTCTGAAGATGTTTTTGTATTAACAGCAAGAGCACCACAAGCACAGCAAGCTATATATGACTTTCTTCAAGGCGTTGGTATTAACATTCCTTTAGATAATATAACAGGACTAGGTAATTCTACAGGAGCTGCAAAAGCTGAGTGGATAGTAGGTAAAGCTGCAGAAGGTTATAATGATTTTTACTTTGCGGATGATGCTATACAAAATGTTCAATCTGTAAAAGCTGCGTTAAGTCAAATAGATGTTAAATCAAAAGTACAACAAGCTAAATTTAAGTTTAGTGAAAACGTAGATGAAGATTTTAATAAAATAATAGAAAGTAGTTTTGGTATAGAATGGTATAAAGAATTTTCAACTGCCAAAGGACAAGTAATGGGTGAGGGTAAAGGTAAACGTATGATACACCCTTATTCCGCTGAAGACTTTGAAGGATTACTATATCCTTTGTTAGGTAAAGGTAAAGTTGGCGAAGCAAACTATCAGTGGTTTAAAGATCACTTAATAGATCCATATAATAGAGGTGTAAGAGATATGAATACATCTAGAATAAATTTAATGGATGATTTTAAAGCTTTAAAAAATACTTTAACTGGAGTTCCAAAAACAATGAAAAATATAAACGACACAGGATTTAGCAATGAAAATTCTATGAGAGTTTATATATGGTCTCAATTAGGTTACGACGTACCTGGACTTTCTAAAACTGATTTAAAAGAAATAAATAATCTTGTAGAAAATAGCGAAGAGTTAACAGCGTTTGCAAATCAAGTTTTAAACATAAGTAAAGGTGACTATGTAAAACCTGGTGAAGGATGGTTAGCAGGTACTATTACTACTGATTTTATGGATGTATTAAAAGATGTAAAGCGTAAAGAGTTTTTATCAGAATTTATAGAAAATAGTGATATAATTTTTTCTGAAAAAAATATGGCTAAATTAGAAGCTGCGTTAGGACCTAAGTACGTAGAAGCTGTTAAAAATATTTTAGCTAGAATGAAGAGCGGTAGCAATAGGCTGCAGAGTCAAAACAGAATAGCTGATGGTATATTAGATTATTTAAACAACGCACAAGGTGTTGTATTATTTTTAAATATGAGATCTGCACTATTACAAGGTATATCATCTGCTAACTTTATAAACTGGAGCAATAATAATATATATAAAGCTGGTAAAGCATTTGCTAATCAACCTCAATATTGGTCAGACTTTATGAGACTAATGAACTCTGATTATTTAATTGATAGACGTAATGGTCTAAAAATGAATATTAACGAAAATGAAATAGCAAACTTAGCGAAAACAAGTAAAAATAAAGCAAAAGCAGTAATATCCTACATAATAGAAAAAGGTTATATACCTACTAAATTTATGGATAGTTTTGCTATAGCTTCAGGTGGTGCTACATATTTTAGAAATAGAACAAATGATTTAATAGAAAACGAAGGATTAACTAAAGAACAAGCAGAAGCACAGGCATATGAAGAATTTGTAGCTCTAGCAGAAAAGTCTCAGCAATCGTCTGATCCTAGTAAAATATCACAACAACAAGCAAGTGACTTAGGTAGAATATTCTTAAACTGGGCCAATACTCAAATGCAGTATTTAAGAATACAAAAGAAAGCAACTCAAGATATTATAAACAGAAGAGGTAGTGATTTAGATAACGCATCTAAAATAATATACTATGGTGTAATACAAAACTTATGGTTTCAAGCAGCTCATGCC